>DJWX01000021.1:7823-15632 GCA_002448285.1 Candidatus Ruminimicrobiellum ovillum | reverse complement strand
CGGCGGAGAAAAGATAGCAGAATTCAAGATGGGCGGAATCACCGGAGAATATCCGGATTCAGATTCAGCAGCAGTAGGTCCTATTGAATTAACAAAAGAATGGCAGAAATATTCAATCGATTTAACAGGTAAAGATTTGAGCCACGTAATCGGTGGATTCTGCTTTGCAGCATCTAAAGATGATAATCCTAACGGATTTATAATCTATTTAGATGATGTTATTTATGAATAATTGATTTTATGGGGCGGGGTTAATTCCCTGCCCCAAATATAAAAAGGGAAAAATGAAAAGAACAAAAGTTTTAACATTATCGATGTTTTTATTAAGTTGCTTTATTTGTGCATGTGTTCCTTCAACGGCAGTAAAAGGTACTGACACGGATACAAATAAGGCTGCTGAAAATGCAAATACTTTTGAACCTTTTTATGTGTATGAAGATTTTATGTCTTCAAAAAATCATTATGCACCGTCCGGTTGGATGGGGGATGTTGCTAACTTGGAGTTGGACCAGTCCTGCAGTCAAAATATGCATGACGGTAAAAGTTGTATAAAAATGAGATATAATGCCGAAGGTTTAAAACAGTGGGCAGGAATTTATTGGCAGCATCCTGCAAACAATTGGGGAGATAAAAAAGGCGGATACAATATAACCGGAGCAACTAAGTTAACTTTTTGGGCAAGAGGAGCGAACGGTTACGAAATAATATCGGAAGTTAAAATAGGCGGAATTTCAGGTGACTACAGTGATACCGATGTTGCTTGGCTAAAAAAGATTAAATTGACAGGCAGTTGGAAAAAATATACCATAGACTTATCTCAGTCTGATTTAAGTTCTATTTCGGGCGGATTTTGTATAGTTTTTTCTAAGAGAGATAATCCTAAAGGATGTACCGTTTTCTTGGATGATATAAGATATGAATAGAAAACTTGTTAAATTATTATCATTTTGTTTGCTTTGTATGATATGTTTTGCTTCATGCGAAAGATATCCTGTCAGAGCATTATTAGGTATTCATGATCCGATAGATTCTTGGCCTGATATTTGGTATATTTACGATGATGAAATAAATACAAAAGGTTCTTTGGAACCCAAAAGATGGGAAGATGATTCGTCTTGTGCGGATTGGCATAAAGTAAAACTTGATTTTGCATGTACGAGTCAGCCTAAATGCGGAAGAAAATGTGTGAAGTTTTCTTGGGTCGGAAATGTTAACGACCGGGATAAAAGCTTTTTCGGTTTTGGTTTAATGGCAAGAGAACAGGTAGGCGGGGTAGTTGATTTATCAAAAAGCGGTTATGTTTATATGAAATTTTGGATAAAGGGAAGATTATATCAAGGTTGTAAATTTAGAATAGAAATTCCGAAAAAAAGCGGCGGAAGTTGGGCATATGCGGAGATGTCCGATAAGGATGTTACTCCAAATTGGCAGGAAGTTTCCGTTCAGTTAACTAATATCCAAGATATGACACAAATAGAATACGATATATCCATGGCTTTGATAGCAACCGGAATAACAAACGGCGGAGAAGTTTATTTGGATGATATAAGGTTTACTAAAGAATAATTATGATTAAAAAATTTATTGTAATCATCATTTCTGTTATGTTATTGAATTGCACAAATGCAGGAGCATGTACATTGACTTGTGATTTTTCGGAATATACTGCAATGAATGCGGCACTTCGTTCTGCTGTTATGCCCGGTTGGGGGCAAGGTTGGAATAATCAAAAAACAAAAGGATGGATAGTTTTCGGCGTTTTTGCGGTTTCCGTGTTCGGAACATTTTATTATCTTGCAAAATCGGAAGGTGATTATGTTACTTATGAAAGGTTAGGTGCAAGAGAATCTTCTTATTATGATGATTATGAAAACGATTTAAATACTTCAAGAATCTTGGGCGGTGTTGCTATTGCAACTTGGATATTTGCCGTTGTTGATGCTTATTTGGTTGCAAACAGAGAATCCAAAAAGTATGCCTTTGAAAAGTTTAATATTGATACTTATGGAAAAGATGGTGTAATGCTGAGATACAGAACCAGGTTTTCTATTTAATTTGGAAGAAAAAATATGAAAAAATTATTATTTTTATCATTATTATTTGTTTGTTTAACGGTTTGTTTCGGTGCTTGTACCAAAAGAGATAAGTTGTTGAACAATACTATGATTTTACAAATAGAACCGGCGGAAGATTTAACTTTAAGCGTAGGTGACTATAAAGAGTTGGAAGCAGTTATAAAAAATATAAAAATGGAAAATATTTCCGAACCTGTAAGATGGTCTGTTTCCTGTAATGAAGCCGGTGATGAGTTGGGAAGTTTTTCTTCAAAAACATTGAAAAATACAATATTTACCGCTGAAGAAAGAGGTAAAGGAACGATAACCCTTTTTTGTCAAGGTGTAACCGTTTCCATAAACATTACCATAAGTTAGTTTTTTATATTTCCAAATATGATATAATAGACACAATCTCTTTTTTAAGAGATAGTGTTTTTTTTTAAGAATATGAAAAAAATTTTTTTATTAACGATATCACTTATTTTTATTTTTTCAACGGGTTATTGTATTGATATTGTAGATAAGTCTTACAGAGAGCAATTCGCTACGGAATCTTTAAATGAAGATTTTTACAGACATCAAATGAGAACCGCAAGCTTTTATGACAGGCAAACCTCATCCGTTAACGGGCTTGTTGAAAGTTTTAGAGGAACTTCTCTTTATTCTTACGATTTATTTACAAGTTCTTTTATAATCGGTTCAAAAGGTGTTCTCGATGCACAAGCATTTGTTTATGACAGTTCAATAGCATCAATCAGTTATATTTTGTCCGGACAATATAAAAAAGCCGAAAAATTATTTATGCTTTTCAAAAAAGAATTTTATGCTTCAAAGGGCGACTATTACGGATTATGCAATGCTTATAGAACCGATATGCAAAGAACAAGGTGGGGGTTAAAACCGGGAATAGACGGTAACAGAGTTCATTTGGGACCCAATATGTGGATTGCCATTGCAATTTTACAATATACGGCCATAACGGGTAAAACAGATTATATTCCGTTTTTAATCAGTATGGCGAAATGGGCAAGAGAAATAAGACATTACGAATTTTCAAATTCTGAAAAAGGTGCTCCCAGTATGGGTTACGGATGGCAACCTCCGGATTGGTCTACGGTTTATTCAACCGAAAATGTTATAGATTATTATGCAGTGTTGAGAATGTTAAAATATATTTATAAAAATTCGAATAAAAATGTTGTTTCTTATTTTGAAAGAGCAAATTACGGATTAAAAGATATAAATGAAGAAATGACAAATATAGAAAGATGGCTTACAAAACTTATTCTTGATAAAAATAAAGGAACTTTTAATATGGGATACAACTCCCACGGAGTAGATAGAACCGATGCTTTAGATACTATTTCGTGGACAATTCCCGCGGTTACACCCAAGAGATTGGAAGAGTTAGGTATAGATCCTTTTGATATGATGCAATTTGCCGAAGATAATTATTTGGTTACGGATAAGATAGGTGATATGGAAATAAAAGGTTATGATTTTACCAATCAACAAGGCAGAAGAAAAAATTATAGAATGGTATGGTTTGAAGGAACAGGTTTTCATGTAACGGCATTGCAAACTATGGCTCAATATGCATTAAAACAAGGTAGAAGAGAGTTGGCTAAACGGTATAAAAAACAGGCAATAGAAATTTTATCAAACATTGAGAAAGTTTCAAATAAATTAAATTTGATAGATAAATCGTTACCGTACACATCTAAAAAACCTTCTGATAAACAAATATATATGACTTTTGCAAATGAGTGGGAAATTCCGAGAGGTAAAAACGGAAGTTGGGTATCATCGTCATCGTCGACAGGTTGGTATTTGATAGCAACATCGGCATTTAATCCGTTGGATTTTGATGTTAAAAATGTAAATTATAAACTTTTTAATAATTAATTTCGGAAGGGAAAGTATGTTAGAAAAATTTTTGAAGATGAAACAAAACAACGAAAAAATCGTAATGGTAACATGTTACGATGCTACTATGGCAAAAATTATGTCTAACTCAAATGTGGATATGTTTTTGGTAGGCGATTCGGTAGGTATGACAAAACTCGGTTACGAAAATACATTGTCAGTTACGATGGATGATATGATACATCATACAAAAGCTACGGCAAGAGGAACAAATAAAGAAAAAGTTGTTGTTGTTGCCGATATGCCTTACAAGTCTTATGAAGATAACCCGAAATTGGCAGCGGAAAATGCAAAGAAACTTATTGATGCCGGTGCCGATATGGTAAAACTTGAAGGCGGTTTGGAAATAATAGATTCGATAAAAGCTATTATAAATGAAGGTATAGAAATTGTCGGACATTTGGGGCTTATGCCTCAATCTATAAAAAAGATGGGCGGATACAAGGTTCAATGCAGAGATGAAGAGTCTCAAAAAAAATTGTTGGAAGATTCTTTGTTGTTGCAAAAAGCAGGTGTATCAATGATAGTTTTTGAAGGAATCCCCGAAACGATAGCAAAAACGGTTACCGAAAAGTTGGATATCCCTACAATAGGTATAGGAGCAGGAAGATATTGCGACGGGCAAGTTTTGGTAAGTGACGATTTGTTGGGAATGTTTACGGATTTTACACCTAAGTTCGTAAAAAAATATGCAAACCTGGCACAAGTTATACAAGAAGCAACAGCACAATACAGTAAAGAAGTTAAAGAAGGAAAATTTCCGCAAGAGGTAAATACATACAAATGAAAATTATAAGAAAACCGGAAGAACTACAAAAAGCAATCGAAGGATTAAAGAAAAAAGGTAAAACAGTAGGACTTGTTCCTACAATGGGAGCGTTGCATGCGGGACACATTTCATTAATGAAAAAGTCCGTATCGCAAAACGATATAACCGTTGTATCCGTATATGTAAATCCCATACAGTTCGGGCCGAACGAAGATTATGAAAGATATCCGAGACCTGTAGAACACGATATAAAAGTATGTAAAGATAACAAAGTGGATTTCTTATTTTTACCTACAAACAAAACATTGTATAACGACAACTTTTCAACATACATATACAACAATAAATTATCGAAAATAATGTGCGGTGTTACAAGACCTATACATTTCCAGGGAGTTTGTACCGTAGTATCAAAACTTTTTAATATCGCTATGCCTCAAAGAGCATATTTCGGTTTGAAAGATTATCAACAGTATATAATAGTTAAACAAATGGCTAAAGACTTGAATTTTAACTTAAAAGTTGTAGGGTGCCCGATAGTAAGAGAAAAGTCGGGACTTGCAATGTCGAGCCGAAACACATATTTATCCGAAAAAGCAAAACAAGATGCTTGCGGAATATACAAATCTTTATGTTTGGCAAAAAAACAGTTTGCAGAAGGTAAAAAGTTAAAAGATATAAAAAAGAACATAGAAAAAAATATTTCGGATATACCTGAGAGCAAAATAGATTATATTGAACTTAGAAATTTCGAAACTTTGGATTTGGCAACAGATAAAGATAAATCTATAGTAATAGCTGTTGCCGTTAAAGTTTCAAATGTAAGATTGATAGATAATATTGTTTGTAAAAAATAAATTTTTTCTTGGGGGAAAAATGACAATAAAAAGAAGACAATATATTGTTAAACCGAAATTGCAAATAAAATATTTGTTGATTTTGGCAACTATTATTGTTGTTTCGTCGATATTGATTTATTATATGTTTTTAGATTCGTTATTGAATTCTCCCGGAATGGATCAACTCAGTGCCGGTGCAATTAAGAATTTTGTAAGATCGTATACAAGCGGTTTTTTTTGGGCAATACTTGGTTTTATGGCTTTGGTTTTAATAGAAAGTATATTTTATTTTCACAGACTTATAGGCCCCATATTCTTTTTTGAAAAAGTTACCGCAAGATTAAAAAACGGTGATTTTACCGTAAAAATTCATCACAGAAAAAAAGATGAAACTATAGAACTTGCAAAAAATATGAATGAAGCCGTTAAGAATGTTAGAACTGCGGTAGCAGAAGACAGAAAAAAAATAGATGCAATAAAAGTTGCAATAGACAGCGGTGATAAAGATAAAGCTAAACATTTACTTAGCGAACTTACACAATGGTTTAAAATAGAGCAAAAATAAAATGATAAAAACAGATTATTTGGTTATCGGCAGCGGTATAGCGGGACTTAGTTTTGCACTCAAAGCATGCAAAACTAACGATGTTGCACTTGTTACCAAGAAAAAATTGTTTGATTCTTCCACGGGTAAAGCACAAGGCGGAGTTGCCTGTGTTACCGATAAAGACGATACATTCGAATCTCATATACAGGATACTCTTGTTGCGGGTGACGGGCTTTGCAATAAGGAAATCGTTGAAATAGCCGTTAAGTCCGCACCGGAAAGAATACAAGAACTTATTTCTATGGGAATGAAGTTTGCCAAAAAAGATTATAACAGTTCGGAATTTGAACTTGGTCTTGAAGGCGGGCACAGTAAAAGAAGAATTCTTCATGCCGGAGATATTACCGGTGAAGAAATAGAAAAAGTGTTGGTTTCAAACATACAAAAAGCAAACAATGTAAGCATATATGAAGATCACATGGCAATAGATTTAATTGTTGATGAGAACAAAAAATGTTGCGGTGCTTATGTATACGATGTGAAAAATTCTACGGTAGAAACCTTCTTGGCAAAAGTTGTTGTTCTTGCCTGCGGCGGAACGGGTAAAGTTTTCTTATATACATCTAATCCGGATGTTGCAACAGGTGACGGCATCGCAATGGCATACAGAGCCGGAGCAAACATTTCCAATATGGAATTCATACAGTTTCATCCCACATGTTTATATAATCCTATAGCAAAATCGTTTTTAATTTCGGAGGCGGTTAGAGGTGAAGGTGCGGTATTGAAAAATCAAAAAGGTGAAGCTTTTATGCAAAAGTATCATCCTTTAAAAGATTTGGCTCCCAGAGATATAGTTTCAAGAGCAATAGATACCGAACTTAAGAAAAGCGGCGATAAATTCGTTTATCTTGATATAAGACACAGAGGGGAAGATTTTATAGTAAAAAGGTTCCCTAACATATACGAAAAATGTTTGTTCTACGGAATAGATATGGCAAGAGATATGATACCTGTTGTTCCCGCGGCACATTATTGTTGCGGCGGAATTGCCGTGGATAAAGACGGACAAACATCAATACAAAACCTTTTTGCTATAGGCGAAAATGCTTGTAACGGGTTACAAGGTGCAAACAGACTTGCTTCAAACTCGTTGCTTGACGGTCTTGTTTTTGCTCACTATGCTTACAAAAAAACTCAAGAACTTTTACCTAACATAAAGTTTAACGATAATGTTAAAGAGTTTGTTAACGAAAGTACGGGTAACGGTGATCCTACGATAATGTTGCAACATTGGGAAGAAGTCAGAAGATTAATGTCTAACTATGTAGGTATAGTAAGAACAAAAGAAAGATTAAAAATGGCTTTAAAAAGGTTGAAAATCGTAAAAAAAGAAGTTGAAAATCATTTCAGAGATTTTAAAGTCAGTATGGAACTTTTGGAAGTAAAAAATCTTGTAGATGTTGCCGAAATTATAATAAAGTCCGCCATGGCAAGAAAGGAAAGTCGCGGCGCACATTTTAACAGCGATTATCCGAAGAAGTCTTCTCATATAAAAGATACAATCATTTCAAAATAGCTGACTATGCTATATTAACTTAATTATCTCAAAATTTAGTATAATAACCTTTTGGCAAATATAAAATTTCGTGATAAATTTTCGGAGAAAAT
>DJWX01000021.1:0-7713 GCA_002448285.1 Candidatus Ruminimicrobiellum ovillum | reverse complement strand
GTAGATATCGACATTCCGAAAAACAAACTTGTCGTAGTTACGGGTTTATCAGGTTCGGGAAAATCTTCACTTGCGTTTAATACAATATATGCCGAAGGGCAAAGAAGATATGTTGAATCTTTATCCGCTTATGCAAGACAGTTTTTAGACCTTATGGATAAACCCGATGTTGATATTATCGAAGGTCTTTCACCGGCAATATCCATAGAACAAAAAAATCCGTCACATAACCCGAGATCTATTGTGGGAACGGTTACCGAAATATACGATTATTTAAGATTGTTATATGCAAGAATTGGTATAGCACATTGTCCTAAATGCGGTAAGAAAGTTACTCCGCAAAGTTCACAACAAATTATAGATGATGTTATGAAACTTGATGAAGGAACGATGATATATATTCTTGCACCGTTAATAAAAGGGAAAATAGGAACTTACGAAGAACTTTTTTCAAGACTTTTAAAAGACGGTTTTACAAGAGTAAGAGTAGATAAGAAAATTTATAACCTTGATGAAAGTATAAAGTTGGACAGATACAAAAAACATAATATAGATTTGTTGATAGACAGAATAAAAGTGTCAGAACAAGCACACACAAGAATAGCGGATTCCATAGAAACCACACTTAAACAGGCAAGAGGCCTTGTAACCGTTGCGGTAGTTAACGAAAACAAAGATATAAAAGAAGAAAAAACTTACAGTGAACATTATGCATGTATAGATTGCGGTATAAATATATCGGAAATAGAACCGAGACTTTTTTCTTTTAATACTCCGCACGGTGCATGTCCGGATTGTTCCGGTATAGGGGAAAAAAGCGAAATTGATCCCGATTTGATTGTTCCGGACAAAACAAGGACTGTTAATCAAGGCGCATTACAAGCATGGTCTGAACCTGTAACAACAAGAACTCACAGATGGAAAGGTGCATGGTCAGGATATTATTATGAACTTATAACCGATGCATGCAAAAGAAACAGAATTCCCATGAACAGGCCGTGGAAAGATTTAACATCCAAACAACAGGAAGTGTTGTTATACGGTGACGGAGAATTTGAAGGTGTTATTACCAACATGCAAAGAAGGTACAGTGAAACCGAATCCGATTTTGTAAGAACTGAAATTTTTTCAAAGTATATGTCCACAAAAACTTGTCCTACATGCCACGGTAAAAGATTGAAAAAAGAAGCATTATCCGTATTGGTAAACGATAAATCAATTATGGATATAACGGCAATGTCGGTAGAACAGGCGGTAAAATTTTTTGATAATATAAAACTTACCGAAAAAGAAAAAACTATATCAAAAGTTATTTTAAAAGAAATTAAAGCAAGATTAAACTTTTTGAATAATGTAGGACTTTCGTATTTAAGTTTAGACAGACAAAGTTCCACTCTTTCGGGCGGAGAGGCTCAAAGAATACATCTTGCAACACAAATAGGTTCGGGGCTTACAGGTGTTCTTTATGTATTGGATGAACCGTCAATAGGTCTTCATCAAAGAGATAATACAATGTTGTTAAAAACATTAACAACATTAAGAGATTTAGGTAACACTTTAATAGTTGTTGAACACGATGAAGATACAATGAGAACGGCAGACTATTTAATAGATTTAGGTCCCGGTGCGGGTATTCACGGAGGACAAGTAGTTGCAAGCGGAACACCTAAAGAAGTTATGAAAGTTAAAAATTCAGTTACCGCACAATATCTTAACGGAAAACTTTCAATACCTATACCGAAAAGAAAGAAAACCAACGGTAAATGGTTATCGATAAAAGGTGCAAGTCAGTTCAATTTAAAAAATATTAATGTTGATATTCCGTTGGGTTTGTTTGTGTGTGTAACGGGTGTTTCGGGTTCGGGAAAATCTACTTTAGTTCATGAAATTTTATATAAATCTTTAGCACAAAAATTTTACAGAGCAAAAGAGGTTCCGGGAAAAAATAAAGGAATAGAAGGGTTAGAAAATATAGATAAAGTGGTTATTGTAGATCAGTCACCTATAGGAAGAACACCGAGATCCAACCCTGTAACATATACAGGAGCATTTTCTTTAATAAGAGATTTGTTTGCACAAACTCCTCAAGCAAAAGCAAGAGGATATATGCCGGGCAGATTTTCGTTTAATGTTAAAGGCGGACGATGCGAAAATTGTCAGGGTGACGGAACATTACAAATAGAAATGCAATTTTTGCCTGACATTTTTGTTAAGTGTGATGTTTGCGGAGGCAGAAGATTTAACGAAGAAACTTTACAGATAAAATATAAAGGTAAAAACATAGATGAAGTTTTAAATATGACGGTTGAAGAAAGTGTAAAGTTTTTTGAAAATATTCCTAAATTGCATAAGATATTATCTACATTAAACGATGTAGGTTTGGGATATATTAAGATAGGACAATCTTCAACAACATTGTCCGGCGGTGAAGCACAAAGAATAAAACTTGCAACGGAACTTTCAAGAAGGTCTACCGGCAGAACACTTTATATTCTTGATGAACCTACAACAGGTTTGCATTTTGCCGATATTGCCAAACTTCTTGATGTGTTGCACAAATTGGTTTATGCCGGAAATACGGTTTTGGTTATCGAACATAACTTGGATGTTATTAAAACGGCAGACTGGATTATAGATTTAGGCCCCGAAGGCGGAGACGGCGGAGGTAAAGTTGTAGGGTGCGGAACACCGGAAAAGATTATGACAATAGAAAAATCTTATACGGGCCAGTTTTTAAGAAAACTTATTTACGGAAAACAAAAATAAAGTTTTAATACAATAAAAAAAGGAAGGTACTAAAAAGTACCTTCCTTTTTTATTTAATATTTTGTTAAAACCATTTTTTTCTTTTCATGTACAGAACAATTCCGCAGGTTGAAGCAAGTATTAAAAATATTGCAAAGAACCATGTTCCCGTTTCACCCAAAATTTTTATTTCGGGGAAAGCAACATTCATTCCGTAATAACTTGCAAATATAAGTATCGGCAAAAATATTGTAGCTATTATACTTAAGAATTTCATTGTTTCGTTTAACTTCAATGTTACCGAAGACATATAAATTGCAATAAGAGAACTTATCATTTGTGAATTATAGTTTATTGTTTTATTCAAGCTGTTGAGTTGGTCTGTAATATCTCTGAAATATGCCGAATAAGATTCTCTTATATATTCGTTGTTTTCTCTTGCAAAGAAAGAATAAACGTTTCTTTGCGGATCTGCGATTTTCCTCATGGAAAGCAAAACTTTTTTCAAATCGAGAATTTGTTCCATATCATCGGGATGCGGATCTTCCAAAACTTTATCTTCAAGTAAATCTATTTTGTCGCTGATTTTTTCCATTGTATGTTCAAGGTTGTCTACCACTTTCGACAAAATTTTGTATAACAATGTTTCCATGCTTTTTAATTCTATCTGCGGTTTCAACATTGCTTTGTGCATTAAACTGTCCAAAAATTCCAACTCTTCGGTATGTGCGGTAACAATAAGGTCTTTTGATAAGAAAATATCAAGCTCGTACATTGATTCATCGAACTCTGCCAAATTCATGGTTTTTAATCTTATACCGTGAGTGTTAACGAAAAGGTAGTTGTCGAACTCTTCAACTTTAGGGTTGTATAAAGGGAACAAACAGTCTTCAATCGAAAGTTCGTGAAATTTGAATGTATCGGTAAGAAGAGCAATTTCATCCGTGGACAAATCGCCTTTTTCCAAAGTAATATCAACCCATAACAAAGACGGATTGTTACTGTAAATTTTATTTATATTTTCGATACTTTCTTCTTGTTGGCATATACCGTTGTTTACAAAAATAGACTTTATCATAGCACACAACCTAACCGTTTAATATATGATAAAAAATTTTACAAAATAAAACTATTTAAGTAAAGATAAAAAACATTTTGTAACAAATTATAATATCGAAAAGTTTATTATTTTAAATTGAAATTTAGGTGGTATATTATATATAATTAATTAAATTATCAATGTAGGGGTTTTTATGAAAAAAATATTTTATGTTTTTTCTGTATTTGTTTTATTTTCATTGGTTTCTTGTGTAACGGCAGATAACAATTCGAAAAAATCCGCAGATAACAGTTCAAAAAATGCTGCAATAGAAAATATTTTGAACAGAAAAAGCGTAAGACAATATTCCGATAAAAAAGTAGAACAGGAAAAAATAGATACCATATTAAAATGTGCAATGGCCGCTCCCAGCGGAATGAATAAACAACCTTGGGAAATTTTGGTTGTTACCGATAAAGAAAAATTGGAAAAAATCGCGGAAATTGCACCGAATGCATCATACAGTAAAAATTCTCAACTTGCAATAATCGTTTGCGGTGACAAAAATATCAGTGAAAGATTTTGGGAGCAGGATTGTTGTGCCGTAACAGAAAATATTTTGTTGGCTGTGGAAGCTTTGGAATTGGGTGCCGTATGGTGTATGGCTTATCCGTCCGATGAAAGAGTAGCAGGTATCAGAAGTTTATTCAATTTACCGGAAAATGTTATTCCGCTAAACATTATTCCTATAGGTTATCCTCTTACACAAGAACAACCTAAACAAAAATATAATGCAGATAAAGTACATGTTAACAATTGGTAATAATAAAAAGGAGAAAAGCCAATGAGAATAGGCACTTTTTTGTTGGAAATGATAATTGTTCTTGCTATAATTTTTTGTTTGTATCATGCTTATTTTAATACAAGAAAATCTGCCATAACCAACGATAACGGTGAACTTATTACCAAAGATGTTAAGGAAATGTTGAACGATGTTTCCACTCTTTCTACTGTTTCTGCGGCAAATTCCACCGGAGCCAAAACAAAGAAAGATATAGAAAAGAAAGTTAACAGATTAATGAAAAAATATAACATAAATTAATTTTTGGTGAGAGAAATGAAAAAAATTGTAATGTTTTTAATAAAAGTTTTTGTGATTTTAGCAATATTGGCGGCGGCAGGATATTATTCGTTCAATATTATAATGTCGGGCTTTGTCAGAGAAAAATCCGAAGTTTTGGTACCGGATCTGCAAGGCAAAAATTTGGTTGAATGTTTGGATATGTTATCGCAATCCAAACTTGCATTGATGAAAGACGGTTCGGAATTTAATCAGGATGTCCCGGCAGGTATCGTTATAAGACAAGTACCTCCTGCAGGTATGAACGTTAAAGAAGGTAAAGTAATAAAAATTGTTATAAGTCAGGGCGGGGAAATAGTTTACGTACCGGATTTAAAAGGGCAAACAATAAGATCCGCAACTATATCGCTTCGTTCTTTGGGACTTGTTTTAGGAGAATTAACGAAAAAATCTTCCGTAAAATATGAAGAAGGTATAGTGTTAGAACAAGAACCTGCGGCAGGTTCTACAATAGAAAAAGATTCATCCGTAAATGTGTTGGTATCAAACGGTGCACCGACCGACGGAACTGTTTTAATGCCCGATTGGTCCGGTAAATCCGCCGAAGAAGCAAAAAAATGGGCAATAGACGAAAATTATGAAGTTAAAGTTGTTTCAAAAAGAACAACTCTTGCCAACCCGGGAGAAGTCTTTAAACAGTCTCCTAAATTTGATGAAAGAATAACAAAAGATACTAAAATTATTTTTTATGTTGCAGATGAAAAAAGTTCTTTGGCTCTTGAAGAAAAAACTTTTGAATATATCGTTCCGGACGGTAACGAAAACAAAAGAATAAGATTGGTATTAAACGATGAAAACGGAGAAAAAGATATCTTTAACGGAATAAGAGCGCCGAAGACTACAATTTCTGTCCCTGTAAAAGTTAACGGTAAAGCAACCGTAAAAGTTTTTATAAATAATATTTCAATAGAAGAAAGAGATTTTTAATATGAAAAAAATATTGATAGCACCGTCAATTTTATCTGCTGATTTTGCAAATTTGGCAAAAGATGTTGCTGTTGTTGAGTCTGCCGGTGCGGATTGGTTGCATGTGGATGTTATGG
Source organism: Candidatus Ruminimicrobiellum ovillum (assembly GCA_002448285.1). GTDB lineage: Bacteria > Elusimicrobiota > Endomicrobiia > Endomicrobiales > Endomicrobiaceae > Ruminimicrobiellum > Ruminimicrobiellum ovillum. Next base: position 1,745 of record DJWX01000021.1, on the reverse strand, counting down.
ACGGTCATTTCGTTCCTAATATTACTATAGGGCCTGTTGTTGTAAAATCAATAAAAAAATACAGCAAATTGTTTTTTGATGTCCATTTAATGATAACAAATCCCGAAAAGTATTGGGAAAGTTTTTATAAGGCCGGTGCGGATTTAATTGTTTTTCATAATGAAGTTTCATGTGATAAAAAACAATTAATACAAGAAATAAAAAAGACCGGGATAAAAGTCGGTGTATCCATAAAACCGAAAACTCCCGTAAACGATATTTTGGAAATTTTGCCTTTGGTTGATGTTGTATTAATTATGACTGTTGAGCCGGGTTTCGGCGGTCAATCTTTTATGGCAGATATGGTACCTAAAATTTCTTCTTTAAGAAAAATTATAGATGATAATAAGTATAAATGTTTAATAGAAATAGACGGCGGAATAAACGATAAAACGGCAAAAGTATGTATTGATGCCGGTGCGGATGTGTTGGTTAGCGGAAGTTATATTTTTGCGGCACAAAATCCGCAACAAGTTTTAAAAGGTTTAAAATCTTTATAATAAGTTATGAATTCATTGAATAAATATAAAACATTAATCACTATTTTATTGGTTACGGTATTATTGTTTAATCCTTCATTATCTTTTTGTAAAAAACATAAAAAACAATCCGAACAAGAAATAATCAATCAGGAAAAGATAGAAACGGAAATAGGTGTTGTACAATCCGATACTAACGATATAGATACGCCTGTTCTCGATGAAAAGGTTGAATCGTTAAAAGAAAATATTATGGAAGCAGACCAATTTTTGAATTCCGCATTAAGTGCCTGCGGACAAAATAACTATATAGACGCAAGTGAAAGTTATCACAAGTTTTTGGAAAAATTAAATTCGTTAAACTTAAAACCGGAAGAAGTTGAATTTTTGTTAACCGATTGCGAAAATATTTTAAGAAAAATAAAAAATATTAACGGACTTGATACGAACAAAAATCATCTTAACAGGGAAGATGCACTTGAAATTTCAATGGATTACGATGAAGATATTTTGAATGCATGGATAAAAAGATACAGTGTCGGACAATCTGCTCAAAGTATAAGACTTGCACTTGAAAGAAGCGGGAAATATAAAGACATGATAGTGTCTATTTTGAGAGAATATAATTTACCGGAAGATTTGCAGTATTTACCTATTATAGAAAGTTTGTTCAATAACAATGTTGTGTCCAGAGCAAAAGCCGTGGGTATGTGGCAAATAATGGCACACAGAGGACAAGCACTCGGATTACAGATAAATTATTGGGTAGACGAAAGAAGAGATCCCGTAAAAGCTACAAGAGCGGCTGCGAAATATTTAAGAGAACTTTTTGTTTTGTTGAACGATTGGCATTTGGCATTGTCCGCATATAACAGAGGTGAATACGGGCTTATAAGAGATATGAAATTTTCCAATGCTTCATCGGTATTGGAAATGAAAGAAAGAAACGCTCTTCCCAAAGAAACACAAAATTATGTTCCTCAGTTTATTGCTTCGGTAAAAATCGCTAAAAATCCGGAAGAATACGGGTTTACAAATTTAAATTATCAGGAACCTATGGTTTTTGATACCGTCATTATAGATAAAGTTATAGATTTAAAAATTGTTGCAAAATGTGCAAATACAACTGTTGAAGTAATAAAAGAGTTAAACCCTTCAATACTTGCATGGTGTACACCGCACGGGTACAAAAATTTTGAGTTGCATTTGCCTGTAGGAACAAAAGAT
>DJWX01000008.1:248709-257904 GCA_002448285.1 Candidatus Ruminimicrobiellum ovillum | reverse complement strand
TTGAATATAATGATGAAATTCGTAGAGCTGTGTAAATTTAAATAGATATTGTTTCTAAAATATGGTTTATAATTTGAAGTTTGATAAAAGGCTTACTGGAAAGTAAGCCTTTTTTTTGGTTGCAAGTAATATAAATATACACTATAATTACAGTGTGAAGTTATAGGTACCTTGTTTTAGGGAGGAAAAAACTATGAACAATATAATAAAAAAAAGAAAAGGTTTTACCTTGGTAGAGTTGGTAATAGTGATAGTTATTGTAGGTATTCTATCCGTAATATCCGTGCCGATATATAGAGGGTATGTGGATAAAGCAAAATTTACTGAAGGTCATATATTAGTTAATGCAATAGCAAAAGCGGAACTTGCGTTTCATGTAAAAAATGATTATTTTTGTGATGATTATGGCGGAAAAGGTGAATATCTTGATGTAGATTCGCGAGGAAATAAATATTTTAGGGATTGGTATACAGAAGCAAATAATAATTGGGCAGACAAGGCCTCAATGAACATAGTTTCGAAATTGAAAAAAATGTCAGATGATGACGGTTATGATACTTATGTTGATATCCATGCAGGTTACTTTACAGAAAATGGGGAATTATGGGAGGTTCATACAAGAGTGTATGCTAATGGTGGTATAGAAGATATACGAACAACAAAAGGCTCATCCTATATGCCGGAACCCCAGAGTAATTTTGATGTTTGCTGATATTTTGTTCTATTCAGTTTATAACAAAAAAAGACTTGCAGTTATATCTGCAAGTCTTTTTCTTTATATCTAAAAAGTTATTTTAAAGCGCTCCCAAGGAGAATTGAACTCCTGCTGCATGATTGAAAATCATGTGTCCTAACCCCTAGACGATGGGAGCTTAAAAAAGTGAGCCCGACGCGACTTGAACGCGTGACAGCTTCATTAAAAGTGAAGTGCTCTACCAACTGAGCTACGGGCCCATCTCAAAACTAACAATGTAAAAAATTTTATCAAAAAAAATATTTTATGTCAAGACCTGAAATTACAATTTATAATTTACAATGTAAAATTTATAATTAGCAACAACAGCAAAACGATAATTTTACCCATTCACCTGTCGTTTCTATCCTTCTATACATCCATACATCTATTCCTCAAAATTGCTCTTGGCAATTTTTTGTTGACAAAGAAAAAATGTTTTAATACAATAACAAAGGTCTGTAATAAAGGCAATTTATAATTTTCAATGGACAATTTATAATTAACGACAACGATAGAATAATAAACTGCTAAAAATAAATATCATTTAAATAAAATATAGACCGTTAAGCTTAAAAAAAGCTCTAACGGTTATTTTTTGGAAGGTAAATATGTCTACATTAGTTGTGTTAGGTACTCAGTGGGGAGATGAAGGAAAAGGTAAAGTTGTTCATTATCTTGCGGCAGAAGCGGATTATATCGTCAGATATCAGGGCGGTAACAATGCGGGACACACTTTAATATATGAAAACAAACCGTTTGTTTTACATTTAATACCATCCGGAATATTGTTTCCTAAAAAAGTTTGTATGATTACAAACGGTGTCGTTGTAGATCCTAAAGCTTTAAAAGAAGAAATAGATGTATTAAAAAAGAAAAAAATTCCCGTTGACGGAAGATTTTTCGTAAGTGAAAGAGCACATGTTATTCTTCCTTACCATAAACTTATAGACGGTATGCTTGAAAGCGATACAACACAAACAAAAATAGGAACAACAAAGAAAGGTATCGGTCCTTGCTATACCGACAAAGTCAGAAGAGTCGGTATAAGAGTTATAGATTATATAGATAAAGAAGTTTTTCTTGAACTTTTAGACCAAAATTTAAAAGAAAAAGAAAATATGCTTAAAAGAGTTTGTGATATAAAGAAATTAAAGAAAGAGATATTGAAAGATCATGCAGTATTATCAAAGTTCTTGAAAAAATATGTTGCGGATACTTCGGTAATGATTGCAGATGCAATAGCAAAAAAGAAAAAAGTTTTATTCGAGTCTGCTCAAGGTACAATGCTCGATTTGGATTACGGAACATATCCTTTCGTAACATCATCAAATCCTACATCGGGCGGAGCAAGCACCGGTGTCGGTATGGGGCCGTCAAATGTAGATGCTGTTTTGGGTGTAGTTAAAGCTTATACAACAAGAGTCGGCGAAGGACCTTTCCCAACGGAACTTTTTGATAAAACGGGCGAATTTTTAAGAGAAAAAGGTCAGGAATTCGGAGCAACAACAGGCAGACCGAGAAGATGCGGTTGGTTTGATGCGGTTGTTTTAAGACACAGTGTCAGAGTTAACGGTATAAAACATCTTATCCTTACAAAACTTGATTGTTTGGAAGGATTGGACAAAATAAAGATATGTGTAGCTTATAAATATAAAGGTAAAATTTTGAAAGATTTTCCTGCATCGAGAATAGTTCAAAGAGATTGTAAACCTGTATACGAAGAAATGCCGGGCTTAAACGGTGTTGTAAGAGGCGTAACAAAATTTGAAAAGTTACCGACAAATGCAAAAAAATATATAAAGAGATTGGAACAGTTGGTAGGTGCAAAAATAGATTTGGTTTCTCTCGGAAGAAAAAGAGAAGAAACAATTCCTGCGGGAAAGAAAGTAAAATTATTTTAAGAAATTTATATAAGTAGGGAAGAAAAATGGTTTTAAAAAAATGTATTTTGGCTTTAGAAGACGGTAAAGTTTTTGAAGGATTTTCCTGTGGTGCAGATACGGAAAGCACGGGGGAAATTGTTTTTAACACTGCTGTTTTCGGGTATCAGGAAATTGTTACCGATCCCGCAACAGCAAAACAATTAATCTGTTTTGCTCATCCGCATGTTGGCGATTGCGGATTTAATAACCAAGATTTTCAGTCCGGAGCTATTCAAGCTACCGGGCTTTTTTTTAAGGAATACAGCAAAAGATATTCCAATTGGAGAGCAGAAGGTTCAATGCAGGACCAAATTGTTAAAGACAATGTAGTTGCAATGGAAGGATTTGATACGAGAGCTTTAATAAAACATATAAGAGAAAACGGTACTCAAAAAGCTATAGTATCAACAAAAGATTTTGATGTTGAAAGTTTAAAATCAAAACTTGCAAAAGTTGTCGCAAACGATAAACAGGATTTGGTTAAAACCGTAACATGTAAAGAAAAATATTCTTTAAACGAAAACGGTAAAAAACAAAAAATCGCAATAATAGATTACGGTTGTCCGAAAAGTTTTATAGATACTTTTACATCTCAAGACTATAAGGTTACGGTATTTCCCGCAACCGCAACGGCAGACGAAATTTTAAAAGAATGTCCGCAGGGTATATTTTTATCAAGCGGTCCGGGATATGCGGCAAATTCAAGTTATGCAATTGATACGGTTAAACAAATAATACAAAAATGTCCGGATATGCCTGTATTTGCTATCGGTTTCGGTTCACAGGTTTTGGCACTTGCCAACGGTGCAAAAGTGGTAAAACACAAAATAGGTCACAGAGGAGCAAATTATCCCGTTAGAGATATTAATACAAACAAAATAGCAATAACATCTCAGAATAACGGTTATTATACGGACAAAAACTCAATAGAACAAAACGAAAATTTACAAGTAACACATATAAATTTATATGATGGGACGGTCGCAGGTTTTGCCAATAAAAAAGGTAACAATTTCGCAGTGGAGTTTTATCCTTCTTTAGATTCAGACGAAACCGGATACTTGTTTAAAAATTTCTTTGATATGGTGGAAAAAAATGCCTAAAAGAACAGATCTAAAAAAAATACTTATAATTGGTTCGGGACCTATCGTTATAGGTCAAGCTTGTGAGTTCGATTATTCCGGAGTACAAGCAATAAAAGCTTTAAAAGGAGAAGGATATAAAGTTGTTTTGGTAAATTCCAACCCTGCAACAATTATGACAGACCCCGAATTTGCCGATGCAACATATATTGAACCTTTGGTTCCGGAAATTGTTGAAAAAATTATTGAAAAAGAAAAACCGGATGCCATTCTTCCTACACTCGGCGGCCAGACAGCATTAAACTTGGCTGTAGCCTTAGCCGAAAAAGGTATTTTGGCTAAACATAATGTAGAACTTATCGGTGCGGATTTTGATACCATTTCAAAAGCGGAAGACAGAAAACTTTTCAAAAAAATGGTTGAAAGTATCGGCCTTGATTTACCGAAAAGCGGTTATGCTTACAACATGAAAGAAGCAAGAGAAATTGCGGAATCCATAGGTTTTCCCGTTATTATAAGACCTTCGTTTACTTTGGGCGGTGTAGGTTCCGGAACAGCATGGACAAAAGAAGAGTTTGAAGAAATTGTTCAGGCGGGACTTCAGGCAAGCCCTATAAGCGAAGTTTTAATAGAAGAGTCCGTTTTAGGTTGGAAAGAACTTGAAATGGAAGTTATGAGAGACAGAAAAGATAATTGTATTGCAATATGTTCAATAGAAAATGTTGATCCGATGGGTGTTCATACCGGAGATTCCATTACCGTTGCACCTGCAATGACAATTACCGCAAAAGAATATGCAAAAATCAGACAAGATTCGTTCAGAATACTAAGAGTTATCGGTATGAGACACGGCGGTGCAAATATTCAGTTTGCACAAAATCCTAAAGACGGAAGACTTGTTGTTATAGAAATGAACCCTCGTGTAAGCCGTTCATCGGCTTTGGCATCAAAAGCTACGGGTTTTCCTATAGCAAAAATTTCAAGTTTGTTGGCGGTAGGATACACATTGGATGAACTTACAAATGATATTACGGCTCCTAACCCTGCAAGTTTCGAACCGACGGTAGATTATCATGTTATAAAAATTCCGAGATTTGCTTTTGAAAAGTTCGGTGATACAAACCAAACACTCGGGACAGCAATGAAATCCGTTGGTGAAACAATGGCGTTGGGCAGAACATTTAAAGAAGCATTGCAAAAAGCTATAAGAGGATTGGAAGTTAAAAGAAGCGGTTACGGTCTTGAAAATGTAGGTATAGATAAAGAGTTAAACAAACTTCTTGAGTTGGGTACGGATGAAGCGAAGAAAAAAGCTTTGGAAATTGTTACCGCAAAACTTGCAACACCAAACTGCGACAGAATTTATGTAATAAGATACGCTTTGAAGCTCGGAATGTCCGTTGACGATATTTTCAATGTATGTAAAATAGATCAGTGGTTCGTAAATCAAATAAAAGAAATTGTTGATATGGAAAGCGAAATTCCCAACATATTCAAATTGAAAGGGGAAGATCAAAAACTTCTTTTAAGAAGAATAAAACAGTTCGGATTTTCAGATAAACAAATAGCAATAGCTACAGGCAAAAAAGAAGAAGAAATAAGAGCATTAAGAAAAGAATTAAAAATTATTCCCGTATACAAACTTGTAGATACTTGTGGCGGAGAATTTAAAGCTAAAACCGCATACTACTATTCAACTTATGAAGATGAAGACGATGTAGTTGTTTCCGATAAGAAGAAAAAAGTTATGATTTTGGGTGCAGGTCCCAACAGAATAGGTCAGGGTATAGAGTTCGACTATTGTTGTGTGCATGCAGTGCTTTCCTTAAAACAGGAAGGGTATGAAACAATAATGGTAAATTGTAACCCTGAAACCGTTTCTACCGATTACGACACTGCAGACAAACTTTATTTTGAACCGTTAACGGTGGAAGATGTTTTAAATATTGCGGATAAAGAAAAACCGGAAGGTGTTGTTGTTCAGTTCGGCGGACAGACTCCTTTAAATTTAGCATCAGCTTTAAATAAGGCAGGACTCAAAATTTTGGGAACATCCGTTGAATCTATAGATATGGCAGAAGACAGAAAAATATTCAGTAAAGTGTTGAAAAAATTGAATATTCCTCAAGCGGATTCCGGTACTGCAACAACATTTGAAGAAGCTAAAGCTATAGCAAGTAAAATCGGTTATCCGGTAATGGTAAGACCTTCTTACGTGTTGGGCGGTAGAGCCATGGAAATTGTTTACGATGAGAATCATCTTGAAACATACATTTCAAAAGCTACCGATGTAAGTGAAGGTAAACCTATCCTTATAGATAAGTATCTTGATAACGCTATAGAAATAGATGTTGATGCACTTTCCGACGGTAAAGATGTGTATATTGCAGGTATTATGGAACATATCGAACAGGCAGGTATCCATTCCGGAGATTCCGCTTGCGTTCTTCCTACACACACTTTATCTAAAGATGTAATAACAAAAATAAAAGAACATACAATAAACTTGGCAAGAGAAATTAATGTTAAAGGATTAATGAATATTCAGTATGCCGTTAAAAACGGTATTCCTTACCTTTTGGAAGCAAACCCGAGAGCTTCAAGAACGGTTCCGTTTGTTTCAAAAGCTATAAGTTATCCTTTGGCAAAACTTGCTTCAAAAGTTATGATAGGAAAAGCGGTTAAAGATTTAATTCCCGCGGAATATTTGAACGGTCAACTAAAACATATAGATTATACATGTGTAAAAGAAGTTGTGTTGCCATGGATAAGATTTGCTAATGTTGATACCGTTTTAGGTCCTGAAATGAAGAGTACCGGTGAGGTTATGGGTATAGATAAAGATTTCGGTAAAGCATTTGCTAAAGCCGAACTTGCTTCAGGTACAATATTGCCCGATTCGGGAACAGTATTTATAAGTTTGGGTCAAAGAGATAAATCGAAAGGTCTTGAAATTGCAAAAGATTTTATAGACCTTGGATTTAGTGTTATAGCAACAAAACACACTGCGGAATTCTTTAAAGAAAACGGACTTGATGTAAAAGAAGTTCACAAAATCCAGGAAGGAAGACCTAATGTCGTTGATATAATTTCCAACAAAGAAGTTGCTTTGATAGTAAATACACCGTCCGGACAAAAGAGTCATCACGACGGTTACAGTATCAGAAGAACAGCTTTAATGTATAATGTTCCTATAGTAACAACACTTGCCGCAGCCAGAGCAAGTATTGAAGCGATAAGGGCAAAAAGAAATTATGATTGGGAAGTTTGCAGCATACAAACTCATTATAAGCTTGATAAATAAAAAACTGAAAAATTTTAGTTACAACTTTGAAATTCCGAGCTTCATGTACCGTGTACACTTTTGTACACTACAGCTCGGAATTTCTTCGTTTCACAAACAAATATTTCAGTTTTTTTCTGTCCTTACATTAATTACTAATTAATAATTACTAATTACTAATTGCAAATTTGTCTTTGGCAATTTAGTGCCGTTTTTAGTATAATCTAATCAATATAAAAAATAATAAATTACGGAGGCATAAAATGGCAGAAATAGTTATAACGGAAGCAAATTTTGAACAAGAAGTTGTAAAATCGGATGTTCCCGTATTGCTTGATTTTTGGGCTCCATGGTGCGGACCTTGCAAAATGTTGTTGCCTGTAGTAGATGAAATAGCAAAAGAATATGACGGCAAAATTAAAGTCGGTAAAGTTAATACCGATGAAAATATGTCATTGTCATCGCAGTTTCAAATAACATCTATTCCTTGCCTTATAATATTTAAAGACGGAAAAGCAATAAATAAAATGGTCGGCTTCAGACCTAAAACCGCTATAGAGCAGGAGTTAAATAATGTTTTATAAAAAACTTTTTGTCTTGTTATTGTTTGTAGTTGCATGTTGTTCTTTTTCTTGTGCGGAAATATCTCCCGATTTTACTTTGCAGGATTTGGAAGGTAAACCGGTATCTTTATCCGATTATAAAGGTAAAGTCGTATTTATAGATTTTTGGGCAACTTGGTGCCCTCCCTGCAGAGCTTCTATTCCGGAAGTGGAAAAGCTATATGAACAGTATAAAGATAACGAAGATTTTGTAGTGTTAGGTATAAATTTGCAGGAAGATAAAGATACAATAGCTAAATTTCTGAAGAAACAGAAAATGAGTTATCCTATATTGTTAAGTGATAAAAAAGTTATAGCAAATTATAAAATATCGTCCATACCTCAATTCTTTATAATAGATAAGAACGGGGAAATTTATAACAAATTTGTAGGCTTTGCTCCGGGTGTGGCAGAACTTTGGCAAAAAGATATAAAAAAATTACTATAGAAAAAATATTAAAACAGAGAGAATAAAATATGATATATGATGTTATAATAGTCGGCGGCGGACCTTCCGGTATGTCGGCTGCAATATATGCTTCAAGAGCAAGGCTTAAAACTTTACTTATAGAAAAAGCAGGTTGCGGCGGGCAAATCGCAATAACCGATCATCTTGAAAATTATCCCGGTTTTGAAGAAGGTATTAACGGGTTTGAGCTTGCCATGAAAATGGAAAAACAGGCAAGAACTTTCGGATGTGAAATAGTTTACGGTGAGGTTTCTTTTATGGAAACCGATGATGCGATAAAAAAAGTTATACTTTCGGACAAAAAAGAATATTTTACTAAAACGATTATTATAGCAAGCGGAGCAAATTTCAGAAAGTTAGGCGTTGAAGGAGAACAAGAATTTATAGGTAAAGGTGTATCTTATTGTGCTACTTGCGACGGACCTTTTTTCAGAAACAAAGAAATTGCAGTTGTCGGCGGCGGAGATTCGGCATTACAAGAAGCATTGTATTTAACGAAATTTGCTACAAAAGTTAATTTAATTCACAGAAGAGACCAATTCAGAGCGGCAAAAATTTTGCAGGAAAAAGTTTTTGCGGAACCTAAAATAAATATAATATTCGATTCCGTAGTAGAAAAAATTTCAGGTAATATTTCGGTGGAACAAGTGATGTTAAAAAATGTTAAAAATAACATTTCGTCACCGTTGAATGTTAACGGCGTTTTTGTCTTTGTCGGTTGGTTGCCGAATACAAAATTTTTGGAAAACACAAAAATAAAGTTAAACGAAGCAGGTTACATCGTAACCGATGACAATATGAACACTTCAATAGAAGGAATTTTTGCTTGCGGAGATGTAAGACAAAAAATATTGAGACAGGTAGTTACCGCCGCGGGTGACGGAGCTATAGCGGCAATTTCCGCCCAACACTTTATAGAAGGATAAAAACTTTTTATAGAATAAAAAGTTTGGTGAATAGCTGAACACAAATTGTAAACAATTTGTTGGTGAAAGGGTGAAAAGTTTGTCATCCCGTACTTGATACGGGATCTTCGGATGATTTGCCATTGCAATGTTGGCAAACATTCCGTGCAACGACTCGTAGTTAAAGCCTTTAAGC
>DJWX01000008.1:0-248656 GCA_002448285.1 Candidatus Ruminimicrobiellum ovillum | reverse complement strand
AAGCCTTTAAGCTAAAAAATACGGAGTATTTTTTATTGTGGACAAAGTTTTATATATCATAGATGCAAGTGCATATATTCATAGAGCATACCATGCTATAAGACCGTTAACGACATCAAAAGGTGTTCCTACGAATGCCGTTTATGGTTTCATAAAACTTATCAATAAAGTAAAAAACGAACAAAAACCGGACTACATTGCAGTATGTTTCGATCATCCGTCAAAAAATTTCAGACATCAATTATCTCCGATATACAAAGCAAACAGAAAACAGTTGGATGAAGATTTAATAAAACAAATGCCTATAGCAAGACAGGCTGTTAACGCTATGCAACTTGCTTCTTTTGAAATGGCGGGCTTTGAAGCCGACGATGTTATAGGAACGGTTGCGAAAAAAGCCGAAAAAGAAGGTATAAAAGTTGTTATTGTTACGGGTGATAAGGATTTGTTTCAGTTGGTAAACGACAATATTCATATTTGGAACGAATCTAAAAATATAATGTTCGACAGTCAAAAAGTTTATGAAAAATACGGTTTATATCCCGATAAAGTTGTAGATATGTTGGCTTTAATGGGCGACAATTGTGATAATGTTTGCGGAGTTAAAGGTATAGGGGAAAAAACAGCAGTAAAACTTATAAACACTTACGGCAGTGTTGAAGATATTATTGCAAATGCCGATTCGATTAAAGGTAAAATATCACAAGCAATTAAAGACGGTGCAAACGATGTTTTGTTAAGTAAAAAGCTTGTACAACTTGAACTTAATGTTCCTATAGATGTTTCTGTGGAAAAATTACAATATAACGACAATTTGTTTGAAACAGAAACGGCAAAAGAGTTTTTTAAAGAGTATGAATTATACAGCTTTATTCCTAATCGTTCACAACAGATAACTTTTCAAGTGAACCGACAACAAGATAAACAAGAAGAAAAAATTGCAGAACAAAAAGTTATACATAAAGAAATAAAAAATATTGTAAAAATAGTCGATACTACAGAAAAGGCAACCGAGCTTAAACAACAGTTATTACAACAAAAAGAAATAGCAATAAACATAGAAACCGCAGGTTCCGGAATAATGCAGGATTTGTTGGTGGGAGTTTCTTTCTGTTACGGACAAGACAACAATTATTATATTCCCGTAAATCATAGCGATTTTATATTGCAACAGGTTCCGGAACAAGATTTTATTGAAATTTTTAAATCTGTATTTGAAAATGAAAATATAAATTTTATAGGTTGCGATTTAAAGTTTGTTAAACATATACTTAAAACATTAAATATAGAACTCAAAAATATATCTTTTGACGTTATGATAGCATCTTATTGTATAAATCCTTCACAACAACATACAACAGAACAGTTGGCATTAAAGTATTTGAATTTTTATATAAAAACAGACGAAGAAATTTTTTCCAAAGGAACAAAAAAAATAAAAGCCGATAACCTTGATATAGAAACATTGGCACAATATTCATGTTCAAAATCCGTAAGCCTTTATAATTTAAAAGATGTATTAACAAACGAACTGAAAAAAAATAATTTGTCATCTTTATTTTTTGATATAGAAATGCCGATAGTTCAAGTATTATATGAAATGGAAAATATCGGTATAAAGACAGATAAAAACTTTTTAAATGATTTTGATAAAGAATTAACAAATGCAATATCTGTTCTTGAACAAAATATCTATAATTTGGCAGGAGAAACATTTAATATAAATTCACCTAAACAGCTGGCAACAATATTGTTTGAAAAAATGAATTTGCCTGTAATTAAAAAAACTAAAACAGGTTATTCAACCGATGAATCCGTTTTGGCTGAACTTTCTCAATATGATATTGCTAACGAAATATTAAAATACAGAGAATTACAAAAATTAAAAACTACTTATGTTGATTCGGTCATAAGATTTACCGAAATTGAAGGAGAAAGAATACACACAATATTTAATCAGGCGGTTACAACAACAGGCAGACTTTCTTCTTCGGATCCGAACTTACAAAATATTCCTATAAGAACGGAATACGGCAGAAAATTCAGGAAAGTTTTTGTAGCAGATGAAGGGAAAATTTTTGTTTCTGCAGATTATTCTCAAATAGATTTAAGATCTTTAGCACACATATCCAAAGATGCAAACTTAATTAAAGCTTTTTGTTCCGGTCAAGATATTCATACTGCAACCGCTATGGAAGTTTTTAATATATCTAAAAAAGAAGATGTTACAAAACAGCAAAGAATGGCGGCCAAATCCATAAATTTCGGTATAGTTTACGGTATATCTTCGTTCGGCTTATCCAAACAGTTGGATATTCCTGTTAAACAGGCAAAAGAGTATATAGACAGCTATTTTTCAAAATATTCCGGTATAAGGAACTGGTCTAATAAAATAATAGAAGAAACAAAACAAAAAGGATATGTTAAAACAATTACCGGAAGAATAAGATATATTCCGGAGATAAATTCTTCCAATAAACAGATAGTATCTTTCGGTGAAAGAATGGCTCTTAATACTCCTGTTCAGGGAACATCGGCGGATATTATTAAAATAGCAATGATAAATGTATCCAAAAAGTTAAAAGAACAAAACTTGAAATCCAAGATACTTTTACAGGTTCATGATGATTTATTATTGGAAGTGCCTAAAGAAGAAGAAAATATTGTTATAAATATGCTAAAATATGAGATGGAACATGCGGTAAAGTTGGATGTTCCTTTGTTGGTGGAAGTAAAAACAGGTAGTAATTGGGCAGAAATGGAAGGTATAAAATGATAATCGGGCTTACGGGAAGCATAGCTACCGGAAAAAGTCAATCATCTAAAATATTTAAACAACTCGGTTGTTATATAATCGATGCCGATAAAATATCGAGAACATTAACTACTAAAGACAGCAAATGTTTGAAAGATATTGTCGGTACGTTCGGAACGGATGTATTAAAGGACGACGGTTCTTTGAACAGAAAAAAGTTAGGTGAAATTGTTTTTAACGATAAACAGGCAAAAATAGAACTTGAAAGAATAATCCATCCTCACATAATAAGAAAAACAAACGAGATAATAGCAAAAAAATATAATGTTACCGACATTATAGTTGATGCTCCTTTACTTTTTGAAGTGGGATTGGACAGAATTTGTGATAAAGTTATTGTTATATATGCAAAATACCATTTGCAGCTGTCAAGACTTATGAAAAGAGATAATCTTTCAAAAGAAGAGGCTACCAAAAGGATAGCATTACAAATGCCGATAGAGGATAAAATGAAATTGGCAGATATTACAATAGATAATTCCGGAACTCTTGCAGAGCTTAAAAAAAATATAAAATTTATTTATAAAAAACTAAAAGATATAGATTAACGGAGGAAAGACATGAGAAAAGTTATTAGCTTAGCGTTAATGTTTTTATTTGTCGGTAGTATTTGTTTTGCTCAAGTAAAAAATTATAAAGTCGAAGCAACGGATGATATTCCTTCAAATAAGTCACAAGATGAAATAGTGTCTTCGTTAATAGAAAGGTTAACAAAACAAGCTATAGAAAAGTCCGATATTAAAATAAAAGATTATAAATTATCAAAAAAAGAATATAATCAATTCGTAAAAGATGTTGCTAAAGTTGAAGTGAAAAACAAAAAAGTATTCATGAAAAAAGGTAACCAACAGGCTGTAAATATTAAGTTGATTGTAAAAATGGATTCCGATATTGCAAGAAACTATTTGTATGAATTGCAACAAGAACAGAATGCAAAAAAAGAAGCAGAACTCATAGATGCCAAAGTAAAAGAAAAACTTGAAAAAATGGAAAAAGAAAAAGCTGAAAAAAGCGAGAAAATTGAAAAAAAAGAGGAGCTTGAAAAAAACATTCCAGTTGTAAATGCAGAGTCGGAAGAAGAAACTGTTAAAGATGAAACTGTAAAATCTAAAAAAGATAAAAAAGCTGAAGAAAAAGCAAAAAAAGAAGCAGATAAAAAAGCTAAAAAAGAAGCAAAGAAGAATGCAAAAAAAAGCACAGATGAAAAGGCTAAAGATGTTCAATCGGATATTGCTTTAGTTAATCAAAACGAAGTAAATGTAAGTTCTGCAAGTGTTACCGAAGTAAGTACAACAACGGCTAAAATAGCAGGTGATACAATACATAACGAAGTTGCGGTTGATACTGCGACCATAAAACAGGAAAAAACCGCAAACAATGTTGAAGTTAAAGAAATAGTTATTAAAGAAGAAAAAAAGTCTGTAGAACAAGTTTTACAGGAAATTGAAGCAGTCAAGAACGAAATAAAACCGGAGTTGGATAATTTTGACAGTTCATTAAAAAAGAGTGAAAACAAAGCAAAAATAGCACAAACCGTAGTTTCGACTATGCAACCCAAAATAGATAAACTAAATTCTCTTCAAGCAGAGAAAGCTTATGATGAAAATTCGGAAAAGGCAAAAATTCTTTCTTTAGGTTCTATTAATGCGGACAAAAAATATTTTGAAATAAAAATATTGTATAATGCCGAACAATCACTTGTTGCTGCATTAAAGTATGAATTTTCCGATATGGAAATAGAAAAAGCAAAAGAAATATATAAAACACCGAAAAAATTTGTGATAAAACCTTTGTTTTCTATAGAAGAAAATATGAAGACCGGTGCTTTAAATAAAGCGTTAACCGCATTTAGTATAAAACATGCGGATGTAGAAGGAGAAAAAATAGTTAATCTTTCTAAAAAAGTATTACCGTTTAAAGAAGTGGCAAGATTTGAAACTTATAAAAATATGGCAAAACAAAATCAAGGAAAAAAGAAATAATCGAAAATTAATTTACAGAGGTTTTAATGTACAAAAAAGTTGCGATTGTCGGCAGACCGAATGTCGGCAAGTCAACATTGTTTAACAGATTTATAGGTAAGAAAAAAGCTATCGTTCACAATATTGCGGGAACAACAAGAGACAGAAACGATTATGAAGTAGCTTGGAAAGATAAACATTTCATTGTTACCGACACTGCGGGTTGGAGTACGGAAACTTCGGAATTTTCGGAATCCATGAGCCAACAATTAAACTTGGCAATAGAAAGTTCCGATATTATTTTGTTTGTTGTTGACGGTAAATCGGGTATCCATCCTTTTGAACCCGTAATTGCAAAATCCGTAAGAGCAAGCAAAAAACCCGTAATACTTGTTGTAAACAAAATAGATACATTTGCCGAAGAAGTAAAAAGTTATGAATTTTATCAGTTGGGCTTTGAAAATATTATATCCGTATCATCTACACACGGCAGAAATATGGTTGAATTGCTTGAAGCGATATGTGAAATGATAGGCGATAACGATGTCGTTGAAAAACAAGATAATTTGTTAAAAATAATATTTGTGGGTAAACCTAATGTAGGTAAATCTTCGTTGGTAAATTCCATAACACAACAAAACAGATGTATAGTTCACAATATTCCGGGAACAACAAGAGATTCTCTTTCCGTTCATGCAACATACGAAGATACGGATTATTTGTTGATAGATACTGCCGGTCTTCACAGAGGAAACAAACAAAAAGATGATTTGGAATATTTGTCTACACTAAGTACAAACTATGCCATGGATGAAGCGGACATTGCCGTTCTTGTAGCGGATGCCGAACAAGGTATAGGTGAAACCGAAGCCAAAATATTGGGAATGATTATAGAAAAGAAAAAGCCGTGCATAATAGCCGTAAATAAATGGGACTTGATAGAAGATAAAGAAGACAGAATAAGAATGTTTCAACAGCAGTTGGAAGAAAAATTAAAGTTTTTGGATTGGGCAGATATTATATTTATCTCTGCAAAAACAAGACAAAGAGTAGACAGAATATTTAAACTTGCACCTGCAATTTATAAAGAATATTCCAAAATGGTTCCGCAGGAAGAACTTAACGAAGCAATCAGATATGCTACGGATAAAACTCCTTTTTCAAGAAAAGGTAAAGTTTTAAAAATAAAAGATATAGAACAACCCGTATCAAAACCGCCGACATTTAGAATTGCCGTAAACGATTTGGAATTGGTGCATTTTTCATATAAAAGATATTTGGAAAACATATTAAGAGAAAGGTTTTCTTTTAAAGGAACACCGATAATTTTGAAATTCAGAGAAATTTCAAAAGAGAAGTTTAAAGAATAAATTTTTGCAAAGCAAAAATTTGAGGTATAGAGGAATAGAAGTATAGAGGGATAGAAACTTTTTGTTTTACAAAAAGTTGATGAATGGAGATGGATAGGTTCGAAAGAATAGAAGATTAGAAGAAATGTCATCCCGCACTTGATGCGGGATCTCATCGGTGTCATTCTGAACTCGATTCAGAATCTATAAAAAATTAAAAATCGCATGGCGATTTTACAGCTTAGCTTCCAATCTTCCAATCTTCAAATAATCTGGGGTATTTTTTAAGATGTTAAAAATAATTTTATATTTAATATTTGCATATTTATGCGGAGCAATACCTTTTGGATATATAATTGCAAAGTTATTTAAACATATTGATATCAGAACCGTAGGTTCTGGAAATCCCGGTGCCACAAATGTTTATAGAACCATAAGTAAACCTTTAGGGATTTTGACTTTGATTTTAGATGTTTTGAAAGGGTTTATTCCAATATATTTTGTAAAATTAATAAATCCCGAATTTTCTTTGATAGTAATAGCTGTTGCTCTTGTTACGATAATCGGTCATATATTTACCGTGTTTTTAAACTTTAAAGGCGGAAAAGGTGTTGCAACGGCTTGCGGCGTATTTTTAGCATTGAATCCTTTATCCGTATTAATTTGTTTTATAACGTTTGTTATTATATTGGCAATATTCAAATATGTTTCGTTAGCATCCATTATTGCGGCAATGATGTTGCCGATAAGTTTATATTGTTTAGATTCTTTTCCCGAACTTATAGTCTTTTCCGGTATAATTGCAATTTTAGTCGTAATTCGTCATATCGGCAATATAAAAAGACTATTAAACGGAACGGAAAATAAAATATTTGGAACTAAAACCATAAAATAATAAGAGGCAAAAAATGAAGATATCAGTTTTAGGCGCCGGTTCTTGGGGAACAACACTTGCATGTTTGTTGGCAAATAACGGGCATAAAGTTTATCTTTGGGAAATAAATAAAGAAGCTGCGGAAAAATTGGATAAAGAAAGAATAATTCCGTTTATCGGCGGGGCAACCATTCCGGAAAGTGTTGTTATTTCAAGTGATTTAAATATTATAAATGAAACGGAAGCCGTATTATTTGTTGTACCTTCTCATTTTCTAAGATCAACCGTAATGTCTATAAAGAAATTAAATATTGATTTAGGAAAAAAACTTATAATCAGTGCAACAAAAGGTATAGAAAACGAAACATTGCTAAGAGTATCTCAGATAATAGAAGAAATTTATCCGGATACGAAAGACAAAATAGTTGCATTATCAGGACCGAGTCATGCCGAAGAAGTATCAAAACAAATTCCTACCGCCGTAACATCCGCATCAAAGAACGAATCTCTTGCCGTAAAAGTCAGAGATTTGTTTATGAACGATTATTTCAGAGTTTATACGCAAGACGATATAGTCGGTGTTGAGTTGGGTGCATCTTTAAAAAATGTTTTTGCGGTAGCAGGCGGTATAATAGACGGACTTCATTTCGGAGATAATACTAAAGCTGCAATAATATCCAGAGGTTTAATAGAACTTATAAATTTAGGTGTTGCTTTGGGCGGTAAAGAAAAAACTTTTTACGGACTTTCGGGTGTGGGAGATTTAATGGTTACTTGTTTTTCAAAACATTCAAGAAACAGAAATCTCGGTGAGATGTTGGCAAAAGGTAAAACATTGGAACAAGCCGAACAAGAACTTAAAATGGTTGCCGAAGGTGTAAAAACTTGTATGAGTGCTTATCAATTAGGCAAAAAATTAAATATAGATTTACCGATAATAAATCAAGTTTATGAAGTTTTGTTTAACAATAAAGATGCTAAAAAAGCCGTATATGATTTAATGACAAGAAGTCCGAAAGCTGAATGAGGAATAAAAAATGACTAAGAACGATTTAATAGAAAAAATAGCAAAAATAATGCCTTCAAAAAAAGAGGCAACTATAGTTGTAAATAAATTGTTTGATGAAATGTTGAACGCAATAGTAAACGGTGAAAAGGTAGTAATTACAGGTTTTGGAAGTTTTAATTTGTTGGTTACACAAGCCAAAAAGGGAAGAAACCCCAAAACGGGTGATACGATACTTATAGAACCGAAAAAGAAAATAAAATTTAAACAATCTAAAGAGATATTCAATGTTTGAACCGGACAAAAAATATTTAAATATAAGTGAAGTATCCGAAAGAACGGATGTTCCCGCTCACACGTTGAGATATTGGGAAACAGAGTTTAAACAACTTAAGCCGGAAAGGCATTCCGGAATAAGAAAATATTCTCCTTTGGATGTCGAACTTATTAAAAAAATTAAAGATTTATTGTATAATAAGAAGTATACAATAGAAGGTGTAAAAAAATGCCTTACTGTTGACAGAAGAAAAAAAAATATGTCTAATATGCAGGTTGGCGTTTCCGATTCAAAAATTCTTGAAGAAATAAAACAGGAATTAAAAGAAATTTTAGATATTCTGGAATAGTTGGTCGGGGTGTAGCACAGTTGGCTAGTGCGCTCCCTTCGGGTGGGAGAGGTCGCTGGTTCAAGTCCAGTCACCCCGATTTTTTTATGCATATGAAGTTTTTTCGTTTAATAATTTTATCTCTAATAATCTTTGTATCAAATATATATGCCAATAGTATGTCTGTCGACGAGAAAGAAGTTCAAATAGAACAAAAAGTTGCAGAATTTTCCCAACAAAATGCTTGGCTTAACGTGGATTCTTACATAGATTATGTCGGCTTGTCCGAACTGAAGTATGAAACAACAAATCCTCAAGAAGAAAAACAATCCGAACAATCTTTTTTTACACTTTTGGATTACATACCTAACACCGATAATGTTTTAATATCCGATGACAGCATAAAAGATATAATCAGTATCAAAAGCGAAAATGATGTTTTTTTACAAATTAAATATAACGATAAGTATGGTAACGAAATATCGGAAGGATATCCGAAATTGTATTACAGAAAACAAAGTTCGTCGGATTCTTGGACGGAAAAACTTTTTAATCCTTCGGGAAATAATTTGTTTAATATGGAATTACCTTTAGAATACGGAAATTACGAATATTATGTCGTTGCGGATAACGAAAATTATCCCGATGAATATATCTCATCGACAAAACTTATTATAGTCAGTGAAAGACCTCATTCTTTTAAAAATTTAAATCTTAGTTTGCAGGACGGAAAAGGAAACTCTAATACAAATTTAAATTTTCGCTGGACTGTTGCCAAAGGTGTTGAAAGCGATATATTAAAATATACTTTGTTTTTAGGAACAGATGAAAATTCCATGCAACAATACGATTTGGCGACCGAAGATTTTTATACAGCCGAAAATCTTTCTCCGAGAACAAGATATTATTGGAGAGTAGAGGTGGAAAATCAGTATGGTATAAAAATGTTAAATCCCATAACTTTTGATTTTGTTACTTTGGGTGAAATTAAAAAAGTTTATAATGCACCTAATCCGTTTAATCCTCAGAAAGGACAAACTACAAGAATATTTTTTGAAATGAGTAAAGAAGGTAAAGCCGAACTTGATATATATTCGGAATACGGGGACAAAATATATCATACCGTAAAAGCTAATCTGTCACAAGGTAACAACGAAATTGTTTATGACGGTAAAGATGATTACGGTAACATATTGTATAACGGAACATATTTGTGTGTAATAAAGAAAAAATATTCGGATGGCGGAAGTAAAACCGAAAGATGCAGATTGTTAATAATAAAATAATTTTAGTTTTAATAATATCTATATTTGTTGTTCAAAACATATATGCTACCGGGAAAAGAAAAAATTTTCTCTCTCACGGACCTTCTGTTGTCGCATTTTCTCAAGGAGAAACAGCATTAAATTCATTAGATGATCCTTCCGTAATATATCATAACAGTTCATTGTTGGGATATTTCGATTATAACAATGTGTCTTTATCAAGATACAATTTGTTTGACGGAACATCGTACAATGCTGCGGCAATTAATTACAGACTTTTAGATAATTTCTTTTTAGGCTTTTCCGCTATAGATTTGGCAAGCGGTGATGTTGAAATAAGGCAAGATGCGTTTGATAATCCTAAAACAGTTAAAACAAATCAATGGGCATATGTGCTTTCGGCTGCGACAACAATAAAGCCTATAGATACTTCTATAGGTATAAATTTAAAGTATATTTATTATGATTTATATGCTAAAAAAAATGGCGGTTTTGCAACGGATATAGGTTTATCAAAATATTTTGATAATGTGGACATAAAATATACCCGGGCAAAATTCGGCGTAGGTTTATCTATGCAAAACATTGTCGGTACCGGTATAAAACTTGATGAATACAAAGAAGATTTTCAATATATATTCAGATTGTCAACTTTAATGGAAATACCGATAATATACAGGCTTGAAACAAAAGATACTTTAACATTATCTTTGGATATAGTAAACGAAGATTCTTATAATGAACTTTTTGCGGGACTTGAATATAAGTTTATAGAAAAATATGCTGTAAGATGCGGTTATTATCCGGAACATATTACAGCCGGTTTCGGTATAAATATTTCCGCATTTACCGTAAACTATTCTATAGATTTCAATGAACTTGATTTAATAAACAGGTTTTCTTTGTCGTACAGATGGAATAAGAAAAGAAGATTGAAAAATGAATTGGAAAAAGAAGCACAGGCAGCGTTGAATCAAGACAGACTTTCACAACAACAAGCACAAGAAATGTTTGATAAAGCAAAAGATTTTTATAATAAAAAACAATACTTGTATTCAACAGATATTTTACAAAAAATTATAATGGATTATTCCACATACGAATCTCCGAATATTTATTTTGAAAAAATAAAGAAAATGATGAAAGAAAAATCTTCTTCAAGTTTTGATACTGATTTTGATGAGTATGCTTACTGGGCAGGTTACAAAAATTATTATGAAGGAAATTACGATCAATGTTTAAAAGAATGGATGAAATACCTTCAATTTGATAATAAAAACAAAGAAATCACGGAATATTACAATAAAGTAAATGAAATTGTAACCAATTCGATTGAAGAACAAAAGAAAAAACAATTCGAATATGAGGCAAACACTTTACTTAAGAACGGAATAATTTTATATAAAAACAAACAGTGGGTTGAATGTATAAAACATATGGAAAAATTGCAGGAATTTTTAAAGAAATCACAATATACAAACACATCTTTTAATTATTATTCTTCCGCAAAAGAATATATAGATAAGTCTGTAAAAGAAATAACAAAATCTTTAAAAAATACTGCAAAGCGGGAACAAAAAAATATACAAGAACCCCAAGAAGAAAATATTTTAATAGATGAGAAATTAGCGGATGAAAAATATAAAGAAGGATTAATTTTATATGCTAAAGGTAAATATTTTGAAGCGGAAAAAATGTTTGAACTTGCATTGAGATTGAATCCAAATCACCAAAGAGCAATCAATGCTTTAAAACATTTAAAATAATAGAAAATTTTGCTTCACAAATTTTTACCGAAAAACATAAACTATAAGCTTTAAACTTTAAGCTAAAAATTGCTCCGCAATTTTTTGACAGCTTTATAAAAAAAATGTATAATTTCTCAATATTAGTTGCAATATGTTTTTTTAAATAAGTGTAGTGAATATGGGTGGATGGCGGAACTGGCAGACGCACAGGACTTAAAATCCTGAGGCTCGCAAGAGCCGTGAGGGTTCAATTCCCTCTCTACCCATATTTTTTATTTTATAGAGGTAAAAATGGCAAACGATAAAGACGGAATATTAGTAGATTTTTCTGCAATAGAAAAGAATGTGCCGGTATATACATTAAAATCAAAAGGAATCCAGGCAATACCTATAGATAAAATTATAGGCAGTTTGGGAAGATATTTAGATTTTTCCGAAACATTGCTGCCGAAACGTAGCGACGGTTCATCCAGATACGAATACATAAAATCTTTAATGGAAAAAGGTATAAATTTGGAACCGATACAGGTTTACCAAATGTTGGATAACTATTTCATTATAGACGGTCATCACAGAGTTGCAGTAGCTAAAAATGAATTTAAAGCAAAATATATAGATGCCGATGTTACGGAAATTAAATTTGATTTTGAATTATCAAAAGATAAAAATTATACTTTCGATTCGGAAAGCACAAAAAAGTTTTTGATAAAGTTGGAAGAAAACGCTTTTCAAAAAGCAACAATGTTAAATAATAAAATTTTAATACATCCTTTAAAAGTTACCGAATTAAAAAGTTATGCAATATTAAACCAGGAAATATTGGATTTTAAAGAAAATTATAATAACGGTGAACTTATAAAAAGATCAATAATGTTTGTATCTTACAAATGGTATGCCGAAAGATTTTTGCCTGCCGTAGAATTAATGAAAGAAGAAAAAATTTTATCTAAATTCGCAAACAGAACTTATACCGACTTGTATGTATGGATACAAAAACATAAATATTTTTTAAGTCAGCAGGCGGGACACGATGTCGGTTTTGATTTTACCGCACATGACTTTATGGCAAAATATAAAGATAAAAAGTTTCTTGATATTATTCCTTCGATATTTACCGATATTATAAAAAACTTAGTAAAGTAATTTAAAATAAGGATAACTTATGAAAATTCTTGCCGTATCCGATAAAGAAGATGCAAAACTTCAAGATTTTATAATCGGAAATACAAATGTTATAAAAAAGATTGACTTTATTGTATCTTGCGGAGATTTATCTAAAAGTTATTTGGAATTTATTGTTGACAGTGTAAGAAAATATTTCTTCTTTGTAGAAGGTAACCATCCCACATTAAATAACGATACTTCCAAAGATTATTTTAAAAAAATAGCCGATAAAATTTATGATGATGAACAGCAGTTCAGTTTGGGCGGTATAAATTTGCATGCAAGAATGGAAGTTTATGCCGACTATATCTTGGTGGGTTTTGAAGGTTCAATGAGATACAATATGAAAGGGTATCAATATACCGAAAAAGAAATGGCAAGAATTGTAAGTAAAGTATCAAAAAAAATAAGAATACAACAAATAAAAGATTTTATATTCAGAAGAAAAAAGAAGAAAATAATCGTTGTTTCTCATGCACCTATATTAGGTGTTCATGATAAACAAGATACTTGTCATAAAGGCTTTTTATGTTTTAAAAATTTTCTTAAAAAGTTTAATCCGTTAATTTGGTTTCACGGACATGTTCATTTTGAAGGACAAATGACGGAACAAATTACGAAAGTAGATAACACAATGGTTATAAATGTTTACGGTTTTCATATCGTAGATATTGATAACGACAAAGTAAGTGTAGTTTCAAATATAAAGAATTTTGTAAATAGTAAGGCGGAATGGAAATAAAATGGCGCAAATAACAATAGTATTACCGGTTTACAACGTAGAAAAATATCTTACACAATGTTTGGATAGTATAATAAATCAAACATTTAAAGATTTTGAATGTTTGTGTATTAATGACGGTTCTACAGATAATTCCTTGGAAATATTACAAGAATATGCAAAAAAAGATAAAAGATTTAAAATAATCACACAAGAAAATAAAGGATTATTAGGTGCATGGAATACCGGTATCAAAAATGTTAATACAAAATATTTAACATTTATAGATTCCGACGATTGGATAACAGAAAACTATTTAGAAGTCTTGTATAATAAAATAGAAGAAACAGGTGCAGATGTTGTAAGAGCAAGTTATAAATTTTATTTTCAGGAAGACAACGCATATAAATCTGCCAGAATAAGAGAAATTCATAAAATAACCGCAAACAGTGATATAGAAAGGTTATATAAGGGATATGCCGGTGCTTTTGTTTGGTCAAAAATATATAAAACATCTTTGATAAAGGATAATAACATTTGGTTTTATGATGAGAGAAAAAGTGCCGGAGATTGTCCGTTTTTAGGTTTAGTATTTTTGTACTCAAAAAAGATAGCTTTTATCTCTGATGAATTATTGTTTTATAGAAAACATAATTCCAGCATAACAACTAATCTTGAAAAAAATGCAACAGATGATTTCTGCAATTTTATTACATTAACAAAAGATTTACAAAAAAGAAATTTCAACGAACCGAAAATAAAAGAATTTTGTATAGACTTTTTTTTATATAAACTTGGTAAATTAGGTAAGAACATATCTAAGCAAACTTTACAAAAAAATTATTCTATAGCAATAGAACATATAAAATTTTTAAAAGAAATGTCTTTGGATTTAGGTTTTTTATATAAATTTAAAATAAATTTTTCGATATTTTTATTAAATACTTTTAAGACTTTTTCATTTAAAATTTTTAGAATACTAAAGAACTTTTTTAAGAATTAAAATATATAAATCAAATAAAAAAGGAACTATGCTTTATAACATAGTTCCTTTTTTTATATTTAAACAAAATTTTATTTGTTTAAAAGTTCGGTTAATGTTTTGTTTACCATTTGAGGGTTTGCTTTACCTTTGGATTTTTTCATTACGGCACCAACCAAAGCACCTATAGCCGATTTTTTACCGGACTTATAATCCGCAACGATTTTAGCATTTTCATCTATTGCTTCTCGGCAAACTTTTACTATTTCGCCTGCATCGGATATTTGAACAAGACCTTTTTCTTTAACTATCACTTCAGGATCTTTGTTATCTTTAAACATATCTTCAAATATCGTTTTTGCTATTTTACCCGATATTGTTCCTTTGGAAATAAGTATTACAAGTTTACCTATATTTTCAGGTGAAATAGGGGATTCTTTTATTGTTAATTTTGAGTTGTTTAACTTACCTAACAATTCCGTGATAATCCAGTTTGCAACGGTCTTTGCACAATCTTTTGCACCTTTATTAGCAGTATTAAGAGCTGTTTCGTAATAGTCTGCAAGAGCTTTATCTGATATTATTATGTTAGTATCATATTCGGAAAGTCCCAAATCGTTTATAAGTCTTGCTTTTCTTGCTTCGGGAAGTTCCGGAATGTTTTTCTTAATATTATCTATAAATTCATCATCTAAATTTACAGGTACCAAATCAGGATCCGGGAAATATCTGTAATCGTGTGCATTTTCTTTGGATCTCATGGATTTCGTCACTTTTTCATTAGGATCCCAAGTTCTTGTTTCCTGTATAACTCTGCCGCCGGATTCTACAATTTCAATTTGCCTTTCTACTTCGTAGGAAAGAGCTTCTTGAACACCGGAAATAGAGTTCATATTTTTAAGTTCTGCTTTTGTTCCGAACTCTTTTTGACCGAAAGGTCTTATACTTATATTTGCATCGCATCTGAATTTGCCTTCTTCCATGTTACAATCGGAAGCTTCAACATATTCGATTAAGTTTTTAAGAGATTCCAAATAAGCTGCCGCTTCTTGCGGTGATCTCATATCAGGTTCGGAAACAATTTCCATTAAAGGCACGCCTGTTCTGTTGTAGTCTGCCAAAGAATAATCAAGTTGTCTTGAACCTATATCATGTATAAGTTTTCCGGCATCTTCTTCCAAATGGATTCTTGTTATACCGATACTTTTTGTTTTACCGTCAACGGAAATATTTATTTTGCCATGCTCGCAGAAAGGAAGTTCGTATTGAGATATTTGATAGTTTTTAGGTAAATCGGGATAAAAATATTGTTTTCTTGCAAATACGGATTTCTTATTTATTGTACAATCCAAAGCAAGACCTGTTCTTACTATAAGTTCTACGGCATGTTTGTTTAATACGGGCAAAACTCCCGGTTGACCGGTGCAAACAGGGCAAATGTTTGTGTTAGGTTTACAATGAAATTCTGTAGAACAATTACAGAAAATTTTTGTTTTTGTTTTTATTTGTGAGTGAACTTCAAGTCCTATAATTACTTCATATTTATTATTCATTTTTTATATCCTCATACAATTATATTTTTGGGAACTCTTTATGCCAAGCCGTAGCTTGTTCATAGGCATAAGCTGTTTTAAACATCGTTTGTTCATCAAACGGTTTAGCAAGTAATTGCATACCTATAGGAATACCTTTTTGTGAAAAACCGCAAGGTAAACTCATTCCCGGTATAGCAGCTAAATTACAACTTATTGTAAATATATCCGATAAATACATTTGTAAAGGATCCGAACTCTTTTCACCTATTTTAAATGCAGGTGTAGGAGCCGATGGAGTAAGAATAATATCAACTTTTTCAAACGCTTTTTCAAAATCTTGTTTAATCAATGTTCTTACTTTTTGAGATTTTCCGTATAAAGCATCATAATAACCTGCTGAAAGTGCATAAGTTCCAAGCATAATTCTTCTTTTAACTTCCGCACCGAAACCTTGACCTCTTGATTTTTGATATTCATCCAACAAATTATTACATTCTGCTCTGAAACCGTATCTTACACCGTCATATCTTGCAAGGTTGGCTGAAGCTTCGGAACAACAAATAATATAATAAACCGCAACTGCATAATCCGTGTGAGGTAAAGAAATTTCCACAAATTCCGCGCCTAAATTCTTATAAACTTCTATTGCTTTATCCAACGATGCTTTAACATCCGCATCTAAACCGTCTATAAAATATTCTTTGGGAAGACCGATTTTTAAACCTTTAACTCCGTCTTTAATTGTAGAAAGATAGTTTGGTACGTCTATATTTATTGATGTTGAATCTTTTGTATCGTGCCCTGCAATAACATTCAATAATAATGCACTGTCTTCAACCGTTTTAGACATTGGACCTATTTGGTCAAGAGAAGAAGCAAATGCTACGGCACCGAATCTGCTTACTCTGCCGTAAGTAGGTTTTACACCAACGATTCCGCAACAACTTGCAGGTTGTCTTATAGAACCGCCGGTATCTGTTCCTAATGCCAAAGGAGCTGTCATTGCACCAACTGCGGAAGCACTGCCGCCCGAAGAACCTCCCGGAATATGTTCCGTGTTCCAAGGGTTTCTTGTAGTAAAAAATGCGGAATTTTCCGTTGATGAACCCATTGCGAATTCATCGAGGTTTGCTTTACCTACGAATACCGCACCTGCATCTTTTAATTTTGTAATAACCGTTGCATCGTAAGGAGCGATATAGTTTTCCAAAATCTTTGATGATGCAGTCATTCTGATATCTTTTATTAAAATGTTATCTTTAATTGCTATAGGTACACCTTCCAATACTCCAACATTTTCACCTTTAGCAATTTTATCGTCGGATTGCTGTGCCTGTTTTAATGCATATTCTTCACATACGGAAACATAAGCTTTTATTTTAGGGTCTACTTCTTTTATTCTTCCAAGGAAAGCTTTTGTTACTTCAACACTTGAAAGTTCTTTGCTTTTAATTTTTGCTGCAAGCTCCGTTGCAGTCATCTTTATTATATCATTGTTCATATTTCTTTCCTTAATTATAAATTGTAAATTATAAATTGTAAATTAAATTTTATGAAATAAAATTTAATCTTCTAACTCCATAACTTTCTTGACTTTAAAAAAATCGCCGTCTTGTTCCGGTGCATTTTTAAACAATGCATCTATTGTTTCTTGAGAACTTTTTACTACAACATCTTCTCTCCAAACATTTTCACTTGTCCCGCCATGGCTTGTAGGTGCTATTGTTGAAGTATCAACTTCTTTTATCTTGTCGATATAACCCAAAATAGAGCCAAGTTGTTTAACTAAGTTTTCTTTTTCCTTCTCTTCAAATTCCAATCTTGCAAGAGAAGCAACATAATCAACATCTTTTTTTGTTAATTCCATATTTGCTCCTAAAAAAACAATAATTTATCTTAATATTATACATAAGAAAAAATTGCAAGGCAATTTTTTTAAAGCAATTTATGATTAAATTTTTATGAGAGAAATTTTTGATGTTGACAAATAAAAAGTTTTTTTATAAGATATTTACCTACCGCATAGGTAGGTAAGTTGGATAACCGGAAAATCGGAAGAATAGAAGATTGTAAAAAGAGGAATAAATATATGATATATTCAAATAAAAAAGAGAAAGAACAAAAAAACATTCCACGATGTTGTATTAAAGAATGTGATTTGTTTTACGAGCGAATGTGCAGATAAACCGGAAGTATAGAGGGATAGAAATTTTTGCGAAGCAAAAATCTAAAAAAAATAAAACAAAAATCGTGAAACGATTTTTACAGATGAAGACCGTAAGGTCTTAGAATTTAAAACTAAAAAACAAAGAAAAATTATTAAAGATAATTTTTCCACAGACCGAAAGGTTTGAAAATTAAAAAATAACAAAATTCACAAAGTGAATTTTACATTGTTAGATTTACAAATTTAATACGAGACGAAATATTTTGCGACCGCGGTGTACTGAAAAAAAGCGGAAGCAATTGGTACATAAGGGAGCAAAATATAAAGTCGCAGTTCAAAGTTGTAAATCGTTATAAAAAAGGAGATTTATTATGTCAAAATATAAATTTGAAACATTACAAGTACACGTAGGACAAGAAACACCGGATTCTGCTACGGATGCAAGAGCAGTTCCAATATATGCAACAACTTCTTATGTATTTAAAGATTCTGCAACGGCAGCAGGCAGATTCGGACTTACTGTCGGCGGAAACATTTATACAAGATTGATGAACCCGACTTCAGATGTTCTTGAAAAAAGAATTGCAGCACTTGAAGGCGGAGCTGCAGCACTTACAACAGCATCGGGAGCATCTGCAATTACTTATGCAGTTCAAAACATTGCAACGGCAGGGGATCATATAGTATCTTCCACAAATCTTTACGGCGGAACATACAACTTGTTTGCAAATACTTTAAGAGAACAGGGAATATCTACAACATTTGTTGATCCGTCAAATCCTGAAAACTTTGAAAAAGCAATAAAAGAAAATACAAAACTTCTTTATGCCGAAACATTAGGAAATCCTAATTCTGATGTTATAGATTTGGATGCAATATCCAAAATTGCACATAAACACGGAATACCCTTTATAGTAGACAGCACATTTGCTACACCTTATTTGTTAAGACCTATTGAACACGGTGTGGATATTGTGGTACATTCGGCAACGAAATTTATCGGCGGACACGGTTCGGTAATGGGTGGAGTTATCGTTGATGCCGGAAAATTTGATTGGGCACAAAACGATAAATTCCCGGGACTTTCAAAACCTAATCCGTCTTATCATGGTGTAGTGTTTACAAAAGCGGTAGGTAATTTGGCATACATAATAAAAATAAGAACAACATTGTTAAGAGATCAGGGAGCAGCAATATCTCCGTTTAACTCTTTCTTGTTGTTGCAAGGTCTTGAAACCCTTTCTTTAAGAGTGGAAAGACATGTATCAAATGCACTTAAAGTGGTAGATTTCTTAAAGAATCATCCGCAAGTAGAAAAAGTTAATCATCCGTCTTTAGCAACGGGAAAACAAAAAGAATTGTATGACAAATATTTCCCGAAAGGTGCAGCTTCAATATTCACATTTGAAATTAAAGGTACCGCGGAAACGGCAAAGAAATTTACGGAAAGTTTAAAACTTTTCTCGCTTCTTGCAAATGTTGCAGATGTTAAAAGTTTGGTAATACATCCTGCATCAACAACTCATTCACAACTTTCAGAACAAGAGTTGTTAAGCAGTGGAATAAAACCCACAACGGTTAGATTATCTATAGGTACGGAACATATAGATGATATTATTGATGATTTGAAACAGGGTTTTGAAGCAGTTAAGTAAAATATAAAAAACACTTTATATCGACCTTAATATTTTGGTTATAATTTTGCAACTAACTCAATCGAGTACGCCCTTACGGGATCCAAGTACACTTCATTCGTTAGTTGCTTCATTCTAACCTAAAATCTTAAAGTCTCTAATGTTAGAAAAAAATAATAAAAAATTTGTTAAAATAATACTTGTGATTTGGAGGTATATATGAAAAAAATATTGTTAATCATTTCAGTTTTAGCAGTTGTTGTTTCTTTAAGTTTCGCAGAGTGTTGCAGCTGCGGTAATGATAGTTGTAGTACAAGTGAAACTTGTTCAACGGCAGAATGCCCACAGAAATAGAAAATTATAAGTATAGAAGTAAAAATTAAATAGGATAAAAAATAGTAAAATTCACAGAGTGAATTTTACATTGTTAGATTTACAAATTTAATACGAGACGAAGTATTTTGCGACTGCAGTGTACTAAAAAAAAGCGGAAGCGACTTGGTACATAAGGGAGCAAAATATAAAGTCGCAGTTCAAAGTTGTAAATCGTTATAAAAAAGGAGATTTATTATGTCAAAAATATACAAATCAGCAGATGAATTAATAGGAAAAACACCTTTATTGGAGTTCACACACATAGAAAAAGCAGAAAATTTGGAAGCAAAATTAATTGCAAAATTGGAATATTTTAATCCTGCAGGTTCAGTTAAAGACAGAATTGCAAAAGCAATGATAGAAGATGCAGAAAAAAAAGGTTTATTAAAACCGGGTTCAATAATTATTGAACCGACAAGCGGAAATACAGGTATAGGCCTTTCTGCAGTAGCAGCAGCAAAAGGATACAAAATTATTATTGTAATGCCTGAAACCATGTCTGTAGAAAGAAGACAGTTGATGAAAGCTTACGGCGCAGAGTTGGTGTTAACCGAAGGCGCAAAAGGTATGAAATGTGCTATTGCAAAAGCAGCAGAACTTGCACAGCAAACACCTAACAGCTTTATTCCGGGACAATTCGTTAACCCTGCAAACCCTAAAATACACAGAGATACAACCGGTCCTGAAATATGGGAAGATACCGACGGTAAAGTAGATATATTTGTTGCAGGTGTAGGAACAGGCGGAACAATTACCGGTGTAGGTGAATTTTTAAAATCTAAAAATCCTAATGTAAAAGTTGTAGCAGTTGAACCGGCAACATCGGCAGTTTTGTCTACCGGAGTTGCAGGCCCGCACAAAATTCAAGGTATCGGAGCAGGTTTTGTTCCCGATGTTTTGAACACAAAAATTTATGATGAAATTATTCCTGTTAAAAACGAAGATGCTTTTGCGACAGGTAAACTTATAGGTAAAAAAGAAGGTGTGCTTGTAGGTATTTCTTCAGGTGCAGCTTTGTGGGCAGGTATAGAACTTGCAAAAAGACCGGAAAATAAGGGGAAAAATATTGTAGTTTTGTTGCCGGATACGGGGGATAGATATCTTTCGACAGCTCTTTTTGCAGACTAACATTTTAATATTATTTGGCGAAACGGATTTATCTTTTAAGCTATAACTTTATATTTGCCTTCTTCGAATACCACTCGCTCCGCTTTCATTTCAGTACACTTCAGGCGGCAAATATTTCGTTATAGCTTAAAATTTGTAAATCCTTTGAAAGCCAATAACGACAATAATGTAAAAAGCGGGAAGGTTTCTCTTCCCGCTTTTTTATAAAATCTTAAGGTCTTGAACGACAACGACAAAAAAATTTCCGGTATATGTTATAATATAACTCATGAACATAATTGAAGAATTAAGACAAAACAAAAATCTTTCGAATGAACAGTTTAAACTGTTGCTTGAAACGGACACTTATAAAGATGAACTTTTTAAGCAGGCGGATATTGTCCGTCAACAAGTTTACGGTAAAGATGTTTATTTAAGAGGCTTAATAGAATTTACAAACTATTGTAAAAACGGATGTTATTATTGCGGTATAAATTGCACAAACAAAAATATTCAAAGGTACCGTTTAACAAAAGATGAAATTTTACAATGTTGTAAAGACGGTTATGCTTTAGGTTACAGAACTTTTGTTTTGCAGGGCGGGGAAGATCCCTTTTTTACAGACGATATAATTTGTGATATTGTATCTGCAATAAGAAAAAATTATAAAGATTGTGCAATTACATTATCGATAGGGGAAAAAAGTAAAGAAAGTTATCTTGCTTACTTTAAAGCAGGTGCCAACAGGTTCCTTTTAAGGCACGAAACTGCAAACGAAGAACATTATAAAAAGTTGCATCCCGAAAGTTTATCTTTAAAAAAAAGGAAACAATGCCTTTTTAATTTAAAAGAAATCGGGTATCAGGTAGGCAGTGGTTTTATGGTAGGTTCACCTTACCAAACTATAGAAAACATTATTGAAGATTTTCGTTTTTTGCAGGAACTTAAACCCGATATGATAGGAATAGGACCTTTTATTCCGGCACAAAACACAAAATTTGAAAAGTTTGAGCATGGTAAACTGAATTTAACATTAAAAATAATTTCAATATTAAGGTTGTTGTTCCCTTATGCTTTAATACCTTCAACAACGGCATTAGGAACAATAGATCCGCAAGGCAGAGAACTCGGACTTAAATCCGGTGCAAATGTTGTTATGCCAAATTTATCACCAACCAAATATAGAAATTTATACACTTTATACGATGACAAAATCTGTACAAACGAAGAAGCAGCGGAATGCAGAGGTTGCTTGGAAAGAAGAGTATCTCTTGCCGGTTACAAAGTTGTTACAGATATAGGCAATGTAAAAAATTTATGATAGAATAAAAGAAAAATTAGTAAGTAAATTTTATAAAAAGGAGGCAGTAAAAAATGAAAAAGTTGTTGGTAGTAATGTTGTTGGCGGTAGCAATGGTAGTACCTGCATTTGCAAGTAAAGACAGCAAGTTTGACATTGTAGGTAAATTAGGATTAAGCGTAGTATCAAATTACAATTCATCTTTTTGTTGGGGGCCTGACTATAATACCTACGAAGGTAACACATCTAATGCTTTTGCCATAGCAGTAGAAGGTTATTATAAACTTGATGAAAAATTATCCGTAGGTTTAGGCTTAAGTTATGGCTTTGAATCCGAACTTTCATCTCCGTATGATGCTACTTATTTTTCTTATCAAGATAAAGCAAAGTTAGGATTTACAAATATATATCTTTCCGTAAAACCAAGCTTATCCGAAAGTATTTATGCAGTAGGCCAAATCGGTTACGGAATATCACACGGGTCTTTTTATGATGATTTTAATGTAGGTGGAGCCGTTCTTAAAGTTGATGGTGGCGGATTGTATTTTGGGTTAGGTGCAGGTGTTGAGTATAAATCGTTCTTATTTGAAGTGTTATATTCTATAAATACTGCAACTTTTAAAGAAAAAAATTATGCTTCGTCTGGAACAGATTATGTTTTCAAATATTCTTCTTTAAATGTTAATGTAGGTTATAAATTCTCTATATAGTCTGTCAGATAAAATAAAAAAGCAGGAAGAATGTTTTCTTCCTGCTTTTACATTAAACCACCCATTCACCCTTTCAACTCTTCACCGGTTTTTAGAAGTTTATTGAGTTTGTTGTTCCGCTGCTGTTTTGTAAAAAGTATTCAACATTAAAATCAAAATATGTATCAGGATACGGTTCATCTTTTAAAGTGAAATGCCACCATTCCGAATCGATAGGTTTAAAACCTGCTTTTAACATTGCATCTCTTAAAATTTGTCTGTTTTTCTTTTGTTGTTTTGTAATTTTTTTGTAGTCGGGATGAGATTCTTCACCGAAGAAATCGAATGTTCCGCCCATATCAACAAAACTGCCGTTTTGTTTTATTATTGTTAAATCGATAGTGCTTCCTCTTGAATGGCCGGACTTTGCTGCAACATAATTTCCTGCAAGAAGATCCGATTTCTTTATATCAGGATAAAAAGATTTGTTTCCCGGATCGTTAGGATCGTTTATCCAGTTAACAAAATCGGTAACTGCCTTTTGAGGTCTGTATGTATCCCAGACAAGAATTCTGTAACCTTGTTTTCTTAAATCATCTGCTGCAACCACCAAAGCATCAAGAGCTTCTTTTGTCATATAAGCAACAGGAGCATGATATCCGTCTATTCTGTGTCCCGTAAAATTGTAGTCGGAATAATATCTCATATCATAAACAGCATCAGGAATTCTTGAAGATATTTTTTGAAAACCGCTGCTGTCGGTTGAAACAGTATCTGCAAAAATAAAAGGTGTAACACACAAACATAAAACCAAACTTAAAACAAATTTTTTCATTTTTTACCTCTCTTTTATAATAATGTTTTAAGTTATTATACAAAATTTATATTGACAACAATAATCTTTTTTTATAATATATTTACCTACCTACCTTTATGGTTGGTTAATGGTAAAATTTAAGAGTAAAACAAAATGAATAAAATAAAAAAATCTTTTTTTGATGTAGTTAATAACAGACAAAATACCGGTTCGGTAAAATATGATTTCATACCGAATAGGAACAAAGATGTTATTCCTATGTGGGTAGCCGATATGGATTTTAAAAGTCCGGTCGCTGTTGAAAATGCATTAAAAAAAGTTGCAAGTCACAACATTTACGGATACTCATACATTGATAATGAATATATATCGTTATTGCAAAATTGGTATGCAAGAAGAATGGATTGGAAAATAAAAAAAGAAGAAATTTTATGTGTGCCGAGTGTAATGTTCGGTATATCTGCCGCAATCAGGGCATTAACAAAAGAAAAAGATTCTGTTTTAATTTCACAGCCGGTATATTATCCGTTTATGGATATTGTTAAAGACAACAACAGAAAACTTGTTGTCAGTCCGCTAGTTTTTAACGGTAAAAGATACGAATTTGATTTTAAAGATTTTGAAAACAAAATAAAACAAAATAGAGTAAAAATGTATATATTATGTTCACCGCATAATCCCGTAAGCAGAGTTTGGACAAAACAAGAACTTTTATCTGTTGCAAAGATATGTATTAAACATAACGTTATTATAGTTTCGGACGAAATCCATTCCGATTTCGTTTACGAAAATTATAAACATTATCCGATATGCACTCTTTCCAAAAAGATTGCGGAAAATACAATAACGGCAATAGCACCTACAAAAACTTTTAATCTTGCAGGGTTGCAGGCGGCACATCTTGTAATACAAAACAAAAATATAAGAGAAAAAGTTGTTAAAGCCGTTAATGCGACAGGTTTTCATGTGTTAACAAAACCGGCAATACAGGCTGTAAAAGCAGTTTATAAAGACGGCGAAAAGTGGTTTGATACATTATTAAAATATTTGCAGCAAAACAGAGATATTTTGATAAAAAGTTTTGCCGGAACAAAAGTTTCCGTTCAAGATATGGAAGGGACATATTTGGCTTGGCTTAATTGTAAACAACTGAATTTAAGTTGTGAAAGTATAGAAAGATTGTTTTTGAAAAAAGCAGGAGTTTGGTTACATAAAGGTTCCACTTTCGGTGTTGGCGGTGAAGGGTATATGAGATTAAACCTTGCTTGTCCGCAAAAAGTATTAATTAAAGCCATTAAGCAAATTAAGCAGGTAATTTAAAATGGAAAAAAGAGCTTTAATTGCTATGAGCGGCGGAGTAGATTCAAGTGTTGCAGCTTTTTTGTTGAAACAACAAGGTTATGATTGTATCGGTTGTACAATGAAACTTTATAATAATGAAGATATAGGTGTAAAAAGCAGAACATGCTGTTCTTTGAACGATGTAAATGATGCAAGGTCTGTTGCTTATAAACTGAATATGAAATATTATGTTTTAAATTTTTCTGCGGATTTTAAGGATAAAGTTATAGATAAGTTTGTTAAAAGTTATGAAAGCGGAAGAACACCGAACCCTTGTATAGATTGCAATAAATATATGAAGTTTGAAAAACTTTATAATATGGCACAAAATTTGGAATGTAATTATATTGTTACAGGCCATTATGCAAGAATTGAAAAAATTAACGACAAATATTACTTAAAAAAAGCAGTGGATGACACCAAAGATCAAAGTTATGTCTTATACAATTTAACACAAGAGCAACTTGCACATACTTTGTTTCCTTTAGGTAGTTTACATAAAACGAAAATCAGAGACATTGCAAAAGAAAACGGTTTCATTAATGCCGATAAACCGGACAGCCAGGATATATGTTTTGTTCCGGACGGCAATTATGTTAAAGCAATAGAAAAGTTTTCCGAAAACAAAATAAAAGAAGGGAGCTTTATAGATAAAAACGGCAAAGTAATAGGAAAACACAAAGGAATAGTTTATTATACCATAGGGCAAAGAAGAGGGTTAGGTTGTTTTCAAAAACATGTTTATGTTTGTAATATTTCCGCAAAAGATAATACCGTAATGTTGGGTGATCAGGAAGATTTATATAAAAAAGAGTTTGTTGTAACAGACTTTAATTGGATATTGGGAGTACCGCCGACAGAAAATTTTAGTTGTTCGGTAAAAATAAGATATAAACAAAAAGAACATAAAGCAGATATAGAAGTTTTGGATGATAACAAAGTAAAAATTGTTTTTAACGAGCCGCAAAAAGCAATAACTCCCGGACAATCAGCAGTTTTATATGACGGGGATATTGTGTTAGGCGGCGGAACGATAGCAGATTAAAATGGTTAAAGAAATTTCGGCACAAGATTTTATTAAACTTGATAAAACAAAAATAACGATAGTTGATATGAGAGAAGAAACGGAGTATTCAGACAGTCATTTTGAGGGCAGTGTAAATATTCCTGTTTCAAAATTTTGGGCAGGAATTGATAGTATACCGAAAGGAAAAGCAGTATATGTTTTTTGTAACAGCGGGTATTTCAGCGAAGAAATGGTTATCCTTCTTGAAGAAAGAGGATATGATGCAACAAATGTTTTAGGCGGCTGGCAAAAGATAAAAAGTTATTTTTAAAAGGTTGTAATTGGGAATTTGTATTATAAAAAATACAATAAATCGCGAAGCGATTTCAGAGACCTTAAGATTTTGGGCAAAACGAAGTACAATTCAAAAATTGCAATATATAATTTGCAATTTTTGACGTGACCGTAAAGATTTTAGGAGAGACAAAGAAAATTTGAAACGCAGTGTACTGATATGGTAACGAAGTGATATGGTACATAAATTTTAAATTTTCAAAGTCGTAGCCAAAAAATTTCGGTCGCAATAGGAGAATATAATGGAAAAAAGAAATGTTTATTTAGATAGCAGTGCAACAACAAAGGTCAGGGAAGAAGTATTAAAAGAAATGTTACCTTACTTTACGGATATTTACGGTAATGCATCGTCCGTTCATACTTACGGACAACAATCAAAAGCCGCATTAACCAAAGCAAGAGAAACTTTTGCAAAACTTATAAATGCCGAATCTCCGGAAGAAATAATTTTTACTTCCTGCGGAACGGAATCGGACAACATTGCAATTGTGGGCAGTTTGCTTGCAAATGAAGGTAATCATGTTATCACAAGTAAAATAGAACATCATGCTGTACTTTTTACCTGCCAAAATTTAGCAAAAAAAGGTTATAAAGCAGACTTTATATCCGTTGATAAAACAGGCAGAGTAAATGTTGAAGAACTGAAAAGTAAAATTACCGATGATACAGTTATTGTAAGCATAATGCATGCAAATAATGAAATCGGTGTAATTGAACCGATAGAAGAAATATCTAAAGTTTTAAAAGAAATAAACAAAACAAGAAACAACAAAATATTGTTACATACCGATGCGGTTCAAACTGCAGGCAAACTGAAACTTGATGTTCAAAAGTTAGGTGTGGATTTGTTGTCTGTATCGGGACACAAGTTTTACGGTCCTAAAGGGATTGGTGCTTTATATATTAGAAAAGGCACAAAAATAGAACCGTTATTTCACGGCGGTCACCACGAATTCGGTATGAAACCGGGAACGGAAAATGTTGCCGAAATTGTAGGTATGACAAAAGCATTAGAACTTGCAAACGAAGAAATGGAACAAGAAAGTAAAAAAATATTTAAGTTAAGAAATAAATTAATGAACGGCATTGTAGAAAAAATTCCGGAAGTTGTAATAAATACTGATATAAAATATGCCGTTCCGAGTGTATTAAGTGTAAGTTTTAATTATATAGAAGGGGAATCTTTACTTTTAATGCTTGATATGGCGGGAATTGCGGCATCTGCAGGTTCCGCATGTGCAACAGGTTCTGCAGAACCGTCACATGTGTTGTCTGCAATAGGTGCAAGTCCGCTTGCGGCACAGGGAACATTAAGATTTTCGTTAGGCAGATACAACACCGAAGAAGATATAGATTATGTGTTGGATGTGTTACCGAAACTTGTTGAAAGAGTAAGAAAAATGTCACCGGTGTGGAACAAAAAGGCAGAAGATTAGAAGATTGGAAGATTGGCAACAACAAGAACGGCAAGAAAGGCAGAGGATTGGAAGATTGGAGGAAAAATGAAACAGGTATATTTAGATAATCAATCAAATACAAGAATGGATGATATAGTTTTTGATGCTATGGTCCCGTATTTTAAACAATATTACGGAAACCCACAAAGTATTTATTCTTTAGGACAAATTTCTAAAGATGCAATAGAAGAAGCAAGAATTTCAGTTTCAAAATTAATAAATTCCAAACCGGAAGAAATTATATTTACTTCCTGCGGTTCGGAATCCAACAATTTGGCAATAAAAGGGTATGCATACGGTAACAGTAAAAAAGGTAAACATATTATAGTTTCTGCAATAGAACATTTTTCGGTTTTAAATGCGGTAAAATCTTTGGAAAAAGACGGTTTTGAAGTTACCTATGTTCCTGTAGATAACAAAGGATTTGTTGTACTGGATGAACTGAAAAAATCTATAAGACAAGATACGATTTTGGTATCGATACAATATGCAAATACGGAAATAGGAACTGTTCAAAACATTGATGAAATATCAAAAACAGTTAAAGAAAAAAATGTTGCTTTGCATGTTGACGGGGTTGTTGCTGCGGGAGTTATACCTATAGATGTTGTTAAATCCAATATAGATATGCTTACTATTTCAAGTTCGGTAATTTACGGACCGAAAGGTGCTGCGGCACTTTATGTTAAAAAAGGAATATATTTAAAACCGCAAATAGACGGCGGAGTACAGGAATTTAACAAAAGAGCAGGAACGGAAAATGTTCCGGCAATTGTAGGTTTCGGTGTTGCTTGCAGCAGAGCATTAAGCCAAATGCAACAAAATTATGAAAAAATTATAAAGTTAAGAGATAAATTGATTAACGGATTACAAAAAAACATAGATTATATTTATCTTAACGGACCTACCCAAAACAGGTTGCCGACAAATGTAAATTTTTCTATAGAATTTGTGGAAGGGGAATCACTTTTCCTTTTGTTGGATGCTAAAGGTATAATGGCTTCAAGCGGTTCTGCCTGTGCAAACAAATCTTTAAAAATATCGCATGTGTTAACAGCAATAAATGTTGATGTTGCGGTAGGGCAGGGTTCCATAGTGTTTACATTATCAAAATATAATACGGAAGAAGAAATAGATTATGTTATAAACGAGTTTCCGGCGATAGTTAAAAGATTAAGAATGATGTCGCCGTTATATGACCATTTTAAAAGTACCGGTGAAAGAATGAAAGCCGGTCCTGGAACAGACTATGAGCACCACCATCATCATGAAGAATAAAAATAGAGTTTGAATTAAAAAAATAAAGTTGTTTAAACTAATATAGGAGAAAAGGTATGGCTTTTTATAGTGAAAAAGTAATGGATCATTTTGCAAATCCGAGAAATGTAGGAGAAATAAAAGATGCATCGGGTGTAGGAGAAGTCGGTAACCCTGTATGCGGTGATATGATGAAATTTTATATTAAGGTTGAAAACAACATAATAAAAGATGTTAAGTTTAAAACTTTCGGTTGCGGCGCGGCAATAGCGGTATCTTCAATGGTATCCGAAATGGCAATGGGTAAAACAATTGAAGAGGCACTTGCTTTAACAAACGAAGCGGTTGCAAAAGAATTGGGTGGATTACCGCCAAACAAAATGCACTGTTCCAACTTAGGCGCTGATGCATTACATAAAGCAATTGAAGATTATAAACAAAAATTATCAAAATAGTTCTTTTAAAATTTCTCATTTACAAGCAAAAAAGCCATTCGCTTGAAATTTTTAAAGCCGTGCTCCAACTTGATTTTTCCTAACGACCTAATGTAACGGAAAAATCTTCAAACATGTTCGCACTAAAAAACTTTTTTGATTTATAGTTTTTTACTTTAAAAATTTCTGCACTCATAGACGGCTTTAATCATGCTTGTAAACGAAAATTTTAAAAATGCTTATTAAAGTTTAAGGAGTTAATATGTTAATATCGACAAGAGGCAGATATGCCATTAGAGTAATAATAGATTTGGCACAAAATTCCAACGGGAATTTTATACCTATGAAAGATGTTGCCAAAAGACAAGAGATATCGTTAAAGTATTTGGAAAAAATTTTGCCTATACTTACAAAACATAAAATTGTTGAAGGTGTTCACGGTAAAGGCGGCGGTTACAAATTAGGTAAAAATATAAGAAAATATAAAGTTATAGATATACTGAAACTTACCGAAGGAGACCTTGCACCTGTTACATGCTTAAAAAAAGGTGAACATTGCAAAAGAAAAGCACAATGCAAAACCGTATTTATGTGGAATAAGTTTTATGATATCATAAACAAATTTTTCGGTTCTATAACTATAGATGATTTGTTAAACGATAACAAAAATTTTGATTTGTTCACCAATATTCAACAACTTTTATAGATAACTTAAATTTGTTATAATACTTCATAATAAATAAAACATTTTGGAGTAAAAAATGATAGTAGAATTACTAAAATATACAAACGAGCCGGAAAAAACTTGTGCCATAGCCGGAAGATTATGTTACAGCGCTGTCGGTATAGAAGAATTAAAAGAGAAAATGACACAGGAAAAAATTGAAGATATTTTAAAAAGAATAATAAAGTCCGGACATTTATCTGTTTTGGAACATGCATCATTCAGTTTCGGAATAGAAGGTGTATCAAGAGCTTTACTTGCACAATTGACACGTCACAGAATTGCGTCTTTTTCCGTTCAAAGTCAAAGATATGTAAAGTTTAACAAGAAAGGTGTAGATTTCGTTATTCCGCCTACAATAGCTAAAGATGAAAAATTGTTGGCAAAATATAACGAGTTTTTAAAATTGTCGCAACAATATTATAACGAGTTTATTGAAGCAGGTATTCCTGCAGAAGATTCAAGATATGTTTTACCTAATGCATCTTCAACAAAAATAGTTATTACAATGAATGCAAGAGAATTAAGACATTTCTTTGAATTAAGATGTTGTAACAGAGCACAATGGGAAATAAGAGATATGGCTTGCAGAATGTTGAAACTTGCAAAAGAAGTTGCACCGATACTTTTTAACGATGCGGGACCTAACTGTGTAAAAGGTGCCTGCACGGAAGACAAACCTTGCGGTAAACCTTGGAAAAGAATATAGTTAAAAACAATAAACTGAATATAAAATCCGTATATAATTTATATGCGGATTTTTTATTTTAACAACAAAGTTCAAAATAGTATAATATTAAAATACAATATTGTTTTAAGGAGCATTTTATGAGAAAAAATTTCGGACAACAAACTTGGTTTTATCCTATGCCGGTATTAATCGTTGCTGCTTACGATGAAAACGGTAATGCAAATGCAATGAATGCCGCTTGGGGTAGTGTATATGATTACAAAAAAGTTATGATTTGTTTGGATGAAAGTCATAAAACAACACAAAATATAAAAGTAAAAAAAGCATTTACTATAAGTTTCGCGGATGCAAAACATGTTAAAGAGTGTGATTATTTGGGTATAGTTTCCGGGAACGAAGTTCCGAACAAAATAGAAAAAGCGGGATTTACCGTTGAAAAAAGTTCTTTTGTAGATGCACCTGTAATAAAAGAATTACCGATGACTTTGGAGTGTAAATTAATAAAGTTTGATGATAACGGAAACATTATTGCAGATATCGTTAATGTGAGTGCGGATGAAAAAATATTGGACGAAAAAGGCAAAATAGATCCGTTGAAATTAGAACCTATAAGTTACGACGGTGTAGGACACAAATATTTGAAAGTAAGTGAAGTTGTGGGTAATGCTTTTGAAGATGGTAAAGCAATAAAATAAGATGACAGAAAAGAAAATTTTTGATACAAAAAAACTTTATATATCAGGGGTAAACGAGTGTTCGGTAGCACACTTTTTATCCCAATATATATTAACAAGTAACGAAAAATCTATGCTTGTCATACTCAATGATAACGAAATAGATTCCGTAAGCCAAGATATCAAAACTTTTCTTGATAATAAAAATATAACGGTATTGGAATATCCGTCCGATGACGAAGCCAAAAGAATAATAACATTATCTAAAATATCGGCATTACAGCAAACCGTTGTTGTTGCCGACAAAGAATCTGTAGATAAAGAAGTATTAACTTTTAATGCTTTACAGGATAATACCATAACTTTAAAAGTAAATAACGGATACAAATACAGCGGTATAATAACGACATTATCAAAAATAGGATATTCAAGAGAAAATTTTGTTGAAGATAAAGGTCAGTTTTCCGTAAGGGGAGATATACTTGATATTTGGCCTTGCGATAACGAAAATCCTATAAGAATAACTTTTGATTTCGAAATGGTGGAAACAATAAAAACTTTTGATTATATCTCGCAAAGATCACAACAATATTTGGATGAAATAACCATCCTTCCGTACAAAATTGTAGATACAAAAACGACATTGTTAGACCAATTAAATAATAACTTTGTTGTATATTGTGATGATGAAATAGAAAAAGACAGCCGTTTCGATAAATTTAATTTGATAATAAACGATCCGTTAAACAAAAAATCTATCCATTATAATTATCAAAGTTTTCAGGGATTTCAAGGCGACATAAAATATTTTATCGGGTTAATACAAGATTTAAAATATAATGCGATACCTATAAAAATATATTGTTCCAACGAACCGGAAAAACAAAAGATGGTGGACTTGTTTTATGAAAACGGATGGGAGTTCGACGATATACCGGCCATGACAATTATGCCGTTATGGCACGGCTTTTATTTGAAAGACGAAGTTGCGATAATTTCCACAAAAGAAATTCTTTATAAAAGAAAACAAATAAGTTTCCCTAAGATGAAAAGCGGTAAACGACTTGAAGGTATATGGGAAATATCCGCAGGCGATTATGTCGTTCACGAAAAGTATGGTATAGGGAAATATAAAGGATTAAAGAAGATAAGTCAGTCCGATAAGACCGCGGAATATTTGTGCATAGAGTACAGAAAAGGGGATAAACTTTATGTTCCGCCGGACGATTTTAGAGTAGTACAAAAATATATCGGTGTTGAAGGTGTAAAACCGAAACTGTATTCTATGGATACATTTGCTTGGGAACGAGTAAAACACAGAGCCAGAGAAGAAGCTTCCGCTTTTGCTAAAGAGTTGTTAAAACTTTATGCTCAAAGAGCACAAACACAAAGACAACCGTATCCGCAAATGAGTTTATTGGAAAAAGATTTGGCAGACTCTTTTGCCTATGAAGAAACAACGGACCAATTAAAAGCTATAGAAGATATAAACAACGACTTTTCCAAACCGTATCCTATGGAAAGGTTAATTTGCGGTGATGTGGGGTTCGGTAAAACCGAAGTAGCTTTAAGGGCGGCATTTAAAGTTGTGTGCCAATCAAAGCAGGTTGCACTTCTTGTTCCTACGACGGTTTTAGCAGAACAACATTACAACACTTTTGTTAACAGGTTGGCGGCATTTCCGGCGAAAGTTGAAGTTATAAGCAGATTCCAAAAACCCGCTCAACAAAAAAAGATTTTGCAGGAACTTAAAGCAGGAAATATTGATATTATTGTAGG
This sequence comes from Candidatus Ruminimicrobiellum ovillum, assembly GCA_002448285.1. Classification (GTDB taxonomy): domain Bacteria; phylum Elusimicrobiota; class Endomicrobiia; order Endomicrobiales; family Endomicrobiaceae; genus Ruminimicrobiellum; species Ruminimicrobiellum ovillum. Next base: position 214,825 of record DJWX01000008.1, on the reverse strand, counting down.
TACACACAGACTGTTGCAAAAAGATGTTGAGTTCAAAAATTTGGGACTTTTGATTATAGATGAAGAGCACAGGTTCGGTGTTAAACAGAAAGAAAAAATTAAACAGATGAAACAAAATATAGATATATTAATGTTATCGGCTACTCCTATTCCGAGAACATTATCGGGAGCATTGTACGGGTTAAGAGATTTATCTTTAATAGAAACACAACCTTACGGAAGACAACCTATAGAAACAAATATTGCATTTTACGATTCCAAACTTATAAAAAATATTATCGAGGCTGAACTTTCAAGAAACGGGCAGGTATTTTATGTTTATAACAGAGTTGAAACAATATTAAATAAAGCTGCCGAAATAAAAAAGTTGTTGCCTGATATAAGGTTGGATGTTATACACGGGCAAATGAAACCGTCCGAGATAGAAAAAGTTATGTGGCGATTTTTGCACAGGGAACTGGATGTTTTGATAGCTACAACTATAATAGAGTCCGGTATAGATATTCCTACGGTAAACACAATGATAATAGAAGATGCACAAAATTTCGGGCTTTCGCAACTTCATCAGTTAAGAGGAAGAATCGGCAGAGAAAAACAAAAAGCATACTGTTACCTTTTTTATAAAGAAAAAGATATGAACGATGATGCAATTAAAAGACTTGAAGCAATGAAAAATTTCAGTGAGTTGGGTTCTGGATACAAGATTGCATTAAAGGATTTGGAAATAAGAGGTGCGGGCGGTATATTAAGTGCAAAACAGCACGGTTTTGTCAGGGATATCGGTTACGAGATGTTTGCAAGATTACTTGAAGAAGAAGGACACAAAGTCAGAGGTGTTCCGCAAAAAGAAGACAGAAAACATAATGTTGAAGTTGACTTATATATAGATGCTTTTATTCCGCAGGCTTATATTGAAGATGAAGATATAAGAATATTGTTTTACAGAAAGATATCAAACATATATGTTCAGGAAGAAATTGATGAAATAAGAAACGAACTTTTGGACAGATTCGGAAAAATACCGGAAAATGTGGAAAATTTGTTCAAAATAGCACAAATTAAAATAAATGCATCAAAGATTTTTGTTGAAAGAATTTCCGAAGATAAAAGATTTTGTTACATATATTTCAGAAAAGATACAAATTTTGACAGAATAGACTCAATGAGATTTATAACGGATTACAATTCTTTGGTGGAATTTAACAGAACGGACAGTTTCAGCTTTAAATTGGTAAAAAGCAAAATATATTCAAATTTCATTGATTATATAATACAATTCTTAAAAGAATTTAAAAAATATATGAAATAAAATCGCTCTGCGATTTTTGAGATATAGAAGTATAGATGTATGGAAGGATAGAAACGCCAACTACAAAACAAGTTGTCATTCAGGACTTGATCTTGAATCTATGTTAAAAGTTTCCGAAATTATACATTGTAAATTATAAATTGTAAATTGTTTCCCCGGTTGTTGACAAATTAGCCAAAATCATATAAAATCTTATACTAACTTGCTTTGTAATAAGCAGGTTAAGTATTTTATTTAAGGAGAAATGTAAATGAGTGTGAGAATTCGTCTACAGAGAATAGGAAGACCGAAAAGAGCATACTATAGAGTAGTTGCTATTGATCAAAGAGCAAAAAGAAACGGCAAACCTATTGAAATTTTAGGACAATACGATCCGGTATTGCAGGAAAACAAATTAAATGTAAAAAAAGACAGAGTTGAGTATTGGTTGAAAACCGGTGCAAAACCTTCCGATACTGTTGCAGATTTATTGAAGAAAGCATCAGCACCGGCAGAAGAAAGCAAATAGTATTTGTATTTAATTTGAGTAGTATTAAAATTTAAACTAAAGAAAATAACGGAGATATAGAAATGAAAGAATTAATACTTTTTATAGCAAAATCATTAGTAGATAACCCAGATCAAGTTGAAGTAAATGAAGTTATAGGTGAAAAATCAACAATTTTGGAACTTAAAGTTGCAGCAGGCGACAGAGGCAAAATTATCGGTAAAGAAGGAAGAATAATAAAAGCTATCAGAATAATTTTGAATTCTGCTTCCGCAAAGCTTGATAAGAGAACAACATTGGAGATAGTAGAGTAGTAAAAATGGGTAGTACTCGCAAAACTGCCGCTAAGACATCTTGGAAAGTGGCGGATATTTTAGGTTTTGAAGTTTTTGATCAAGACGGAAATAAGTTGGGATTGTTAGCAGATGTTATATCAACAGGCAACAATGATGTTTGGACAATAAAGTCCGATACGGAAGAACTTTTAATTCCGGCATTGAAAAGTATAGTTACAAAAGTAGATATATCGAAAAAAAGAATTTTTGTTTCTTTACCGGACGGATATGTTGATATTTACGGAACAAAAGTAAAATTGGAAGATGCGGTAGTTGTAGAAGAATTTTCCGGAATTACTGTTTATGAAGATTGATATATTGACTATATTTCCCGATATGTTTAAAGGTCCTATGACTTGCAGTTTAATGAATAGGGCAATACAGAACAAAATTTTAGATGTAAACTATATAGATATCAGATCTTTTACAAAAGATAAACACAAAAAAGTAGATGATAGACCGTTCGGCGGTGGACCTGGTATGTTAATGCAGGTTGAACCTATATATCTATCGTTGAAAAGTGTTGGTGTAAGAAAGAAAAATTGTTTATACAAAAATCCTTACAAAAAACCTTATGTGATTTATATGAGTCCGCAAGGCAACTTATTAAACACTAAAAAGGTTAAAACTCTTTCGAAATATGAACATTTAGTTTTACTTTGCGGTCATTACGAAGGAGTTGATGAAAGGGTTTTAAATTGGGTGGATGAAGAAATCTCTATAGGGGATTATGTCTTGACCGGCGGTGAGATTCCGGCAATGGTTTTAATAGATTCCGTTGCAAGAATGTTACCGGGAGTTGTTCAAGACAAATCGTCCGTAGAACAAGATTCTTTTTATGACGGGATGCTTGATTATCCTCAATATACCCGCCCTGCAAAATTTAAAAATTTTAAAGTACCGGAAGTGTTGTTATCCGGTAATCATTTAGAAATAGAAAAATGGCGAAAACAGCAGTCTTATGAGAGAACAAAAAACAGAAGACCTGACCTGTTAAAGTTAAAAAAGTAATTAAGTTAAAGGAGTAGTAAAATGTCACTTATAGACCAAATCGAAGCAGCACAAAAAAAAGATGTTAAAGTTCAATTCAAGGCCGGAGATACAGTAAGGGTTTTCTTCAAAGTTGTTGAAGGCGGAAATGAAAGAATTCAGGCTTTTGAAGGTGTAGTTATACAGAAAAAAGGTACAGGTTTAACCGAAACTTTTACGGTAAGAAAAATCTCTTTCGGTGTCGGAGTAGAAAGAATATTCCCTATTCATTCACCGAGAATCGATAAAATACAAGTAGTAAGACAAGGTAAAGTAAGAAGAGCAAAACTTTACTACTTAAGAGATTTAGCAGGTAAAGCAGCAAGAATTTCCGAAGTACAAAACAAACAACAAGCAGAAGCTGCAGCAAAGTAATAATAAAAGGAAATTAAAATTTCTCTTTTTGAATTTGATAAAGATTTTTATAATAAAGGACTTCAATTTGTCTCAGGTGTTGATGAGGCAGGTCGAGGTCCTTTAGCAGGTCCGGTGGTAGCAGCCGCAGTTATCCTTCATAAAGATATATTCATAGATGGCGTAAACGATTCAAAAAAACTAACCGAAAAGAAGAGAAAAGTTCTCTTTGAAGAAATAAAACAGAAAGCTTTTTCTTACGGTATAGGAATAGTTGATGCCAAAACAATAGATGAAATAAATATTTTGCAGGCAACATTTCTTGCAATGAGAAAAGCATTGGAGCAGTTATCGGTAAAACCGGATTTAGTTTTGGTTGACGGTAATCATACAATACCTAATTTACAAAATAAACAACAGGCAATAGTTTCCGGTGATGCTAAGAGTGCATGCATTGCATGTGCATCGATACTTGCAAAAGTTACAAGAGATAATATGATGTATGAATATGCAAAACAATATCCGCAATATAATTTTGAAAAGCATAAAGGGTACGGCACAAAAGCACATATTGAGGCAATAGAAAAATACGGTCCTTGTCCTATACACAGAATGACATTTGCTCCGTTAAATTCAAAGCAACTTGAATTGCTTTGATAGAAGATTTGAGATATATAGATATAGAATTGTTGTCATCCCGCACTTGATGCGGGATCTTGTAGTTAAAAGTAGTTGTCGTTCAAACTATAAGCCATAAACTGTAAGCTTTAAGCTATTAAAAGGTATAACAATGAAAGAGTTGACTACGGATATCGGCAAAAAATACGAAGACGAAGCAGTTAATTTTCTTAAAAAATTAAACTATAAAATTATAGAACAAAATTTTAAACTTTTGCCGATAGGGGAAATAGATATTGTTGCCAAAGATAAAAAAACAATAGTTTTTGTTGAAGTAAAGTACAGAAAAACCAAAGAATTCGGAACACCTGCCGAATTTGTAACAAAATCCAAGCAAAATAAAGTAATAAAAACAGCACTATGTTATATTAAACAAAACAAAATAAAAGCAGATATAAGATTTGATGTTATATCAATTTGCCAAACGGAAATCGAACATATAAAAAATGCTTTTTGTCCTGATACTTATTTTACTTATTAAGGAAAAGTTTTGCGGTATTAGCTAAAATTTCCGCACCTTTAGGAAGAGCAGTTTCATCTAAATCAAACTTTTCATGATGCCAAGGATAAGACGTTTTCTCGTTTGAAGAAGTTCCCACATAAATAAAAGCACCTTTAACCTCATGTAAATATTCGGCAAAATCTTCGCCGGCCATAGACGGGTTTTTTAAAAATTCTATATTTTTGGGACCGTAAACTTGTTTCGCTGATTCGTAACATAAATCTACAACGGAATCCGTATTTATTAAAGGATTGTTCAAAACTTGATAATCAAAAGTGTATGTCATTGAATAACTTTTACAAATACCTTGCAGTCTTTTTATCATTTCTTTTTTTATAAGTTCTCTCGTTTTTTCACTGAATGTTCTGACTGTTCCCACAACGGTTACTTTGTCTGCAATTATATTATATTGTTGTCCGCCTTCAACTTTTCCTACGGTAACAACTACCGGCTCAACGGGATTTACTATTCTTGAAGGAATAGTTTGTAAAGACATTATAAATTCACTTGTTGCAACAATAGGATCTTTGGATAAATGAGGATATGCACCATGTCCTAAAAGGCCTTTTATTTCTATAACAAATTTATCTACTCCCGCCATCATTGCACCGTATTTTAAAGCAACTTTACCTGATTTTGTCCAAGGACTTACATGTGCACCTATAATGCAATCAACTTTGTTTGCAGATAATACTCCTTCTTTTATCATCCCTTTGGATCCGCCGGCAGTTTCTTCATCAAGTTGGAACGTGAACTGAATTTTACCCGCAAACTCTTCTTTTTGTTTAGCTAAAATCATGGCGGCACCGAGTAACATTGTTGTGTTGCCGTCATGACCGCAAGCATGCATTACACCCGGATTTTTTGATTTATATGAATGATTGTTTTTTTCTTTTATGGGAAGCGCGTCCAAGTCCGCTCTTAAAGCAATAACTTTAGTTTTTTTATTGGTTTTCTTTGTTCCTTCCAAAATTCCGATAACACCTGTTTTACATAATCTGTATGTTTTTATGCCTTGTTCTTTTAAAGTCTTTTCTACTAAATCGGCAGTCTTAAATTCTTTATTACTGAGTTCCGGATTTTGATGGATGGTTCTTCTTATATTCTGTAAAGTTTTAAATAAGTTCATATCTTTCTCCGAAAAATTACTTTGTAATTTTTTTTATTGCTTTAAATATATTTCCGATTATATCACTTGCCGTCATTGAAACTTGAGATTTTTCCTTAGCTGCAAAATCTCCGGCAAGACCGTGAACATAAACCGCAGTTGAAACTTTTAACAATAAATCTTTGTTTTCAATACATGCAAAAGCGGAAATTATACCGGTTAAAACATCACCGCTTCCGGCCGTAGCCATACCGGCATTTCCGGTAGTGTTCACATATACTTTTTTACCGTCACTGACAACTGTTTTATGTCCTTTCAATAAACAAATTATATCATTATTTTCAGCAAAAGTTTTAGTTATTTCTTTTCTGTAATTCTTATCTTCTTTATATTTTACTCCCGATATCCTTTCAAATTCTTTAGGGTGGGGAGTAACTATTATTTTAGATTTTGAATTTTTAAATTCTTTTATTATTGAATTTTTTTGTTTGCCTTCCAACGAATTCAGACCGTCGGCATCGATTGTTACATAAATATCAAACTTTTTTATTATCGATAATATTAAATTTTTTACGGAACTGCTTTTACCCGTTCCGCAACCGATAGCTACCGAAGTAATTTTTCTTTTTTCTATAAATTTTAATATTTTATTTTGTGCAGACTTTGAAAAAGTTCCGTTTTTTTCTTCGAGAGGCAAAAGCATTATTTCCGGTTTAATATTTTTTGCTATAACAGGATAAGCCGATTTCGGAAACGCAATTGTTACAAGACCTGCACCTGAAGTTATTGCAGAATTAGCACACAAAACTCCGGCTCCGGGCATATTGTAAGAACCGGCAATAACAAGTACATGTCCGAAATTATTTTTAAAACCGTTTTGATTTCTTTTAAATATATTTTTTATTTGCATTTTATTTAGAAGATACGGCAACAGCTACAACCGTTGTTTTGTTATGCGAAAAAGATATATCAATGTAAGACGCTTTTTTACCTTTAATATAAACTTCAGGTTTTCCTGAAACCGAATTTTTAAACGATATGTCCGTTATTACCAATTTTTTTGATTTGTTTATTGCTTTCCAAACAGCTTCTTTGCCTGCAAATCTTACTGCAAAATGTTGAACGGCATTTTTCTTTTTAGACGAGCAATATTCTATTTCATCTTTGGAAAATACCCGTTCAATGAAATTTTTATCTTTTAATAATTTTTGAAATCTTTTTATTTCTTCTATATCTATTCCGATATTCATTTTTTGCAACCGATGAAAATTTTATTTATCGTCAAAATTGTATACTATTAATTAAAAAAAATCAATGATATATTTTTATCAAAAAAATTCGTTTTTTTATATATATTTTTTGTATAATATTTAAAATATTTTTTTTGAGGTAAATCATGAGCATAATTGTTACCGGAGTTGCCGGTTTTATTGCAAATAAAACCGCAGAGTTTTTATTGAAGTCGAAAAAAGAAGTTATAGGTATTGATAACATAAACGATTATTATGATGTTAAGATAAAAAATTACAGATTAAAGCAACTAAAAAAATATAAGAATTTTAAATTTTTTAAACTCGATATCGAGAATAAAAAATCTTTAGAAAAAATATTTTCGAAAAATAAAATTTCCGCCGTTATCAATTTGGCTGCAAGAGCCGGTGTAAGATACAGTATGGAAAACCCGTTTGTCTATGTTTCAACCAACACTATGGGAACGCTTAATCTTTTGGATTTGTGCAGAGAACATAAAATAAAAAAGTTTGTTTTAGCTTCGACATCTTCTCTTTATGCAGGCCAAAAAATGCCTTTTACGGAAGACCTTGCTGTTAATACCCCTATTTCGCCATATGCCGCTTCCAAAAAAGGTGCGGAAGCTATGTGTTATTCGTATCATTATTTGTATGGTATAGATATAAGCATAGTAAGATATTTCACTGTTTACGGACCTGCGGGAAGACCTGATATGAGTATAATAAGGTTTATAAAATGGATAGATGAGGGAACACCTATAGAACTTTTCGGGGACGGTTCTCAAAGCAGAGATTTTACTTATGTGGATGATATCGCAAAAGGAACAATAAAAGCATTAAAAAAAGTAGGTTTTGAAGTTATAAATTTGGGCGGCGGAAATAATCCTATTTCGTTGAACTATGTTATAGGGTTGATAGAACAATATTTAGGCAAAAAAGCTAAGGTTAACAGAAAACCTTTCCATAAAGCAGATATAGTTTCAACATGGGCGGATATTTCAAAAGCAGGTAAAATATTAAATTGGAAACCGACTGTTTCGTTGGAACAGGGAATAAAAAATACGGTAGATTGGTATTTGGAAAACCGCTCTTGGTTTAAAAATATAAAATTGTAAAACAGTTTTATATTTTGAGGTATAGAGGAATGGAAGTATAGAGGTCTGGAAACGGCAGAACGGTAAATTATACATTAAAATTTATCTTGTAGAGGATATAAAATGTACAAAGAATTATCAAAGAAAATTGAAAAAAAAGAAGCACGTATTGGAGTTATAGGTTTAGGTTATGTCGGACTTCCTTTAGCGGTAGAACTTGCCAAAAAGGGGTTTGTTGTTACAGGTCTTGAAGTTGACAGCAAAAAAACTGAAAGTATAAATAATAAAAAATCTTATATAGGAGATATTTCCACAGAAGATATTAAAGCACTTGTAGAAGCAAAAAAACTTTCCGCTACAACAAATTTTAAAGCAATTTCAAAGTTGGATGTTGTTATTATTTGCGTTCCGACACCGTTAAGAAAATCTAAAGATCCCGATGTTTCATATATTGTTTCGGCAACAAACGAAATAAAAGAAAATTTAAAAAAAGGACAACTGATAATTCTTGAATCCACAACTTATCCAGGAACTACACAGGAACTTGTTCTTCCTATGCTTGAAGAAACCGGCTTAAAAGGCGGGAAAGATTTCTTCTTGGCTTTCAGTCCCGAAAGAATAGATCCTGCAAACAAAAAATTTACTATTGCAAATACTACAAAAGTTGTCGGCGGTATATGTCCCAAATCGGCGGATTTGGCTTGTGCCGTTTACGGAAGTTTTACGAAAGTTCATAAAGTATCATCTACACAAGCGGCAGAGATGGTAAAACTTTTGGAAAATACATTTAGAGCGGTAAATATCGGTCTTGTAAACGAAGTTGCTTTAATGTGTGACAGATTAGGCTTAAATGTTTGGGAAGTAATAAATGCTTCGGCAACAAAACCGTTCGGCTTTATGAAATTTACTCCCGGTCCCGGAATAGGCGGACATTGTATTCCGTTGGATCCTCACTATTTGTCATGGAAACTTAAAACATTGAATTTTTATTCCAGATTCATAGAACTTGCAGGTGAAATAAATTCCAAAATGCCGGAATATGTTGTAACAAAATTGGCGGACGCATTAAACGAAAAAACAAAATCTATAAAAGGTTCTAAAATACTTGTGTTAGGTGTAGCTTACAAAAAAGATGTTGCTGATTTAAGAGAATCTCCTGCACTTGATGTTATGACATTGTTAATAAATAAACAAGCAAAACTTTCTTATTATGATCCGTATGTTTCAACAGTGAAAGTCGCAAATAAAATATTAAAATCAGAAAAAAATATTTCCGCTATTGCAAAGTATGATGCGGTTGTAATATTAACGGATCACTCTTGCATAGATTATGCGAATGTCGTTAAAAAATCTAAACTTGTTTTTGATACAAGAAATGCAACAAATTTAATGAAATCTCCAAAAATAGTAAGGATATAATTGGTGAATAAAGGGAAAAAATTATCAATTGTTTTGGTTACGAGAAATTCTAAATCCGTGTTGTTTGATTGCCTTAAAGCATTGGATAATAACGATGAAATTACATCTTCAAAATATTCTCAATGGATTATAGTTGATAATGACAGTACCGACGGTTCAATAGAAGAAGTTTTAAATTTATATCCTCAAACACAAGTTATAAAAAACAAAGAAAATTTAGGTTTTGCAAAAGCTGCAAACCAAGGTTTTGGTTCTTGTGAAAGTGATTTTATTTTATATATAAATACCGATACCGAAATTAAAAAGAATTCAATATCAAAATTGTATAATAAAATAATTTCGGATAAAAGTATTGCAGTTATCGGACCAAGACTTTTAAGAAAAAATAATACTGTTCAAAAATCGGTTTATCCGGAAGCAACTTTATATACCGAAATTTTTAAACCTGTAGTAAAGTTGTGTGTATCGATAAAAGAAAATTTTTATAAAGCAGGTAAATGTTATACGGTTAATTCACTAAGAGGAGCTTGTTTTATAATAAATAAAGCGTATATGAAACAAGTAGGCGGTTTTGATGAAAGATATTTCTTTTATTTGGAAGAAACAGACTTGTTCAGACAATTAAAATTGATCGGTAAAAAAATTTGTTATCTTCCGGAAAGTGAAGTTTATCATTATGGCGGTTTAGGTAGTGATGATAAAATGACATTTAATAAGAAAAAAATGTATAACGAATCTTTACTGAAATATTTCGATAAAAACAGAAACAAGTTTGAAAATTTTATTATAAGGATGATGATAAAGAATAAATGAAAATATCGTTGGTAATGATTGCTAAAAATGAAGAAAAAAATATTGCCAAATCGTTGGAAAGTGTTAAAGGGTTGGTAAGTGAAATTATTGTTGTTGACAGCGGTTCAACGGACAACACAAATAAAATAGCGCAATCTTACGGAGCCAAAATTTTTAAAAGACCTTTCGATAATTTTTCCGCTCAAAAAAATTATGCATTGTCACTTGCTTTAAACGAATGGGTGTTACATCTTGATGCCGACGAAGTGTTGTCAGAACAACTAAAAGAAGAAATAAAAAATGCCGTAGAAACAGCACAATGTGACGGCTTTATGTTAACCAGAGAAAATTTTTTTCTTGGCAGAAAAATGAAATATTCAGGTGTTGCAAAAGAAGACATACTCAGACTTGCAAAGAAATCTTTATCTAAATATGTCGGTGGAATTATTCATGAAGAGTTGTCCGTTGACGGAAAAGTCGGAAAATTAAACAATGTCTTTTATCATTATACATGTCAAGATTTAGACGGATATTTTAATAAATTCGAACAATATACAACTTTGGCTGCATTAAAAATGGCCGGAAAAAACAAAAAAGCAAATATCATTGATATCGTTTTCAGACCGCCGATTGAATTTATAAAAAGATACATTTTAAAGCTGGGTTTTTTAGACGGATTTGAAGGTTTTGTTTGGGCAGTTTTGGGTTCATATTACACTTTTGCAAAATATATAAAACTTTATTTGTTGAACAAAAAACAAAAATGCAATCCCTATGCTCATGCAGTTAAAATGGAAGATAACTTATTGAAACCGGAAAAAGATATTAAAAATATTTCAAAATTCTGATATAAGGAAAATGAGAAAAATAAAATGATATACGACTGTTTTACTTTTTTTAATGAATTTGATTTGTTGGAAATAAGGTTAAACGAATTAGATTCCGTGGTAGATAAGTTTGTCTTGGTTGAGGCTACAAAAACCTTTTCCGGACTTGATAAACCGTTGTATTTTAATGAAAACAAGAATAAATTCAATAAGTTTTTAAATAGAATAATATATGTTGTTGTCGATAAATATCCAAATATGGACGGCGATTGGGTAATTGAAAATTATCAAAGAAATGAGATATTAAAAGGATTAATTAATTGTAATGATGATGATGTTATATTGATATCGGACTGTGATGAAATACCAAGACCGAGTTCGATTTTAGATAACAAAGATAAACCGGGATTAAAAATTCTTGAACAAGAAATGTATTATTATTACTTTAATTTGAAGGCATCGTCAAAATGGGTATCAGGTACAAGAATGCTTTTTTATAAAGATTTAAAAAACGGATTTGATAATGTTGATAATTACAGTAAAACTGTTATAAAAGAATTAAATATAGGCACTACACCGCAAAAAGTTAGGCATATTAACGACGGCTTATTAATAAAAAATGCGGGATGGCATTTTACATATACCGGCGGAGTAGATATGATTATAAAAAAAATAAAATCTTTTTCTCATTTTAGAGAAGTATCAAATATAAACAGAGAAAAAATAGAAAAGGAAATACGAAACGGTAATGCACAATTTAATTCCGATATGTTTTTGTTTCCCGTATCAATAGACAAATCTTTTCCTGAATATATCTGTAACAATAAAAATAAATATAAAGACTATATCCTGGTTCAAACAACAAAAGAAAAAATTTGTTGTTTTATGAATATAGTTATAAAACAGCCTAAACATATTTTGAAAAATTTTGTGTATTCCGTTTTTGGTAAAGAAAATTTAAAAGTAATAGAAAAGAAAATAAAAAATTTATTTAGAAAATAATCATGTATCCGGAACTTTTTTCTATCGGTAAAATTACAATATATACTTACGGTGTTCTTGTAGCACTGGGGTTTTTTGTGGGTATGCAATATATTGTTAAATATTCAAAAAATATAATAGCAAAACAACAAGTATATGATTTTTTGTTTTATGTTATTTTGGTCGGAATTATCGGCGCAAGATTGTTTTATGTAACGCTCGATTTACCTTACTATAAATCTAATCCTTTGGAAATTTTACAAGTTTGGAAAGGAGGACTTGTATATTACGGCGGTTTTGTTGCAGTATTGATTTTTGCATTTTTTTATTGCAGATACAAAAAAATAAATATTGTAAAACTTATGGATGTTTTTGCACCGGCTTTAGCATTGGGACATGCTTTCGGAAGAATAGGTTGTTTCTTTTCCGGATGTTGTTACGGAAAAAACAGTGATTGTTTTTTTGCAATAGCACAAAAGCATCCTACACAATTGTATGAAGCATTCGGTAATTTTATAATATTTTATATACTACATAATCGTCTAAAAAAATCTCATAAGGACGGATATGTTTTTGTTTTGTATATGATATTGTATTCACTTTTAAGATTTTTTGTTGAGTTTTTCAGAGGAGATGACAGGGGAACATTTTTTCTCGGATTATCTCCGGCACAAAATATTTCAATAGTTATATTTGTTGTGGCAGCGGTAATTTTATTGTTTACAAAAAACGGGGCTAAAAATGAAAAATAAGTTTGTTTGCGAAAAAGATACGAATGAAAGATTGGATTGCTTTATGAACAATTTGCATAAAGAATATTCAAGAACATATTTTCAAAATATGATAAAAGACGGGAAATTGTTGGTAAACGGTAAAAAAGTTCATCCCAGTTATAAAGCAAAACAGAATGATAATATAGAATACACTATTGAAGATAATGTTGAAATTTCTTTAAAGCCGGAAAATATTCCTTTAAATATTATTTATGAAGATAACGATATAATAGTTATAAACAAACAAGCCGATTTGGTTGTTCATCCTTCTTTCGGTCACGAAACGGGAACGTTGCTTAATGCTTTGTTATATCATTTCAAAGGAAAATGCAGCCCGTTTATGGTTCACAGATTGGATAAAGATACAACAGGTGCAATAATTTTTGCAAAAAACGAAAAATCAAAAGTTTCTCTGTCTAAACAATTTCAAAAAAGGACAATACATAAAACATATGTTACGGCGGTAACCGGAACAGTTGTTGAAGAACAGGGCAGAATAGAAGCTCCGTTGGGCCGTTCCATGCAGAACAGAAAAATTATAGAAGTCGGACCGCTTGCAAAGAAAATGGCAATAACCGAATTTAAAGTGTTGTCAAGAAGCAGAGATGTTTCTTTGCTCGAAGTTCATATTATTACGGGAAGAACGCACCAAATAAGAAGCCATATGAAATATATAGGGCATCCCGTTTTGGGAGATGTTGATTACGGCGGCAGTGACCATTTAAAAGATATTAAATTTACAAGACAAATGTTACATTCTTACAGAGTCAGATTTACTCATCCCGTGACAAGTAAGGAAATGGAATTAATTGCTCCTTTGCCGGAAGATATGAAAAGTTTGTTTAAAAATATAAAGTTATAATTAACCATGCTAAAAAAAATAAAAAATTTTTTAAATACAAATATTTTTTTCTTAATACTATTAACAATAGTTGTTTTTTCTTTGTACGGAAAATCGATAAGTTTTGAAGAAACCGGTTTTGATGATACTTCTCTAATAACAAAAAATATTAATTTTATTTCAAATTATAAGAATATTCCGAAATTGTTTATAATGTCACCGTATTACGACAATTTTACAACGTATTACAGACCGATGTTATCGGTATCTTTCGCAATAGAAGCTTTTTTTGTAAGAAATAATTTAAGATTATATCACATAACAAACATTATTTTATTCATTTTATCTTTATATCTTTTTTATTTGTTTTGCATTGAACTAAAGCTTAATTCGGTAATAACAAAATTTGTATTACTTATAGTTGCCGTACATCCGATGTTTGTTTCTGTAGTAGCTTGGATACCGGGAAGAAATGATAGTCTGTTGACTGTTTTTTATTTTTCATCTTTTATATTTTTTATAAAGTATTTAAATACTCAAAAAATAAAATATGCTTTTTTATTCGGACTTTTCTTTGTCCTTTCTCTTTTTACTAAAGAAACTTTTATAGTGTTAATTCTTTTATATTTTGTTTATTTGTTTTTATTCGAACACGAAATTCAAAAAAAGAAACTGCTTTTTCTTTTTTTTAGTTTGGTCCCTTTCGTGCTCGCTTTCTTTTTTTTAAGGAGTTATGCCGTTTATACATTCGGATATGAACATTATGCTTTAAAAATCAGTGTTATAACATTAAATTTTATTAAATATATTTTTATTTATGTCTATAATTTTTTTGTTCCCGAATATATCCCGACAATGTTATTTAATGTCAGTTTAAGTTTGAAAACAGTTGTATATAATTTGTTGTTTATTTCGGTAATATTGTTTGCCTTGTATAAAAAAATGTTGTCAAAAAAAATATTTGTTTTTTCAATTTTGCTTGTCTTTTTAGCTCTATCGCCTACTTTTTTACAGGAAGATGTAGTTTATTTAAATCATAGATTTATTGTTTGTTCTTTGGGAATAATAATGATTATCGTTTCTGCTTTTGAATATTTGATTTCAAATTTTGAAAAGATAAAAATCTTTTTTATAATCTGTTCAATTATACTTTTTGTAAGCTTGTTTCTTTTTTCTTACAAACAAGAGGACAAATATAAAGATTCCGAAACTTTTTGGGTAAATGCATATGTAGATAGTCAGGAAAATGTTCTTACATGTAAAAATTTAGCACGAATTTATTTGGATAGAGGAATGTTGAAAGAAGCGGAACACTTTATGAAAAAGACAATTGAGTTAAAATCAAATTACGGAACGCTTATTGATTATGCGAGATTTTTAATTATGACAGGAGATATGGAACAGGCTGAAACTGCTTTGTTGCAATTAGAAAACGATATGAAAAAAGGAAAAGATTTCGTGTATTATCCGTTAAGTATAATATATTATAAAAAGCAAGACTACAAAAAGGCAGAATATTATGCATTAATGGCATATGAAATCAATCGTTATGATATGAACTATTGCAAACAGTTGATAAAAATATATGATGTAACGGAAAAATATGATGAAGAACTGAAAGTTTATGAACAACTGTCAGGATACGATAAAAGAAATAAAGAATACAAGAATAAAATAACGGAACTTAAAGAAAGAATAAAAAACAGGGAAACGAAAAATGCTTGATTTGGATAAAATATTACCGCTTGTTCAAAGACCGTCAAGATATATAAATCACGAAATAAATTCATATAAACCGGACATGGAAAATGATGTCTCCATATGTTTGTGTTTTCCGGATATTTATGAAATAGGTGCATCCAATTTAGGACTTGAAATTTTGTATCACTTGGTCAACGAAAAAAAAGTTGCAAGATGCGAAAGAGCATATGCTCCCGATACGGATTTGGAACAAATATTAAGGCAAGAAAAAATCAGTCTTTTTTCTTTGGAATCTAAAAGTCCGTTAAAAGAGTTTGATATAGTAGGTTTTAGTTTACAGTGCGAACTTGTCGGAACAAATATTGTTAATATGTTGTCGTTGTCGGATATTTCTGTTTTTGCAAAGGACAGAAAAGAAGATGAACCTTTGATTATCGGCGGCGGACCTGTAATGGCAAACCCCGAACCGTTTGCGGATTTTTTTGATTTGTTTACCATAGGTGACGGTGAAGTTTCCATGGTTAAAATCTTAGAAACATACAGAACTTGCAAAAAAAACAAGTTAAGCAGAAAAGAAACTCTTTTTGAACTTTCTAAAATAGAAGGTATTTATATACCGGCATTTTACGATGTCAGTTATAATGAAGACAATACCGTAAAATCCGTAAAACCGAACATTGAAGGTGTTCCCGAAACGATAAAGAAAACAACAGTGGATTTGGATAAAGTTTTTTTTCATAATAACAAAATTGTTCCTTTTGTCGAAACCGTTCACAACAGATTGAATATTGAAGTGGCAAGAGGATGTGTAGGCAGATGCAGATTTTGCCAGGCATCAAAATATTACAGACCTTGGCGGGCAAGAAAAGTAGAAACTATTTTAAATTTGTTGGATGAAAGTTTAAAAAATACCGGATATGAAGAAGTTTCTTTTTCATCGTTATCTTGTACCGACTATAAAGATTTGGAAGAACTTTTGTTGCAGACAAACGAAAAATATTATAAACAAAATCTTAATGTTACTTTACCTTCTATGAGATGCAATAAATTTTCATTAAAGGTTGCCGAATATTTAAACAGGGATAAAAAACCATCAATAACTTTTGCGCCTGAAGCAGGTTCCGACAGATTAAGAAATGTTATAGGGAAATATTTGTCCGAAAACGAAATAGTTGATACTTTAAATTTTGCCTATCAAATGGGGTGGCGGGCAATAAAATTATATTTTATGATAGGTCTTCCAACGGAAACTCCGGAAGATATTTCTGCAATAAAAACACTTATCGATAAAGTTAGAAAAACGGCTAACAGATTAAATTTCAGTATAACCGTATCTCCTTTTGTTCCGAAAGCCCAAACCGCATTTCAGTGGGAACCGATGTTTTCAAGCGAATATTTCAGAGATGTTATAACAAATATTAAAAAATCTGTTCCTGCCGATATCAGAGCTCATAATCATCAATCAAGCATAATAGAAGCTTTTCTGGCAAGAGCCGACAGACGAGTTTCAAAAGCGATATATATTGCTTGGCAAAAAGGTATGAGATTTGATCAATGGAAAGATAAATTTAATTTTGAAGTATGGACTGAAAGCATAAAAGAGGCAGGTTTTGATTTAAATTTTTATGTTTACAGAAGAAGAGATTTTGATGAAGTGTTACCGTGGCAACATATTAATTTAGGTGTGGACAAACAATTCCTTTATAACGATTATACAAACGGAATTAAAGAAACGGCAAATGTTGTTTCAGGTAAAGAAAAACAAGTAACAAAACTTCCCGAAAATATTTCTTCCGTAAAAAAAGAAATTTTTGAAACAAAGTTTAGAGTATTATTAAAATTTTCAAGAACAGGTTTCGTAAAATATGTATCGCAATTGGAACAAATAGATTTCTTTAGAAGGGCATTAAAAAGAACAAAATTACCGTTGGCATACACAAACGGTTTCAGTCCGCAGGTAAAAGCCGCTTTCGGACCGGCAATAGCGGTAGGTTATGAAAGCGACAGTGAATATGTCGATTTATCTTTAACGGAAAAAGTTGATTTGGTACAAATAAAACAGGAAATATCAAAAATATTGCCGGAAGGATATCAACTTTTAGATGCAAAATATATTCCTTTAAGATTTCCGTCAATAGAATCTGTTGTGAATTTGGCTGAGTATACGGTTAAAGGTGTTAAGTTGGAACAAAATTATTTGAATGAATATTTAAATCAAAAAGAAATTTTAATAAAAAAAATAAAAAAAGATAAAGAAACCATAGTGGATGTAAAAGATCTTATACGAGAAATACAAATTGTTGATGATAATACATTAAAAATCTTTTTAAGATTCGGGCCTGCAAAAAATATGAAACTTGAAAAAATTTTGCAAAACTTATTGAAAATACAAGAAAAAGATATAAAAATATTGTATACTAAAAGGGACAAGTTATTTGTTGAAAGTAAAGGAATTGTTTATGAAATTTAAAATGACGGCTGTTTTTATGCTTATTTGTTTTTTATCGTCAGCAATTTTTGCAGATAAATCAATTTTGTATATGAGTGACAGCGTGCATGTTTCGGATTATTTCAACACAAAATATATAGATATGTTGCAGAGTTTGATAGATGACGATTTCGGTAAAGGCACCGTAAATGTCAGCAAAATTACAAAATTCGATATGAACACAACCCAATGTTTGGAAATATGTGATGTTTTGTTTAACAAGAAACATCAAGATACATTGATACTTAATGTCGGAGACTCAAACTACCACAATTTATATGGCTTTGCCGCGTATATGAAAAACAGAGACAGAGATAAGACCGTGGTTATAAGAGAGAACAAAAATCTTTATGAAATAAACAACGAGATGTTAAAATTGTATGGAAGTACCGGCAAAAATACTTTAACAAAAGTTATCGGCGGTGTATATAATTCCTTAATGGGCGGAGGTTCCGACAAAACTTTTAAGCCTAAAGTTGTTCCTAATTTTTATGTTCTTAACAGTGATTTTACGGAAGATAATAATTTTATGGCAACAATAAAAACTTATGAACAAGCATGGCAACTTATAAGAGACGGAAGATTTGACGAAGCAAAAATCTTTTTGTCGACTATTATAGAGAAAAAACCGTCACAAAGTATGTTGTATTATGCTTTAGGTTCAACATATTTAACGGAAAATTCCGAGGGATGCGAAGCTAAAGCTTTACAATGTTTTGAAGACGGTATTCTTGTTGATCCGTTAAATAAATTAAATTTGTGTTATAAAGGTTTGGAATTAATTTACATGTTATACAAGGGAGAAATTACTGCTGACGTTTTGTTTTTTGCCAGGGGAATAAGCCAATATATTACTTTCCCGAGTGAAAGTTTGGAAGCTATAATGTCCATAAATACCGTAGATTATGATGAAAAAATACAAACAATAAATGATTGGATTTTGTCGGATATCGATAAGATAAGAAATAAAGCTTTTGTGGCAAATACAAATTTGATTTTTGTCGGTTATCCCGATAATATTCCGATAAATTCATTACTTTCGGATTATGCAAAAAATTCATCCAAAGCTATGTATATGGAAAACGACAAAATAAATGTTCAAGATAACTCGGATTTTACTATATACAGTATGGCAAAAAAAATATACGATTTTTTAACAGGAAACAGAATTTTAATTAAAAAGTGAGAATCTAAAATCAAATGTCCAAAGAAATAATTGTAAACAGAACTTTTGAAGAAACAAGAGTTGCTGTTTTAGAAAACGACAGATTATCTGATATCTTTATAGAAAGAAGAGAAACCGAAAAAATTTTAAACAATATATATAAAGGCAAAGTTCAAAATATTGTATCCGGATTGTCGTCTGCTTTTGTCGATATAGGCTTCGGAAAAAGTGCTTATTTGGGAATTGCCGATATTGTTGCACCGAAGAATGAAAAAAATATAGAGAATATGCTGAAAGTAGGACAAGATATAATGGTTCAAATTTATAAGGAACCTATCAGTACAAAAGGTCCTAAAGTTACCATGGATATATCTTTGCCGGGAAGACTTTTGGTGTATATGCCTTTCAGTAAAAGAATAGGCGTTTCAAAACAAATAGAAGATAAAGAAGAATATAACAGGCTGAAAAGTATAGTAAAGAAGCTGAAAGAAAATCTTGCCGGAGGGATAATCGTCAGAACCGAAGCCGAAGATGCAACCGAGGAAGAAATAGAAAGAGAAATGAAGTATCTTTCGAGATTGTGGGCTTCAATTATAAACAGGTTTAATAATTCAAAATGCGGAACTTGTGTTCATAAAGATTTAGGCGTCGTTTTTCAAACCGTCAGAGATCATTTTACCGAAGATGTGAAAATGATGCAAATCGATAATCAAAAAGAGTTGAACGATGTTGTTGAATTCGTAAGAACAGTTTCTCCGGAACTTGAAGACAGAATTGTTTTATATGAAGGCAAACAACCTATTTTTAAAGCTTACGGAATAGAAGAAGAAATAAAAAGATTAAGATCAAACAAAGCAAGATTGAAATCCGGCGGATATCTTATCATTCAAGAAGCGGAGTCTTTATGTGCTATAGATGTTAACAGCGGTAAATTTGTCGGCAACAATAATACGCAAGAAGAAGTGGTTACGATAACAAATATAGAGGCAGCTCAAGAAGTTGCCAGACAATTAAGATTAAGAAATATCGGCGGAATTATAGTTATAGATTTTATCGATATGAAAAAAGAAAAGAACAGAAAAAAAGTTTTGGAAGCCTTGAAAGAGGCAACTAAACATGATAAGGCTAAAATAAAAATATGGCCTATAACTCATTTGGGTCTTATAGAAATGACAAGGGAAAGAAAAAGAGAATCGTTGTTTTCTCTCTTGGGAGATACATGCCCTACTTGTCACGGACTCGGTCTTATATTATCGAAAGAATCTGTTTTCATTTCCGTATGTCAGGAAATAGAACAGATGAAAATAGAAAAATTTTTCGGAAAAATAAAAATTAAGCTTCATCCCGATGTGGCACAGTATTTTACCGAAAGAAAAAAAAGATTACATGAATTGTTTAAAAAAGATATAGATATTATTTCTACGGATGCCGTTACAAGGGAAGACTATAATATTATATTGGAACAATAAATGTATGAATAAATTTATTTTAAATCCCAAAGAAAAGTATGTCTTTATTATGGGGGCGGGTGCCAGTAAAGACGATAACCTTCCCATACAAGATGAAATTTTAAAAAATATATTGAAACAGGAATTTGCTTTTAAAAATAAAGAAGGTTCTCATATACGGGAATATAAAAAAGTTTCCAATGAAATAAAATCAATTTTAACAAATATTTTTACCGGTAAGAAATCAATAGATAATATATCCCTGGAAACTATTTTTAATGTTTTGGAAACAGCAATATACAAAAATGAAAATATAGGCAAAATACAACTTGAAAAGATAAAAAAATATTACGACAGTTTGTTAAAAGGCATAATGTTTGCCACTTTAACCGATGCAAAATTAAAAGAACATAATATTTTCAACAGGAAAGCGAAAAGCCCGTATACAATACTCGGACAAAAAATATATAACGGCTGCAAAAAACAAAATAATATAGATATATCTTTTATTACTTTTAATTATGATATTTGTTTGGATAGAGTATTGTTGTCGATGTATAATGAGGATGAAAACAAAAGTTTTGATGTTGATTTCGGTATAGATTTGGGAAATTATGAGCAAGAGAAATGGTTTCACAGACCGAGAAAAAGAAAAATAAGTTTGCTGAGACCGCACGGCTCTATAAATTGGGTTTTTTGTAAATCGTGCGGTAAAATTTTCTCTAAAATATCTAAACAGGGAAAACCGTTGGAACTTGTAGAAAGAACAAAATGTTATAACTGCGGACTTTCATCGGTTGAACCTTATATAGTTCACCCGACCAACAACAGAATTTATGAAAATAAATATATAATGCAAATATGGAGTAAAGTTGAAAATATTTTACAGGAAGCCGATAATTGGTGTTTTATAGGATATTCTTTGCCGGAAGCGGACAGATATTTTTCATATATCCTTTCAAAAATATACAATTTAAGAAAAATAAAAAAGAATAATCTTCCGAAAATTTCCGTTGTTAATCCGAACAGTTATATAAATAAGCATAAAAGTATTTTAGAAAAATTAAAGTCTTATAAAAACGATAATTTTGCTGTTGATATTAATGAGATAGACGATTATTTTTGTTATGTGCAAAAAGGTCGTGACGTTTTCAAAAGATTTGAAAACTATTTTAATGATGTAAAAAAATATGAGTGTAGTTTTAAAGAATTTGTGTTAAACTATTTTTGGGTAATATAGCATATGATAAAAAAATTTTTTTTATTATGTTTTTTTGTGTTTTTTTCGACATTTTTGTTTGCGGATGTTGAAAATGATATATCTGAACAAGCCGACCTATTGTTTAGAAACGGCGATTATTACAAAGCCGTAATAGAATACACGAAATTATTAAAAGAAGAAAAAGAAGATGCGGATTTGTTTTTAAAAAGGGGAGATGCAAAATATTTTTTAGATAATTATAATGGTGCTATCGGTGATTATTCATCCGCTTTGGATATTGAAATTTCTTCTCGGGCATATGTGTCAAGAGGAAAGGCGGAATTATTGTGTGAGCAATATGATGATGCAATTAAAGATTTTAATTCTGCATTAACAATAGAAAATTCCGCCTATGTTCATGCTCTTTTAGCTTGTGTAAATTTTAAAAAAGGTAATTACATTGAAGCTGTAAGAAATACTACGAATGCCATAAAAGTTTTGCCTAATGCTTTATTCTATTCAAGAAGAGGAATTGCCTACCAAAGTATGAGACAATATTATAACGCTTTACATGATTACACTACGGCAATAGATATGGAATCCGATAATTTGGAATATTATACTTATAGATATGAGTTATACAAAGTGATGAAAAAGTTTGATTCGGTTGATGAAGATAGTGCCGCTATCGATGCCATAAATGAAGATTATGATTCCGCAATAAAAAAATTAACGGAAATTTTAAGAAAAAAACAAAATTATGATATATATTACAATTTGGGTTTGTTAAAAAGTAAAGCGGGAGATAATTTAGGTGCGATAAACGATTTTACAAGTTCTATCGAAATGAAAAAAACACCGGAGGCTTTTTTTGAGAGAGGAAAAGCAAAGGCTAAAATAAATAAATATAACAGTGCGGTAGAAGATTTTAATACTTCGTTGAAAATGAAAAAAACGGCAGCGGCATATTTTGAAATTGCCGAAATATATTTCTTGTCTAAAAAATACGAGCAAGCCATAGAGTTTTACAATAAAACACTCAAAATGGAACAAAATTTGGAAGCAACGGTAAACAGATGGAATTGTTTTTATGAATTAAATAATTATAAAAGCATAATATTGGAAAAAATGAGTGTGGTTTCTCAATTTAACGATATTAGATTGTGGGATTTATCGGCTAAAGCCGAATATAAAATCGGAATGTATAAGGAAGCGTTAAGAGATACGGAACGTTCTTTAAAAATTTCTCCGAAAACGGAAACCTATGTCTTGGTTGCCGAAATTTACGAAAAAATGAAAGAATACAGGAAAGCAATTTTGAATTATACAATCGCAATAGATATAGAAAAAGAAAATGTGGGTTTTATAGCAAAACAGAATTTAAAGAATTTTTATTTAAAAAGGTCTGATTTGTATTTGTTAATAGACAGAAAAGATTTGGCACAGGCGGATAAAGGTTATTTCAGTGCCATTGTCGGCTCATATCAAAATAATGTTGCTATAGCAGAGCTTACGAAATCTTTGGAAATAAAACAAAATGCCGAAGTTTTTATTGCAAGAGGAGAATTAAAACTAAAAAATCAAGATTATAAAGAAGCCATTACGGATTTTAATAAAGCATTAAAAATAAAACAGTCCGCTACGGCATATTTGTATATCGGTAATACACAAATGGAAATGAATAAATATGATGAGTCTCTGAAAAGTTTTAATAAATCTTTACAAATAGATGCAAATAAAGATGAGACTTATCATGCGATCGCCAAACTTATGGAAAAAAAAGGTGATTACGATAAAGCTATTACATATTGTACTAAGGCCTTATCAATAAGAGAGAGAAGAATATATTATATATTGAGAGCAAGTTTATATGAAAAAATATTGAAAAACGATTTAGCTATGGCGGACAAAGGAAACATAAAAATTATGTTCGGTAATTATAAGGAAGCTATAAAGGATTATACCAAGTCTTTGGAAATATATGAAAATGCTTTTGTTTATGCAAAAAGAGGAGAAGCGGAAGAAAAGTTGAATATGTATGAAGAAGCTTTAAAAGATTATATAAAAGCAATAGAGTTGGATAAAACCGGGAAATATACACAATTAAAAGAAAATTTGTTTTCAAGAATGTCGCAAGAGCAGAAAGTTGTTTTCGAATTAAAAGAACTTGAAGATATATTGTTTGTCGAATAACATTCCGTATAATTAAATATAAGTTCAAAAAATAATTTATTAAAATCAATATTTTTATTGAAATTTGTTTTGTTTTTCAATATAATTTTAAGATATGGGAAAGAATAAATCTATCTTTATTTCTGCCGGTGATATTTCCGGTGATATACATGCGGCAAATTTAATAAAATCAATAAAAAAAGATAGCAATTACAGAGTCTATGCTATCGGCGGCAATCAATTAAAAAAAGTTGCGGATGAATTTATTAAAGATATCGTAAACATAAACGGTTTTGGATTCTTCCCTATAAAACAGGTGTTTATTTTAAAAAAAATATTTAAGGCCGTAAAAAGATATCTTATAGAAAGAAATGTGGACAAAGTAATTTTGGTAGATTATTACGGCTTTAATATTCATGTTGCTAAACTTGCTCATGAATTAAAGATTCCCGTCTATTATTTTGTCACTCCTCAAGTTTGGGCTTCAAGAAAATACAGAATAAAAAATATTGCTAAATATGTCGATATTGCTTTTCCTATACTTCCTTTTGAAAAACCTATGTATGAAAAAGAAAATGTAAAAGCTTTTTTTGAAGGAAATCCTTTGGTTGATTTGGTGCCTAATGTAACAGAAAAAAAGGATGAAGATACAAAAAGAGAAGTTTGTATAGGCCTTTTTGCCGGCAGCAGAAAAAATACCATAAAAAGGCATTTACCGGTAATACTTGACACCGTAAAAATATTAAAAGAAAAAATAAATGCAAAATTTGTTTTGTTTTCCGTTGATAATTTTGAACAAAACGTTCCGGATTACATAACTGTCAGAAAGGGAAATGATTTTGGTGAAAGAGAAAAAATAGATGTCGCTTTATGCCCTTCGGGAACGGTAAGTTTGGAAAATGCTTTAATGGGAATACCTATGGTTGTAATGTATAAATTATCTTGGGCAAACTATTTGTTGGCAAGAATGATTGTTCAAGTAAAGTATATAACTTTGGCAAATATTTTATTAAATAAAGAGTTAATTCCGGAATGTATACAACATAAAGCAACGGCGGCAAATTTAGCAAAGAATATATTGAATGTTTTGGGAAAAGAAAAGTATGATTCCATAAAAAAAGAACTTTTGAAATTTAGGCAGCAGTTGGGACCGGAAGGCGTTTATGACAGAGTGGCAAAAAGAATTTTGGAGGATAATATATGATAGATTACAAACGACTGATTAAATATGCTATGCCGTATAAAGGCAGATTTGTTCTTGCAATGCTTTGTATGGGAATTTATTCTGCCGTTGCAGGACTTTTAGTTTATTTGTCTAAACAAATAATGGACGGCGTTTTTATAAACGAAGATCCTTCTGTCGCTAAATACAATTTAATTTGTTTGTGTTTGATAATGCCTTTGATATATGTCGTAAAAGGTGTGGCAGATTACGGCAGATGTTATTTCTTAAATTATGTTTCGCAAAATGCAATTAAAGATTTAAGACAGGATTTATGCTATAAATTAATTTCTTTATCTCATGGCTTTTATGTAAGAAATACTTCGTCAAAAATTATGTCGAGATTAACAAATGATATTAACGCTTTGCAGGATGCACTTGTAAAGGTTCCTCCAACTGTTTTAAGAGACAGTTTAATAATAGTCGGTATGATAGGAGGACTTTTTTATTTGCATTGGAAATATGCTTTTGTTATAGTCGTTGTCTTGCCTGTTTTGGGGTTGCCTCTTGTTCAATTTGCAAGAAAATTGAGAAAAGCTTCTAAAGACAGTATGGTTCAAATATCGGAAATTTATACATCGCTGCAGGAAATTTTAAGCGGTTTTTCGGTTATAAAATCTTTTTGCAGAGAAAAGCACGAAGAAAAAAGATTTGCCGTTAACAATAAAGACTATTATAACGTTCAACAAAGAATAGTGAGAGTAGATGCAAGAACGACTCCTGTAATGGAAGCATTGTCTATGACGGGAGTTGCCGTTGTATTGTGGTTTGGAGGTAAAGATGTAATTAACGGAGTGTGGACACTTGGAGATTTTACCGCTTTTATTCTTGCAATTACACAAATGTATCAGCCTATAAAAAATTTTGCACAACTCAATTCCACGATTCAAAAAGCCACATCGGGAAGCGAAAGAGTGTTTGAAATATTAGATGAAAAAGTTGAAATATTTGATGCTCCGGATGCAAAAAAACTCGATACTTTTTCAAAAAACATTGTTTACAGAAACGTTTCTTTCGAATATGAAAAAGAAAAACCTATTTTAAAGAATATAAATATTGATATAGAAAAAGGACAAACCGTTGCCTTTGTCGGTTCTTCAGGGTCGGGAAAAAGTACAATAGCCAATTTAATATTGAGATTTTATGATGTTAATTCCGGTGAAATTTTAGTTGACGGAATAAATATAAAAAATTTAACATTGGAATCTTTAAGAGATAAGATAGGTGTTGTTTCTCAAGATGTTTTTCTGTTTAATGATACCATAAAATACAATATAGCTTACGGAAAACTTGATGCTACGGATGAAGAAATAGAGGCTGCGGCAAAAGCAGCAAACGCACATAAGTTTATTTCCAAAATGCCTGATGGTTACAATACTTTAATCGGTGAAAGAGGAATGAAACTTTCCGGAGGAGAAAAACAAAGAATTGCGATTGCAAGAGCAATGTTAAAAAATCCGCCTATACTTGTTCTCGATGAAGCTACATCCGCATTGGACAGCGAATCGGAAAAGCTTGTTCAAGAGGCAATTGAAACTTTGATGAAAAACAGAACGGTTATTTTGATTGCCCACAGACTTTCAACGGTAAAAAATGCGGATAAAATAATAGTTATAGATAAAGGAACCGTTGCGGAAACAGGCAAACATCAAGAACTTCTTGATAAAAACGGAATATATGCAAAATTATATAACTTAAAATAGGTGACTTTTTATGAATAAAAAAATTTTATTAATTGTAGGTTTTGTTTTTATGGCAATTAATATTTCTTTTGCGAAGAAACCTCCCACGATGCCTAATTCTTATGATTCCACAGGCCTTAGCGCAAGAAGTCTTGCCATGGGATATACGGGTGCAGCTATGCCGAACACATTAGAAGGAGTATTTTATAATTCGGCAAGTTTGGGGTTCAACGGCAGCGAAGCAATACAAGTGGAAGCTGCGGCTTCCGTGATAAGAAATACGGATATAGATAAGAATTATATGGCTTATTATAATCCCATAGATTTGGGATTTACTTCCGTTGTTATTAATCAAAAACAAGGTGCAATATCTTGGAGAACTTTTTCTTCTAACGATACAGAATACCATGACGGTTCCGATTTTTATAAAAAATCGGAACACATAAAAGCCGTTACCATTTCTGCGGCAAATGTAAACGAAAAAGGAGTTTCTTTCGGATTAAATTTATCTTATTTGTACGGGACATTGGCGGAAAGTTCCATTACCGGCGGAACACCTTTTGCACAAACTTCTTCCGGTAACGGTTTTACTATGGATATAGGTATTATGGCGCCGCTTAAAGGTAATATGTATGTAGGTGTTAATTTTGAAAATGTTTTCGGTATTATGTGGTGGGAAAATTATGATTTCGATCAATTGCCTTTCGGAATAAGAACGGGTGTGGGATATATTTTAGGGACATTTAATTTGCTTGTTGATTGGAATAAGAAATTTTATAGATTCGGAAATATAGAAAATGATAATTTTTATTCAATAGGTGCTGAACAGTATATAGGAAGATATTTGGTGTTAAGAGCAGGTGCGCAAGGGCCATCGATTACCGAAACAGAAGATATAAAATATACTTATGGTGCGGGAATAAATGTTTCGATAATTTCCATATCGATTGCCGGAGAAACATATAAAATAGAAGAAGAAAAAGTTTCTCAATATAGTGTTTCCGTAAGGATATTAATGTAATTATGATAGAAGAACTAAAAAAACTGGTAAAAGAATATTTGCCGAATGCTGATTTTGCTTTAATAGAAAAAGCATATAACTTTGCTTCCAATGCACATTATTGCCAAACAAGAGCAAGCGGTGAACCGTATGTTAATCATTGTTTTAATACCGCAAAAATTCTTACCGAATTAAAGTTGGATGAAGCAACGATATGTGCGGCTTTGTTGCACGATGTTTTGGAAGATACTTTGGTTGTCCGGGAAGAACTAAAAGAAGAATTCGGTGAAGAAATTACAACTTTAGTAGAAGGTGTAACAAAAATAAATTCATATAAGTTTAACGATAATATTACCGAACAAGCTGAAAATTGGCGAAAAATGTTACTTGCCGTTGTTAAAGATACAAGAGTTATTATAATAAAACTTGCCGACAGACTTCATAATATGAGAACAATCAAATATTTGCCGCCCGACAAACAAAAAGAGATATCACTTGAAACGTTAACATTATATACTCCGTTTGCACACAGGCTCGGTATATATAAATGGAAAAGCGAACTGGAAGATTTAATATTTGAGGTTCTGCAACCTGTAAAATACCATGAAATAAAAAGTAAGTGGCAGGCAAGATCGGAAAGTAATTTGAAAAATTTAGA
Organism: Candidatus Ruminimicrobiellum ovillum; assembly: GCA_002448285.1. GTDB lineage: Bacteria > Elusimicrobiota > Endomicrobiia > Endomicrobiales > Endomicrobiaceae > Ruminimicrobiellum > Ruminimicrobiellum ovillum. Next base: position 186,309 of record DJWX01000008.1, on the reverse strand, counting down.
AATTGTAGAAAAACAAATAAAAGAAAAAATAGAACCGCTAAATATTGAATACAGGATACTTGCAAGGCCTAAAAATCTTTACGGAATTTACAGAAAAATGCAAAGGCAGGAAAAACCTTTTTCGGCAATACAGGATTTGTTCGGATTAAGAGTTATTACCGATACAAAAGAACATTGTTATGCTATATTAAGTATAGTTCAGTCGGAATTTAATGTATTGGAAAATTCTTTTACCGATTATATTGCCGTTCCTAAAGCGAATATGTATCAATCTTTACACATAACAATAAATTCCGATCAAAATGTTATAGTTGAAATACAAATAAGAACCGAAGAAATGCACAGAAGAGCAGAATACGGTATTGCCGCTCATTGGAGATATAAAGAAGCTTTTAATAAAAACGGTGCAAATAATTTAAAGCAAACAGATATAAATATGGAACATCATTTGGAATTTATTAAACATATTTTGGAATCTCAAAAAGATGTTAAAGACTCGAATGAGTTTTTAACGGCAATAAAAACCGAATGTAATTTTGATCAAATATATGTTACCACTCCTAAAGGCGATGCAATAAAGTTACCCGAAGGAGCAACGGCATTGGATTTTGCTTATGCGGTTCACAGTGATATAGGTGACAGGTGTATGGGGGTAAAAGTAGACGGGAAAATAGTCCCGTTGAATTATAAATTAAAAACAGGTCAAAAATGTGAAGCTCTCGTAAGAAAGAATATAAGACCTACCGAAAATTGGTTATCATTTGCGATAACCGCTCAAGCAAAAAGCAGAATAAGAAAATATTTAAGAGAACATAAAAAGAAATAAAATCTTTACACAAACAAAAAACACAACTCCCGAATTTCGAGAGTTGTATTTTTTTTATAAAAAAGATAAATTTCGTTATATGGCTTTTTGTATTTTACCGGAACGAATGCAAGATGTGCAAACATATTCCTTTGTCTTTTTGCCGTTAACTACTATTCTTAATTCCTGAAGGTTAGGTCTGAATAATCTCTTTGTAGCTTTATTAGAGTGGCTAACCGTATTTCCGGAAGAAGAACCTTTTCCGCATACATAACATTTGTAAGACATTTTAAATCCTCCAATCAAACTGATTTAAAAAATATATCAAATTATTATTTTTTTTTCAATACCGCAAAATGTCAGTTCATAATTTACAATTTATAATTTATAATTGAAGGAAAAACAGTTAAAAGTTATTGACTATTTTATGTATTATTTATAGAATATATGAAATATATTATAAAATCTAAAAGAAGGTGTAATTATGTCCGAAAATTTAAGTTCAAAAATCGGCGGTCAAGAAAAGACCGTCAATAAAACCGGATTGCCACTAGATTATGGAGACACAAAGATTACAATTTTGCCGAGAGATCCAATTTGTATTTTCGCATATTGGTCCGTTTCGGGTGATTATTTGAATAAATTAAAACAACAATACGGAGAATCCGTTTTTGCGGATGCAAAATTGGTTATAAGAGTTTATGATACCACAGATATAAGTTTCGACGGAAACAATGCCAACAGATATTTTGATGTTTTTGTTACTCCGCAATCCGACAGTTGGTATATAAATGTCGGTGAATTTAACAGATGTTGGTGTGCGGATTTAGGTTTTTTGACAAAGGACGGTAAGTTTATTTCCGTGGCAAGGTCTAATAAGGTTAGTATGCCGAGATACGGAGTATCAAACATAACCGATGAACAATGGGCATTATTACAGATTGAATTTGAAAAATTATTGAAGATTTCCGGAGTAAATCAGGTTGGAATGAGTTCCTTTGATATAGCAAAACTTATGAGAGAAAGATGGGAAGAAATAGTTTCTATTTCTCTTCCGAGTTCTCATTCTCATATCAGCAGCAGTTCAAGTTCGTTTAAAACACATCCGTCTTATACACCTGAAAACAGCGGTAATGCGGTAAGCAAAGAAAAAAGTTTTTGGTTAAGAGCAGATACAGAAATTATTATCAATGGTGCAACGGAACCCGATGCAACTTTGACGTTAAAAGGTCAGCCGATAAGATTGGCAGCAGACGGTTCTTTTTCCGTAAGATTTTATTTGCCGAACGGTGAAGATAAATATACGATAGAAGCTGTATCAAGTGACGGAACGATGAAAAAGAACATTACATTTGAAGTGAAAAAAGATACTAAGTAAAAATTTTAGCAGTTCGGAATATTAATGAATAATAAAGGTTATTGGTGTCTCCAATTACATGCTCATTTGCCTTTCGTTCGTCATCCAAACTATCCAGATTTTTTGGAAGAGGATTGGTTATATGAAGCTATAACGGAAACCTACATTCCTCTTTTATCTGTTTTCGAAAATTTTGTAAGAGACAATATCAACTTCGCAGTGACTATGACGATTACTCCGTCTCTTGCAAATATGTTGGCAGACCCTTTATTGCAATCAAGATACTATGCAAAATTAAACAAGCTTATAGAATTATCGGAAAAAGAAGTTTTAAGAACAATAAATTTACCGGAATATCATTCCGTTGCTTTGATGTATGAACGAAATTTTAAAACTTGCCGAACAATTTGGGAAAAATATCACGGTAACATTCTAACAGGGTTTAAAAATCTTCAAGATGCAGGCAAACTTGAAATTATTACTTGTTGTGCCACCCACGGATTTTTGCCTTTAATGACAAACGAAACCGCTCAAAGAGCGCAAATCCAGGTTGCCGTTAAAGATTATCAAAAACATTTCGGCAGAAAACCTAACGGTATATGGCTTGCCGAATGTGCATATACTTACGGCATAGAAAAATTTTTAAAAGAAGCACAAATAAGATTTTTCTTTATGGAATCTCACGGAATATTGTATGCCGTGCCAAGACCGAAATACGGAGTTTTTGCACCGATATATTGTAAAAACGGAGTTGCGGCTTTTAGCAGAGATATGGAAACGGCACATCAGGTTTGGAGTGCGGAATGCGGTTATCCGGGAGATGTTGACTATAGAGAATTTTACAGAGATTTAGCTTATGATTTGGATTATGATTATATAAGGCCTTATTTGCATTCCGATGGAGTAAGAAGAAATATAGGTGTAAAATATTGCAGAATTACAGGTAAAGTACCTCTGAACGAAAAACAACCGTATAATCCGGAATGGGCAAACAATAAAGCCAAAATGCATGCCGAAAATTTTGTGTTTAACAGAACAAAACAAATAGAACATTTACAGGGTATTATGCAAAAAGAACCGTTGGTTGTGTCTATGTATGATGCGGAACTTTTCGGTCATTGGTGGTTTGAAGGTCCTAATTTTATAAATTATATATTTAGAACCATGCAGGAAAAAAATGCTTCTTTTAAACCTATGACTCCAGTTCAATATTTAGATAAATTTCCCGTAAATCAAGTTTGTCAACCGTCACCGTCATCATGGGGGGATGAAGGATATTATAAAGTATGGTTAAATCCTAAAAATGACTGGATATATAAACATTTAAATATGGCAGCAGACAGAATGGTAGAAATTGCGACAACAAATCAAAATGCTGACGGAATAAAATTGAGAGCATTGAATCAAGCTGCAAGAGAATTGTTATTGGCGCAGTCTTCCGATTGGGCTTTTATTATGACTACGGGAACAATGGTTGAATATGCGGAAAAGAGAACAAAGGAACATATATATAATTTTACCACATTATATAATCAAATAAAAAATAATTCTATTGACGAAAGTTTCCTTTCTAACTTAGAATATATAAATAATATCTTTTCCGAAATTGATTACAAAGTATATATAAAAAATTAAACAAAATGTTATTAACGACAACAAATATTTTAATAACTATCGCATTTAGTATTGCTATAATATTGTTAATTTATATGTTTTTACAAAACAGAAAATTACAATATAGAGTTGCTAAATTAAGATATCAAATAAATTCTACAGAAGAAAAATTGCAACTTCACACAATCGATATAGATAACTTGATAATGATGTTGGCAAGTATTCATGAATTCGGTGTTACGGCAACCGGTTTATTGTCAAAAGAAGAAGTGTCGCAAACCGTTGTGGATACCGCTTGTTCCATAATTCATTCCGATTTGGCATCTTTGATGCTTATAAATTCAGACAATGAATTGTATATTATATCTTCAAAAGGTTTGTCCGAAAAAATAAAAAAAGAAACAAAAATGAAAATAGGGGAAGGCATTGCGGGAAGAGTCGCAAGTACAGGTAAATATATTTTTGTTGAAAATATTGAAACCGATGTCAGATTTTTAAGACCTAATGATAATGATAGATATTCTTCAAAATCTTTTATTTCCGTTCCGTTAAAAGTAAAAAGCAGAGTAATCGGGGTATTAAATATAAACTCACCAAAGAACAAAAAACAGTTTAATGATAGAGATTTAAAATTAATTACTATTTTAGCTGACCAGGCTGCAATGAGATTGGATAATATAGAATTATTCAACAATTTGCAATCTTTTTATTTTGAGATGGTTCAAACTTTAGCAAGAGCTATAGATGCAAAAGACGCATATACTTATGATCATGCAGATAGAGCAAGAAAATATGCCAAAGCAATAGCTGTTAAAATGAATTTGCCTTATACTATTGTTAGAAATATAGAGTATGCAGCACTTATGCACGATATCGGCAAAATAGGAATTGCAGATAACATACTATTAAAAAAAGAAAAATTGACCGAAAAAGAAATGAAGATGTTAAGAACTCATCCGACAATAGGAAATAAAATTTTGGCTCCCGTTAAATTTTTGTCTCCCGTTGCTCCTATGGTGTTGTATCATCAGGAATGGTATGACGGTTCGGGTTATCCAGAAGGTCTTGCAAAAGAAGAAATTCCGTTGGGTGCAAGAATAGTTGCCGTAATAGATGCTTACGATGCAATGACTTCTGATCGTCCATATAGAAAAGCGTTACCTATAAAAACCGCAGTTAAAGAACTAAAAGAAGGTGCAGGTACGCAGTTTGATCCCAAAATAGTTGATATATTTATTAATATTTTAAAGGAAGAAAAACTTATAGATTAATATGAGTAATGCCATGTTGTTTGTTGTACCAACACCTATAGGAAATTTGGAAGATATAACTTTAAGAGCAATAAGAATATTGCAGGAAGTTGATACCGTGGTTTGTGAAGATACAAGACAAACAATTAAATTGTTATCTCATTTGAAAATATCAAAACCATTAATCAGTTTTTATACACAAAATCAATTAAAAAGAATACCTCAAATAATTTCTATGCTTGAAAGCGGTAAAAGTATCGCTTTGGTTTCGGATTGCGGAACGCCGGCAATTTCCGATCCGGGATATTATCTTATAAAAGAAGCAATAGACAAAAATATAAATGTTGTGCCGTTACCGGGGGCATGTGCTTTGATAACGGCTTTGGTAGGTTCCGGACTTACTACCGACTCATTTGTTTTTCTTGGTTTTTTAAAGAAAAAAACGGGAAAAATGAAGAAAGAATTGGAACAGGCGAAATCTATTCAAAAGACAATTGTTTTTTATGAATCTCCGCACAGAATTTTAAAAACTTTGGAAGTTTGTAAAGATGTTTTCGGTGAACAAACTAAAATTGTTTTAGCAAGAGAACTTACAAAGAAATTTGAAGAGTTTATCAGGGGAACAATAAAAGAAGTTATAGGAAATATGTCCGGCAGAGATATTTTGGGTGAATTTATAGTTTTAGTAGAACCTATACAAATATCTCTATCTGAAGATATTTCTAAAGATTGATATTTTACATCTTTTTTACACGTTTTTGTTGAAAAATCAATATATATAGATTATAATTATCATATGAAAGTGTCTTTAAAAAATAAAGCATTATCACTTTTTGTTATGCTTTTTTTGATGTTTAATTTTATGTCTTTGACTATAACAAACATCAAGTCTTCTAATGTTATTAAGTCGGGCATAGTTGAACATTTTTTTGCTGCGAAAAGTTTTTCAGATGATATAGTAGCCAATATGCTTTCAAAAAAAATGAACGGTAATAAACAGAAAAGCAAGAAAGATACCGACAAAAAAGATTTCAACAAAATAACCGAATTTTTGGTACCTTCGATAGTATATAAGACATCGTTAAATTTCGGTTTTAGTTTTAATAATGTCAATAATGGTGTTCTTTTCTTAATAAATTATTTGAGTAAAGAAATAGAATATCCGTTGAAAATACCGTTTTGGTTGTTAAGTGTCTTTCTGTTACTATTAATAAAAATATTATTTAATGTTTTACCGAGATCTATATCAGTTGATTATAATAAAATGTATATAGAAGGGGCTTGTATTGTGTAAAAACAATACAAGCTTTTTTTATTGGAGGCAATATGAAAATTTTTATAAAAACTAAAAAATTCATAAGTGTTATAACGGCACTTTGTTTATTGATTTCTTTTGTTATAGGACCTACTGCGACTAACGCCATGACAAACGAAGAGGCTACCGTAAAATATAAACAAATATTTAAAGATTTCATGTTGCCTTATAATTATGGACAAATAACAAGTGCACATTATGCGGGAACAGACCGAGTAATAATAAATATACAAGATTTGCATTGCCATCCGAAAGTTCAAAAGAATATCAGTAACATAATAGAAATTTTCGATAAAAGTTTTGGCGTAAAAAATGTTTATTTGGAAGGTGTTTATGAACAATTAAGTACGAAATGGTTAAGCGACAGAATAGAGCCTGCTAAGAAGAATGAAATTTTGGAAAAAATGTTGGATACGGGAAGATTGACGGGTGCGGAATATTACAGTGTTGTAAGCGGGAAAACGGAAATAATAACAGGATTGGAAGAAAAAGGTCCGTATTTGGAAAACTTAAAAAGATTCGGTGAGATAGTAGATAATCAAGAAAAGATAAATTTGATATTGAATGCAATGAACGAATCTTTATTAAAAGTAAAGAAACAATATTACACAAAAAGACAATATAAGTTAGAAGAACTTTCAAAGAAATACAGAGAAGGAACAATATCTCCCCAAAAATATTATGTTTTGCTGTTAAAACACACTGATAAATTAGGAATAGATTTAAGCAAATATGAAAACACCTTTACTTATATGACTCTTTTGGAAATGCAGAAAACTTTGGATTATTCAAAAATAACAAATGAACTTCAAAATTTGATTTTATTACTGAGAGAAAATTTGGCAAATTCCGCATATCAAATGTTGGTAGATAATACCGAAAATTTTTCAAAAATAGATAAATTATACGGATATATAGTAAGAATAAGCAGAGAATTGGGATTGGATTTAACGGTAAATTTCCCTAATTTGGATAACTATTTCGGTTATATAGAGTTCAGTCAAAAAATAAATCCTTTGGAGTTGATAGTTGAAGAAAAAAAATTAACGGAAGAAATAAATACAAGATTTTCCGAAACAAAAGCACAAAGAGAAGTCGTTTTTCTTACAAATTTTGAAAAATATTTGAAAGATTATGTAAGCAGCAAAATAACATCGGATGATTATGAATATTATAAAGAAAATATTGATACATTCAGACAATTGTGGAACAAATATGTAGATAACAAGGTATTGAGTTTGTTAGATGAATATATAGCGGAAGCCGATAAATTCTACAAAATAAATACCGACAGAAACATATACTTTACCGACAATATGTTTACGGAAGAAAGTGTGTTGGGTAGAATCGAAAATGAAGTTGAAGCAAAGGGTGATGTAAATAAAATAATAGACAATATGAAAGGTGTAAAAGAAGTAGATGTTGTAATAACCGGAGGTTTTCACTCTCAAACAGTAACGGAAATATTAAAAAATCACGGAGTAAGTTATATAGTTATAACACCTAATGTTACCGATGGAGTAAAACTTGCCGAAGAAACGTATTACGAAATAGCAAAAGAACAAAGCAAAATCTCTTTTCAAACATTGGCAACATTACCGTTTTCGGCATATCCCGAAAATATTAGAGTACGAGCAGCCGTAAGTGCTTTCGGTGTTGATATAGCGAAAGAACTTTTCCCGAATAGTGTAGCTCAAATTGATACAATAACTTTAGATAAAGATCAAGAAGAAACAGCCAAGGCAATTGCCGAACAGATGAAAAATCTGAAAAAGGCGATTGAAGAAAGCAAATTCTTGGAGTCTGATGATGATAATTTTGTAGAGTTCTTAAATAAAATAAGCGGTGAAAAAGTCGGTGTTGATTTGGCAAAATTTGTTGATTTGGATGAATTAAAGGAAATTTTAACGGATATTTCTATAAATGATAGAGCTGCTGCCATAAAAAATGTATTAAAAAATGCCGAAAGAGATATGAATTCAGGTAAAACCGGCAGAACAGTACGAAAAGCGATAACAAAAATCAGAAGAACATTCCTGAAAACAACAGATAAATTCAGATCTCAAGAAGGATATTTACAAAAACAAAGGTTAATTGACCAAATTAGGACATTACCTAAGTTGTCCGAGCCACATAAAAAACTATTAATGAGTAGAGACGACAAACATAAAAGAATTTTAGAAGAATTATCTAAATATGACTATGACAAATTAGAAAAGTACGGTCAAGAATATTTGCAACATTATTTGGAATTAACGAAACAATTATGGAATATAAAAGAAATAACATCTCCAGATCAAGTAAGAAGAGAAATAGAAGAATCCTTTGCAAAAGTTGAAATGTTTTTCACTCTTATAGGATATTCCGCACCTCAAGGAAATTATGAAGAAATAACAATGTCGGTGTTGGCACCTTTAATGGAAAAAATATCAAAAGAACTCGGGAAAGAACGATTTGGTATTTTATCAAGTCCGACAGCAAGTCAAGGCAGTATAGATGCGGCTTCAACGGTCTTGTCTCAAATGTATGATGCTTTAATGGTATATATTACGGCTAAAAGTTATTTGGGATATGTAGAGCCTGAAAAATTTCCCGGTGCGGGAAACTTTAAAAAAATAGAAGATTTTCTTGTAAATATGGACAAAGCAGATTTAATGAAAAACGGGACAAATTTAAGAGAGTTTTTAAATGCATTTAAATTTGTTGCGGAAAACGGAGATATTTATTCTAAAGCTGTGGCCCAAACGAAGAATGTTCCTAATTTTGCAATTATTATAGGAGGAAGAGCAGTATCTATAGAAAACGATTTAATAAATGCATATGAGGAAGGGAATGAGATATTTTTAATAAACAGCAGATTATTGGCTGCACAATCTCCTGCAATAACGGAAACAAGAGCAATAAACAATTCCGTCGAATATCTTTTGTTCTTAGTTGATTTGATAGAAAAAGGGATTATTAAAGGTATTACCGATGACAAAGTTGATTTTGATGATGATAAAATAACCGTTTTAAATCCAAAGGAAAAAGAACTTTATGATTTATTAAGAGCTAATGAATTATCTTCAAAAATTAAGAAGTTTATAGAAATTTTATTTAAAAAAGGGGTAAAGAATAGAGATGATTTAGGAAAATTAAAAATTCATGTTATGGACTTGGATGATGCAGATATAGATATGTCTGCCGGTGAAAAGAAAGTTAAAGAACAATTGAAAGAAAAAGGGAAAAAATTAGCTGAAAAGATATTTGAGATAATTGAAAATTTTATAAAACCTGCATTAACTGCAGATGATTTGGAATGGGGTGGCTCTGTAAAAAGTGCGGAAGTTGAAGTGCAAGCATTTGATTTAGAATATGCAAAATCTCACGGGTACTTAGAAGGTGTTGAAGAAGCAGAAGCAAAATATGATGAAGATGGTTACAGATATTATGTTTTAAAATCCGAATATGATAAAGGCAGGCATGTTACAGCAAGAATATATGATGCTGATCCGGATAATTCAACTCTTTCTGCCAGAACGAATGTTTCTGTAAATCCGATGTTTGTTGTAAGTGAAAAAGGTTCTGTTAGTTTTATGGGAAGGGAAAAGTTCGAAAGAATTTATAGGCCTCATGTAAGTAAAGACAAAACAGTAGGACAAATATTTGATGCTACAAAACGAGAAGTAGAAGTAGAGGTTTCTTTTGCAGAACCGATGAGTATAATCGAGACGGATGAGGGTAGAGATACCATATTACCTTACTATATTGTTGTTAAAGGAACAGGTAAACCTTATGCAATGTCAATAGCTGAATTTATGAGAATATATCCTCAAAATAAAAATCCGGAATTTTATAAACAACATGAAGAAGAAATAAAAAGACTGCAAGATGCACAAAATATACGATCTGCCGAAAAAGCGGAGGTCGCTGAACAACAAGTGTCTCAAGAACAAGTAAGTGTAGAACAACCTAAAGAACAAAAGGGAACAACTACACAAGAACAACAAGAACAAAAAGGAAAAAAAGGAAGAATAAAGGCTATAATTGCAGGCATACTTGTAACCGGGGCATTATTTTTATCCACCATTATTCCCGGTTATTTTCAATCGGCAAAATCAGAATCCACAGTAACACAAGAAGCTATAACTCAAGAGGAACAAGCTTCAACAGAAATACAATATTCAACTCCAAATATGGAACAAATTTTATCTTCCCATGAGGCTTTTGAACAACTTTATAACAGTTTTAAAAGAAATAATACAATGTTTGCACCGGAGTCAAAAGGTTATTTGGAAACATCTCTTACCACTTCAAGTTCTAAAGAAGTTAGAGATTTTCTTAGAAGTGACATTGGTAAAGCACTATCTTTTTTAAATTTGCCCAGTGATTATGATAATGTTCCTGAAGTAATTTTTATGAAGACGGATTCTAATGATGAATATTTCTTAGGAAGTGCTTGTGCTCATACAGTTGAAATTAATGGACAGAGAAAAGATTTTATAATAATTCCCGTTAATTATAATAAAGATGGAACATTTAATCTTGACAGACAAGTATTATCAACGATTGTTCATGAGTGGACACACCATATAAACAGAGATAAAGTAGAAAGAAAAGAGATGAGCCGTTTACAAGACGAATATGAAGCAACAAGAAATGGATATTTAATGTTGGAACAGACAGATAGTAGCTTTTCTTTTTATGTTGATGGAAATTTATATGTTATGCCGTTCGATCAAGGAATAAGAGTTTTTGGATTTAGCAAAATTTTAGAAGAGCAGGATAGAGTAACAGAGTTTTTTAAAAAATTCAGATCTGATGTGTCTTTTAATGATTTATACTATGGAGATGTTATTTCAAATGTAAAATCGGAAGATGGCAAAAATCTGGTTATGATTGAGATATTTGATACTGAAAGTGATAAAAGAGGTGTTTTTGCGGTAATAGATGAGGATGGAAATTTAACCATACAAGAATATGTGAAAATAGAGAATGTTTATGAGGACGGTTCTCAGGAGGAAATACAATTTGAAGCAACAAAAGATGGTAAGAAAACAAGAGTTAAAGCTAAAAAAAGTTCTAAGATAGAAGCAAAGCAGACGGATAGAACACCGGATAGAACAAGATGGGAAGAGTTATACGATATTTTCCAACGAGCACCTCTTAGTAGTAATAGGGTTAATAAATCGGCGATAATAGGCTCTTTTGTACATATTGCAAGAGACTTGAATGTTTCAGACGAAAATCTTAATAAGATTTTATTGCCGTTAGCAAAGGAACTTTCCGAGAAAAGAATTGATGATATATCTACAGAGGCAAATTGTTTAACTTTTAAAATATTGCTGAGTAAATATTTTCAAGGAAATAAACGAACAAAAACCAGAATGACGGATTATGAAGATGCAATGAAGATTGGAAGATTGCTTTATTACACAATAGGTGATAAGGCTGCTGATTTAACGGAACAACAAATAGATAAAATACTCCCATTGTTGATGGATATATATTATAAAGGAGTAGAACAACTACAATCACGAAATACCGTAACGAATGAAACAGGCTTTTATTGTCTTTTAGGTATGGAAGAAGAATGTACTAATGAAGGTTGGGAATCAATTTTTAAATTGTTAGGAATTAATCCTAAAAGAGATTATTTTAAATGTACGGGAGATTATTCTGATGATAAAGTTACCATATATGGATGGTTGGATACTATTAGATTTTATCCTGAAAATAAAGCCAGATACGGATTAAAAAATATGTATGCAATGTATTCCGGGCATGGCCAACCAACACATTTATCTACAGGTGAACACAATTTAAAGGTAGAAGATATAGTTGAAGCTTTAGTGGATGCAAGGAGAAAAGGTGCGGATTTAAGTGAAATAACATTGGATTTGGCAACATGTTGGTCATATTTTTCTTCAATAAATATAATAGAACAATTAAAAAAACGATTAGAAGAGGAAAATCTTCCGCTATCTTTCCCAAATATAGTAACTGATGCCGGTTATGAAAGTCTGAAAGGAAAGTTTATAGATATGAAGAATTCTCCGGTTTCAATTGATCCGTCTTATTTTGTTAGTGGAAAGTCAAATGTAACTTTAAGTAATAAAGAAGTATCTTTAATAGAATATATTTTAGCACACAAGTTTGAACTGGAAGGACGAAAAGAAAAAGGCTTAACCTTAGCTGATTTTCATAATGCGGAAAGAGCATCCGCGAATTATACCGTTTTTGCCGTAACGAATGAAGAAATGGAAAATTTGTTTGATGATTTGAGACAAAATGTTTTTGAAATATTAGGCCTTTCTTCTGATGAAATTACTTATGGTACGAAAGATATGGAGATAACAGAATATCTTGATATATACGAAGAACATGAACGTACTGTTCTTGTACAAAGATGGTTAGCAAAGAAGGGGAATATGATATATATGGAACTCCTTCTTGCTAAAACTAAAGCAATTTTAGATAGAATCGGTAATACAAAAATAATAAAAACTTTATATAAAGACAAAGCAGGAGAAAATTTTAAAAATACAAGATTTGGTAAGGCTATTGGTGTAAATCTTGAGACTTTTGCTTTTTGGATGCCGAAATTTGTTGCGGCACATAACTTTCGTTATGCTTCTCAAGATAGCGGAGCCAGAGCAGTTGTTTGGAGAATTAGATCTTTATCAATAGGGATAGGGATGGTTTTTGGTGTTTTGTCAGCAATAATAAATTTAATCAATCCGATAACAGCAACAATTGCGATTCCTGCCATAATAACTACATTGGTAGCTACAGCGTTAACTGCAAATACATTCCATTATTTTTATGATATAGGTGTTTATAACGGTATAGATCCTTCCGAATTGGAGAACATGATTAATGATATAGACAGAGAACAGGCAATAAGAAATGCTAAATTGGAAGAAATTCAACCTGGTTTTGGACAATTAATAGAACAAAAAAGCAGAATTATAACTATATCTGATTTCTTTAGAGAAAAAGGTTTTGTAGGCTCAGCTAAAGAGCTTGATGACAGTGATGGTATAGCATTAGGTTTATTATCTCATGAACTGATGAAGGATGAAAATAATGAAGGAATATTTGTAAAACTTATTTCTGCTATTTGCCGTACTACGAATATAGCTGATTGGCAAATTGCTTTACGATATTTTGCGGATAGAAAGCCCGAATGGGGACTTGTCGGTGTAACTTCAGATAAGTATATGCCTGAACTTGTAGAATATTGTAAAAGAACCAACAAAAAAATATATTTCTTTTTACCGAATGAGACAAAGGAGTATTCTAGAACAAGAGGACAAGCCAAAGTTGATCCAAGAATTGCAAATAACGAATCTTCAAGAACACGAAATGAATTAAAGTGGTTAAAAGATCACCCGGAAGCTTTGCCATATGTTGAATTTGTTGTTGGAGCCTATGATTTCTTAGATGTAGAAAGTGTAGAAGAATATAATAAATATTTTTCCGATGATAAAAAGACAACAGATACGGTTTCCGCAATGTTAAGAACACCGGAATTATTTGGTGAACAAACACAATCACAACAAGAACAGGAGGAAATTAAAAAAGGATTTTTTGGAAGATTTTTTTCAAAATTGTTTAGTTCAAGAAAATCTAAAACGAGTGACGTTTTAGCAGAGTTAAATCTTGAAAATAAGGATAAGTATTATGATGCAGATAAAGATAAGTTGGAACAACAATTTCTTGTTAATGTAGGAGACAATACTTACATTTTTACTTTAAATATAGGATATAATTCGGATGTATATTTCACTTTAGATTATATGAATGGCGAAATAGTTGATATGGCAGAGATGGATAAAGTACAAGATTATTTGGGGATAGATTTTGACGTTAGTGCTGATAACAAAACTCTGTATATTATAAAAACAAACAATTTTAATGAAGGCACACAAATATATCCGTTAAATGATAACTGGGATATTCCTTTTCAAAATATGGATAAAACTGCTTCGGTTGAATTTGGTGAAAATATTGATTTGTCTGACGCTGAAAAAAGAGCCATTGAAAAGGATACCGGAACTGTAGGTTCAACATATATCTATCTTGATGATTATATTGATAATACTTCTGCCTTGCAGGCTAAAATAAAACAAGCTTCAGATAAGAACGAACTTATAATAATACATTTTTTTAGAAATAATAATTTTAAAAATAGTCTTACATATAAGCAAATTCTTAGTAAATATAAACAAATTCAAAGTTTAGTAGGGTTGTTTTCTTTTTATGGTAAAGGTAGTGAATTTCTTATCGCTGAAATACTTAAGAATGCTTTTGTACATGGAAATCAATGTAAATTTGAAGAGCCAATAGCTTTTTATATAAAAGTTAATGCTGATGGTTCAAAAATAAACAGATTAGCTGTTTATAACAAAAAATCAGAAGGGAAAGAAAATATTCAATTAAAAACTCTTGCGGTTGCTGCGAGTCTCTCCGGTTTTCATATGGGTGTGAAGAGAATGACAGAAAATAAAAATTATGATTATGTTGCCGGGGATATAAGTTTAGGTGAAAATTTAGGTAAAAATAATTTTTATAAAGCATCGGCAGAATTTCATATTTCTAAAGAAGAAAATATAGAAGAGCAAGGTGATATTACATCTCAACACCCTACTCAACAGCTTGGACAAGAACAACAACAAGTAACTCAACAAGGACTTTCAGAGACAGAAAAGACTAAAATAATATCCGATATCATTGATGATATTTGTAGAGATGTGGAAAGAGAATATAAAATTACTAATCTTTCTTTACCTGAAGAGTTAAATACTGTTATACAAAAAATAATCGAAAGCATAGAAAAAGAAGATAAAATATCTTTCCTTCAAAGAGATAGAATAAAACGATTGATTATTGACGAAAAACAAGCATATTTATCTCCGATTTATGATTTTGCGGCGAAACAAAAACATTTAAAAGAACAATTAGAATGGCTATCTCCGGATATTGAAACTTTTATAAGAATATTTAATGAGACCGTAAAAAAATTGCAGGTTTCGGAAGGTATAAAGACGGATTTATCCGATATGAAAGATGTTGCCAAAAATTTTAATACGGATTCTGACGTTTATGACTTAATAGATTTTCTAATAAATAATAGATATAAAACATATGAAGTTGAACAGATTTTTAGAAATTTAGGTCTAATACAACAATCAAGAAGAGATGAAATTCAAGCAATATTAGATGAAAGTGCAAAACAAAAAATAGAGGAAGGAATAGAATCAAAAATACAAGCAGCCAAACAACAGGGACAAGGTGAAGAGAGAGAATTTAAATCAATCGTTGAACTTGAAAGAGAAGGAATACATCCGATTGAAAATATAATAAGATGGGCAATGGGTTTATTAGGTCAAGTTTTTGGAAATAATATAAAACTTGAAGGAAAGATTATAATGGCAAAGGAAGGTTTGGATATTAAAGCCCCTGATGATATAACGAAAGTAACATATAGAATAGAGAGTGAAAAGAGTGACATTATGCTTGGGACTGTAATAGGTGTCGTAGATGGTAGAACGATAAGAGTAAAAAAGCAAGGTAATAATATAATTTTCTATTCTAAAGCAGAAGAAGGATTGACAGGTATCTCCGAAGAACAAATAAAATCTCTTTTTATGGAAGCATTTTCAAGTGGTATAAGAGCGGGTTCTGTGAAAATCGGTTCTGCTATAGCATTTGCAAGGGCCGGCGATAACGTTGCCGATATACAAAACAGAATTGCAAATGCAGCTATAGACGGAATGCAAAGAGCGGAAATAGAAGTAAGTTTAGATTTGTCGGATACGGAAAATATTGGGAATAGTCTTAAACAAAAGTGTGAAGGTGTTAAGGGACAATCAACAACAATAGTAATAAATGCAAAACAATTAAGTAAATATGGTTCTGAAATTAACGGATTAAGAACAGCTGGTTTTAGATTTATATTAAGAGGAAAAATTAGTGAGATAGAAGATGCTTTTGAAAAAAGTGGAACTTTTAGCAATTCTAACTTTAATTTAGATGGAGCAATTCTTGATGGAGAAGGGAAAAATGTGAAAGAGTCGATGAATAAACTAGAAGAATTAGCGGCAAATAATACGGAAGGAACATTACACATAGAAACTCAAATGTATGTGGATATGGCAACTGCGAAAGGACTTGATGCAAACAGAATATATGATGATAATGGAATAATACCGATAGTAACTATGGATCAAGCAACAAATATGGTTGGAAAATATGCCATCGGATACAGCGAGATAGAAAATAGTAATATAGAAAAGATGTTATCCGGCGGAAAAGTTGTTAATATATTGTGTGCAGATGGCAAAGAAGATCAATTGGAAAAACTCAGACAAAGATTGGCAGGAATATTTAAAAATATGTTTGGAACAATGAATGAGTTGTTAAAGCCGAAAAGTCCGGAACAGAGAGTAACCGAAGAAACCAATGCGGTAAGTGATTACAATTTCGGTGAAGAGTTTGGAAAGGAAATAGAAAATGTAAGAGAAAAATTGTTGGGAGATTTGAGAGAAGGCGGTATAATCAAACGAATATTAACAGAGAGAAATGTGATAGATAAAGATGTTGTGGAAGAATTGCTAATCGAATTCAAAAAAAGTGAGGTGTATACACAATTGCCGTCCGTAATAAAAATGAGAATACAAACTGAAATGGAAGGATGGAAATCCTTTGAAGCAATCGGAACGATAAGAGGTTTTGTAAATCAGGTAATAGATAGTGCTATTTTAGAACAATGGAGAAACAGCTACGAAAACTTAACACTTGAAAAGCAACATGAAAAATACAGCGAATTGAGAAATAAATATTTGGGAAAAGAGTACAAAGAATATAGGGAATATGCAAGAATAATAATTATACAGCTTCTTATGTCAAATGAAAAACTGAATTTGGATTCTTTGATAAAAATGAGACCGGATACAAACCAAAGAGTTGAAGATTTATTTAATGAAATAAAAACAAGTTTAAATAAAGATGTTATAAAATCAATAATAGAAAACAAGACGGCAATAAAAGAAATAACTTCTAATGACGAAGGAAACACGATTGAAAATCTCGGAAATATTCTTGCATTGTTAGAAGGTAATTTAATAAAAGCAAGTGCAGTAGAAAAATTAGAAATACCGGTAACGGCAGTAAGAAGCATCTTGGCGGCGGCATAGTTTTCAACAAAATTCAAAATCAACGGTTGGTAGAAATATCAATCGTTGATTTTTTTGTTGTATAAAAACAATTTAAAATTTTGTAAAATTATCGGGATATAAAAACAAAAATAATGAAAAGGAAGTGTATAAAATGATTAGAGTTGGAATTATCGGTATTACCGGTTATACCGGAGAAGAATTATTAAGAATATTGTCTAAACATAAACAAGCAAAGATAACCGTTCTTGCGGGAAGAGCAACATCGGAACTTAGAGATTTAAAAGATATTTATCCCAAATATGCCGATTTAAATTTGAAATGTTATCCGTTAAATATCGAACAAATAAAAAATGAAACGGATGTCGTATTTTTGGCTTTGCCTCATGCGGTTGCTTTTGAAGTAGTTCCCGACTTAATAAAAGCAGGTAAAAAAGTTATAGATTTATCTGCAGATTTCAGAATAAAAGATTTTGAAACTTATGAAAAATGGTACGGTGTAAAACATACCGGTAAAGAATATATAAAAGATGCCGTTTACGGTTTGAGTGAAATATACAAAGATGAAATAAAATCCGCAAAACTTATTGCAAATCCGGGTTGTTATCCTACAACTATTTTGTTGGGCTCTGCTCCGGCAATAAAAAACGGTTTAGTAAAATCCGAAGGAATAATAATAGATTCCAAAAGCGGTGTTTCCGGTTCGGGAAGAAAAGGTGTAAAAGCCTATTATGAAACCGAAGCACCTACCGCGAGAGCATATAAAGTCGGCGGTAAACACAGACACATTCCCGAAATAGAACAGGAATTATCAAATATGTTCGGTAAACAAGTAACAATAACATTTACTCCTCAAATTATTCCTATGGAAAGAGGAATGTTATCTTGTATTTATATGGATTTGGCAAAGAAAGTTTCCGTTAGTGAAATAATAGAGATGTATAAGAAGTTTTATGAAGGAAGAAAATTCGTAAGAGTATTGGATGAGGGTAAACTTCCTTCAATTAAGAATGTTGTCGAAACAAATTATCTTGAAATAGGTATTAGTATAGACGAAAGAACAAATAAACTTATAGTAATTTCCGTTCAAGATAATTTAACTAAAGGTGCATCCGGACAAGCAGTTCAAAACATGAACATAATGTTCGGCTTGCCGGAAACGGAAGGTTTAGAAAATATTTAATCGGTTATAGTAGTATAAAATGAAAAATAAAAATCCTTTTTTATCTACAAGTCTATCGAAACTTTTATTTAAGTTTTCGGCACCTGCCGTTGCAGGTATGATAGCCGGAGCTTTATATAACATCATTGCAAGATTACTTATAGGAAACGATGTCGGACATCTCGGTATTGCAGGCATAACGGTTACGTTCCCTTTGGTAATTTTGTATATGGCTTTCAGTGCATTTATGGGTGTAGGCGGTAATGCTCTTTTTTCAATTTATTTAGGTAAAAAAGATATTGATAAAGCTGAAAATATTATGGGAAATACACTTGTTATGCTTACATTAGTGTCGGCGGGTGTATCTGTTTTTCTTTATATATTTTTAGAAAAAGCGCTTATTCTTGTAGGTGCAAGTGCCGATGTGTTACCTTATGCAAAAGAGTATATGGATATTGCCATGATAGGTTTTACTATTTGGGGTATCGGTGCCGGTATGAATCATTTTATAAGATCGAGCGGATATCCTAAAACGGCACTTGTAACTCAAATAGTCGGTAATTTGGTTAACATCATTGTAGGTATATTGTTCGTTTATTATTTTCATTGGGGAATGAAAGGTGTTGCTTGGGCAAGTGTTTTCGGACAGGTATTCAGTGCCGTTTGGATAATACTTTTCTTTTTGAGTAAAAAGGCTCCTTATAAAATCAGAATAAAAAATTTTGTTTTGAAAACGGATATTATATTGGCAATGTGTGCCATAGGTATTTCTCAGTTTGTGTTTCAAATATCTTCAAGTTTATTGAATTTTATTTTAAACAAATCATTAATTCATTACGGAGGAGATATTGCTCTTGCCGCTATAGGAATAGTAATGTCTGTAAATTCAATGATAATTTTTACTATTTTGGGAATATCTCAAGGTACACAACCCCTAATAGGTTACAACTATGGCGCTAAGCATTTTTCAAATGCAATACAAACCACAAAAATGGCAATAAGGTGGAGTAGTATAGTTTTAATAATAGGGTTTTTAATAACCGAAATTTTTGCTGTGCCGGTAGTAAAAATTTTTAATTCCACAAATACCGAACTTATAAATATGGCTGCAAGAGGATTAAGATTTGTTAATTTTATGTTACCGATAGTATCTTTACATATTTTCGGAAGTACATATTTTCAAGCAATAAATAAACCTGTTCAAGCCACCATATTAAGTTTAACGAGACAGGTTTTGTTGTTAATACCGTTTGTTTTGATTTTACCTTTGTTTTTCGGACTTGACGGGGTATTTTTGGCAACAACATTTGCGGACTTTTTTGCATGTTTGATTTCTGCAATATTACTTCATCACTACTTTCATAAATATAATCAAACATTACTTATTCCTTCGAAATTGCATAAAAAAATAAAATATTTTAGAGAAATGGAATAAATTTATAATATGATATAATCTAAAAAGAATATATGTTTAATTAGTAAAGGATAGTATTTTTAGTTTAAAAATTTAGTAGTTATTACAACTTAATATTGAATGTTTTTGGGATCCGAAAGGATACACTTTTGCTTAGGCAAAAGAGCGTTGAAACCAAAAACAGTCGTCATAGACAAATATCATTTTGGCTGATCCCCTTAATGATATTTGTCGAATGTTCTTTGCCCTTTTGGGCAAAGGGCTACGGCTGTTTATTTTATGTGTTTCAACGCTCATAAAGTAACACAGCCGTTTTTATTTTTCCTTTCAAATACAAGTAAGTTCACTTATTTTTTCCAAAGACAAAATTAAATCGATATTAATTTTATATTCGGAGCTTTTATGGTAAAAAAAATTTTAGCATTGTTGTTTCTTATTTTTTCTTCTCAAATTGTCTTTGCGGATGTTCCCAACGAAATAAGATATAACGGCAAACTTAAAGAATACAGAACAGAAGTTAATGCAACAAAAACAATGAATTTCAAAATTTATAGTCAGCCTGCCGGAGGAACGGCGAAATGGGAATCTGGAAATCAATCGGTAGTTGTTTCAAGCGGTATTTTTTCCGTTGTATTAAATCCCGAAATAGATTGGAGACAAAGAGATTGTTATCTTGAAATCGAAATAGAAAATAAAAAATTGGAACCGAGAGAAAAACTTACATCTGTTCCTTACTCATTACATTCAAATACTACGGAATCCGCAACCGTTAAAGAAGATTCGGAATTTTCGGTAACTGTAGGTAACGATAAAAAATTTGTTGTAGATTCTTCAGGTGCAAAAACAATTGTGGGAACTACAGAATATTTTATGGTCCCTAAAGGAGCAATAATAATTTGGTCGGGTTCCATAAATGATATACCTGCAGGTTGGGTATTGTGCGACGGTACAAACGGAACACCGGATTTAAGGGATAGGTTTATTTTAGGTGCAGGAAGAAATTATGCCGTTGATACAACAGGTGGAGAAGAATCGGTAGCATTAACCATCAACAATATTCCTGCTCACAGTCATAAGATATCAATCAAAAATTATTCTGAAAACGGTAGTTACAAAATTGATGAAAATAGGGTAGGAAGTCCCGGAAAAGATTATGAAAATGATGTTACATGGAATACAGATACAACCATAAATGAACAAACTGCATTTGAAGCACACAATAATATGCCGCCATATTATGCATTGTGTTACATCATGAGGATAAATTAAAATGAAATTGATACTTAATCAAGATTTTAAGATAAAAATATTTTTTGTAGTGTCTGTACTTATTACTACTTTGATTTTTTTTGATTTAGGTAGGATTTATTTGTTAGTAAAGTATAGCAACATATTTACATTAACGAGTATTCAAGTATTAAAATCTTTTTTGCTTTCCATAAAATTTGATTTATCCATAATGACAATATTTTATTGTGTTCCTTTTATAATGTTGCTTCTTCCGATAAAATCAATAAAATATTATAAATTTGTAATATCTGCTATATGGATTATATTTTTTATTATGCTTACGATAATGATTGGGGATTTAGTTTATTTTCAAGAATCAAAAGCTCATATTACCGAGGAATTGTTTTTAGCATTAAGTGATTTTAGGTTTGTTATAAAATATTCGTTAACGAGATATTGGTTTGTTTTAATATCTTTGATTTTGCTTATATGTATTATTTATTCTTTGTCGATAAAACTATTTAAAAGTTTTTACAATCCTAAAAGAGTTTCAATTATGAAAAATACAATAATTTCTTTGCTTATATTCGTAATAATATTTTTTATGATAAGAGGAAATATTTCCGGTATGACATTGGGATTAATTGATGTTTATACATTGACAAATAATATTCAGGAAGTAAATCTTATATTAAACGGCGTTTTTACCGGAACACATGCTTTTGTTAAAAATGAAATGGCTTTGAAAAACAATATTAACGCAGATGATTCATATAAGATAATAAGGACCCATTTGTTGTCGAAAAATGAATTGTTTATAAGTGATAATTATCCATTAATGAGAACTGTTACAAAACAAGATTTAAACAAAAATTATAATGTGTGTATTGTTCTTCTTGAAGGGTGGTCATTCAAACATATAGATTCTTTAAATAATACAAATTATGGAGTAACTCCTTATTTTGATAAAGTTGTTTCCGAAAGTATAGTTTTTAATAATGCTTATGCTGTAGGGACAAGAAGTATGTTTGGACTTTATGCTATTTTTGCAGGGCTTCCTTTAATACCGGGTTTTATTGCTGAAAATTCAAGTTATACTTATGGTTTAGAATTGAAAAATATGTTTTCCGTAGCAGATATCTTTAATAATAAAGAATATTATTCTGCATATATGCAGACTTCACCTATTGATTCAAATAAATTTTTCGGGGTGATTGCCAAAACAAACTTTAGAATGAAAGAAACCTTTTCGGAAGATTCTATTCCGGTGTATATGCAATATAAAGAGAAAGCTTTTTATGGTTATGATTATGATTTGTGTATGTTTATGAACGAAAAAATTTCACAGCTAAAAAAAGACACTTCATTCTTTATATTAGGGTTTACGGGTTCAACTCATATTCCTTTTACCAAAACAACCGATGAATTTGAAAAATATCCGAGAACAACGGAAGAGAATAAATATTTAAACTCATTGTATTATGCCGATTATTCAATAGGGCAATTAATCGAAAAAGCAAAACAAAACGGTTGGTTTGATGATACAATTTTTATATTTGTTGCCGATCATGTCCCTAATGGTATAGAGAGCGGAAATACGTTGAAAGATAAGTTTCATATTCCTTTTGTAATATATGCACCTAAAATATTTAAACCGCAAAAAATAAATTATACCGTATCTCAATTAGATATAATACCGACTTTGTCACATTTGTTTAGTGAAAATTTAAAATTTACCGCTTTAGGAACAAATGCTTTGGATGAACAAGCAAATCATTGTGCGTTTATCTGTGAAGGTAACAATATTGCAATAGTTGAAGATGATAATTTTATGAGACATAATAGACAGTCCGTATTGGAAACAAATGTTGAAAAAGATTCCGATAAATATAAAAAATTAGAAGAAAAAGTACTATCTTTTGATAAAGTTGTTTCCTCATCTTTCAAGTATAACAAGTGGTTTGAATAAAATCTAAAATTAATTATAAATTCTTAAAAAATCCTATAAATGTAACATTAAATACATTAATAGCAATAAAATTTAACAAAAATGTTGAATTTTTAGAAGTTTAGATTAAGTTTATGTTGCTTTTACACAATAAAATTTATAGAATTTACAAGTATTTATTATATGGTAGGGAGGTAGTATTTGTTATGTTAGAAAATATTAAATTGATTGCAAAGCGAATTAAAGAATTAAGAGAAATTTCCGATATGTCTATTGAATCGATGGCAAAAGAACTTAATGTAGATGTAAATAAATATATTGAATATGAAAGCGGAGAATGTGATATTCCGGTAAGTTTCTTGTATGCAATGGCAGGCAAATTCAATATAGAATTAACCGTTCTTTTAACCGGTGAAGAACCTAAACTTAAAAAGTTCAGTGTTGTAAGAAAAGATAAAGGACTTTCAATAGATAGAAGAAAAGAATATAAATATCAGGATTTGGCATATAACTTTATTAATAAAAAAGCGGAATTTTTTATGGTGACCGTAGATCCCGAACAAGAAGAAAAAGCCGATATTCACAAATATGCTCATGAAGGGCACGAATTTAACTATATTCTCGAAGGGCAAATGAAATTCTTTTATAAAGACCAAGAAGTTATTTTAAATCCGGGCGACAGTATTTATTTCGATTCTGGAACAGAACATGCAATGATGGCATTAGGTAACAAACAACTTAGATTTCTCGCTACAATATTGAATTAATATGGAGAAAAAAATGTTAGAAAAATATATAACAATGAAGCATTTCGATAAGTATGAAGATTTTGTGAAAAATTTTAAAATAACCGTGCCGGAAAATTTTAATTTCGGTTTCGATATAGTTGATGAGTGGGCAAAACAAGAACCTAACAAAAAAGCTCTTGTATGGTGCGATGATAAAGGTTTGGAAAAAACTTTTACGTTCGAAGATATTAAAAAGTATACAAACAAAACGGCAAACTTCTTTAAAAGAATCGGTATAAAAAAAGGCGATACCGTTTTACTTATTCTTAAAAGAAGATTCGAGTTTTGGTTTTCCGTTGTTGCTCTTCATAAAATAGGTGCTATAGGAATACCGGCAACACATTTATTAACGGAAAAAGATATTGTTTACAGATGTAATGCAGCGGATGTAAAAATGGCAGTTGTTGTAGATGCTCACGGACTTATTGATGTTGTAAATAAATCGCAAAGCAAAACACCTACACTGAAATATAAAGTTTGCGTTAATTCAAAAGGTGCCGACGGCTGGTACAATTTTACCGAAGAAATAGAAAAAGAGTCCGACGTGTTCGAAAGACCTACGGGAGCCGAAGCAACAACAAATCACGATAATATGCTTTTATATTTTACTTCCGGAACAACCGGAATGCCTAAAATGGTAACACACGATTTTACATATCCGTTAGGACTTTTGATTGTAGGTCAGTGGCACAATCTTCAGGAAAACGGATTACATATAACCGTTGCCGATACCGGTTGGGCAAAAGCCGCATGGGGGAAAATTTATGCTCAATGGATAACCGGAACGGCAGTATTTGTTTATGATTTCGATAAGTTTACGCCGAAAGATATTTTGGAACAAATTTCTAAACATAAAGTAACATCTTTCTGTGCACCTCCGACCATATACAGATATTTGATAAAAGAAGATATACCGAGTTACGATTTATCTAACTTAAAGTATTGTACGATTGCAGGTGAACCGTTAGATGCCGAAATGTATAACAATTGGAAAAAAATTACCGGTGTAAGATTAATGGAATCTTACGGACAAACGGAACTTGTTTCAATTATAGGAAATTTTCCTATGATGACACCGAAACCGGGTTCAATAGGAAAACCTGCACCGTATTACGATATAGATATTGTAGATGATGATTATAAATCTTGCGAGTTCGGTGAAGTAGGACAGATAGTGGTAAGACTTCACGGAGAAAAACCGGCGGGATTATTTAACGGTTACTATAAAGACCCTGAACTTACAAAACAAGTTTTACATGACGGATTATATTTTACCGGTGATACCGCATACAGAGATGAAGACGGATATATTTGGTTTGTCGGTAGAGTTGATGATGTTATAAAAAGTTCCGGATACAGAATCGGGCCTTTTGAAGTAGAAAGTGCATTGTTGGAACATCCTGCAGTATTGGAATGTGCTATAACCGCAGTTCCCGATCCTGACAGAGGACAAATTGTTAAAGCAACAGTTGTTTTGGCAAAAGGCTTTAAAGCAAGTGACGATTTGAAAAAAGAATTGCAAAACCATGTTAAAAGGGTTACAGCTCCTTACAAATATCCCAGAATAGTTGAATTCGTAGATGAGTTGCCTAAAACTATAAGCGGAAAAATAAGAAGAGTTCAAATAAGAGAAGCAGACAATAAAAAATAGCTGGAGGAAAAATGGCAAAACAGTTAACAAGATTACCTAATGATAAGATTATTTTCGGTATATGTTCCGGTTTGGCACAATATTTTGAAATAGACAAAACTATTGTAAGAATAATAATGGTTTTGTTGCTTGTATTTACGGGATTTTTTCCTGTAGGGCTTATATATATAATTGCATATTTTATTATGCCCGTAGATTCTTATTCAGGTACATCAAATCCCGATATAATAAAATAATAAGATTATTCTAAATCCAAATCGAATATTTCGGCACGGTTCGTACTTGTATCAAGTATTGCAACCGTGCTTCTTCCATATCTTCTTCCCGTAACTTCTCCGGGATTTATGAGTAAACCGTTAGATGTTTTTGTTATGGACGGTCTATGAGTATGACCGTAAATTATATAATCGAATTTTTTTGCAGGTGTGTATAAATGATGTGTTAGTAAGAAAGTTTTGTTGTCTAATACAAAATCGTATGGCGGTTCATAAATGTTACCGAACTTTTCAATCGTTTTTGATAATCCGTAATAATCAAAATCATTGTTTCCGAAAATTGCCAAAAACGGACATTTTAACCTTGAAAAATATTTTGCTGCTTCCGGATAAGAAAAATCTCCGGCATGTAAAACGAATTCTACTTGCCGGAGATTAAAAAAATCTATAGCTTTACATATTTTATCTATATTGTTATGCGTGTCGGATAAAATACCGATTTTCATTTACACTGCAACAACATCTTTTATTTCGGGAAGAGCTTCTTGGATAGCTTTTTTTATTCCCATTTCCAATGTCATCATTGCCATAGGACAATTGCCGCAATGTCCTTGCAATCTTACTTTTACGATGTTATCAGGTGTAATATCTACCAACTCTACATTCCCGCCATCGGCAATAAGAGCAGGTCTAACCTGATTCAAAACCGCTTCAACTTTTTCTTTCATGTTATGCTCCTTAATTTTATTGTTTTTTTATAAAATTCCGTTCGCGCCCAAGAGGAGTTGAACCTCTAACCTTTTGATTCGTAGTCAAACGCTCTATCCAATTGAGCTATGGGCGCATCTTAAAATTAATAACCTAATTTAAAGATTTTAAAAGATTTAACCTTTTTTGTCAACATACACATATATACTTTTTTATTATATTTTTGGTAAAATAATCAGTAATATTATGGCAAAGAAAAATACAGAAAAAAAAGTTTTGGTTACAAATAAAAAAGCTTATCATAACTATCATATTTTGGAAGAATATGAAGCGGGTATCGTATTGTCCGGATATGAAGTAAAATCTTTAAGATTACATAATGCAAGTTTGGCGGATTCTATCGTAAGATTTAATAATAATGAAGCTTTTTTAGAAAATGTTTATATTGCACAATATACACAAATTTCAACACATATCGGTGATTACGATACTAAAAGAAACAGAAAATTATTGTTACATAAACAGGAAATAAATAAGCTGTTTTCAAAATCAAAAGAAAAAGGATTAACCGTTGTTCCGTTAGAAATTTATGTTTCAAAATACGGTAAAATAAAAGCTCTCATAGGTCTTGCAAAAGGAAAAACTACCTACGATAAAAGAGATTTGTTGAAGAAAAAAGACATAAATCGAGAAATTCAAAAAACTTTAAAAAGTTCAAATAAATATTAATAAACAACCAATATGGATACAAGTAAATTTGTTGTATTAGAAGCTTCTGCAGGTTCGGGGAAAACACACAATTTGGCAAAAAGATACATTTCTTTATTGCTTAATTTCGATTCGTCCGTAACAAAACCTCCGTTAAATAATATTCTTGCTTTAACTTTTACAAATAAAGCAACTATCGAGATGAAAGAAAGAATAATAAAGTATTTGAAAAAAATATCTTTAGGGCAAGATGTAAAAGATGTTTTGACGGCAGTAAATCTTCCCAAAACAAAAATTCCGTCAAATGCCAACATTGTTGTAAATAACATAATAAATAATTTCGATCATTTTAATGTAAGAACGATAGACAGTTTCATAAATTTAATAATAAAAGCCTGTGCACTGAAATTGGGAGTATCGCCGAATTATAAGATTTTAGATTCTTATGAAGAGTATATTGATTATTCTATAGATGTTTTTCTGGACAAATCCTTTAGTGATGATAAAGTAAAAGAAGTGTTGGACACTTTTTTTGAACAATATACTATAGACAATACTTCATCTTGGAATATTAGAGGTAATATCTCAAGAACATTCAAAAAATTATATAAAAAAGAAATAACAAAAAAAATAGTAGAAATAAAAAAGAAAGTAAAGTATTCCGAAGAGTTATTTAAACTGAATAGTGCATTTATAGAAATTTGTAAAAAAGTTCTTGAAATAGAAAATATACCGAAATTTATAGGCGGTAGAATAAAACTTCAAAAATATGCAAGTGATATCGTTTCAAAAAAGAAATCTTTGTTTGATGATAATATAACTTCTTTTTTTGCAAAGGATGAAGTCCCTTATGTAACAACTCTTCCTCAGGAACAACACAGTACTAAATTAGAAGAGGTTTTTGTTAAAGGTAAGACAATAATCCAAAAATTTATGGAATTTAAAGCAAAACATTTCTACGATAACTATATAAAGATGTTTGATAGTATATTAAAAGAATTTGAAACAAGAGCTAAGTTGGATTCCGTAATGTTTTTGCAGGATATAAATAAACAGGTATCAAAAGTTTTTTATGAACAAGAGTTGGCTCCGGAAATATATTTAAGTTTATCTAACAATTTTACCGATTTCCTTATAGACGAATTTCAAGATACAAACCAAATTCAATGGCAAACATTAAAACTTATAGTTGAAGAAAATCTTTCGAAAGGCGGTTCCTTTTTCTATGTCGGAGATAAAAAACAGGCAATTTACGGTTTTAGAGGAGGAGATTATAAAATTTTCGATGTTCCAAGAAAAGAGTTTTATAATTATGCCCCAAAACTTACCGTGCTTGATACAAATTACAGAAGTTGTAAAGCAATAGTAGATTTTAATAATAAAGTGTATTCGCAAGATAATATAGCTAACTTGTTAAATTATATCGGTAGAGATAAAAATTTAAAAGATGTATCAAAATATTGTGAAGGAATAGTAGAAGTTTTTAAAGATTCCGAACAAAAATGTAATACTCAAGAATCCGGTTATGTCGAGATAGCATATAAAGAATATGGTGAAGATGATGATTTTGATGATTTGGTAAAACAGTATTTGTATGAAACAATAGATGATGTGTTAAAAAGATTTTCAAAAAAAGATATAACGATAATTTGCAGAAAAAATGACGAAATAGAAAAAATCGGCAGATGGTTACTTGAAAAGGGTATAGATATAGAATCTTTTCAAACATTAAACATTATAAATTCACAGATAATAAAAGAATTGTTTAGTTCGTTACAATTTTTTAATATGCCTACGGATAATGTATCTTTTGTTTCTTTTATTACAAGTGATATGTTCTTACGTGTAACAGGTTTGAGTAAAGAAGAAATATTCAAATTTATAACCGACAATTCTCTTGAAACATCAAACAATATTAATCTTTATATTAAATTCAGAAAAAAATATCCTAATCTATGGCAAGATTATATTGAAGATTTTTTTAACAGGGTTGGTTTTGTTGCCGTATACGAAATGGTTGTATCTTTAATTTCAAAGTATAAGATAATAGAAAATTTCAGAGAACATATAAATATAATTTACAGATTTTTAGAAATAGTTTGTGATTTTGAAAAAGATAATCAGGGGTTACAAAATTTTATAGATTTCTTTAATGATTTTGAAAATAACGAGAAAAATGAAAAGTTTTTTATAAAAGTTCCGTCATCAAATGCAATAAAAATTACTACAATTCATAAATCAAAAGGTCTTGAATATAACGTTGTAATAATGCCTTATTTTTATATAGAACAACCAAAAGAAGATAATATATTTTCAATAGAAAAAGAAGATGAAATATCTTTCTTGTCAATAAACAGAGAAATGCCGAATTATTCACAAGAGTTAAAAGATATTTACTATGAGAAATATTTTAAAAATATATCTGACGAATTGAACTGTTTATATGTTTCAACAACAAGAGCGGTATGTGAATTTTATGCTCTTATATCTCACAAAAAAACAAAAAGCGGAAATAAAAAAAGTTATGTTGAAATGTTTATAGATGAAAATAACAGAAAATTCGGTGGTAAAGGAAAGATAAAAGCAAAAACATCTGATGAAGATGAAGAAGTTATAAAAAATATTGAAATAATACCTACAAAACTTCAGGATATTGTAGATATAATAAATGACAGCTCTATAGAAATTTACGGAAAAAAGCACAAAGATATTTTACTAAACGGGAAAATAATACATTATGCTTTATCTCAAATAGAAACTTTTAATTTGCAAAATTTACAAAGTAAAATCGAAAAAGCCATAGAAAATACACAATTAGTATATCCTGATCAGGATTTTACAATTTTTAAAGAAAAAATTTTAAGTTTATTATCTAACAAAGATATAGCAAGTTTATTTGATGAACGGAATATCGTATTTAACGAAAAAGAGTATGTAGATAAATTCGGAAATACGATAAGAACGGATAAGATAATAATAAAACAAAAAGAAGTTTGTATAGTAGATTTTAAAAGCTCAATATACGATAAAGAATACATAAATAATCAAATGAAAAATTATATTGACATATTGAAAGATATATATGCGGATAAAAAAGTATGTTGTTGTATAGTAGATATTGAAAACGAAAAGTTGTGTAATTTTTATACGGATACGGGTATAGAATAAAATTTTATGAAAAACAAGAGTAAGATAATTAACATTACTTTAAACGATAGTATTGTTGAATATACGGCAAAATATTTGCTTGATTTAACTGATGTCGAAAATGATTTCGGTAAGGTTGCCGTTATTATGACTTCCAACAGACCGTCGATGTTTATAAAAAGGGAATTGGCAAAACAAATAAATAAACCGTTTGTTCCGCCAAAATTTTTTACTTTTGAAGAACTTGTAAATTCAATATCGGGATTACAGAACAAGAAAAAAATATCAAAGATAGACAGCAGTTATATAATTTATGATATTATTCATAACAATCTTAAAAGTTCAAGTTTTTATCAATACACATATTCGACTTTCTTTCAGTGGGCAAACGAAATATTGAATTTTATAAATCTGTTGGATTTGGAACAAATAAGTAACGATAAATTGTTAAATATTCAAATGCAGGCCGATATCGGTTTTGATGTTCCCAAAAGTATTAATGATCTTTTGAAAAATATATCTTTTATCAGAGAGGAATTTCATAAAAGAATAGAGTCGTTAAACAAAACAACAACCGCGTATTCTTATTATAATGCCGCAAAGCATATAGAAACTTATTTTAAAGATTTCGATAGAGTAATATTGTTTAATCCGTATTATTTGAATAAATCGGAAACAGAAATGTTTAAAGTTTTGTTTAATGCCGATAAGCTTGACATTATCTTAAGAGGAGACAAGAATAATTGGAAATATTTGAATAAAATATATAAAGATTTTAATTCCGTTTCAAAACCTGTAAAAGACAGTTTAACGGACAATATTCATTTTTACAGTGCTTACGACGGATATTCTCAAGCTTGTTTAGTTAAGAATTTAGTGCAAAAAGTTCCGCAAAATGAACTTAAAGATACTGTCGTTATAGTTCCGGATAACACAATATTACAAGCGGTTACAAGCGAACTTTATTCGGTATTTAAAGATATTAATATTGCGGTAGGATATCCCGCAAATAAAACGACAATATTTTCTTTAATGAAAGATTTAATTAAAACTCATTTAAACAGAGATGAAAACAGTAAGTATTACGTAAAAGATTTTATTTCAATAATATCAAATCCGCTTGTTAAAAACATAAGATTTATAGGGTTGCCGGATATTACAAGAATTATAATTCATGAAATAATTAATAATTTCGATTTTTCAAATAAGAAAGCTTTATTTAAAATGTATCAATTTGTTTCGTTGAATGAAATTCAAAATAACAGTGAATTACATGAAACTATTTCCAAAAAAATAACTTCTTATTGGCAAGAAGTTTCACCGGAAAGAGTAAAAGAACTTATTACACAATTATTTGATATCTTTTTTTATAAATTCGAAAATGTTTCTACAATGTATGCTTTGGGAAAAGCCATAAACGGTATAGCCGATATTATAACCCAAAAAAGTTTAATAAATTCGTACTCTTTTAATTTAGGCGCAATGAATATTATTTATGACATTGCAAACCAACTTTTAAATTCTATTTGTTCAAATAATATTTTTAGTACAAAAGAATTATTAAAAATATTTGAAAACCTTATAGCTACAGGTAATATAAATCTTGTGGGAAGTCCTTTAAAAGGGTTACAAGTATTGGGTTTTATGGAATCCAGAGGACTTTCGTTTAAAAATGTTTTTATAGTATCTATGTCGGATTCTGTTATTCCGAATGTAAAAGATATAAATCCTCTTATTCCGAAAGAAGTTATTAATTTATTGAATATTGGTTATTCGGAAAGAGAAATCGATATTCAAAAATATCAATTTTACAGTTTAATTTCTGGAGCAAAAAACGTTTCTTTAATATATCCTTTCGACAATGCAAACATAAGAAGCAGATTTATAGAAGAACTTGTATGGAAAAAACAATACAAAACGAAACTTTTAAAATCGGTAACGGTTAATAATGCTGTTTTATCTACACAACTGTTTGCCAACAATAAACCCGAATTTCCCAAGACAGACGAAATAAAAAAATATTTATTGAATTTCAATTATTCGGCAACAAGCATAGATTCGTATATGAAATGTAAATTAAGATTTTATTATAAGTATGTGTTGAAATTAGGTGAACAAACAGATTATGATGATGATCACGAAAGTATTAATATAGGAAATTGTGTTCACGACTTTTTAAATAAAATTTTTCATGGCGGTTTAACTAAAGAAGAATTGTTGACTTTGGACGAAACTTCTTATGAAAAAGAGTTGGATAATAAAATAGATGAATATTTTAAAAATACTAAAACCGGAAAAATGTATTTGTTAAAAAAACTTCTTAAAAAGAAATTGAACGATTTTAGAACGGCGGAAATCGCAAGACCGTTTAAAAGAGTGTTGGATACCGAAAAAGATTTTAATTTTCAAATAGAAGTAAACCGAACAAAATATAATTTGATTTCAAGAATGGACAGAATAGATGAAAACGATGACGGAACAATAAGTATTATAGATTATAAAACCGGTACTGCGAAAGCACCGATTGCCGCAAGAGATTTTGTTTTCGACGAAACTAAGTTTACAAGACAAGTAATAGCAAAAAACATAAAATCTTTTCAGTTGATAATTTATAAATATTTGTATGAGCAAAATAACAAAGATAAAACAGTAAGTAATGTGTTCCTGTATTCTTTGAAAGAAACATCTGTAATACCGTTGTTAAAGGAAAAAACAGATACAAAGCAAGATAAAAAAATAGATTTTGATATTTTGCTTAAACAACTCAAAAATATTATTGCGGATATTAACAACGATGAACCGTTTAAAAGCGAAATTTACGATGATGCAGATTGTCAAAAATGTCCTTACTTTTACTTGTGCAGACAGTAACAATTTTGTATAAATATATGTCTAAATAGTAACAATATTTTTATTATGGAGCATAAAATGAAAAGAGCAATTCTGTTAGTAATATTGTTTTTAACGTTTGGCATAAATATATATGCGGATAAAACCGTTAATTTGTTTACTATTGAGAGAAGTAAAAATGCAAATGTCGTAAAATATGATGCGGTGTTAAAAGATGATGGCAGTATAAACGAGAAAAGGCCCGTAGATGTTTATTGGCTTTTATATGCTTATAAAAACGGTGAAAGAGAAGAATTAAGTGCTTTTGATAAAAAAGCTTACGGCTTTAAAGTTAAACATAATGCCGAAAAAGAACAGTTTGATTTTACATTAAAATCCGTAAAAGATAAGCCTATGATTTTAGTCTTAGATAATAATGTTCCGAAAGCGGTTATAAAAATAAACAATGTTGATTGTTTTTTGGAAAAAGTTTATATAGATTCTACCGACGGAGCTTTCGGTATACCTAAGGTTAACTACTACGAGTTGTTCGGCAAAGAAGTAAACACCGATAATATTCAACAACAAAAAATATTAGTGAAATAACTTTTCTTTTTTTGTATAATAATAAAATTATGAAAAATTATATTTTATTTTTATTATGTTTTATTTCTTTTTGTTTAGTGTCATGTGCCTCAACGAAAGGTGTTGCCGTTACAGGCGAAAACAATAGTGTCGGTAGTGTGGATAATGAAACCGATAGTATTCAAGATCAAGTGTTAAATGATATTTCGAATGTGCAGCAATCGAAAAATTATATATTGCAATCGGGAGATTTGGTGGAAATTAAAGTTTTTATGGAGCCTAATATGGATAGAGTTCTCAGAATATCATCCAACGGAACCGTTACATATCCTTTGATAGGCAATGTTAAAATCGGCGGCTATTGTGTAAGTGATGCGGAAGAGCAGTTGGCCGAAAAATTAAAATATTATATAAAAAGTCCTCAGGTTTCTATGTTAATAAAGGAATATTCAAATAAAATGGTTTATGTTTTGGGTCAGGTGAAAAAACCTTCGGAAATATCTATTCCGCCCGAAAAAACGATAACTGTTCTTGAAGCAATTACATCTGTGGGCGGATTCACCGATATTGCAAACACTTCAAAAATAAAAGTTTTAAGAATGGAAAACGGAAAACAAAAAAGTATAGATGTAGATGTTAATGCAATAACAAAACAAGGCAACAAATCTCTTGATATCGAATTAATACCCGGAGATGTTGTTTTCGTTCCGCAAAGTATGTTTTAGAGGAAACAATGAACGAAAATTTTATAAATGAAACCAACAATAGCGAAGAAATAGATTTTACATTCTATATATCGGTAATATTAAAAAGAATATGGTTGTTGATCGGAGTTGTTATTATCTGTATAGCGGCAGCTGTTGTTGTAAATATGTTGATGCAGCCGAAATACAAAGCTTCCGTTCTTATGATGATAGACAGAGAAGATTCCGGTAAAATAGAAACTTCTTCTTTCGGATCTTGGGCAAGCGATGAAGATTATTACAGAACACAGTATAAACTGTTGGAATCGAGAACATTGCTTGAAAAAGTTCATAAGAATATGAATTTGTCGGAAGTTCCGGAATTCAAACAACCTAACGGTTGGGCAAAACTAAAAAAACATATAAAAATTATTCCTATAACAAGAAGTCGTTTGTTAAACCTTGAAGTAGAATCTTACGACAGACAATTATGTGCAAAGATTGCCAATACAATAGCAAGAACTTTTGTAGAAGATAATGTTAGTAATCGAGTTTCTATAGCACAAGATGTTATCGCTGCTCTTGATGCAACGGAAAGAAGTTCAAAACAACAGGAATTGTTAAATTCTATGCCTCAGGTAGTGA
Source organism: Candidatus Ruminimicrobiellum ovillum (assembly GCA_002448285.1). GTDB lineage: Bacteria > Elusimicrobiota > Endomicrobiia > Endomicrobiales > Endomicrobiaceae > Ruminimicrobiellum > Ruminimicrobiellum ovillum. Next base: position 151,096 of record DJWX01000008.1, on the reverse strand, counting down.
ACAGCGATTTTATAAAAAATCTTAAGAACCAAGAGATAGCATTATATAAACAGTATGTCCAACTAAATGCAAGATATACCGTAAATCATCCGGAAGTTATTTCCGTTCAAAATCAGTTACAAGCAATAAGAGAAAAGATAGATGTTGAAACAAGAAGGCTTATCCAAAGTATAAAAATAGAACTTTCCGGACAATTTTCCGGAAACAATATAAGAATAGTTGATGAAGCTCTTGTTCCGGATAATCCTTATAAACCGAATAAAATGTTGAATTTGTTGATAGGTTTTTGCGTAGGTTGTATTTTAGGAATATTGTTTATATTTATAGTCGAATTCTTGGATAAAACAATAAAAACATCCGACGATTTACAAGAGAAATTAAAGATTCCTTTTTTAGGCTTTATTCCCGTTAATAAAATAAAAAAGTTACAGAGCGAATATGAAATAATGTTAAAAGAAGGGAATTTCTTGTTGGCAGAACAAATAAGAAATATAAGAACAATGTTAGGTTTTGCTTTATCCGATGACAGAAAAGCCCCTATTTTGATAGCCAGTTCTTTGCAAAGTGAAGGGAAAAGTCATTTGTCCGTAAATTTGGCGGTGGCTTTTGCTCAAACTCAAAAAAAAGTTTTGCTTATAGATGGTGATTTGAGAAGATCCAGACTTCACAAAGTGTTTAAAGTTTCGAATGAAAAAGGTTTAACCAATATTTGGCAGGAGGATAAAAAAATATCAAGTTTTGAATATAATGTTCAGCAAACTTCCGTAGAAAATTTGTATGTTATGACTTCCGGTCTAAGACCTCCGAATCCTTCGGAATTATTAAATACTCCGTTACTTGAAGTATTTATAAAGTGGGCAGTTGAAAATTATGATTGTGTTATGGTTGATTGCCCGGCCGTTTTACCTGTAAGTGATACTTTGTTATGGGGTAAGTATATAAATAAAGCTGTTTTTGTTGTAAAGTATGGAAGTACAAACTCGAAATTAGTTGAAGCTGCACTTGAAAAGATGAAAAATGCCGGAATAAAGATTGTTGGCGGTGTTATATCACAATATGAACCGAAAGGTCTTACATACAGCAAATACGGATATTATAAAAATTATTCATATTATAATGAGGATAACAAAGAAGATAAATAGAAATTTTTTATAATATAAAAAAAGATGTTTGTTATAAAAATATTTATTAAATTATATTAAAAGGAGATTTAATCATGAGAAAACCGTTGATGGCAGGAAATTGGAAAATGAACAAAACTATACCGGAAGCAGTTGCTATGGTAAGTGAATTAAAAGGTAAAATTGCAGATGTTAAAGATGTTGATGTTTTAATTTGTCCTACATTTACTGCAATTTCGGCTTTGGCAAACGAAGCGAAAGGAACAAATATTAATATAGGTGCACAAGATATATTCTGGGAAGCTAAAGGTGCTTATACGGGAGAAATTGCTCCTAATATGTTGGTAGATGCAGGTTGTACTTATGTAATAATAGGACATTCCGAAAGAAGACAATATTTCGGTGAAACAAATGAAACGGTAAACAAAAAAGTTAAAGCTGCATTAGCTATAGGTTTAATACCTGTTGTTTGTGTAGGTGAAACATTACAGGAAAGAGAATCCGATGTAACATTTAAAGTTATTGAAGCTCAAGTAAGAGAAGGCTTAAAAGATTTATCTAAAGAAGATGCAGAAAAAGTAGTTATCGCTTATGAACCCGTTTGGGCAATAGGAACAGGAAAAACGGCAACTCCCGATCAGGCACAAGAAGTTCATGCTTTTATAAGAAAAGTTTACGGAGAAATGTATTGTTGTGCAGCAGATAAAATAAGAATCCTTTACGGCGGTTCCGTAAAACCCGAAAATGTAAGTGAACTTATGAAAAAAGAAGATATAGACGGCGGATTGGTAGGCGGAGCAAGCTTGAAAGCAGATTCTTTTGAAGCTTTGGTAAAATTTTCTAAATAATTATAGAGGAAAAATAAAAATGAACGAAAATAGAGCAAAAAATCCTATTTTGACAAATGTTTCAAACAGACACATACATTTATCAAAAGAAGATATGGAAACATTATTCGGTAAAGGACATACATTAACAAAGACAAAAGATTTGGTTCAACCGGGAGAACATGCTTGCGATGAAACAGTTACAATACAGGGACCGAAAAGAGCAATAGAAAAAGTCAGAGTGTTAGGTCCGTTAAGAAAACAAACTCAGGTAGAAATATTTGTAACCGATGCTATAAGATTAGGTGTTAATGTTTGTATAAGGTTGTCCGGTGATTTGGCAGGTTCCGAACCTATAAAAGTAATAGGTCCTGCAGGCTCAATAGACCTAAAAGAAGGTTGCATTGTTGCTAAAAGACATATTCATTTTACAACAAAAGATGCCGAATTTTACGGAGTAAAAAACGGAGATTCTTTAAAATTGAAAACGGAAGGAGAAAGAGGACTCGTTTTTGATAATGTTATAGCAAGAGTAAGTGATAAAATGGCATTGGAATGCCATTTGGATATGGAAGAAGCTAATGCCGCAGGTGTGAAAAACGGAGATAAACTCTTTATATTATAATCAAGGGTATAAAAATGAAAATTGCATTCGGTTGCGACCATGCAGGAATAGATATAAAAGATAAATTGATATCTTTTATAAAATCGTTGGGACATGAAGTTATAGATTGCGGAACAAATTCCAAAGATAGTTGCGATTATCCGGATTTTGCACTTAAAGTATCTCAAAATATAATTTCAAAAAGTGCGGATAAAGGAATTTTAATTTGCGGAACAGGCATTGGAATGTCAATAGCCGCAAATAAAGTTAAAGGTATAAGAGCGGCAGTTTGTTGGAGCAAAGAAACCGCACAGCTTATAGCTCAACATAATAACGCAAATATTATGTGTGCCGGAGCAAGATTTGCATCGCCCGACGATATTTGTTTGTGGATTAAGACTTTTCTTGAGACGGAATTTGAACAAAGACATATAAAAAGAATAAATAAAATCACTCAAATAGAACAACAGAATTAATGCTGTTGTTCTATTTTTTTATATTCAAATAAAATATATAAGGAAAATTTCTATGAAAAAAATTTTTGTTTTATTTGCATTTATGTTTGTTTCAAGTTTTGGTTATGGCGCATCCGTAACAATATACAATGACAATTTTGCCCTTGTAAGAGATACAAAAGATGTAGATGTTAAAGTCGGTAAACAAACAATAGAAGTAGATGATGTATCTGCAAAAATAGATCCTACGAGCGTATTGCCGAAATTTCTTTCCGATTCCAACAATATTACCATTCTTGAACAAAACTATGATTTTGATTTGGTTAACAGCAACAAGTTATTACAAAAATATATAGGTAAAGATATAACGGTTGAAAGATATTTGCCTAATTCTCAAAAAGAAAAAATTTCAGGTAAGCTTTTATCCGTTCAGGGCGGTACTATAATAAAAACAAATAACGATAAAATCGTTATAAATCCGAGCGGAGAAATCTCTTTGCCGAAAATGCCTGACGGGTTAATGTTAAAACCTACTTTGTCTTGGTTGATTAACAGTAAGGTTGCAGGCAAGAAAAAATTGGAATTAACATACAAAACAACAGGCTTTTCTTGGGTAGCCGATTATGTTGCCGTGCTTAATAAAGATGATAAAAATATAGATTTGAATGCTTGGGTAACGATAAATAATACATCCGGTGCAACATACAAAGATGCTAAACTAAAATTGGTTGCAGGTGATGTAAATACAGTAAAAGAACCAAGAGCTGCAAGAAGTCTTATGATGGCTAAAAATGCCGTTATGGAAGAAGCTGCTTATGATACAGCAGCAGGTTTTCAGGAACAGGCATTTTTCGAATATCATATTTATAAATTGCAAAGAAAAGCTGATTTAAAAGATAATGAGAAAAAACAAATAGAATTTACTGCGGCACAAAATATTCCCGTAGAGAAAAAGTATACATATCAAAGTTCCAAAAACAATAAAGTGGAAATTTCGTTGAAATTTAAAAATAATAAGGCTTCTAATTTGGGAATACCGTTGCCTAAAGGTAAAGTAAGAGTATTTAAGAGCGACGGAGATTCAATAGAATTTGTCGGAGAAGATATGATAGATCATACTCCGGAAAACAAAGATATGAGATTAACATTGGGTAATGCATTTGATGTTACGGCAGAAAAGAAAATGACAAACTCTTCAAGAAATAATTCCGCAAAACAATCCGAAGAAACTTATGAAATAGTTTTGAAAAATGCAAAAGATGAAACTGTAAAGGTTGATGTTATAGAAACTTTTTACGGCTGGTCTAATTGGAAAATCGTTTCCAATTCACATAAGTTTGAAAAGAAAGATTCAAATACTATAGCTTTTGAAGTTGATGTTCCGGCAAAATCCGAAACAAAAGTTACTTATAAGGTAAAATATTCATGGTAAACATAGCATCAATTATAGATCATACATTGTTAAAACCTAATGCAACATATAAAGATTTTAAATTGTTGTGTGAGCAAGCAGTTGAAAACAGATTTTGTTCGGTATGTGTACCGCCTTTCATGGTTGAAAGTTGCAAAAAAGCTTTAAGTAATAGCGACGTGAAAGTTTGTACCGTGATAGGCTTTCCTTTAGGTTATAACAGTTGTATAGGAAAACTTATAGAAACCAAGCAAGCCATAAAAAACGGTGCTGATGAGATAGATGCCGTTATAAATATTTCCGCTTTAAAATCAAAAGATTTCAGCTATGTGGAAAAAGAGATAGCTTTATTAAGGAAAACCGGTTTAAATAAAATTTTAAAAATAATTGTTGAAACCGCATATTTAAATCAGGAAGAAAAAGAAAAAATCGCTAAAATAGTTTTAAATAACGGAGTTGATTTTTTAAAAACATCTACAGGTTTTGCACCATCCGGAGCAACCGTTGAAGATATTAAATTTTTTAAAAAAATATTGAAAAACAATGTAAGGATAAAAGCTTCCGGCGGAATATCCACGTATAAACAAGCGGAAGAATTAATAAGGGCCGGGGCAATTAGATTGGGAACATCAAAATCTTTGCAGTTGTTAACAGATGACGATGAATAAAACAATAATTAAACATATATCAATAATAATTTCCGCTATATTGCTTATAGTATTGGTGTGGTTTTTGTTTGTATATGTTTTCTTTGATAATGAATTGAAAAAAAGCATATATCCTATGATAGATGATTCCAAACAGGTATTATCCGAAATAGTGAACAAAAATTTTGCTGTGGAAAAAACAAGAAAATTTATTTCCGATTTCGAAAAAAAAGAATATATTCGTTATTTGACCATAAAAAACAGAAAAGAAAAATCAAATCCCACAAAAATAAATTCGGCAATATTGTCGGTTTTAAAATTATCATATCCGATAAAAAATGAAAATTCCGTTGTAGGCTGGGTTGAAGTGTGGCCGTCTTATGAATTGTTTGCAAAAATATTTTCAAGCGGTGCGAATATAACAATATTTTTAATATCGATTATTTTTCTTTTAATCGGTTTCATATTTATTGCATATATTTATATTAAAAAATATGTTTTTGATCCTTTCAAACAAATAAAAATTATGATAAATAATATTGTTATGGATAAGGAAGTAACTATTGATGAATCCAATGAATACGGAATATGGAAAAATATTTTTTTAGATTTAAAAAAATTACATAATAAAGTTTTTGATGTAAATACGACAATGAATTTGTTGTTTTCGGCAACAAGTATCGTAAGTTCCGATTTGGAGCTTGTAAATTCCGTTCATGTTGTATTTAATGTTGTTCAAAAAAGAATAAAAAATTCTATGTGCGCTCTTTTTATCCCGGATGAAAGCGGACAATTGAAAGTATTTGCCAAAAACGGGTTATTGAACAGTGACATAACTTTTATGCCTAAAGATGAGAATAATTATATATGGAACACGTATGAGCAAATAAAAGAAATTGTTGTAAATGACGAAAATAAGATAACAAAAGAAAATTTGGGCGGACTGTGCGATGAAAAGGTTGGTTCCATGATGGCTATTCCTCTTATAGATGAAGATAAAAATTGTATAGGAGTTTTTGTTGTAGTAAGTAAAATAGCAAATTCTTTTAATTCGGATAATATTGATATTATAAACAGTGTTTCTAAATATTTGGTTGCGTTGATAAACAGAATCAAAGATTACCAAAAAATAAAAGAAACAAACAGAAAACTGGAAATAGAAATAGAGACGGCATCAAAAGAACTTATAGAAACAAATGGTATATTGGTGAAAAAAATAAAAGATATAAGAAATGTTTCGGATATTGCATTTCATGCAACTACGAGAATAGATATAGCCGATTCCATGGAATATATAATAGCAAAGGCAAAAGAAATTTTGGATATAGAAAATTTCGGTATTTTTACATATAATAAAGAAAATGATACCTTTTGTTCCGTTAAAGGGTCTTTCGGTTCGGAAAACATTTTAAAGATTGCTAATAAAAAAGGAACAATCTATAATGATATAATAAACAGCGGTAAGTATGTTGTTATAAATAAAGATTCGGATGTAAGTAATTATTCTCGTAATTTTATAAGTGATAGCGTTAAATTAAAAACAGCAATATTTTTACCGATAAAACAAGAAAATAATGTTATTGCAATAATGGTTGCAATTAATAGAAAAAATTCCGATTTTAATTGTACCGATGTAAAAAAAATGGAACACATATCTGTTATTATTTATGGTATAATAGAAAGAATGAATCTGTATAAAAAATTAAATGCCAATATATAATGGGGGAAACAAATGGAAATAGCTGATTTGAAAATTATATCAGCATCTGTAAGAAAAGAAGTTCTTAAAATGTTGAATAAGGCCGGTTCCGGTCATCCCGGCGGAAGTTTGTCTGCCGTAGAACTTTTGGTGGATTTATATAATAATCATATGAATTTTAATAAAGATAACTGGCAAGATAAAAACAGAGATTATTTTGTTCTTTCAAAAGGTCATGTTTGCCCCGTTCTATATGCAGTTCTTGCGCAAATAGGTTGTATTCCTAAGGAAGAGTTAGATACTCTCAGAAAAATCGGCGGTCGTCTGCAGGGACATCCTGCTATGGATAAACATATTCCGGGTATAGAAGTTTCTACCGGTTCTTTGGGTTACGGACTTTCAATAGCAGCAGGTATTGCAAAAGGTATGAAAACGTTAAAGCAGGATAACAGAGTTTATGTCCTTATGGGTGACGGCGAACAGCAGGAAGGTTCCGTTTGGGAAGCTGTTATGGCCGCTCCGCACTTTAAACTTGATAATTTGTGTGCGATTGTTGATTGTAACGGATTACAAATAGACGGTAAAGTAGAAGACGTGTTGAATATTAATCCGATTGCGGATAAATATAAAGCTTTCGGTTGGAATGTTATAGAAATAGACGGACACAACTTAAAAGAAGTTGATGATGCGTATGCAAAAGCAAAACAGTGTAAAGGCAAACCTACCGCTATAATGGCAAAAACCGTAAAAGGTAAAGGTGTTTCTTTTATGGAAAATGTTGCAGATTGGCACGGTAAGGCACCTAATGCAGAACAGTTGGAACAAGCTCTTAAAGAAATAGATGCAAGTTTAAAGTAAATAATTTTTAGGAATATAAGGAAAATAAATTATGGTAAATGTTTTTGGTAATAAAGCTACGAGGTTTGGTTTTGGTGAAGGTCTTGTTGAATTAGGCAAAAAAAACGATAAAATATTTGTTCTCGGTGCAGATACCGTTTCTTCGGTTGCGATAAACGGTTTTCAAAAAGAGTTTCCTGATAGATTTGCTAATGTGGGTATTGCGGAAACAAATTTGTTGGGAATGGCAGCAGGTCTTGCCGTTGCGGGGTTTGTGCCTTTTGTTTCCACTTACGGAGTTTTTGCTTCCGGAAGACCTTGGGAACAAATAAGAACAACGATTTGTTATTCGAATTTAAATGTTAAAATCGGCGGTTCTCATTCCGGTCTTATGGTCGGGCCCGACGGTGCTACCCACCAAGCTTTGGAAGAAATTTCCATAATGAGATGTTTACCTCACATGACGGTTCTTGTTCCCTGCGATTTGGTTGAAACAAAAAAAGCGACAATTGCAGCTGCGGATTATAACGGACCTGTTTATATAAGGTACGGCAGAGAAAATGTTCCTATTATTACCGAAGATAAAACACCTTTTGAAATAGGTAAAGCCATAAAAATGAGAGAAGGCGGTGATGTTTGTATTATGGCTTGCGGTTCAATGGTATATGAATCTTTAATGGCTGCGGAACTTTTGGAAAAAGAAGGTATAAAAGCAAGAGTTTTAAATATACATACAATAAAACCTATAGATAGACAAGCAATAATCGATGCCGCAAAAGATTGCGGTGCAATAGTAACTGCCGAAGAACACCAAATTTTCGGCGGATTCGGAAGTGCTGTTGCAGAAGTTGTTGTTGCCAACAGTCCTGTTCCTATGGAATTTGTGGGAGTTAACGACACTTTCGGGGAATCGGGAAAGCCGGCAGACCTGATTGTAAAGTATGGTTTAAAAGATGTAAATATTGTCGAAGCCGTAAAAAAAGTTTTAAAAAGAAAAAAATAAGCTGCCTTTTATAGCTCTTTTAAAATTTCTCATTTACAAGCAAAAAAGCCATTCGTTTGAAAAATTTAAAGCCGTGCTCCAACTTGAAAAATCCTAACGACCTAATGTAACGGATTTTTCTTCAAGCATGTTCGCACTAAAAAGTTTTTTTGATTTATAACTTTTTGCTCTAAATTTTTCTGCACTCATAGACGGCTTTAATCATGCTTGTAAACGAAAATTTTAAAAATATCTTTAATTATAAATTATAAATTTTAAATTATAAATAGTCTTATCATGGTAAACATTAACAGAATAATTCTTATAGTATTAGATAGTGTCGGGGCGGGAGAACTTCCCGATGCTGCAAAGTATGGTGATGTCGGTACAAACACATTGAAACACATTTTTGAACAAAAAGATGAAAATTTTGTTCTTGAAAATATGGGTAAACTCGGGTTATACAACATAGTCCCTTCTCCTTATGGTTATAATCCCGAAAATATAGTCGGTTGTTACGGTAAAATGGCTACATTGTCACCTGCAAAAGATACGACCGCAGGTCATTGGGAACTTTCCGGTATTGTTTTAGATAAACCTTTTCCTACTTATCCTAACGGATTTCCTAAAGATTTAATAGAAGAATTCGAAAAACAAATCGGAACAAAAATTTTAGGTAATTGTGTTGCTTCCGGAACGGAAATAATAAAACGTTTAGGACAAGAACATTACAAAACAGGATATCCTATTGTTTATACATCGGCAGATTCCGTTTTTCAAATTGCTGCAGCCGAAGATGGTGAAAAATTCGGCGGACTTACAAGACTTTACGAAATATGCGAAATTGCAAGAAATTTATTGCAAGGGGAACATGCTGTCGGCAGGGTTATAGCAAGACCTTTTATTCGTATGGAAGACGGAACACTTAAAAGAACTACCAACAGAAAAGATTATTCGTTAACACCTCCTCAAACAACAGTATTGGACAAAATTAAAAATGTTGGCGGAAATGTTGTCGCTATAGGTAAAATAAAAGATATATTCAATAATAAAGGGATAGTTACTTCTTACCATACTGTAGGAAATCCGCACGGAATTCAACTTACTATAGATTCTGTAAAAGATATTGAAAATACGGATAATAAAAAATTTAATAAACAATTAATTTTTACAAATTTGGTTGATTTTGATATGCTTTGGGGACATAGAAGAAATGTTATTGCTTATGCTCAAGCTTTGGATTTTTTTGACGGAAAACTTCCCGAGATAATACGTTCAATGAAAGAAACGGACTTGTTGATAATTACCGCAGATCACGGATGTGACCCTACATGCACAAAACATACGGATCATACGAGAGAATATGTTCCTTTAATGGTTTACGGTAAAAAAATAAAACAAAATATAAATTTGGGAACAAGAAAATCGTTATCGGATGTTGCTCAAACTATAGCCGACATTTTTGAATTAGAACCGATGAAAAACGGCACAAGTTTCAAGAACGAAATAATATAGTTTTTTTTATTTTAGCGAAGCGACTTCATCTTTTGAATTACAACTTTGTATTTTGCTCAATCGAATACCAATCGCTATCGCTTTTATTTTACGTACACTTCATTCGTCAAATACTTCGTTCTAATTCAAAATCTTAAAAGTCTTTGAGTGTCAAGAAAAAGAAAAAAATATTCCAAAATTGTTAATTACTAATTTCTAATTGTCTTTGTTTTTCCGCCGTTGCCGTTCCCATCCCTCCATACTTCCATCCCTCTATACCTCAAAATTGCCGAAGGCAATTTTTCACCCCATAACCCTTTCACCTAATAACCTAAAAATTTGTGACACAAATTTTTAATTATGCTATAATTATTGGTAGTAAATCTAAATAAAAATTTGTTATAAAATTTATGTTATTAAATCAACTGCAAAAAACTAAAAATTTTATAAGAAAGAAAATAAAAACTAATCCCAAAATTGCTTTAATTTTAGGATCCGGATTAGGCAATATTCAAAACCAACTAAAAAATTCAATAAGCATACCTTACAATAAGATTCCTTACTTTAAACAATCAACGGTTAAAGGACATAACGGTCAATTAATTTTCGGTAAACTTAATTCCGTTGATGTTATGGTAATGAGCGGCAGATTTCATTACTACGAAGGTTATACCATGCAGGATATAACATATCCCGTAAGACTTATGAAACTTTTGGGAATAGAAAAATTGATTATAACTTGTGCGGTTGGCGCAATCAACAAAAAATATAATTTGGGTGATATAGTTGTTGTAAAAGATCATATAAATTTTATGGGTAACAATCCTTTGATAGGAAAACATTACGATGAGTTCGGCGATAGATTTCCGGATATGACAAACATATATGATAACAATGCAATAGATAAAATATTAAAAATAGCAAAAAACAAGAAAATATCCGTTCACAAAGGAATATATTTTGCCGTCAGCGGACCTTCGTATGAAACTCCTGCGGAAATTAATGCTTACGGAAAGTTAGGCGGAGATGTTGTGGGAATGTCTTTAGTTCCCGAAGCAATAGTTGCAAATCAAATGGGTATTAAAGTGTCTGCTTTAACTTATGCGTCAAATAAAGCAAGCGGACTATCAAAAAAAAGTTTAACACATGAAGAGGTTTTACAGGCAGGCAAAAAAGCTGCTGTTTCAATGGAGAAAATAATAACAAGTTTTGTAAAGGAACTTTAATGAGAGCTTATGATGTAATTTACAAAAAAAGAAACGGACAAAAGTTATCAAAAGAAGAAATATCTTTTATGATAGACGGATATATTAACCGTGAAATTGCAGACTATCAAATGTCTGCTTTTTTGATGTCCGTTTATTTTCAAAATCTTGATGACGAAGAAACTTTTTATCTTACAAAGGCAATGGCAAATTCCGGCGAAATTTTGGATTTAAGTTTTTTGGACGGACCTACGGCGGATAAACATTCCACAGGCGGAGTAGGAGACGGGACATCATTGCTTATAGCTCCGATACTTGCAAGTTGCGATATTTATGTTCCTATGATGTCGGGAAGAGCATTGGGACATACCGGCGGAACACTTGATAAATTGGAATCTATTCCCGGATTTAATGTTAATCTTGATATAAAAGAATTTATTTCCGTGCTAAAACAAAATAAGTTTGCAATGATAGGTCAAACAAAAGAAGTTGCACCGGTAGACAAAAGAACATATGCATTAAGAGATGTTACGGCAACCGTGGAATCTATACCGTTAATTTGTTCGAGTATAATGTCAAAAAAAATTGCGGAAGGTGCACAAAATATATTGCTTGACGTAAAAACAGGTAATGCGGCTTTTATACAAGAATATGAAAAATCTAAAATGTTGGCAGAAAAGATGGTTAGTGTAGGAAAAAAGTTCGGAAGAAATATGACCGCAGTTATTACCGATATGGATGAACCGTTGGGAACTGCCGTAGGTAACAGTTTGGAAGTTATACAAACAATAGAAGCACTGAAAAATAAAACAGATAATGATTTCGTTCAGCTAAGTATAGATTTGGCTGCTTTTTCTATTTTGCAGGTAGGATTAACAAAAACTTTCGAGCAGGCACAAAGTTTAGCTAAAGAAAAAATTACTTCGGGGCAAGCATTAAATAAATTTATAAAAATGATAGAATTACAGAAAGGAAATACAAAGGTTGTAGATGATTATTCCGTTTTCGGTAAAGCAAAAAATGTTTCTTATATAAAAGCTAAAGAAAAAGGTTATTTAAAATTTATAAATACAAGGAATATAGGAATAGCTTCTTGCCTGTTGGGTGCCGGAAGATTAAAAGTTGAAGATAAAATAGATTTTGTGAGCGGTATAATTATTCATAAAAAATCGGGCGATTTTGTTAATAAAAACGATGTGATATTCGAGTTGCATCATAATAAAACAGATGTTGATAACACAGTTGAACTTTTGAATTCTTCATACAATGTAAGTGATGAAAAAACAGAACAAAATAAAAAAATTAAATATATAGTAAATTAAAAGGAGAAAAATTGCAAAAGAACAAATGGATACTTCAGGATATAGATAAAGAATATTTACATACTTTACAACAAGAATTGAACTTGCCGGAAGTTGTTTTGAAAGTATTATTGGCAAGAGGTGTTAAATCTTCTTGCGAAATAAAAGATTTTATTTTTCCTAAAAAAGAAGAGTTGTTTAACCCTTATCTTCTCGGTGATATGTATAAAGCCGTAACGAGAATAAAACAAGCTATAGAAAATAAAGAAAAAATTCTTATATATGCCGACAGAGATGTTGACGGTATTACATCTTTGGCCGTATTGTATAACACGATTTTTACTTTAGGCGGAGATGTTGTTTGGTATATCCCTTCCGATGAAGGTTATGGTCTGTCTTGCAGTGTGTTGGATAAATATAAAACCGAAAATGTAAAACTTATAATAACGGTGGATTGCGGGATATCTGCCGTTGCGGAAATAGATTATGCAAACAGTTTGGGAATGGAAGTTGTGGTTACCGATCATCATGAACCGCCGCAAGACGGATTACCTAAAGCGTGTTGTGTAGTCGATCCCAAAGTTGTTACATGCAATTATCCTTTTAAAGAACTTGCCGGTTGCGGGGTATCTTTTAAAGTTTCGCAAGCATTAATGCAAACATACGGAAAATATTTCGACAAAGAAATTGCGATTTTAGCCGTTAAGAATGAACGAATATATCTAATAGTTCTTGTTAACGATGTAATTGTTAAAGAAAAAGAACTTTTAAATAAAACCGATTTAACAAAATTTTCAAAAATTGTTACAAATTCAAAAAAGTATGTTGAAGATACGGAAAATAAAGATATTGAAATAATAGAAATTGAAGAAGATAAAGATATAAAACAAGTTGCTTATGATATTTTGAAACGGTACAGAAACAAGTGTTTTGACGATGACGGAAGAATGTTGGAGTTTTTTGAAAACAACATTGATTTGGTTGCATTGGGAACTGTCGCCGATATAGTTCCTCTTACAAACGAAAACAGAATATTGGTTAAAAGCGGTTTGTCGATACTTAATGATAATTATTCAAAAAGATTAGGGTTGGGATACATATTTGAAGAATATTTAAAAAACAGTCCTGTATCGGCAAAAGCAATATCTTGGAAAATAGCACCCATTTTAAATGCAGCCGGAAGAATGGGTAAGGCTTCGGTTGCGGCTAATCTTATTCTTGCCGATGATAACTATAATGCAAATAATTTTTTTGTGGAACTGAAAAAACTGAATAATGATAGAAAAGAATTGCAAAATGAAAATATAAAACAATTTAATGTTTTGTTGAAACAGCAGTGTGATACGGAAAATGATAATATTCTCGTTGTTTCCGCTAAAAATTTAATGCATGGAGTTACCGGTATAGTTGCTTCGCAAATGGTAAAATTGTACGGAAAGCCCGTAATTTTGTTTATAGAAGATTTACAAAAAGGGGAAGCAACTGGTGCGTGCCGTTCAATAGACGGGTTTGATATTGTCGGTGCATTGGATAAAACAAAAGATTTACTTATTAAATTCGGAGGACATAATCAAGCAGCGGGATTAACTATAGAAAATAGTAAAATAGACGAGTTTAGAAAAAGAATAAAAAAAATAGCAAAAGATTATATTTCAACCGAAATGGTTGCAAAGAAAATAAATGTGGATTGTGAACTTAAAATTACGGAAGTGAACAAAAGAACATACAACGATTTGATACTTTTGGAACCGTTTGGTGCATCGAATTCCGTTCCTATTTTTATGTTAAGAAATGTAGGCTTTGAAGAAATTTCCGTTATAGGGCAAACTCAAGAACATTTAAAATTAAAAGTTTGTAAAGATGGAATGAGTATACCGGCCGTTTTTTGGGGTGCGGCAAAGTATATAGACGATTTCGGCTATAAACAAAAATACGATATTTTATTTAATATGGATTTTAACAGGGATGCTGTTCAGTTGATAATAATGGATGTAAAAATTGTTTAGAAACGGTTGAAGTTTTTAATATAATGCACTAAAATTTAAGTATAAATAATAAGTTTAGGGGGGAAAATGGCAAAACAAATCGAACCTGTAAAAATTGCAGTAATCGGCGGTAGCGGAATAAGTGAAATAAGCGGAATTGAAAATGTGAAAGATTTTGAAATAGATACACCGTTCGGAAAACCGTCGGCACCGATAACTATAGGAACCGTTGACGATGTTAGAGTTGCTTTTTTACCCAGACATGGTAAAGGTCACACTATTTTGCCTTCCGAAATAAATGTAAGAGCAAATATATATGCTTTAAAATCTTTGGGCGTAGAACAGATAATAGCATTAACGGCAGTAGGTTCTTTGCAAGATAAAATAAAACCTAAAGATTTTGTTATTCCGGAACAAATTTTCGACAGAACAAAAAACAGAGTTAATACTTTTTTCGGTAACGGTATAGTTGCACATGTAAGTTTTGCCGATCCTTTTTGTAACGATTTAAGAGATATTGTTCATAAAGCGGTTACCGAACTTGGAATAGAACATCATTTCAGTAACACAACTTATGTTTGTATAGAAGGTCCTCAATTTTCAACAAGAGCGGAATCCAAAGTGAACAGAGCAAACGGATTTTCAATTGTAGGAATGACTGCAATTCCCGAAGCCAAACTTGCCAGAGAAGCTGAAATTTGTTATGCAAATGTTTCTTTGGTTACGGATTACGATGTGTTAAAAATAGGTGAAGAAGTTGATGTTGAGAAAGTGTTGGAAGTTATGGAAGCAAATGCAAATACATGTAAAAAACTTATCAAAAATCTCATACCGAAAATGGCAAAAAGAGAACTTAAATGCAATTGTCAACATGCTTTAAAAGATGCCGTTCAGTCTGCGCCGGAAACGGTAACGAAAGCTCCGGCATACAAAGATCTAAGTTTGTTTTTAGATAAATATTTTAAGAAATAATTCGGAATTAAATTTATGAATAAAAAACAAGCATATAAGCAATTGTTGGAGTTTGCCAAACAGACAGCGGGAAATTCTTACAGCCCGTATTCAAAATTTGCAGTCGGTGCGGCCGTTCTATGCGAAAATAATAAAGTTTTTTGCGGAACGAATGTCGAAAACGCGTCTTACGGTTTAAGTATGTGTGCCGAAAGAGTTGCCGTATTTACTGCGGTTGCCAACGGTTGTAAGAAAATAAAAGCCATTGCGATATATTCGGAGAAAGGTAATGTTACTCCGTGCGGAGCATGCAGACAGGTTTTGTCGGAATTTTCAAAGACGGCGGATGTTGTTTATAATACGGGAAAAAACAGTTTTAAAACAGTAAAAATATCAAGTTTGTTACCTAAATCTTTTAGTGGAAAAACATTAAAAAAATGAAAATAAAAAACATATTGTTTTGTTTGTTTTTAATGCTTTTGCCTGCGATTTGTTTAGGACAAAATTTTGTTTTAACCAAAGTTTCCGGTGATAAACAACTTGCCGTTAGAGGAACCGAAATAAAAAATGAGCTTGTTGTTCGTTTAACGGACAACGAACAAAATCCGGTTGCTAATGCAAAAGTTGATTTTATAATAGCAGACGGCAGTTCCGAAACAATTCAAAAAAGACAAGTTCTTACAGATGAACGCGGATATGCAAAATCAAAAATTTTTATAAATAAAAAAACAGAAGATAAGCTGACGATTGTTGCTGATGTTGTTGATTTTTTATCTGTCCCTGTTTATTTTAACGTTTCAATATTAAGTAAAAGTTGGATATTCATAATGGTTGCAACAATGTTGGGCGGAGCGGCTCTTCTTCTTTTCGGAATGTTTAAAGTTAATTCCGCTTTTCAACAGATTGCAGGACAAAATATCAGAGCAATTCTTACAAAGTTTACCAACACGAGATTAAAAGGCTTTTTTACAGGCTTTATTGTAACGGGAATAAATCAGTCGAGTACTGCAACACTGTTACTGCAAATTACACTCACAAGTGCCGGTGTAATGACATTCTTTCAGGCGATGTCTGTTACAATAGGTGCTTCTGTTGGTTCTACCGTTACGGGACAACTTGTAGCTTTTAAACTTGTTGACTATGCATTAATAATTACAGCTGTCGGATACTTTTTGTCTTTCTTCTCAAAAAAAAGAAAAATAATAGAAATCGGTGATGCCATTTTCGGGTTCGGTCTTTTGTTTTTCGGTATGAAACTAATGTCTGATTCAATGCTTCCGATAACATTGAACAATGAACTTTTGGCAACGATTGCCGACTTACAATCACCGTTTTGGTTAATAGTTATCGGTATAATTTTTACAATTCTTACGCAAAGCAGCGGTGCAACCGTGGGCATAATTATAGTGCTTGCATCATCGGGCATTTTATCTTTACTTCAAGGTATTTGTATTTGTTTGGGAGCACAAATAGGAACATGTTCCACTGCGATGGTTGCTTCACTCACTCAACCCAGGAGCGGCAAAAGAGTTATGCTTTGGCATTTGGGATACCAAATTTTAGGTGTGATTTTGGTTTACCCTTTTATATCTTTTGTTTATTATAAAGGGGAACTGTGTTGGACATATTTCGTTAAATATTTTACTTCAACTTTTATATTTTCAAACGATATAGCAAGACAAATAGCTATGTCTCATACATTGGTAACATTGTTTACCGCATTTATAATTTTACCGATAGTTCCTCTGCTTCATAAATTAATAATGTTTGTTTATCCGAGTTCCGCGGTTGAAAAACATTTCGGGACTGCATTTATAGACGAAAAATATATTGAAGAACCTGAAAAAGCGCTCAAATTATCTAAACAGGAAATAGAAAGATTGTCCGAAATTGTGTCGGATGTAATGAAAGATTCGATAAATGCATTAAAAACAAGACATGAAATAGTTATAGAAAAAATAAAATATAAATGTTTACAAATTTCTCATTTGGCAGATGAAATAATTCCTTATTTAACAAAAGTGGGGCAAAACGAACTTACCGAAAATCAATCTCAAAGAGAAACTATGCTTTTATATATAGTCGCGGATTTTGAGCAGATAGCAGATATTATTAACAGAAATATTATTTACATATCACAAGAAAAGATGAGAAGACATTTAAGATTTTCCGATGAAGGATTAAAAGATTTAAAGCATATGCACAATATTGTTTATACCAATTGTTCAAAAATTATAGATGCTTTTATTAAAGAAGATGAGGTCTTGGCAAGAGAAGTAAGCGACGATATAGATAAATTAAACGAAATAATGCATGAATTAAAAAGAAATCATATTGCAAGGTTGCATGCCGGTTTGCAGGAATCCATCGATACTTCCAGCCTTCATTTGGATGTATTGGATCAGTATATGAAAATCAATGAAACATTGCTTGATATTGCAATAAATATTTACGATGTTTAATCTTTAACTTTTCTCTTTCCGCAATTTGTAAATACACACAACAAATTTATATAATAATAAGATATTCTTAGGAGATATAAAATGAATATTTTATTAGCCGGCGGAGCAGGTTTTTTAGGCTCTCATTTTTGTGATTTTTTGTTGGAAAAAGGACACAGTGTTTACTGCATAGATAATTTTATTACCGGTAAAAAGGAAAACATAAAACATCTTTTGAATAATAAGAAATTTAAATTCAAAAAAATAGATATAACAAAAAAATTTTCCATAAAAGAAAAGTTTGATTGTGTAATTAATTTTGCTTCTATAGCAAGCCCTGTATTTTACTATAAATATAAAATAGAAACATTGCTTGTAGGTTCTTACGGAACATACAATTTGTTGGAACTTGCAAGAAAAAATAAAGCAAAGTTTTTAATGGCATCCACAAGTGAAGTTTACGGTGATCCGGCTTGTAATCCGCAGAAAGAAACTTATTGGGGAAATGTTAACCCTATAGGTAAAAGAAGTATGTATGATGAATCAAAAAGATTTTCCGAAGCATTGATTATGAATTATCACAGAGTTTACGACCTTGATACAAAAATGGTAAGAATTTTTAATACTTACGGGCCGAGAATGAACATGAATGACGGCAGAGTTGTTCCGCAATTTATAAATCAGGCATTAAACAATAAACCTATTACCGTTTTCGGTAAAGGAACACAAACAAGAAGCCTTTGTTATGTGTCTGACTTAATTGCCGGTATATATAAGTTGTTAATATCTAAAGAACATACTCCGGTAAATATCGGTAACCCTCATGAATTGACGGTAAAAGAGATAGCCAAAACAATAATAAAATTAACAAACAGCAAATCCAAAATAATATATAAGCCGTTGCCGGAAGACGATCCTAAAAAAAGAAGACCGGATATTTCAAAAGCAAAAAAGATATTAAAGTGGGAACCGAAAGTGGATTTAAATCAAGGTTTATTAAAAACCATAGATTACTTTAAAAGGAGTAAAATATGAAAACAAAAGGTATTATCCTTGCCGGCGGAAAAGCTACAAGACTTTACCCTATAACTTCAACAATTTCAAAACAGTTGTTGCCTGTTTATAATAAACCCATGATATATTACCCTCTATCCGTATTGATGCTTGCGGGAATAAAAGATATTTTAATAATTTCAAATTCTTCCACGTTACCCAGACTAAAAGATTTATTCGGTAACGGTAACAATTTAGGTATAAATATTTCTTATGCCGAACAAGAAAAGCCCAACGGACTTGCCGAAGCATTTATTATCGGTGAAAAGTTTATCGGTAAGGATAATGTCGCTTTAATATTGGGTGATAACATATTTTTCGGTCACGGATTTTCGGATATTTTAGATAAAGCAAAAAACAGAAAGAACGGTGCAACAATTTTCGGTTATTATGTTGAAGATCCCTGCAGATACGGAATAGTGGAACTTGATAAAAATAAAAAGCCCATATCTATCATAGAAAAGCCGAAAAAAACGAAATCCAATTGGGCAGTTCCGGGATTATATTTTTATGATAATTCCGTAATAAAAATAGCCAAAAGTATAAAACCTTCGGCAAGAGGGGAACTTGAAATAACGGATGTAAACAAAATTTATTTAAAAAATAAAAAGTTATCCGTAGAACTTTTGGACAGAGGTTTTGCTTGGCTTGACGCAGGAACATACGATTCGTTGTTAGATTCTTCTTTATTTATAAGAACCATAGAACAAAGACAGGGAATAATGGTAGGTTGTTTGGAAGAAATAGCATATAAAAGAGGTTTTATAAACAAAAAACAATTGTTGGAAAGAGCAAAACAATTAAATTCCGTATACACAAAATATTTGGTAAAAGTTGCAAATGAAAAATATTAAATTTTATATAGAAACTATCGGTTGTCAAATGAATGTGAACGATTCCGATAAAATGGCGGAGATTTTATCGGAAAGAGGTTGTTTTCGCACGGAAGATATGTCGCAAGCCGATATTGTTATTGTTAATACTTGTTCGGTAAGATTTTCCGCGGAACATAAAGCATATTCGTTGCTTGGAAGACTAAAAGAACAAAAAGATGTAAATCCTAATTTGATTATAGGTGTTGCGGGTTGTATGGCTCAATATGCCGCAAAAGAAATAAAAACAAGATGTAAATTTGTAGATTTTGTTTTAGGTGCAAGAGATATAGATTTATTTTGCGAAACTATAAGTAAATATGTTCCCGATAATAAAGAAATAAATCAAAACAGAAACGAAAACAGTGAAGTGTTCAGATATATAACGATAATGAGAGGATGCAGCAATTTTTGTTCTTATTGTATAGTCCCTTATGTCAGAGGTCCGGAAGTAAGTATAGATTATAACGAGATATTGAAAGAAGTAAATAAAGCTTGTGATGACGGTATAAAAGAAATAATTTTGTTGGGACAAAATGTTAATTCCTACAACTATAACGGTGTAAATTTTACTCAATTGTTACAAAAAATATCCGAGAGAGACAAAGTTAAAAGAATAAGATTTATGACAAATCATCCGAAAGATTTGTCGGATGAACTTATAGATGAGATAGCAACAAACACAAAAATTTGCAGACATATTCATTTGCCGTTGCAGTCGGGTTCTAACAATATTTTAAAAGCAATGAACAGAAAATATACTTATGAACAATATAAAACTTTGTACGAAAAAATAAAAAATAAAATACCTGATATAAATATTACTAGTGATATTATAATAGGTTTTCCGGGAGAAACGGATAAAGATTTTCAAGATACTTTTAATGCTTCAAGACAATTACAATTCGGAGGACTTTTTATATTTAAATATTCACCGAGGCCCAAGACTCTTGCAGCAAAATTAAAAAATACGGTTTCTTTGGAAACAATAAAAGAAAGACACAGCCTTTTACTTGAAGATTCTAACATTATTTCTAAAAAAATAAATGAAAAATATATAGATAAGACTATAGAAGTGTTGGTTGAAAGAGTTAACAATAATGTTGCGGAAGCAAGAAACAGTCAAAATATAAAAGTATTTTTTGATACGAAAGAAAATTTAAAAGGTAAGACGGTTAATGTAAAAATAACAAAAGTTTTGCCTAACAGTATGTCGGGAATTTTACAATAATGAGAGTTTTTAAATTAGTTTTAGGATTATGCTTAATATGTGTTTTAGCAATGATTTCTTACATTCTTTTTAATGTAAATAAAGCATTGAAATATTATCCGATAATCGAACAGTACAGTCAACAATACAATGTGGATCCGTTGTTTATAACATCAATTATAAAAGTGGAATCGAATTTTAATCCCGATGCAAAATCTAAAAAAGGTGCAATCGGTTTAATGCAAATAATGCCTCCGACCGCAAAAGAA
This sequence comes from Candidatus Ruminimicrobiellum ovillum, assembly GCA_002448285.1. GTDB lineage: Bacteria > Elusimicrobiota > Endomicrobiia > Endomicrobiales > Endomicrobiaceae > Ruminimicrobiellum > Ruminimicrobiellum ovillum. The sequence goes on along the minus strand of DJWX01000008.1, from coordinate 129,732 downwards.
ATTGCAGGAAAATATTTTAGTGTCACTGATTTCAATGAACAACAATTATATGATGCCGACTTTAATATAAAAATCGGTGTTTGTTATGTAAAAATATTGTCGGATATGTTTAACAGTAACGCGAATTTGGTTTTGGCTTCTTATAACGCGGGCCTGGGAAATGTTCAAAAGTGGCAGCAGGAAAATCCGATTATCGAATATGATTCCGAAGAAATGCCTTTTAAAGAAACCAAACACTATGTTTCAAGAATCAGTAAAATATATGGTGTACTTAAATATTTTAACAAAAGGTAGAACATGGCAACAAAAAAAGATGTAAATCAAGTTACTCCTTTAATGCAACAGTATCTGGATATTAAGGCAAATTATCCGGATGTGATACTGTTTTTCAGATTGGGAGATTTTTATGAAATGTTTGGTGATGATGCAATAAAGGCTCACAAAATATTGGAAGTTATACTCACAAAAAGGCAAACAACTCCGATGTGCGGAGTACCTTACCATTCGGTAAATAATTATATCAGAAAACTTGTAAAAGCAGGTTTTAAAATAGCGATTTGCGAACAGCTTGAAGATCCGGCATCGGTAAAAGGTATAGTAAAAAGAGGAGTTGTCAGAGTTATAACTCCCGGAACAATTTTGGAAGATAATTTGTTGGATTCCAAACAGAACAACTTTTTGATGTCTGTAATTGTGGATGCTTTAGACAAAAATGTAGCAATTGCAGTAAGCGATATTTCTACCGGAGACTTTTTTACATACAGGTCAACGTTATCTAATTTGGAAAACGAAATTACAAAATATAAACCCAACGAAATAATTATACCTCAAAAAGATTGCGCAAACGAAAAACTTCAAACAATATTACAAAAATTTGAAATATTAGCTTCACCGGTAAAAGATATTTATACTGATAGCGGTTATTGTGAAAGCTTTATAAAGAAAACTTTAAATGTTCAATCATTGGCACACTTTAACATTGCGGATAAACCCGACATTATTTCGGCTGTAGGAACTGTTTTTGTTTATATTCAAGAAAATCAACCGCAAACAATTTCCATATTACAGAATATAAAATATATAGAAAATAACGATTTTATGGTATTGGATTCCGTAGCTATAAGAAATTTGGAAATATTAAGATCGTTGTCTACTCTAAAACAAGAAGGTTCGTTGCTTGATGCTATAGATTCTACTGTTACGCCGATGGGCGCAAGACTGTTAAGAAATTGGTTGATAAAACCGTTATTGAATATTTCGGAAATCGAAAACAGGCAAAATAACACAAAAGTGTTTGTTGAAAATACATCGTTAAAAGAAGAACTCAGACAAGATTTAAAATCTGTTTGTGATTTGGACAGGATTGTATCAAGAATTGTTAGCGGCGGTGCTCATCCCAAAGAAATGTTGGCTTTAAAAGATTCTTTGGTAATAATAAATAATATCTTACAAAAGTTGGAAAAAGAAGCCTCTTTTAAGACCAATATTGATACAAGTGTTGCTTTAAACATTATAAACAAAATAGAAAGTTATATAAATCCGGAAGCGCCAATACTTTTAAAAGACGGTAACGTAATAAAAAGCGGAGTATCGAAAGATTTAGACGATTACAGACTTTTAAGTAAAGATGCAAAAAAATATATATCCGATTTGGAAGTAAAGGAAAAAGAAAAAACAGGAATAAACACTTTGAAAATCGGTTACACTTCCGTTTTCGGTTATTACATAGATGTAACGAAATCCAATGTTCATTTGGTGCCTGCCGAATATATAAGAAAACAGACACTTACAAATTCGGAAAGATACATAACCCAAGAACTAAAAACTCTTGAAGAAAAAATAATTTCCGCACAAGACAAAATTATAAAATTGGAAACGGAAATTTTTGTTTCGTTAAGGCAGGAAATAGCGACATATTCCAACTACATATTGAACTTGTCGGCAATGATAGCCGAACTTGATATATTCTTGTCTTTTGCCGATAATGCAATAAGGTTCAACTATTGTTGTCCTAAAGTTTCGGACAGCAAAAATTTGATCTTAAAAGATGCAAGACATCCGGTAGTTGAACAAATTTTAAAAAGTGGTAACTTTGTTGCAAACGATGTAAATTTAAACGATACAAGTGAACGTGTTATGATTATAACCGGTCCTAATATGTCAGGTAAATCGACATATTTAAGACAAACGGCATTAATAGTGATAATGGCTCAAATAGGTTCTTTTGTACCTTGCAGTTATGCCGAAATAGGTATAGTAGACAGAATATTTACAAGAATCGGTGCAGGTGACAATTTGGCGGGCGGGGAATCTACATTTATGGTGGAAATGTCTGAAACAGCAAATATTTTGAATCAATATACGGACAGAAGTTTAATAATACTTGATGAAGTCGGCAGGGGAACATCCACTTACGACGGTATGTCTATTGCTTGGGCAATAATAGAATCATTTTCGGATATGTCCAACAAAAATAATGCAGGTGCAAAAGTTTTGTTTGCAACACATTATTTTGAACTTACATCGCTTGCAAATAAAAACGGTATAATAAACAAAAGTGTGGATGTTAAAGAGTGGAACGGTAATGTTATATTTTTGCATAAAATAGTTGATGGTGCTGCGGACAAATCTTACGGAATACACGTTGCAAAAATTGCGGGACTTCCGTACAAAGTAACAAAAAGAGCTTACGAAATATTGAACGGTTTGGAAAAAAATCTTCACAAAAATTTTTCTAAATTCGAAAATGAAATTCAGCAGCCGACCCTTTTTACTTCAATTGAGCCTGAAATTTTGATAGAATTAAGTAAGTTAGATGTAGATAGTTTAAGACCGATAGATGCATTGAAGTTGTTGTCCGAATGGAAAGAAAAATATAAAAAGTAGTACCGGAGGCTATATGTTGAATAGAAGAAAATATTCAAGACTTCCTGTAATAAAAAATGTAGCAAAAGAAATTTTCATATCTACGGATAAAGGCTATTTTCAAGGTTTAATAATTAATTTGTCGGCAGGCGGTTTATTGTTATTGATGTATGCCGATTTAGCGGTAGGCACAAATGTTTGTCTTTTGTTTGACTATCCTCCTTTGGAAACCGAACCCATTTTCGGTGAAGTTATAAGATCAACAAAAACAAAAGCTCTTGTAAGAGAAGTTGCAATAAAATTTACAAGTATTACCACGATAGATGCAAAAAAAATAAACAGACTTGCAATTGATTATATAGACTGTGAAAATAAGATAATGCTCGGTGCTTTGGATGTTTGCAGAAAGGAATGCAGTTATTATAATTTATGCGAAAAAAAGTTAAAGATAAAATAAAATGGCAATAAAGATTTTAGATGAGAATACTATAAACAAAATTTCCGCCGGAGAAGTGGTGGAAAGACCTTTAAATGTCGTAAAAGAGTTGGTGGAAAATGCTCTTGATGCAAACGCTACAACGGTATCGGTAGAAATAGAAAAGTCAGGTAAAAAGTTTATTTCAGTTTGCGATAACGGTTGCGGAATGAATAAAGACGATTTACAGATGTCTGTTTGTCGTCATGCAACAAACAAAATAACAAACTTTGATGACCTTTCAAACACTTTTTCGTTGGGCTTTAGAGGAGAAGCTCTGCCTTCCATTGCTTCAATTTCAATGTTTACAATAAAGACTCAGCAACAAGGTCAAAATTCCGGTTGGCAGCTTTCCATGAACGGGGAATCAAAACCTGAAATTCAGCCTTGGGCGGGAGCTTACGGAACAACAGTTGAAGTAAGAAATTTGTTCTTCAATACCCCTGCAAGAGAAAAGTTTTTAAAAAGCGATATAACCGAAAAAGCTAAAATTATAAGCTGCTTGGATGAAATTGCTCTTGTAAGAAACGATGTAAATTTAAAAATAGTATCAGACGGTAAAGTTGTATCCGATTATCATAAAACAGATTCAAAACTTCAAAGAATAGAAGATGTTTTAGGTAAAAATATTTCTCAAAAGTTGAAACATATTTCTTTCGGTCATCCGAAAGTTGAAATAGACGGATATATTACAACAAGACAAAATTCTTTTCCGCAAAAAAATATGCAATATTTATTTGTTAACGGAAGATGTGTAAATTATCCTAAATGGTTAATACATGCAATATATCAGGCATCCAAAGAAGCAATACCTATAGGAAGACATCCCGGAATAATATTGTTCTTGAAAACCAATCCGTCCGATATTGATATAAATGTTCATCCTACAAAAAGAGAAATAAAGTTTGTGCAGGAAAACCAAATGTATGAACTTTTTTACTCTTTTATTAAAAACTCTTTGGAATCGGATGCTCCGGCAAATATAATAAACGTTCAAAATGATTCTGTCTCTTCAAATGATATAAAAAATAATTTTATTCCGCCCGAATATAAACACAGCGGCGGTTATGGCGGTATAAAGTATCCTTCAAGACAATTTAGTGTTAAAGATTATCAGAATGTATATCAAACGCCGGTTATAAATAAAGAAGAAACAGGAATTACTTCTGTTTCGGAACCGGTAAAACTTACACAAACGGATTTATTGCAACAAGACAATTTTAAGTTTATAGGGCAAATTTTCGAAACATATATTTTGGTGGAAAAAGAAAAAAGTTTTTATATAATAGACCAGCATGCCGCACAGGAAAGAGTGAGATATGAAATGTTTTCAAATCAATTGGAACAAAACTCTTTGAAAATACAACAACTTTTAATACCGGATGTTTTTGAATTACAAAAATCAAAATCAATGTTATTAAAAAACAATTTGGACACATTTAAAAAATTGGGGTTTGATGTTGAAGAGTTCGGTGATAACAGTTTCAGGTTAACCGCATATCCGGCGCTATTGGGAAATAATGTTAACTTTATTGAAATAATAGATGTTTTGGTTGGTTTTTTGGAAGAAGAAAAAACTACCGATGTTGAACAGATAAAAGAAAAAATTATAAGAGCTTCCTGCAGAACAAGCATTAAAGCTGGGGACAAAATTTACGAACAACAGGCAAAAGCTTTATTAAGAGAACTCTTTGCTTGTAAAATGCCTTGGACATGTCCTCACGGAAGACCTACCGTTTACACATTAACTCTGTCCGATTTGGAAAAATTCTTTAAGAGAATTTAATACGACAATGTATAATTTATAATGTACAATGTATAATTAACGACAAAAAACTGCAATTATTGTCGTTAAACTATAAGCTATAAGCTTTAAGCAAAAAAATAGCAGGTATTTTTTTAATACCTGCTATTTTTTATTAATCTATAAAATAAAACTTTCGTTTTATTTTATCAACATACTTGTAAATGATCTAACTACAAATATGATTGAAATTACAAAGAATATTGCTGCACAAACGATATGTGCTACAGGGTTTGTTAAAGTTAATGCAAGTTCCAAAGCCAACAAACCGAACAAAGTTGTAAACTTAATAATCGGGTTCAAAGCTACTGAAGAAGTATCTTTGAAAGGATCTCCGACCGTATCACCTACAACTGTTGCTTTGTGAAGTTCGGAACCTTTTTCTCTCATATCAACTTCAACGATTTTCTTTGCATTATCCCATGCACCGCCGGCATTTGCCATAAATATTGCTTGGAACAAACCGAACAATGCTATGGATATCAAATAACCTATAAAGAAGTAAGGTTCGATAAATGCAAAAGCTATTGTTGAGAAGAATATAACCAAGAACAAGTTCCACATACCTTTTTGAGCATATTGTGTACAAATCTTAACAACTTCTTTACTTTGTTCTGTAGAAGCTTTTGTTACTCCGTCAAGTTTAATGTTACCTTTAATATATTCAACTGCTTTATAAGCCCCGCTTGTAACAGCATGGTTGGATGCACCGGTAAACCAGTAAATTACTGCACCGCCTGCAATCAAACCTAACAAGAAAGGAGCATGTAACAATGATAATGAAGAAGCTACTGCACTTTCTCCGTTTGCTGCCATCAATGTAAATATAATGGAGAATATCATGGTTGTTGCACCAACAACTGCAGTACCTATTAATACGGGTTTTGCTGTTGCTTTAAATGTGTTTCCTGCACCGTCATTTTCTTCCAATGTTATTTTGGATTTATCAAAATTCGGCTCGAAACCGAAATCTTTCTTTATTTCTTCTTTAATGTTAGGAACATTTTCTATTAAAGAAAGTTCATAAACAGATTGTGCATTATCTGTAACAGGTCCGTAAGAGTCAACAGCTATTGTTACAGGTCCCATACCTAAGAATCCGAAAGCTACAAGACCGAAAGCAAATACTGCAGGGTGTCCCATAATATCAAATCCCGATAAAGAGCTTATTCCGTAAGCTATTGCCATAAGGAATATTATAACCATACCCATCCAATAACCGCTGAAATTACCTGATGTTAAACCTGCCAAAATATTTAATGAAGCACCGCCGTTCTTTGAAGAATTAACAACATTCTTAACAAAAGAACTTGACGTTGATGTAAATATTTTTACAACTTCGGGAATTACGGCACCTGCTATTGTTCCGCAGGTAATAATTACTGAAAGTTTCCACCAAAGTCCGTTTGCCAAATCTCCGATTATGAGGTTAGAAACTACAAAAGTTAATGCTATGGAAACGAAAGATGTGATCCAAACTAATGAAGTTAAAGGAGCTTCAAAGTTCATTTTATCTGCATTACCGTATTTTGATTTTGCAATTATTCCGTTTATCCAATAAGAAACAGCACTTGCAATCAACATTATAAGTCTCATTACGAATATCCAAACAAGAAGTTTAACCTGGTTTACAGGATCTTTAACTGCAAGTATAACAAATGTTACCAAAGCAACACCGGTAACACCGTAAGTTTCGAAACCGTCTGCTGTAGGTCCTACGGAATCACCTGCGTTATCACCTGTACAATCTGCGATAACTCCGGGGTTTCTGGCATCATCTTCTTTAATATTGAAAACGATTTTCATCAAATCCGAACCGATATCTGCGATTTTTGTAAAAATACCGCCGGCAATTCTAAGAACCGAAGCACCCAAAGATTCACCGATTGCAAAACCGATAAAGCAAGGTCCTGCTAATTCTCTCGGAACAAATACCAAGATTATAAGCATAACAAAAAGTTCTATACTTATAAGTAACATACCGATAGACATACCGGATTTTAAAGGAATTGCAAATGTTGGGAAAGGTTTACCTTTTAAACTTGCAAATGCTGCTCTTGAGTTTGCGAATGTGTTAATTCTCATACCAAACCATGCAACGGCATAACTTCCCAAAATACCTATAATACTGCAAAGAATAATTATTGCGATTTTAGCAAACGTAAAACCGGTGTTTGCAAAATAAACAGCTATTATTATAGCAAGCAAACATTCCAATATGATAATGAATTTACCTTGTGTTATAAGGTATGTTTTGCAAGTTTCATATATTAATTCAGAAACTTCCAACATAGATTTGTGAACCGGTAAATTTTTGATTGATTTGTACTGAACAAAACCGAAAATCAAACCGAAAACACACACTAAAAGACCAACGGTTAACAATGCCGAACCGCTGATTCCGCCCAAAAACGAAACCGATGACAAGTCGGGCAATACAAGATTTGCTTCACTTGCAAAACTTGGAACACTTGCCATAGCCACTGCAAATACTGCTAACAACAAACTTCTTACTTTGGCTAACATCTTTGCTACTCTCCTTTTTTGGGAAATACTCAATATTTCCGCTATTTTATATATATACTACATAATATACGTATGTAAAATACAAAATTTTGCTAAAGATTATATTATTTTAAGTATTTGTTGTCAATTTGGATTTTACGGGCTTTCTCCCGATATTATGTAAAAAATAAAAACAGATGAAATATTTTCATCTGTTTTAAAAATAAATTATATAAAAGTTCTTTAATTCTTGGTGGAGGTGGCGGGAATTGAACCCGCGTCCGAAAAAGTTTCAGTAAGAGTACTACAAGTTTAGTCCGGAAAGATTTATCTCGTTTATAAAACTATTACCGGACGGAATTGTTTTATAAACCAGTCCCGTTAGAATTTCATGCTAGCTTGACGGAACAAGCAAATTAACACTAACCTGCTCTTGTCGGTTTATCCTAATAGCAGGTGTCAAAGGTAAACCGTAGCTGAGTTAAGCAGCTATAGGCATGAATGCCGGAACCATAGGTTTCAACATCATGTTAGGAACGATTTGTTTGTCGTTTCTTTTTCGGTCGATTAGTAACCGAGCCATCGACCAACTCGGACTTGCACTCTTTACATCTTTCATTCCCGTCGAACCCAACTCACCCCCAAATGTTATGAGTTGTTGTTTCGTTTGTTTTTAAAGAACTCTTTTATTATTTTAGCACAATCCTGTTCTAAAAGTCCACTATATATTTTTATTTTGTGATTTGTTTTTGCTTTTGAAATATCTACAATACTTCCGCAAGCACCTGCTTTAATATCTTTCGCACCGAAATATAAATTTTTTATTCTTGCAAGAATTAATGCACCCATACACATCGAACAAGGTTCTATGGTAACATATATGGAACAATCATTTAATCTGTAATTGTTTAGTTTTTTACAGGCTTTTCTTATTGCAACAATTTCGGCATGAGCGGTGGTATCTTTTAATGTTATACTTTTATTATAACCTCTGGCAATAATTTTGTTATCTTTTACAATAACGGCACCTACAGGCACTTCATCTTTTTCTTGTGCGGTTTTGGCACATTTTAATGCTTGCTGCATAAAATAAATATCTTGCTCTGTCCACTTTATATCATTACTCATCGTAAAGTCCTGTTTTGTTGTCATCCCGTACTTGATACGAGATCTCGTAGTTTGTCGTTAATTATAAATTGCTTTCTATGTGTGGAATAAGCAATTCTCTTATGTTTTGCGGAATTCTTGTCGGCTTAAAAGCGTAATTTACCAACGGATGTTTTGTAAAACCTGTAACCAATAACTTGTCATTACATTTTACTTTATAACTGAAAGTGACAGTTACGTGCTTAAGTTCCGATATTGTTGTTTCAACCGTTATAAAGTCATCATAGTGTGCAGGAGCGTGATAGTTACATTGTGCGCTTACTACCGGAAAATAAAAACCCTGTTTTTCCATTTCATCATAAGTGTATCCTATTTGTCTCATAAGTTCCGTTCTGCCCATCTCAAAATATTTTAAATAATTTGAGTGGTAAACTACACCCATTTTATCGGTGTCTGCATAAGGTATTCTGTAATCAAATTTGTTCATTTTAGTACTCCAATATAAATAATTTATCAAATCAATAATTTAAAATTTTTAAAATAAAAGATTTATTAAAAATTTGTAATTATCTGCACTTGTTATGGCATAAAAAGCTGCTGCTTTTTTACAAAATAATAAAGATATATTTATAAACATCGAATATGCAAAAAAGATAATAAACAAAAAATTGAGAGTTTTTTTTAAATTTTTATCATCAACATAATTGATATAAAATATAAAAATTATTAAAGATAAAATATTTATTAAAGATAAATATTCTACCATATATCTTGTTATCATTCCAATAAAACTTGTGACAATGATACTAATGATAATCATTATTATCATTATGAATAATAAGGTAAAAATTTTAATATCATGTTTATAAAGTTTTTTAAGAAAAATAGGTAAAAAAATTAACATATAACTAAGAGGATAAGACCAAATAAAACCAACGATTTCATCATTTCCAAGACTATGTCCAACTGTTGGAGATAAAGAAAAAAAGGTTTTATCATCTATTAGAGGTAAATGGAAAAAGTTATTACATAATCCTTTCAAAAGATCTTGTAAATTTATGAAATAATCATATTGATTCAATGGATTTAGTTGATATTTCCAACCAAATTCAAAAATGGAGTCAAATCTCAGATAATTATATAAGGCAATTATTGTTCCATACAATAAACAAGGTATTAAAAAATAGAGAATAGAAACAATAATTTGATTAATACTTTCTGTCTCTTTGTAAGTTAGCCAAATAATAGCAATAAAAAATATTGGAATAAATAAAACATAGTAAGGCCTTGCACCAACAGAAAGACATAGTGTAAAAGATAAGCAGAAGAGAAGAATGTATTTGTTAGACTTTGTTTGTGCATACATGTAATTATAAAAAATATAAATAGACAATAAAAGTAAGAATATTGCTGTTGTAATAGCAACTTCATAAATAGAAGACTTGATAACTAAAAATGGCAATAAATTACAAAAACCAGTAATAAATATACAAAGAACTAAAATGTTCGGTGGAATATTCTGTATAACAGTTATTCTATCAGAAATCTTTTTAATAATAATTAATGAAAATAAAAAAATAAAGCAAGATAATATTAAAACTAACAATTTATCCGTTAAATATAGATTAGTAATTAAATTAAAAGGGAGATAAAAAAGAAGTACTGGAGTAATTCCAAAATATAGATATAATTTCCCCTTGTAGTAACTTGTATCAAATAAAGAAGGAATGTTTTTGAAATTTTTATAAGATATCTGATAATTTTTATATAGATTAGGATCTTTTGATAATAAGTTTTCATTGTCTTCGCAGATATATAATTTATAATTTTTCAATGATTTAACAATGAGATTGTAGTAATTAACACAAGAGTGGTAGCATAACAGTTTCTCGCTTGGATACAAATTGTTTATGTGGTAAAAATGCTTTGTTATCATAAAATAAGAAGAAAAGACAAAAAATAAAGAGATAAAGAAAAAAAGATTTCCCTTCTTCGGTACAAGATTTGCTAGTATTGAAAATAGAATGATAAGAAAAATAATAGAAAAAAGTTTCATTTGAAAATTTTTAAACCAAATTCATAGTATTTCATGCCGATAGGGGCTCCATATTCGTTTGTTTGCCAATCTATAACTCTGCGGTATGAGAGGTAACCGAAAATCAAAAAAAGACTCAAGCAAAGAAATAAAACAATGGTTTTAATATTTTTAATTTTAAGCCAATAGATGTATATTATACATTTTGCACAAATAAAAAATAATCCTATGTATGGAATATATGTGTATCTATCAGCTACAGCAAAATCTCCCGTTATGAAAATTCCACTTGCTGGCAACATAGATACTAAAAAAAAAGTAAATCCATAAGCAAAAATTTTAGTTCGTTTCCTCAATAAAATACAACAATAAAATAATATATACAATATAGATGGTGAGTATAGAATATACTTTGGGATTTCCGTTTGCATATCATAAAAATAAGGATACATGCAATATAACTTTATTGGTAAGAAAAATTTATCTAAATAAAATAAAATATTAAAATGTGCATTTATAAAATTTGTAAAGTGACCAAACAAATTGAAAAAATACTCTGTTGCGAATTCTTGAGGATAATGTGTTTTTAATGCAATTAGACTAAAAAATATTGCGATAATTATGTAAATAGAATAAGTTTTCTTTATTTTTATACTTTCGTTTAAATATGAGTCTACTAACATTAATATGACGGGCAATGTTATGGCCATTGCTTTAGAACAGCATGATAGAAAAAAAAGTAAAATGGATAGGATAAGGTAAGTTTTTTTATTATCATATTGTGCCTTTATATAAAAGAATAAAGAGGATAAATAAAAAAAAGCATATAGTAAATCTTTTCTTGCACTTATCCAACATACGACTTCAGTTCTTGTTGGGTGAATAGCAAAAAGAGCCGCGGTTAGAAAAGAAAGCCAAAAAGAGTTTGACAATTTAAAGAGAATTAAAAAAACAAGGATAATATTCAATACGTGTAGTAGAATATTGTCAAAATGAAAAATGGCTGGAACAAATCCAAAAAGTGTTATTTCAAAACTATAAGATAAGGTTACTAAAGGATGATACAAGCCTTCATTGATATAAAAGAAATTTTGATATATATACTTGCAAGATAATTCTTTTAGAGCACCGGAATACGATTTCAACATAACCCAATCATCAGTAAAGGCATATCCGGCATTTAATATAGGGATGAAAATAAGGAATGTTGCAAAAATAAAAGAAAAAAATAATAATATTTGATGTTTTTTTAAGTTTTTCATTTTTTTTGTATTGAAAATCTTTAGTTTTTATATTATACTAAAAAAAAAGAGAAAAGTTGGATAGAAATAGAATAAAATCAATTTTTACAAAAATTTCACAAATTGTTCTAAACTTTTTTTAAATAAAAAACTATAATAGTAGCAGAAAAGTTGGAGTTAAATTTATTTTAGGAGGTGTGGCCATGAACAAAAAAATTATGTCTTTTGTCTTGGCAATGGTTTTAAGTGTAGGTCTTGGCAGTGCAGTGTTTGGCAGTTATTCGTACTCTTCGTATGTAGATAGTTTTAATGAAGAGCATAACGGTAATACTTATACCGTTAACATTAATGATGCACATGATGTTTTAGGTGGAAATTTGACAGCAGTTTTTGGGTACTATGCTGGAAGTATTGTCGATATCAAAGGAGCAGATGGTTCTTTTACTCTCTATGATAGTTATGGACCGAGATTTTCTGCAAGTAACAAGGGTGATATTTGGCAAGTTACAGGTGTTGAATTGAGAACGTCTGATCTTGCAGAAATGGAGAAATATGATAGTGCTGAGGCTTTCTTTGCAACAATGGGATTTGATGTTTCTATGGTTGATATGAACGATACTGATTCTAATGGTCAACCAAAAGGAACAGGTACATCGATAACAAAAGAGTGGTGGTCTGCAGTGAAAAATGCATTGTCTAAAGGAGCAAATCATTCTGTAAGTATTTCTGCAGGAACATCTGTGACTGGTCCGATGGCAACGATTTCAGAGAATGGGAAAAGAATGCAGACTATTCAGTCAAATGCTGATTCTAACAGTGGAATTAAGACTATAGCTCAATATTATTATGATAGTAATGGATTTATGACTGGTTATGCTGAAAATGCATCGGAAGCTGTTAAGAGTGAAGATGGCACTACTACATATAAAGATCGTATGAATTATACTGCGATAACATATAATAAAAATGGTGTCATGACAGAAACAACTTACAAATTGTTTGACTGGACAAATAATCCATCTGCAACCGTCAATGCCGGCTTGAAAAGTGGAGAAATACAAAAAGCTGGTGCTCAGAAAACCGGAAGTGTTGGTGAAATTACAAGTGTAACTAAATATTCTGCAAATAATTCTAGATTGTTGTCCATAGATTACTCGACAAACAATACAACATATTTTGCTGGAGGGCAACCAAGTTATGTTCAAAATGAAAGCGGTGTTACTATAGGTTTGTATAGTTATACAAAAAATGGTATTATGACCGCATATTTTAATGCAGAAGGATTAGATGGTAATGGCAATAAAGTTGGATCTACCACCTTGTGTGATAAATGGGGAAGACAAGTTGGAACAGTGCTCGGTGGTTTAAATGATGGTAAGAATCCTTTCAAAAATGCATCGCAAAGAAAGAAAGATTTAGCTGAAATGAACAATATTTTAAGTGGAAATTCTGCTACAGCTGCCCAATACACATATAATTCTACTACGGGTAGATATGAAGCTAAAGAAGGTACTGGTACAAGAGTGCAGAGTATAAATATTTATCCAGATCAAATACTTAATGATTCTGTTAGAACACAGAATGGTTTTATTGATATGAAATATGTTCGTAATGAGATAAAGAAAGGACATCTTAATAATATCCTTAAAAACAATTTGAGTGGTTTTGGATATACTACTAAAGATTTGAAAAATATGTTGCTATATGCTCAAGGCGGAAGTTCTCCTATTGCATCTACACAAATTCAACATTCTACTTGGGATGGAGACAATATACCTGGTAAAGATGGTGTAACCGGATCATCTGATTATAGCCAAGCAACTACATCATCTAAAACTCAAAAATCTAAATCAAGTTTTGGTTCTCATACTTATGGGAGTTTGTATAAAACAGATACCAAGACAACGGCAGCTGGTATTACATATAATAATACAATATACTTCGGTGGTGCACAGGCATATCAAACGAAACATTGTGTAGTAACACAAGTTTATGAAAGTACGACACAATGGTATGAGCAGGATCCTGCCGTTAGGGGAACATATCAGGGAACCGTTGATATTAATGGTAAAACTTATGTTAAAGTTAGTGCAAGTGAAGTGAATATTATGGATGGAAACGGATTCCAAGCTGCTGATGGTGAAACCGTATTGGTTGATATCGATTCTTTAGATGAAGATACAAAGAATCAAATAATGAATATGAAAGAAGGCGATGAAATAATGTTTATGGGTGATGTTAGACAATCTGCAGATGGAAAATCTTTCACTATGGCAGTAAATACTGAATATAGTGGTGGTGTTGCTATGGGTGATAATATTTCTAAGATGAGAGAAGCTATACAGAATGAAAGTTTAGATTGGGTAAAACAGAATACTGCAATAAATTCAGCTTTGATAGGTGATCAGAATATTGGTGGAGATTGGAAATCTGGTTGGAATATATTGGTTAATGGTGGTAAAAAAGATCCGAAAGATCATATTCCTGCAGATGATATGCCAGTGTTGTTTTAGTTGATGTTATGATGTAATTTATAAAAATATCCTGCATAGAAATATGCAGGATATTTTTTATGCCGCTGATATATTAATAAGAGTTTTATTATATAGGACTGCATATACCAATTTAGTTGCAGACTAAGAAAATTTTAATAGTTGTAATAAAAAAGAGTGTTTTATATCGTTATATTATTATTATTATTATTATTATTATTTCAAAATAAAATTATGTTTCTAAAATTTTATAGAATTATAATTGTATTTTGTTTGAGAATAAAATTAGTATTTTTTTATTGAAAAAAAGTTTTTTTAGTGTTATAATATAACGAAGTAAATACGTGTAAAAATTTTTAAAATATAAAGGGGAAAGTTCTATGGAAAAAACTAACAAAAATGCTAAGTGGATTGTCATTGGAAGTATCATATTTATCTTGGCGATTCTTATTGCTGTTTGTCCGATTTTAGTAACGAAATATATGAGAGCAAAATGGCAAGATGGACCTAGGTATAAAGTTTCAACTTTGTTAATGAATGTATCCGGTAAATTAAATATTTCTAATGATAACAAATATTATGTTAAAGGTGATAATGGATTGTTTTATGTTTTAGAAAATATAGAACAAGATTATTCCGAAAAAATAAATTCACAATGTGATGTTATAGGAAGTTTCAGACAAGCAATAAATAATGAGACTGTGGATGGAAATCCTGTAAGATTATTTATTAGTGTTCAAAAAATAGATTTCCCTGACAATGAAAATCTTGAGGTTGAAAATATAGAGGAAGAGTCTAATGATGAAAATAAAGAAGCTTTAGCTAAAGAAAAAGCTTTGCAGAAGGCAAAATTAAGATTAGCAGTAAATGTGGGACTTGAAAAATCAATATTGTTTGATGTAATAAAAGGAAATGTATCCTCTGTTAACAGAAAAGACATGAAAGGTGAGGATTTTGTTGCTCTTGTTTTAAAAGATGATTTTGGTGACAGCTATATGTTGTATAAAAAAGGTAAAGATTTGTCTTCATTGCAGGATAAAAGAATTATAGTTTTAGGTAGAGAAATAATTCCTCCAAGTAATTTCCCGCTGATTGTTGATGAAACAACTTTTGAAATTTATGAAGTTTATGATTTAGATTTTAATAAATTGATATAATTTTTTACAAAAATTTTACAATTTTTTCGACGAAATTTTATATATATTTACTATAATTAGTATAGGAAAAAAAGGAGGTATTTTATGAAGAAAATACAAGTTTTGATAATATCGCTTTTATTTCTTATAACTAATAATATACAAGCATCATTTTTACAAGGACCAAATCCATATTCCTTCGGTCCTGAGGGAAGAACAGTTTCCGACTTAAGAGATTTTGCAAAACCCAAACAAATGGCAAGAATTTTACCTAACAGACCTGTTGTTGCAACTGATTCCAGCGGTAGTAGAGTTTATTATACTCCCGATGGTAAATTGGCATTGAGTATTGGAAAAGACGGTTCGATGTCTTTTTCTTTAGGTGGAATAAACAAAAGTTATAATTCTGATGGAGAGTTTTCAGGTATGTCGAAAACTATTAAGGGAAGTGGTTTGTTGCAAGAGGTTTATGATAAAGAAGAGAGGCTTATAGGTTATAAAACATTAAATGGAGATGGAAAGGTATCGAGAACCTACGATAAAGATAAAAATTTAACTGCGACATATGTTTATACAGGTCAAGGAGCAAAGCTTGATTATGTTCAGAATGAAATGACCGGCGGAAGATCTTATTATGACGAGTATGGAAGAAATAAAGTTGATGTTGATTTCAACGGATATATTCAAAGGACTTATTTGTATGCAGATGTTGAATATACGGTAGATGAAAGTGATGTTACAAGAAAAACTTTGAAAACCACAAAAACAAAAGAGAATCCGACAAATACCGGTTTATTGTCATCAGTTAGAGATTATAACCATAATATGTATTCTACAAATGATGGAAAAGTTGATATTAATCCTTTGGCTTTTAATGAAACTTTTTTTGATTTGGAAGGGAAAACTCAGTATATTAAAAATACTGACGGATATATTACAAGAGAATATTTTTATAAACAAGATGATAAAGGAAACAAAATTATAGATTATCATTTGGATAATTTGACAAAAAATAAAACTTATTATGATGAACATGGAACAGCTTCATATACGGTTAATGATCAAAATGCTGTTATTACAAGATATTTTGATGGTTATACTGTTAATGTTCAGTCGGATGGAGCTTATTCCGAAGTAACAAAATATGATATAGATGGTAAAGAATTGTATACTACTTTAAAAAATATAGATTACAACGACGATGGAACAATTAATAAAGTTATGGATGAAGAAGACGATGTTTGGCAAGAATATCATTATACTAAGGATAATGACGGTAACAAAATTATAGATTATGTAATTAATTATTCGGATAATGAATTCGGTAATAAACAAACATATACATGGTATGAAAACGGTAAGCCTATGTATGTTACGATAACATCGGAAAGACCAACGGATGATAAATCTGTAAATATTGTTAAAGATTTTAGTTGGAATGGAGATACTTTGGTTTATACTTTTGACAGAAAGACCGAAACTACACAGTGGTATAATATGGATAAAGATTTGGTATATGAAAGTTTAAATGAAAGAGTAATCTCAAAAAATATTTATAGTAAAGGTCAATTGGTTGGAAAGTGGGATGCCCAAAAAGGTGAGACTACTATTTTTATAAATGAAAGATCTTGGATATCTGTAGTTTCTGATTATGAACCTACGGCAGATATGGTTACGGCTTTGATTGCTCATTCAGCTGAAATAGACAATGCAATTTCAAAACATGAAGAAGAAAAAGTGTTGGATAAATTGATGGATAACTTTGGTTGGAAAGCCGGTGCAGCCACAAAATTATTGACAACAGGTGGTGTTTAACCTATAATTTAAAAGAGATATTATGAAAAAAAACATAATGAAGGGTTCTATTTCTAGTGCCGGTTTGTTGCACAAGTTTTTTTCTTGTGTAATAGTTTTTTTTATGTTAATGAGCTCTATTTGTGTTGCGGAAATAAAAACAGATATTTCTTTGGTTGAAACGGCTAAAATTTCCGCGGATACATTGTTGGTTCAATTCTTTTATATCTCTACTTTGCCGTTAAATGTTATTTCTAAGATGTTTGTAAATACCGAAGAAAAAGCTCCGATAACCGCACCTGCAAGCAGTCAAAATAAAAATAATACCGCACAAAATTCAACTTCGGCAAAAGCTTCTTTCGGTTATTCAATTTTACCTAATACGATTTCTCTTTCACAAGCTATTAAAACAAAAACAGTTAAAGTTTTCACATTATTGGATAAAGTAAAAAAATCAAGAACATTTATGCATTTTGAAGTGTACAAGTTTGTCTGTATAGAAAATGCATTACTATTCGGTTTTATAATGATGTTATTATTAGCAATATTACTTACAAGAAGGAATGTTGGTAACGATAATATCGTAACAATAAAAAATAATAAATTAGCTCGGCTTATTTAGGTAAGCCGGGCTGTTTTTGTGTTTACAACACAAAAACAAGGAGAAAAAATGAATATACTTAAAAACTTTTTTAAGGGGCTTATAAACAAAGAAAGAATTGTCGATTCCTATCTTAAAACAAAAGATTGGATTGTCTCGTTGAACTTTATGAAGGTAACGGCAATAATAGTTGTTAACTGCTTTTTGTTAACGGCTGTTTACGGACAGGCTGTTGCCGGATTGTTGGAAAACAACAGAGCCACAGAGCAATTTAAACAAGTTTTTAGCGATTTTAATCTTCCTTACAGTTACGGAAAGATAACATCGGCAGATTACAGAGGTAGTGATACTGTTGTTGTTAATATCCAAGATTTGCACAGCCATGCGGAAGTTCAAAGAAATATTAATAACATAATATCGTTGTTTGATGAAAAGTATGGAGTTAAGAATATTTATCTTGAAGGTGCCTACGGAGAAGTTAGCACAAAATGGCTTACTGTAGCTAAAGATGAAAATATAAGAAATTCCGTAATGAATAAATTGTTGGAAAACGGAAGACTTACGGGTGCGGAATATTTCTCGGCGTCAAAAGGAAAAACAGAAATAATAAAAGGTTTGGAAAATAAAGAAGCTTATTTCGATAACTTAAAAAGATTCGGAACTTTAATAGATAATCAAGAAACAATATCACTTCACATTGATTCAATAAAAGATACCGTAAAACAATTACAAGAACAATATTATAACAGACAGCAGAAAAAAGTAGAAGAACTTTCTGCGGGTTATGTTTCCGGAACAATCGAGTCTAACAAATATTTTGCTTTGATGAAAAAACATGCTGAAAAGTTAGCGGTAGATATAGATAATTATCCGAACTTGTCCATGTATATGTCTTTGTTGGATAAACAAAAAGAAATTAACTATCAAAGAACAACACAAGAATTGCAATTGTTTGTTTTAAAATTAAAAGAAAACTTACCGTACAATGCATACAAAATGTTGTTAAACGAAACAAAAAATTTCTCACAAATGGATAAATTGTATGGCTACATGATAAAACTTTCAAGACAATACAATTTAGATTTATCTCAGAATTTTAAGGAATTGGAAAAATTCTTTGCATACATAGAATTAAGTCAAGCAATAAATCCTTTAGAATTGATTAAAGAAGAGCAGAATTTTAAAGATGAAATTAACAGCAGATTTTCAGAAAATAAATCAGAAGAAGAAGTTGTATTTTTAAGTAATTTTGTCAGATACTATAAAGATTATTTAACAGGCAAAATAACAACCGATGATTGCAAATACTACCAACAAAATATAGACAGATTTAAAAATGTATGGGTAAAATACATAGATAACAGAGAAATAATTGCATTGGAAGATTATGAAGCTATATCCGATACATTCTATAAAATAAACTTCGAAAGAAACAATTATTTTATGGATAATATGAAAGAAGTTCTTGATACAAATAGAATAACCGAAGTTGTTGAAGGTAACGACGAACTTCAAAAAACAATGAATTCTTTGCAACAGGCAAAAGAAGTTTATGTTACGATAACCGGTGGTTTCCATACACAAGAAATGTCCGAAATGTTATCAAAAGCAGGGGTAACAAACATCGTTATTACTCCTAACGTTACGGGTGATACAAAAATAGCTGAAGAAACATATTATAAAATCGCTCAGGAACAGGCAAAAATTTCTTTCCAAGCATTGGCAGCATTAAATATGTCTCAGGCCTTAGGTTTAGATGATTTCGATGCTATAAAAGGCATGATAGAAGCTTTAAAAGATATTAAAGATTTGTCAAAAGTTTTAAGCGAAATATCGAATTATATCAATCAAGAAACCGGCAAACCTTTTAGTATTACATATGATGAAACAACAAAAACTTTCATAGCAACACTTAATCAGAAAACATTAATTTATGACGTTAATGCAGACAAGTGGAATGATGTTGAAAGTGAACCTACAACAGGAATGCAGAAATCTATTGGAAGCGTAAAACTTGCACTTGGTTGGGCATCTGCAATAGCAGGTTTAAGTGCACTTTCTCTTTTCTTCTTTATTCCGTTAGGTGTTTTCCCTATTATACCGATTGCAGGTGTCATTTTCGGAGCAGCTAATGCAGCAAATCTTGCTAATCAGAAAGCTGCTTTGGAAAAGATAGCTAAATCAAAAGTTGCAGAATCCGATGCCGATGATTTTGAAACATTTGAAAAAATGTTTTATCAGTTGCCGGAAAGTACTCAAAATGCATTACTTGAAGCTTTGGGTTGCGCAAGTATTGAAGAAGCCGAAACTAAAGTTAAGTTTGATGGTACGGAAGGAGAATTATTCTCAATAGCAGAAAGAGCAGCCAACGGGCAAGCTCTTTCTGAAGCGGAAATAGATGCAGGCAAAAGAGATTTAGATATATACAATGTAAATGATGAAAAAGAGCTTGATGCTTATGCCGGTGAAAAAATATTGCATGTTAATGTTTCTATGTTGAAAGCATTTTTAGAAAATGGAAATGTTAAAAACAGAAGAATGTTGGATACCTTTGTTAAACATGAAATTGCTCACTTAAATTTTGAATATCCCAGCGGAGCTTTGAAGTTTGTAAAAGAAATTCTTCATAAAGTTCCGTGGATAGAAGAAGTTGTAGTAAGTTTCGGCGATTTAAGAAGATATATACAATCTATATTTACAACAAGAGAAAAAGCTGCAAGAGCAACAAAAAAAGGACAAGAAAAAAAATATACGGAAAGGTTTACGGAAGAACAGCTTAATATTTTGGAAAGAGTTGTTCAGAGAGATATTATTCCTGCATATAAAAAATCTACCGACCAATCTTTAGCTCAGATAAAATTTGCAGAACAATTAGCTAACCCGGAAGGTATGGTTGCGATATTGGGTACATCCGGAGGTAAAACGTTAGGTGCTGCAATAGCTATATGGAAACAAATTCTAAATAATCAGGAAATGTTAGACAATAAAGCATTGGAAGAGTTAGGTAAGATATTATTCACATCAAAAACTCCTGAACTTATACAAGAAACAATGGAAATGTTGACAATGTTTTTCTCTGCGCCGGAAATTATAGCAACATTGCCGCAAGAATTGAGAGAAAAAGCTGCAAACGGAACATTGATTGGTTTTGTAAATCAAAGCCAAAAGACAGGATATTTTATTACCGCTAAAAGAGATAAGAATGGTAATATAGTTAGAAAAGACGGTGAGGTTCAGTTTGAAAAAAGAAATGTATCAAAGCAAGAGATTTATTCAACAGCAGGTATAATTTGCGGAGAATTTGCGGGATTTACCTGGGATATACAAGGTAATAATACCGCGAAGGATGTTTCCGAATATTTGTTGGAAAGATTGGAGAACGGAAAAAGAAAAACTGTTCCTTTTGATATATTTATAGATGAAACTCAGTTGGTTAGAGAAAACAGTAACTTATCGACTTCTTCGGGAGAATCCGAAAGAGCGATAGAATTGGAACCTTTAGTAAGTTATATCGCGGATGAGTTGGTTGGTGAAGATAAGGTTATAGACAGTTCATGGTTTGATAAATTAAGCGGACAAATTAAAGACAGCAAAAGAAGAGGCTTGGTAAAAATACATTCCGAGCTGATGAAAGATGAAAGATTTGCCGGTTTAAATATAACTTTCAACGAATTTAGCGAAAGAGTAGAAGATGCTGTTAGTGCCCGTTATAAACAAAGATTAGAAACAGATTATGATGTTATAGCCGTAGATAAAAAAACCAATGATTATTATGTCGTTAGAATAGATGGTGACAAGATTCTTTTCTGTGATAAAACGGATACGAAGAAAATAGTTGCAACAATAGACAGAAAAAATTATAAAACAAAAGTTGTTATAAATGGTGTAGAGTATAACGTTCAGATTGGTGTTCGTGAAAAAAATAGCAATAACATAAATCCGAGTGTTAAGTTTGGTAATGGTATGCATGGTGCCGTAGAAAGAGTTGCTTCTTCTAATGGCCTCCTTCCTTCGGATTTTAAGTATACCGTAGCAACAAAAACAACAGCAAGTGATACAGGTGTGTCTTTCTTAAGAGCTAAAGCAAGAAGTGTACATGGTTTTACAGGTTCGGAAGAAGCTGCAGAAAACTTAGCACAAGCTCAAGGCATTGGAGTCTATAATGCAAATGCAGGTGGTACCAAAGCTCTAAATAACAATATGGATTTTGTTGAAACAAGAGAAGAACAAATGGATATTGCTATACATAGAGCACTTGGTAAGTATTTTGGAATATTTACCGATGCAAACGGAATGCCTGAACAATCGGGTATAATTTTTGTGGAACCAAGTGCCGTTAACAAATATTATGCAAGAATGTTTGTTCAAATGGTTAACAACGGTTATATGCAACAAGGCACTAAAATCAGTAAAGAATTGCAACAATTAATAGATGCTAATAACGATTTGATTAATAGATTAATAGAAGCAAAGAAAAAAGGTAATGAAAGTGATATAGAAGATATAGAAAGTTTATTGGATGAAAATTCTGAAAAAATAGTAAGAATCGTTTCTTCTTCGAAAAATTTGGTAGCTGCAAACGGAGTAAGTGTAGCAGACCTTATAAATGTTGCGGAATATGCTGAAGAGATAAAAGATAAATTGGCAGATGCACCGTTATTGGCTATAGCAACAAATATTGCTTCTACCGGTATGGATGTGAAGTATAAAGGAATAAAAGGTGTATTTACAATAGATGCAAATGATCAAAGAACAAAAGAAAATGATTATCAAACGGCAGGTAGAGGAACAAGATCCGTTAAAAATCCGTCAACATCGGATAAAATTTGTTCAAGAGAACAAATCATGGATGTTGATTATTTAGATGCAGACAAAATTAGTGAATATGACAGAGATTTAAGATCTTATGTTAAATTCCAACAAGGAAGAAAGGATGCAACAAAAAAATTCTTCCAGGAATTGGTTAGAGATCTTTTGGAAGATGCAAAGATACCGGAAACGCAGGAATTAAAAGATAGTATAGAAAATATTGCTGATGAAGTTGATGTTATGAATTTTGTAAGGCATTTAGAAGCCGGACAAAGAGAAAGTTATAAGAAAGCTCTTGTTAGCAGAGCAATGAGTGAAAGAAAACAACATAAAGCAACATTTAAAATAGATTTCGAAGATATATCTGAATATTCTTCGGAAGATTTACAAGTACTGCAAATTTTATCTTATTTGAATCAATCTAACTTATATAATGATGTTGAAGCAAAAAGAAGTAATAAAGGTTTTTATAGAAGAGACAGAAATTCCAATACGGAAACAAGCGGTTTAGTAAATTTATTGTCTCTCATAGAAGATGAAAAAGCGCAAAACGATGATTCTCAGGCAAATGACAGAGATATGGGTGTTGATAGAGAAAAAAGATCTTCATCTGTTTATAACGGTATAGATTCCCAAAGAGTTATTACTAAAGACAGATATATGGATAAAGATAATTGGATTTCAAATATGTTAAGAGGTAACAGAACTCTTTCGGATGAAGATTTTATAAAATTGGGTAAATTGTATCAAAAGAAACAAGGACAATCCGCAAAACTTTCGAATGCACAATATATACAGCTCGGTAGAGAATATTTAGAAAAATTAAGAGGCGAAAGTATAGATGCTATTAATGATGAATATTCCTTTGTTCAATATTCCATAGAAGCAGAGAAAAGAGCCATAAATGATATGTACTCCAACAAAATATTATCAAGATTCAGATCTATGGTATCTTCTCAAAAAGCGGCAATAGCCAGAATATCATCAAAATATACTAATAATATTCCCGGAAGAGATCAACAAATAAGAAGAGATTTAGCTGCGCTATTTAAAGAAGCAGGTATAGAAGATGTTGTTGTTGATACAAAATTATATAAAGAAAAGAATTCAATATCAAAAATATTAGCAAGAGTTTTTGATTTGATGCTCAATAAAGGGGCTGTTATTGTAACCACGACTCTTGTCGGTGCGGGAGCCGTAGGTTTAGTATCTTTGCTCGGTATAGCAAGTATAACACCTGTAGGTTTGATTGCTATGGCAGTTATCAGTTTGGGTGTTATCTTGTTTAATATGTTTTTAAGAAGATCTAAAGTTGACAGATACGAAGCATATAAACAGCAGATGGGTGGATTTGAAGATGTTTCTGCAGAATTTGTAAATACCGGAAACTTTAAATTAGCAGGAAATGTTTTAGAAGGTTCATTATACAAGTTATCATCCACAATGGGTAAGATAGGTATTTATGCTCCTGCATTTGCATTTATTGCAGGTGTTGCTATGTTTATCACAGGTGGTTTTGCCGCTCCTGTTATTGCAGGAGTTTTTGCAGCCGGACTTTTAATGTCTGTTGTAAGCCTTGTAACAAGTGCACTTGTTATAAGAGTAGTAGAGGCAGGCGCAAAGAAAAGCGGTATAGATATCGATTCTAAAGCTGTTTCCGATATGAAAGATGTTCCTACAAAGACGGCCGATGGTATATTAAGCGGTTTGGTTGTAGCAGGACTTTCAACAATTGTTACAGCCGGAATTCTTTCATTAATAGGTGCTCCTTTAGCTATTTTTGCACCATTAACTATAGCTGTTTTTGTTGGCGTCTCTTTATTAGTGTATGGATTGTTTTATCTTTTTAATAATGTTCTTCCTGCAAAATATTCGAGAAAGGTAATGGTAGAACAGAAAACAAAGGGAATGTTTAGATCTTTAGCTCCATCTTTTATAGGTTTTGGCGCAGCAGTGGGAATATTTGCATCTATGGCTGCGGCTGCTTTATCTATAGGTACATTTGGTACTGCTATAATGGGAATAATGTTTGTGTTTACTTCTTATGGAGCAATACTTAGAGTTAGAGATGAAATAAGAAATGCCAATGGTGACAGAAGATTAATTAGAAAAGCTCCGGCTATGGTATTAAAATCTTTGTTTACAGAAAATCCTATGGTGTTATTTTCTGCATTGGGATTGATAGCCGGCGGTTTATTTTCCGGCAGTTTAGCTCTTATATTACCGCTTGCTATTGTATCGGTAATAGTAATTGCTTTGGTTTCAAGATCAGATAATAAGGCACTTGAAAAAACAACATTAATTATAATAACAGCTATATTTTCGATGTTTGGAGTAACAACTGTTGCTTCTGCAGCAGAAAATGAAGCAGAAACGGTTATTGAAAATAATGTACAAGAAGAAACTTCTGCAACAGAGGAAGCAGTAGCAGAAGCACCTGCACAAGAAGCACCTGCACAAGAGGCGGCACCTGTACAAGAGGAAGCTCCTGCACAAGAAGCACCTGCACAAGAAGCGGCACCTATACAGGAGGAAGCACCTGCACAAGAAGCACCTGTAGAAGAGGCAGCACCCGTACAAGAGGAAGCTCCTGTGCAAGAAGCACCTGCACAAGAGGCAGCACCTGTACAAGAGGAAGCTCCTGCACAAGAAGCACCTGTAGAAGAGGCAGCACCTGTACAGGAGGAAACTCCTGCACAAGAAGCTCCTGCAGAAGCACCGGCAGAAGCCCCTGCAGAGGAAGTTGCCGCCGGTGGAGATGGTGGTAGTGGTGGAACCGAGGGACAAGAGGTAGCTCAAGAGGCAGAGCCTGCTGTGGCACCGGTAGCTGAAGTTAAAGAAGAAGAAACTGCACCTCAATCAGATGTTCAGGATGTTATAGAGCCTTTGAATTTAACAGATACAGCTGTAGAAATAGTAGCAGGAACAGAAGAAGTTTCTCAAACAGAAGAACAAGCAGTAACAGAAGACCAGTCTGCAACGGAAGAACAGGCAGAAACACCTGCGCAAGAACAAGCAGAAACTCCTGCAACAGAAGAACAAGCCGGAACACTTGAGGATGCGGTATCAACAGGTGCAGATGCAGCTATAGATGCTGCACTCCCGGGAGTTGATGCATTAAAGGATATTTCAACAGAATTGGGTGAAACTATTGCTGGAGAGGAAACTGAACCTGCTACACAAGAAGGTCAAGTAGAAACTCCTACAGAAGAACAAGCAGAAACTCCTGCAGAAGAACAAGCAGAAACTCCTGCAGAAGAACAGGCAGAAACACCTGCGCAAGGAGAAGATGCAGAAGCTGTAAAAGAAGGTCAGAAACAGGATGCATTAGGGTCTTTAGCGGATGCAGTAGGCAAAGATTCTTACGGAGATATAGCATTCTGGTTACAACAATTGGAAGAAAGCGGATATGAATTTAGTTCTGAGGAACAAGCAGCAATAGATGCAGCGAAAGAAAAAATTGCTCAAGAAGAAGCAAGAATAGCTGCAGAGCAGGATACAGCAATAAAAGAAGGGCAGAAACAAGATACATTAGGATCGTTAGCGGATGCAGTAAGCACAGATTCTTACGGAGATATAGCATTTTGGTTAAAACAATTGGAAGAAAGCGGATATGAATTTAGTTCCGAGGAGCAAGCGGCAATAAATGCGGCAAGAGAAAAATTGGCTCAAGAAGAAGCAAGAATAGCCGCGGAACAGGCAGAGGCAACGGAAGAAGGTAAAAAACAAGACGCATTAGGGTCTTTAGCGGATGCAGTAGGCAAAGATTCTTACGGAGATATAGCATTCTGGTTGAAACAATTGGAAGATAACGGATATGAATTTACCGAAGCGGAACAAGCAGCAATAAGTGCAGCAAGAGAAAAATTGGCTCAAGAAGAAGCAAGAATAGCCGCGGAACAGGAAGCAGCAACAAAAGAAGGTCAAAAACAAGATGTATTAGGATCATTGGCAGATGCAGTAAGCAAAGATTCTTACGGAGATATAGCATTTTTATTACAGCAATTAGAAGAAAACGGATATGAATTTACCGAAGCGGAACAAGCGGCAATAAATGCGGCAAGAGAAAAATTAGCTCAAGAAGAAGCAAGATTAGCAGCAGAGCAAGCGGCAGCAGTAGAAGAAGGCCAAAAACAAGATGTATTGGGAGCATTGGCGGAAGCAGTAAACACGGATTCTTATGGAGATATAGCATTCTGGTTGAAAAAATTGGAAGAAAGCGGATATAAATTCAGTTCCGAGGAGCAAGCGGCAATAGATGCAGCAAGAGAGAAATTGGCTCAAGAAGAAGCAAGGTTAGCTGCGGAACAGGAAGAGGCAATAAAAGAGGGACAGAAGCAAGATGCATTAGGATCATTAGCGGATGCAGTAAGCAAAGATTCTTACGGAGATATAGCATTCTGGTTAAAACAGTTGGAAGAAAACGGATATGAATTTACCGAAGCAGAACAAGCAGCAATAAGTGCAGCAAGAGAAAAATTGGCTCAGGAAGAAGCAAGAATAGCCGCGGAACAAGCAGAAGCAACGGAAGACGGCAAAAAGCAAGATGCATTAGGATCATTAGCGGATGCAGTAAGCAAAGATTCTTACGGAGATATAGCATTCTGGTTAAAACAATTGGAAGAGAGCGGATATGAATTTACCGAAGCGGAACAAGCGGCAATAGATGCGGCAAGAGAAAAATTGGCTCAAGAAGAAGCAAGATTAGCAGCAGAGCAAGCAGCGGCAATAAAGGAAGGACAGAAACAAGATGCATTAGGATCATTGGCAGATGCAGTAAGTAAAAATTCTTATGGGGATATTTTATTCTGGTTAAAACAGTTGGAAGAAAACGGATATGAATTTACCGAAGCAGAACAAGCTGCAATAAATGCAGCAAAGGAAAAAATAGCTCAAGAAGAAGCAAGAACCGCGGCAGAAGCAGCAGCGGAGCAAGCAGCAGATACAGCAAGATCCGAGGCAATGGAAGCTTTATCCAAATACGGTTTTACTGATGACCAAATAGATGAATTGTTATTTGAAGACGGAAAATTAAGAGATGATTATAAAGATGCTATAGATAATGCAGTAAAAGTGCAAGAAGCATTTAATCAAGTAAGAAATATGCCGGGAACGGAAAGTTGGAGTGATGAATATATTTATTCTTTAGTAGCCGACGGAAAAGGAATTTTAAAAGAAAATTATTTATCGTATGTAGAGGGTATATTAAACAATGTAAGAGAACAAGCAAGAATAGCATCGGCTTTATCTGAAGTAAAAGGATTGGAAGCAGCAAAAGATTGGAGTGATGATTATATATATTCGTTAATATTGAACGAAGACGGTACTTTGAAAGATAACTATATGGATGCGGTTAACAAAGCAATAGAACAAGGAAAAATAAATGATACTATCGGTACCGTAAAATATTGGTTGGAACAATATCAAAGCGGAAATTCTTCTGCTGCCGGAGACTTGGCATATTGGTATAACCAGCTAACTAAGGAACAAAAGAATGCCTACTTTACGGAAGACGAAAGAGCTTTAATAGAAAGTATAATATCTCAAAGCAGTCAAAGCGGTCAAAGTGGAGATTATTCAGGATATACCGGTGCTTCAGGTTGGACACAACAAGTAAGTCAGGAACAACAAGGTCAGCAAACCGGTGTAGAAGAACAAGCAGCACCGATATCCGGAACAAAGTTCAGAGCATCGGATGTTTTAAGACCCGGAGAGACATATTCATATAAATATAATTTTGATTTTGAAAAATATGATTCCGATTTATACAGAGCACATAACTTCTTCACTTCGGAAGAAGGGCAATTTAATACAATGGTTGCAAACTTAACCGAACAAATGAATACGGATTCCGTAGAAACAAGAACGGAACAATTATCTGCTTTCAAACAGTTTTGGAATGATAATGTTGTTATAGGTACGATAGTAGCTGCCGCTCTTGCAGTTGCAGCTATTGCAACAGTGGTATTTCTTGCAGTGCCGGCTCTTACGTTTTCTGCTTTTGTTGTATTGGGAGGACTTGTTGCAGGTGCGGCACTTGGCGGAATATATGTTTATGTTGCATCTCAAAATCCATCAGTGTCACTTCCTTTATTCCAAGCAAAACAAGAAGAAGTTGTAACTAAGAGAACGGAAGCACGTTCTTACACAGAAGTTCAAGATGGTGATTATACTGTTGTAATTACCGGAAAAGCTACAAAAAATAAAGCGGGAATTGTTTCATATACTTATACTAAAACAATCAAAGCCGCTAACGGTAATATGGTTGCCGAAATAACAGTTACTTCTTCTTCCGAAGAAGGTTTGCCTGTAAGTTATACCGTTACAAGTTACGATGAAAACGGTGTTTTAGATAGTGTGGTTGAATGTGCGGATTCCACGGAACAAGTATATACAAAAACAACTTATGACAAGAAAGGAAATAAAGTATACAAAGAAACAATTGACGTAACAGAAGCAGAGCAGATATACAAATCTTTAGGTGTCGGAAATTTATCAACATCAATGTCTTCTTTTGCAACAAATTCGGATACACTTTATCCGTATTTCTCCTTCTTGGATCCTAAACAAAACGGAGACACAACACAGTTATACGATAATTCTTTGGTAGGAATAGAAATCTTACAGGAAGCTGTGCTTAGAGGTGATACGGAATCTTCTGAAGAAGTTCTAACTTTGTTGGAAAAGGTTGCTTCGCAACATCTAAGATTGTCAGATAGAGATGACGAAAATTATGTTAAGACCGGTGAAGCATTATGGGCGGGAATATTTGCTATGTACTGCAGAAATTCCGGAATTGATTTCGGCAGTGATGAAGCAAATGCAAGAGCTAATGATGCTATAGATACAATATTGAGCGATGTTGATAGTTATTTGGGAACAGTAGATATAGATAAAAACGGAACACTCGGATTTGAAGGTATGAAATTTAATGAAGATCAAACTCATTGGGTTTCTACGGAACATATGTTGGATGCGGCAATGTATTATGCATTGAAAGGAGATACGGCTTCATTAAATAAAGTTTTAAAATACATAAAAACAAATTTAGTAAATCCTGACGGAAGTTTGAAACAAGGATTAAACAACAACAACCAAGCTTTAGATACGTATACTTGGGGATATATGATGTTGTCTTCAATAAAAGATATGAACTTGGAAGGTGTTGACATTGATTCAATGTTTGGTGAAAATTTCGTAGATGGTTTACTGGATAAAATGATGTCTTACAAAAAAGCAGATGGTACATTCGGTTTTTCAAATATACAAAACGGTGTGGTAAGCGGCGAATTTACAATGCAAGCTTATGCCGCATTGGCTGCAGCCGGAAGAGAAGATGATGCAAATGCAGTATTGCAATCTGCTATAAAATCCGGTTTAGTTGTAATGGAAGACGGGAATGTATATGTTAAATATACAACGGATGCCGACAGCGGAAAAACAAGAGACAACGAAAATTATCCTGTTTATGCTGACAGATCGGCAGCCGCAACAGCTTGGATGAAATTTGGTATGGAAGAACTTCAGTCTAACCTTAATGGCGGTTCAACCAATATCTTTACAATAGCAAATAATGGAAATGTCGGAACAATAAATGCTCAAAACATAGAAACAATAGATTCTATAGTAACTACATTGAACGGTATAACGATAAATACATCGATTGATGCTAAGAAAGCTACCGAAGATGCTTTGTTAGAGGTAGAAGCTGTCGGACAAGCTATATACGACTATTATGAAGCGGGGAATTTGACGGAAGCTCAAAGAGATCAATTGTACGGCTTTGTTCAACAGAAAGCTATGGATATAGATTTGTATGCGGGAAGCAGTGTAAGACAGCCTGTAAATGCTAATGCGGTAAGAACTCAGGAGGCAATAAGAGAAGTAGGATATAGACAATATACCATAACCGACGGAAAATTTGAGTTAGAAAAAACAGGTTCTACATCAGATAAAAGTTCATATTTGGGTAGAGTTAATGCTTTAGCTACGGATACAACTTTCCAAGAATCGGTAGCACAGAAGATGTTTGATGCCATTGTTGACGAACTTAATAAATTGTTGGGAGTAAACTTCTTAACCGGAGACCTTGTAGGAAAATTGGTAAATAAAATTATCGGAAACGAAGCATATCAAAAAACAGATGATATTTCCACTTGGTCTACAAGAGCGGTTAAAAACTATTTCTCAACGGCTAAAAACTTTGATGATATTTTTGCCGGTCTTTCCGATATGAACAAAGAACAGCAGACGGAATTATTGACAAAACTGATAAATTTTGCAAATACAAATACTATTGCAAACTTGATAAATAATATTAAAAATTCAAAGGATTTGGATGATGCACAAAAACAAGAATTATTAAACTTGGCATACGAAAAGCAAATAAGTTTGGCCGGTTCCTTAACGGATGTAGATAAGATAATAAGATATATAAACAATACGGATTCAAGTATATTGACAGATTCTCAAAAGTCGGATTTGTTAAGACAATCTTATGAAAAGGAAATATCGATTTCAACAACAATTAATCAGTTGAAAGATATAATTTCCAATATAAATAAATCAACTTTGGATGAACAAACAAAAGCTTCTTTGTTGGAGCAAGCATATTTGAAAGAAATAGAAGTATCAACAACTTTTGATAATATATACGGAAGAGTAAGAGATATACAAGATTCAAATTTGAGCGACGCAACAAAAGAAACTTTGATTACTGCCGCCCAGAACAGATTAAAAGAAATATATATTACAAGAATGAACAAAGAAACAAATAGAGCAAACATCAGAAGTCTTAGCAAAGAGATGTTCGATGCTTCAAAAAATAAACAAAACACTAATTTGGGTGTAGAAATTTTGACGCAAGATATGTTAAATGATTTGTTTGATGCTATTGAAACAAGAGTATTTTCTTTGGATATTTCAAACGGAAGTTATGTAAGAAAAGGTGTGGCTTATAACGGTGTTATTACAAAAACAGCAATGCTTGAAATGAGAGATGCGGGCGATTATCCGAAAGTTAACAGAGAAACCGGTGTATTGGAATCCGCAGATCCTTACATTACGAGAATAAATAATTATATAGCAGAAAATAATTTGGAAGCTACCGTACAACAAAATCTTAGAGTTGAAGTTCGCAAACAACTTGAAACTCTTCTCGGTATTTCTTCCGAACAAATTTTAAGTGATGAAGCTATAGATCAAATGATTGCCGAAGTTACCGTTATTGCTTCGGACACACAAAAAACTTGGGCAACAAAAGCATTAAACAGACTTTTTTATGATGATAATAGTGTTAATGCCTTGGTAGCTAATATAAAGGATTTGAATTTGTCGAACGAGGCGGATGTTATTGCTATTATAAATGATAAATATTATGACACACTTAATGAAAGATTAGATAACGCTACTACATTGGATGAAGTAAATGATGTAGCCGGTATAATAGCTTTATCTTCTATATTGAGTGATGCACAAAAAGAAAAGCTTAATGAATCTGTTGATTGGTATAAGACAGACTTAGTTGATTTACTTGAAGGGCTTGATAATGTTGCAAAAGTGGAAAATGCTTCTTACTTGGATAAATCAAACGGATATTGGGTAGGTAATTCAATAGTATATCCTAAAGTATTCAGATATTTGGTGACCATGAAAGATGGTAGCAGCATGTATGTTTACAGATATACCGATGGAGAAGATAGATTTTCTATTTCAAATAAAAAAGAGACTTTTGAAGATTTGTCTAACATAATAAATGCTTGGCAAGGTTTAGTTGCCGAAGGATACCAAGTAGAATCGAATTTGGATAAAAATAAAAATCAATATTTTACTATTACAAAAGATGGTGTTAGTGTTGATATATATTTATTCAATGCTGACGGTAAGTATATTTTTGATCTTGAAAAAACAGAAGCACTATTTGATTTGTTTGCAAATTTCAAAACAGATTTGGAAGGATTGAACGACGGATATAATGTAAATGTAAGAACGGATGAAAATAACTATGTATACTTTGAAGTGACAAGAAACGGAGTTACTGCACAAATTTATCCTTATGACGAAAACAGTGAATTGATTGATATCTTTGGTCAGTATACAAGTAAACAAATCGCTGATGTTTATTTATATAATGCAGGTTCTCCGACAGATGTAAGCTTGAAAATGGAACAGAGATTGGATGCGGTTTTATCTAAAGCCGTAGACGATTTTGAACAACTTTCTGATGAAATTGAAAATGTAACACCTGAGGTTGAGAGAGAATTGGCAAGCAAAGATACGTATACAAAAGAAAGCAGAACCCAAAATGCGGATGGCACAGAAACGGTTTTAAGTGTAACTGCAAGAAAAACAACTGCAGGAATATTAATTACATATACAAAACAAGTGTTCGATGCTTCCGGAAAACTTCTTGAGTCTACAGAAGTATCTCATACTCCAAAGGGAAATACATATACAAAAACGATTATTGCGGAAGATGGTACACAACAACAAATTATCAAATCTGATGAATTTGAAACTGAAGATGGAACAAAAGGTATAGTTTATGCCAAAAACTTTTTTGATTCGGAGGGTGAATATTTAGGTACGGAAGAATTTGTGGATTTTCAAACTGAAGCTTTGGCTGATGATGAAGGTGTTGTCTTCTATACTAAAAACAGTGTACTTGAAGATGATGATGGTATATCTGTTGTTGATGTTGATACAACAATTAACAAAGAACAATTAACAAGTTTCTTGGATAATGCTTTAACTCAAAATCATTGTGATGCATTGGGTAGGTTGAAATACTTTACAAACAACAATATAGAAGAAGATACTATTTCACTCGGAAAATTTAATATAAACGGAACAGTACAATACATCTACATCGAAAATATCGTTGATAATGGTGACGGTACATATACTTTCGATGTGATTTCTTCGGCAAATGATAAGAGAACAGATACAAAATCTCTCGGAACGGCAACAATACAAATTGAAGATGAATACGGAAGACTTGAAACGGCACAATATAAAGATATATTCGAAAATATTGAACAATTGAACGGTAACGATTATTATACAGGAATTTCCGTAAAATATGATAAGGATATAGAAAAAGATCCTGCATATCAGCTTGTATTTAAAGACGGAAAGTTTATATATACATACGATGGTGAAGAGGTATCCTTCTCTTACGGATCGTATCATGATATAAAAAATTCGGAAGTAAAAACATTTAATGAGTACGAATTCGGAATAATATCTCCTGCAATAATGTTCGTTCCGGAAACAGTTTATATTGCAGATTTGGATATTACGGTATTGTCTAAAGATTTATATGATTATGCACAAGGAAAAACAAAAGAATTAAAAGATACTGCAGGAAAAATTGTATCAGGCCTTAACTTATATAAGATGGCAAAAGGCTTCTCTGAAACGGGATTGTGTTTTGAAAAAGGTATTTGGTTCACGGATAGTAACGTTAAGTTCAGTTTTGAAAATACCGATGAGCCCGGAAAAGAAGATGAAGGTATGGCAACCGTTACTCATAAACAGAACAATCTTTCAGACGGTAAAAATTACAGAGCCACACGTAGTCAGGAACAAGGTGAGTTACCCGTTTATACCGTAGAACAAGTTCCCGGTGAAAGTTCTCCTATAAGTGTATTTGAAGGTATTACCTATACACAATTGCTTGATACATCAAAATCCGGTTTTACTTACGATACAAATAATTTGGAATCTTTGTTCGGTAATATACAAGATTATTGCGATTATAGTTTACAAGATTTGACATGGACAAGAACAGATGTTATATCCCCCGATGGTAAAGTTATACAAACGAGTTGGGCTGCTTATTCAGAAGAACATGGTTCAACTCCGGTTGTTAAAATAACTCCTGATGGGTATGTCGATTTCTCAATAGATTATGAATATGCAGGTAAGGATCCTCAGTTTAAAGGTGAAGTCTTGGATTGCGGTATCAGATATAATTTGTTGAATCCCGATATGAATCAGGATCCTATTAACCTTGTGTCTATTGCCGGTGTCGGAACGGTTGTATTGGATTTATATAAAGGAACGGCTTTCATTGAAAACAGAAATGAAGACGGTTGCTTGGAAGAAAAATATTATATCACGATGAAAGATACATCAAGTTTATTCTCTTATGAAAGTACGGATATAAGATGGCAAGATACATTAGATGAATATTTTTCGGATTGGAAGGCAATGAAAGATAGCGGTACAATACCTGACTTGATTAATAGCGTAAACAGCTTAGGCGGCGGAAATATTTGGGAAGTAACCAAAGTTGAAGAGTATTCTTATGAAGACGTAGAAGTACAGGATAGTATGTATGCGGATAACAGAATGTATGAAGCTGCTTGGTTAAGAGCGTTGGGAATTCCTTCATATACGAGAACTTATTTGGTAGACGATAAAGGGCAAATTAAACATCAAGATGATCCTATAAGCGAGAGCTATTTTAAAGGTATTAATTGGGATAAAGGAACAATATACAGTGAAGAAAATATTTTTGCAAAAATTGATGGAGAAGAAGAAAAAGCAGCACAAGTAATCAGAACATACCAAAGAGAGATGGATTTCAGAGGAAATGTTTTACAGCAATATGAAATTGAAAACGGCAGATATGTTTCCGGTATTATAGTTCCGGAATATGATCAATACGGAATAGGACAGAGATCTTATTCTCTCGTGTTCGAAGATGATAAAGCTTATGTTGCCAGTGCTTCGCAATTTACCGGCAGAGTAAGTGAAAGAACCATTGTTTATGATAATAATGTTAACACCGTAATGTTTGCACATGAAAGAACACAATTGGAAGATCAAAATCCGTTTGTAACCGGTGATATGTCTGTAGAAAATATTGATTTTAATATTTTTGAAGAGTTACAGGAAAATATACTTGATGATACCGGAAGCTTGAGAGATCCGGAAAGCAAAATACAAACAGAAAAATCTTATATATTGAATAATGCGGAAGGAAGAAATGTTATAACATTATCGAATCTTAGAGTTGATTCCAACGGAGATATAGAAAGAGCCGATCAAAACGATTCGGATGCTACGGATCTTGAAAAGATGTTCGGCTATCCCGCAATTATTTCTTTCAGTAGATACTCACAAGAAGACGAAAGTAATGTCGCGGACGAAAGAAGACAGTTGAATATAGGACATCCTACAACGGTTGTTTCATATGCATATTTAGGAGAGTTAGGTTTCCAACATTACGGAGTAACTGATGCTAACGGTAATGTGACTGATGTTAATGAAGCTATAGATCAAAGTAACTACATTACAAAAATGAATAATTTGCAAATAGTTAAAACTGGGGAAGAAAATGATGAACATATTTCTTTGGTTTACACTATGTATTCGAATCCAAATTTTAACGAAAATAGTTTTATCAACGGTTTGCTTGAACACATTTCAATAAAGAATCAAGAAGTTTTTGAAGATCAAGCGGAAACAGTAACGAGATATCGCTCTCAAATGAGTGGTTTGGATACTGTTGCATTTAAGAGTGACGGATTAAAATATTTTGAAATTTACGATTATGCAATAGTTCAAGCCCCTACCGGGAATGTTGATTATAATACTTACGAAGTTAATGTTATTAACAGAATGGGAAGAGCACAGTACGGATATTTAATGGAAGAAAGTAATCCTAATTTCTCAGTGGATTATTCCGTTTCCGATTGGATGAGCTTTATTGATAATGTTGCTTCCGTAGACGAGAGACTTCGCGGAATAGAAAGGACCACAGGAAAAACTTTAGCGGAATTGGCATCTCAAAATGAAACAAGAAATGAAATTCCTTTTGAGGAAGGCGGACTTCGCATAACAAGAATTTGGTCTGATATGAATGACACAATAGAAGGCGGCACCAGATATATCAATCATAACTACTATGAAGTTAATCATTTGAATGCAGGCAAGGATAAAATTACAGGTGAATTACCTGCGATGACGAGATTTAGATATAAATATGATGATACCGGTGTACTTGTAAAGAAAGAACAAAGTAATATTTTGGGAGATTGGGGAGCCGAATTTGAAAAAGTATCCTATGGCTTACGTAGCTTATGGGAAAATAACAGACCTGTTGCAATTTTCTTGGTTGTATTATTCCCGGGATTAATACTTTACTTTGTTGGAAATCTTATTGCTTCGAAAATCAGATTTAACAAGAGGAAAAAAGCTCTTGAACTTAAGACAACATCTGTTCCTCCTGAAGATCAAGATGAAATTGAAGAAGCCGCAAAACCGAAGAGAATTAGTAATGACACAGCCGCATCAATGACGGAAAAAGTGTATGGCAATTATCAATCAAGATGGAATTTGAATGGTCAAATGTTACAAAGAGCATTTGAAACTTCCGGCATAATCAGAGGAAATCATGTTAAAGATTTTACTCAATGGATACAGGATGTTAAATCGGCATCTCTCACGGGTGCTGCAAGAACAGCATTCATAAATGCAAATTCTTCGATAGATACTGCAAGTCCTGCAATATTGGAAGAGTATACAAATTATGTAATGCAAAGTAATCTTTCACAAGAGCAGACCTCTTTTGAAAAGGACAGTCAAAGCTTATTTGATGAATATCGTTGGTGGATAGAAAATGTAATGGCTTTAACCGTTCCGGAAGCAGACAGAGAAGCGTTTATAAGAAATAATACCGGCGAGTTTTCCAGAGAAGATGTTTTGTTGTTCTATTATATATATATATCTGCGGAAAATCCGAGACAAGATGATATGGATTATAGAAACTATATATTCTTCAAAGCAAAACAAATGATTGCCAACGGACAGGGTGCAAACGTTGGCCCGATGATAAGTATGGAAATGGCAAGAATATTGAATGTTTTGAATGACGGTATTTCTATAGAAGAGCAAATTGCTCAAATGGAATATATATATAATACCGAAATGGCAAAAGATAAAAAGGCAAGAGTACTAAGTAATGGAGAACTTAGAAAACTCAAAAAAGCAGTAGATTTCTATAAGAAGAACAAAGCCAAAATAGACCAAGAAGAAAAAGACTATAAAGCTGCTATACTTGGAGGAAAATCGGAAACTCCCGAAGCAGAATTAGCAGCTAAACAAATGGATAAATATTTCTGGAAATATGGCTTCAGAGCTTTATTTGGTGTGAAATGCGGATTCGGAAACAGATCCAAAATGAGACCTGACGAAGCTATTTCGTACTACGATACAAATGCTTTGTTCAGAAGTGCAGACTATATTCAGGCATACGATTCCTTCATAGATGCTAATATTAGTTCCGGACAATACACCGAAGAAAAAGTTCAAAATACAGATAAAAAGAGCATAACTTTTGCAGGACATGCCGGAATAGTTCCTTTTAGATCATATATTCCTCATTCAGGAGATATGAATGTATTAAGTTTCTCTTTAAAGAATGGCTTGGGACTTTTACAATCTTTAACGAATTTAAGAGGAATTTTATCCGTATGGCTTGGTAACTTATCATTAATAGCGGGAATAATTACCTTTATCCAAACCGGAGGTTTTGTAGGCGGAGCATTGCTTGCAAGTTTGGGGTGGGGTGCATTGGTTCTTGTTGCAGGATTGGCACTTACCGCAGGAATATTTGTATTACTTGGTGCAATATCCAAAACATTGCAAAAAAATCCTGTAAGTAAATATTACGGGGTAGTTACGGATATTTCCGAAGATAGAGGTTTATCTAAAGAAGAAAGAGAAGACGGAAAAGACAGAGAAGATATTAAAACCGCTAAGAAAGCTATGATTAAGAGATGGATACCGCTTATTGCCATAAAAACGGTATTTGAAGTATATATCTTAAATACTGTGGTTGCTTCCATAATGACATTAGGTTCTATAACCACAATGTCTTTAGCCGGTATAGGAATAATGTCGATGGTAAATCCTATGACTATGATATTTATTGCGGGATTAGTATTCTTCTCATTATATGTAAAGCTTTATAACAGTATAGCAAAAGCAACAAAAAGATTTGTTGCAAGAATTAATGCTGATAAAGATAAACCTGTAATTAATCCGGAATCTAAGATTGCTAAATTTTTACCTGCAATAGCAACAACTTTAGGCTCGGTTGGAATTATGCTTGGTTTCTTTGCTCTTATGTCAATTGCAACCGGTCCTGTATTCTTATTATTGTTATCTTTACCGTTTATCTTGTTTACTTTCTTGGATTTCTTTGGCTTTAACGACGTGTTAAAGGCTGGAGCTATTTTAAGACAAAAAATAAGAAGAGGCG
The DNA here is from genome assembly GCA_002448285.1 of Candidatus Ruminimicrobiellum ovillum. GTDB lineage: Bacteria > Elusimicrobiota > Endomicrobiia > Endomicrobiales > Endomicrobiaceae > Ruminimicrobiellum > Ruminimicrobiellum ovillum. The sequence continues at coordinate 90,595 of DJWX01000008.1, read as the reverse complement.
CTTTTGTCGGTAAGAGTTGGAGTGACTTCGGTAACTTCATGTTCAAAGATTATGCTTCAAAAGGAGACGTTGCTGTTGATGTCGAATCTGAAGAGTATAAGAATTGGGAACAGATATTAAAAGATTCTTTACCGGAAGAACAATATGCTGCTTTGACACAGGATCAAAAAATAGAGTTATTCTCAAAGACAAATACTTATGATTACACACAACAAGAATTCTTTAGAGATTGGCAAGCTTCTTTCTTATCCGAAAAGGTTGAAAAGAGTCTTACCGATCATCAAAAAGAAATTGTTTTTGCAATGTATTACAACAAGATTATCGAATCTTATTTTAGAGAAAGTAAAATTTCTCGCGAAGAATATGATGCATATAGATTTGTTATATCCGATTACAAAGGTGAAGGAAATAATTTTGACAGACAAATTTTGAGATATCCTGATTTATCGAAGGAACCTTCAAGTTTCGGAGCAAGACAGTTATTCTACAGATTGCATCAAGAAACAAGAATTAGAGCAATACAGGGATATAGAACACCTGAATTAAGAGATATAAGTGTAAGTGTTGTTATTCCTACAAACAACGAAGCTGTTACTCATTTGTTAGATAACGATGGTAAGGGCGGTGCAAATTCAGAATCACTGAATACCGTTGTTGCCGATGGACATACCGTTCTTTCTCATTTGATTAATGTTTATTCCGGTGAATGGAGTAACCTTATCAGCAGAGTTGAAAGCGGAGTTGATTTTAGAGGCAGACAAAAAGAGCTTACGGAAGACGACTTGGAAGTTATAGAACAGATGAGACAGATGATGTTAAGCGGCAATGTTATAAAAGGGAAACTACTTAGAAGAGCTGACGGCTCGGAATTACCGGATTGTTGGGTAAAAGAAGAAATTTCCAGATGGGCTGATCCTAAGTTGCAACCTTTGTCAACATTACATGTAGGAATGATGAATTTAAAAGATACATTGTCTTTCTTGGCAGAACTTGAATATAGTAATACCAGAAAAGGAATGTCTGATGAACAATGGGATGCGGAAGCAAAAAGAATAGTAAGTGATTTTGGTTGCTTACAGATTTTGAGCGGATATCAATCTTATGGAGCTGTTCTCGGAAACGGAGCTTTCGTTCCGGGATCCGGAAAAGCACTTGATGATCCGAGAATTATAGGATTATTTAGAAACTTAAAAGAACTTAGAGAAATGATAGTTCCGGTAATTCATCCCAGAGAACATTCTTATGATGATTATATGAAACTCATAGATTTAAGAAACAGGGGCTTGTCTACAAATTATGATAAGAATTTGATAGCTGAAATTGAAAAAACAGAGATTGGACAGAAATGGAAGGCCGGAGAAAGAACCGACGATAAAATTAAATTGGTTTCATATAGAAGATTAAAAGCCGAAGATGTAACATATGCTCAATACCAGGAATTGTTATCTAAAAAAGCGGCTAATATGTTAACTACGGATGATGAAGCATTGTTAACAGCTATAGAAGGTGAAATTGCTAAAGAAAAAGCAATATACGACAGATGGCAGGCAGAAGGAAGAGAAACTGCTTTGGTATCCGACTACGAAAGAGACGGTGTAGAAGCAATATTTGCTCATAATAACGGAAAATTAACCACAGTTGTTTTTGATGATTCAAAGACTTATGTAACATTACATTACGGTGCAAATGGTATCATGGGACAAGGAAAGGTTGACCACCATGCATATTTGGAAAGTTATATAACAAATAAATTTATATTCCAGTTGGATATGAACCAAGGTATTTCAATGCAGAGTGCATTGAGTATATTTGGAGCATTACAACCTTTGTTACAAGATGATGAAGTTTACAATGTTTCTTTACAAGAAAAGATTCCTACGGAGAGATTGTCCGGTGTCGGTAAGAAAGGTGCATTAGCAGAATATGGATTTAATGCTTCCCATGAAGATATGAATGAAATGTTCCAATTGCATATGTACGGACATCCTAATTTCTTAAGAACAAGTTTTATTCAATCTAAATCCGGTCAAAGTAAATCCGTAGTGAGTGAAGATGCTACGGGTGGAAAATCCGCAAAAGCCAAAGGCGGTAAAACAGTAGATGCTTACGGATACAGTGTTGATAAAACAAGAGAAACATGGATAATCGGTCATACGGGAATGGTTTCAAAGTTCGCTATGGGTAGTGCGGAAATGAACCAATCTCCGTATATTCATGATTATAACCAAACACAAAGAAAAGCATTTGGTATATTTGGCGGAATTTTTGCGGAATCGATAGATTTTATAGAAGGTCCGGGATTTTATGTTAAAGAAAAATTGGTTGTTCCTACTGTTGGCGTATTCTTGTTTGCAATATTGTTTATGGGAATAAGCGGATTTTCGGGCTTTAGTTTAGCTTTTGTGTTGGCAGCATTAGGACTTGTTTTATCTCAGACAAGTGCTGCTACGGGATTAGTTGCTAAATTCCTGGAATACGAAGATGGAGGAAAATATTCTCGTTTTGGAAATCATCCGATACTGAACAGAATTTATAATTCTTTTGGAGATCTCGGAAGATGGGCAAAGGGATTAGTTGCTAATTTCACATATTTTGTTACACAAATAAAAACACATCATACCGGACAAGGGGCCGGTGATGCCGGTAAGGCAGCTTACGTAGGAACGGGAAGAGGTTCCGGGTTAGGGTTTGTGTCTATATTTAAGGGTATAGATTCAAGAGCTTTTGATTCTCATCTTGCTCCTGCAACATCAACAATATTACTTATAGCTGCGGCATTTACATTTAAATTCAGCTTAACATTAGGTTTATCTTTCTTATATGTATTGATACCGTTTGCATTTATATTGGGTCAGGTTCAATTGAGAAACGGTTTCAATATTTATCATGATGATGCATCTCTTGTTGCTAAGAATATTTGGTCAGAAGTTAAAAATTGGTGGGGATTGCTATTCAATAAACCTAAAAAAGATGAAAAAACCGGTAAAACACCTGAGAGAATACCGTTTGTATTAACTTTTATAGTAGGCGGTACCACTTTACTAACACTATTTGTTGCAAGCTTACCTGGATTGATAATAAAAGGTTTGGTAGAGTTTGGTCAATATTTGGCTAAACAGCGTAATTCTAAGGGTGGTTCTTACATGTTGTCGGTTTCTCCGATTTTGATACCGTTAGCAATAGTTGCTCTTCCTTTAATTGCGTTAGTACTTTACGGATATAATAAACAAAATAAGATTTCATACGCAAATAAGGAAGTAATATCGGATTTACAAAGACAAATAAAAGATTTACAAAGTGAAATTGCAGCCGGCAATGATATTGCAAAAGATGAAATCAATAAGGGCTTGGATAACAATAAAATTTTAGAAAACAAAATAAAACAACTTGAAACATTATTGTTACAATCTTATTCAAAAGAAAGAACTGAGCAGATAGTTTCAGAAATAAAAACAGCAGCTTCAGAAGAAGAAGTCGGTGAAGAAGAAGCAGTAGCGGTAGCAGACGAAGAACTTACTGAATTGGCGGAAAAAGTGGCCAGAGCGAAAGAATTGAAAGCAAGCGGCAAATTGACACAGACAGTACTTGACGAATTGAAAGAAACGGCATCTAAGGTAGTAATAAAGAACAGTGATTCCAATGAAGCAAAGATAGCAAAGGTAGAAGGATTAAGAGATTTCTTGGAAGTATACGGTTTCTATGCGGGCGGGAAACATTACGATTACAGGCCGATAGATTTAATAGTATTTGAATTACAGACTAAGGCGGGATTTGGTTTGTTGGGATTGGAAGAACCATCATTCCAAAACGGAAACATAACGCCGTATTCAGTAAAAGACGGAAAGACGCCGATAGTAAGTTACGATTATTTACAAGCGAACAATGAAGCGAAGAACATACAGAATATAATCTATATGTATTTGAACGGAGGATTGGGAGAGAGTGTAAAAGGAAGAGAGCCGGTAATATTTGCATTGAATCAATTCAAGAATGTTATGAAAGCAGCAAGAGCAGCAAATGATGCAGAATCGATTGAAATATTATCTAATATGGCTAAAGAAAGAGATTTGTTTGGGAGATATTTAACAGACGATCAAATTGCAAGATTAGAGAAATACGGATTTATTCAAGTAAATCCATATGATTTCTATGATGAATCGGGTAAAGTAAAAAAAGAAGTAGTAGTAGGTAAAAAGACGATAAAAGTACCGGCATTAACGGGAAAAGCAACCGATACGCCGTTTGTTGTTAAGATGGAAGACGGAACATATGAATACAGATCGATAATGGATATTAAGATGGCGGAAATGGCCAACCATGAAGGCATAGCGGCATTGCAGATTGTAGGCCCCGGCGGAGAAGCAAATGCAACGGATATATTGAAATTGATAGAAGCTGAAGAAAGCTTATTAGATTCGACATTTGAGAAAGGAGCATTGCAGACTAACGGAAAAGGCGGCGGAATACTTTTACAGGAAAGATATTATTCATGGAAGAATACGGGAGAAGGATTTAGTATTGATTTTGATAATATAAATCCGGGAGGTCATGGAACAGTATTCTTTACATTGTTCTCATCAATAATTCCTAATATAAGACAGATGTGTGAAGCAAACGGTATAGATGTTAATAAATTAACGAGACAAGATGTAGAGAAGTTGATGACGATGTCCAAAGAGTTATTCTTTGGAAACGGAGACGGATTGAATTCGGCACCGACAGGAAGAATAGGTGCAGCAACGATGACGACAGTACCCAGAACGGATGTAGATGCGAAAGGCGGAATGATAGTAGCACTTAAAGTTAATGTAAACGGTAAAGAAGAAGAATTCCCGTACTTATTGGAGAGAGGAAATGTATCCGATGCAGATAAAAAAGTATCGGAAGCATTACAAGAATTATTTGCAAGATATGGTTTAAAACCGATAACAAAAGATGCATTGGCGAAAGAAGCACAAGCATACAGACAAGCAAATAATATAGAAGAAGCAGAGACATTAGAAAGATTAATGGCATTGTTTGATCAGTATGGAATAAAGGAAATGAGAGATGTAAGATCTCAAGCATTCAATACGAACGGAATACAATTCAACAATGTATTAATGGGATTGATATTTGTAGGATTGATAGATATTTTAGGAGAGAAAGAGACATATCAATTATTTGCATCACCTACAATAACGAGTGACAAAGGAAGCTATACGAAATATGAATGGGCTATAGGACAAGTATTGTTATGGGGAAATATGAACTTAGAGATATTGAGAAGACAAAATCCGCAAGTAGATAATTTATTGAATACGATATTAGGTGAAGGCAAACAGATGGCGACAGTAGTAATGTCCAGTCCGGAACAGAGAGAAGAAGCAGGATTTACACCGTTTAAATTTGTAAAAGATATATTGTTGTTCTTCAAGGGAGGATTTATAAACTTAAAGAATAAATTCTCGTTTAACGAAGGAACAAAGACGGATGTATTGGGTGTAACCGGAGCAAGTGAAAACAATTTATTCTCTGTATATTATGATTGGGCATATTTTGATAATGAAGCGGAAAGTTTTGTAGCGAAAGGAGATATAGCTGCAAATCATGTTATAGTTAGAGGGAAAGTAGAATTAATAAATGAGTCCGGTAAGCATGTAGATGTATCGCCGGAATTAATGAAAGCATACGGATTGAGTGAAGAAAACGGCAAGGTTGTATTAGAGAATATAACAGTCAGAATAGATAAAAACGGAAATATGATTGTTTCACAGGACGGTAAAGAAATAAGAGCAACTTCCGCAACGGAATATGAACAATTGATATCTAAATATGAAGAGCAATTCCCTAATATAAGAAAAGAGTTGGAAATATTTGAAAACGAATTGTTGGCAAATAAAGGCAAAATGATAGGTGTACAATTTACGGATGAAAAAGTTAGAGAGGGCTTTGTTGATGAAGATTCGGTATATTTAGCTATTGCTGATATACTTGAAAAGAAATACGGTGAAAAAGAGATGAGAATAAGAGTTGACGGTGATGCGATATATTATGTTGATGGAGAAGCAAAGAAAGGAAAAATCTTCTTTGTAATGCACGATGGCACCATTTCCGAAGATGATATTGAAAAAATGATTAGGGATGCAAATAGAGCGGCAGAATTAAGAGAATCCGCAAGACTTTCTGCAGAAGATGCAGCAGAAGCTGAAGCAGCAGCCGAAAGATTAGAACAAGCAAAAGCTGCAGATAAAGCACTTATGGCATTAATGGAAAAAGTGGCCAGAGCGAAAGAATTGAAAGCAAGCGGCAAATTGACACAGACAGTACTTGACGAATTGAAAGAAGCGGCATCTAAGGTAGTAATAAAGAACAGTGATTCCAATGAAGCAAAGATAGCAAAGGTAGAAGGATTAAGAGATTTCTTGGAAGTATACGGTTTCTATGCGGGCGGGAAACATTACGATTACAGGCCGATAGATTTAATAGTATTTGAATTACAGACTAAAGCCGGATTTGGTTTGTTAGGATTGGAAAATCCTTCATTCCAAAACGGAAACATAACACCATATTCTGTAAAAGAAGGGGAATCGCCGATAATAAGTTATGATTATTTACAAGAAAACAATGAGGCAAGAAATATACAGAATATAATCTATATGTATTTGAACGGAGGATTGGGAGAGAGTGTAAAAGGAAGAGAACCGGTAATATTTGCATTGAATCAATTCAAGAATGTTATGAAAGCAGCAAGAGCAGCAAATGATGCAGAATCGATTGAAATATTATCTAATATGGCTAAAGAAAGAGATTTGTTTGGAAGATATTTAACAACCGATCAACTTGCAAGCTTAGGCAGATATGGCTTTATTCAAATAAATCCATATGATTTCTATGATGAATCCGGTAAAGTAAAGAAAGAAGTAGTAGTAGGTAAAAAGACGATAAAAGTACCTGCATTAACAGGAAAAGCAACAGATACACCGTTTGTTGTTAAATTGGAAGACGGAACATATGAATATAGATCGATTATGGATATTAAGATGGCAGAAATGGCCAACCATGAAGGCATAGCGGCATTGCAAATAGTTGGTCCCGGTGGAGAAGCAAATGCGACAGATATATTGAAATTGATAGAAGCAGAAGAAAGTTTATTAGATTCAACATTTGTAGAAGGAGCATTACAAACGAACGGAAAAGGTGGCGGAATACTCTTACAAGAAAGATATTATTCTTGGAAGAATACGGGAGAAGGATTTAGTATTGATTTTGATAATATAAATCCTGGCGGACATGGAACTGTATTCTTTACCTTATTCTCATCTATAATCCCGAATATCAGACAGATGTGTGAATCAAATGGCATTGATATTAAGAAATTAACGAGACAAGATGTAGAAAAATTAATGGAGATGTCAAAAGAATTGTTCTTTGGAAACGGAGACGGATTGAATTCGGCACCGACAGGAAGAGTAGGCGCAGCAACGATGACGACAGTACCGAGAACAGATGTAGATGCAAAAGGCGGAATGATAGTAGCACTTAAAGCTAATGTAAATGGTGAAGAAGTAGAATTCCCATATTTATTAGAGAGAGGCAATGTGTCTGATGAAGATAAAGCAACTTCGGATGCTTTGCAAGAGTTATTTGCAAGATATGGATTGAAGCCGATAACAAAAGCTGCATTGGCAAAAGAAGCTGCGGCATATAGAAGTGCAAATAATGAAAAGGAAGCAAAGACATTAGAGAGATTGATAGAGTTGTTTGATAAATATGGAATAAAAGAAATGAAAGATGTAAAATCTCAAGCATTTAATACAAATGGAATACAATTTAACAATGTATTAATGGGATTGATTTTTGTAGGTTTGATGGATATTTTAGGAGAGAAAGAGACATATCAATTATTTGCATCACCTACAATAACGAGTGACAAAGGTAGTTATACAAAATATGAATGGGCAATAGGACAGATATTGTTATGGGGAAATATGAATTTAGAAATATTGAGAAGACAAAATCCTCAAGTAAACGAATTGTTGAATACAATATTAGGCGAGAACAAGACGATGGCAACAGTAGTAATGTCCAGTCCGGAACAAAGAGAAGAAGCAGGTTTTACACCATTTAAATTTGTAAAAGATATATTGTTATTCTTCAAAGGCGGCTTTATAAATGCAAAGAACAAATTCTCTTTTAACAAAGGAACAAAAACAGATGTATTAGGTGTAACAGGTACAAGTGAAAATAATTTGTTCTCGGTATATTATGATTGGGCATATTTTGATAATGAAGCGGAAAGCTTTGTTGCAAAAGGAGATATAGCAGCAAATCATGTTATAGTTAGAGGAAAAGTTGAGTTGATAAATGAATCCGGTAAGCATGTAGATGTATCACCGAACTTAATGAGAGCATACGGATTGAGTGAAGAAAACGGCAAAGTTGTGTTAGAGAATATAACCGTTAGAATAGATAGAGAAGGAAATATTATAGTTTCTCAAATCGGACAAGGAGAAGTAATTACTCCTGCAACCGTAGCTGCACAAGAAACGAAAAAAGCTGTTGCAGCACCTACGGGAACAGAAACTCAGAAAACAGTAATTAATTTCTTGTTCAAAGGCGTAAGCAAACAATTGGTATTCAATTTCGGTACTACATTGCTTTCTACTATGCAGGACGGTTACAGAAAATTAGCTTCAATAGAAAATAATTTCTTAAGTCAGGCTGACTTGAAAAATATTTTGGAAGATAAAGATCATTATATAACCGAACCTGTTAAAGAAAGCAAAGGTAAAGCATGGGAATTGAGAACTAAAGACGGTATCTTTATAGGTAAAATTATAACAACCGAAAACGGTAATCTTGCTTTAGTTACGAACAAAAACAAACCTATAACATTTAAATTTAATGCTATGATAGGTAGATCTGCAGATGCAAATGTAAGTGAGATTGCTTACAGCTTAAATAAGAATTCAAGAAAAATATTTGATTTGTTGGATCCGAATACACAAGAACATTTAATAGCAGCAGCAGACTATAAATTCAAAAACAGAATTCTTCCTAACGGAGACTTAATAGTAAGAGATAAATTAGTAAGATTTGCTGTTGGCGATAATGTGTTGAATGCGGAAAATGTAAGTCAAACAGGTTTGACCGCATTTGATAAAGCGGTAGCAGAGAGTGTTGCCGCATACAGAATATCTACAAATTATAGTTTGGCTGAAATGAACGAGTTGTTGTTATCCAGAACATTTAGAGGATATCAATCCGTTCAAAGACAGGAAATGTACTTCAAAGTAACTTCTAAGACAAATCTTGAATATATCAAGAAAGGTAACTTGCTCAGAAGCTTTGAATCTGCGGGCGTAACTACATTGATTATTCAAGAAGACAGTTATACTGCAAACCTTGAAGAGATAGTTAAATACATAAAAGATCATGGATTTGAAGTTGTTATTGAAGTTGATGCAAACAACATAGATGAATCTAAATTAACAAGTTTGGCACAGGCAGGATTAACAGGTATAAGATTTGTTGTTAAAAATGATGTTACTAAAGAAAATATAGGAAGTGTTGTAAACGGATTAAGTGAGGATTATAAGAATAAAGTACTTCCTTTAATAAGCAACTTTAGAACAATACCTGCAATATCTTATGATTTCAGCAATAACAGAGGAAGAAGTTCGAAATTGAATATCAGTAATGAAATTATAAGAACCGTTGCCGAATTTATAAAAACAAACGGTTTGGAATTGGTTGTAGATGCAAAAACCTATGTTGAAACCGAAGAAAACTATATCGCTCAAGGCAAAGATATGAACAATTTAAGAGATTTCGTTGAATTAAGAGACGGTGCTAAAATAGTTGTAAGAGTAAGTGATAAAGATGCGGAAGATGCAGGTATATTCGACAAAATAAAGAAAGCCGGTGCGGTTTGTGCTAAGACAATAGAAACATTAAAGAAAATTAGAGTTATGGATAGCTTGAAGAATAATGCAAGATTGAATGGTAGAGATTACAGTTTAAGTGATATATTCGGTGAAAGTATATCGGAACTCTTTATTAACGGTGGTACAAGTGAAGATCTTGATACTATCAGAAAATTCTTAGCCGGTCAGGAACCGTTGAGTTTGGAAGCATACAATAGATTATTCAGCGAATCTGCAAGAAAAGCTATAGACGATGTTATTGCAAATAACAATGCTAATAAGAATGATAAAGATGTATTAACCGGATTTGCGAGAGACTTTGTTATAGGTTCCATGACAAAAGAAATAGAAAGTCTTGTTATTCCTTCCGAAGTTAGAAGTGTAGGTGATAATTATAAAGTTCTTGTCGGAAGTGCATTGTTGATGATGGTTAACGGTGTTAATGTTAATGATATTACCACAGAAGCAAATAAAGCTGTAATTGATGGCAGTAAATCTATTTCTCAATTGTTGAACGAATCCGGACTTGCAAAGAGTATCTTGAGTATGTGGAAATCTGAAGATATGAAGATAAGTATTGAGGAAAAAGCAGATACAATTGCTTTGGCAGGACTTATAAAACTTATACTCACAATGGATACATTGTTGCCGGAAGGCGAATCATTAATGTCTTCACTCGATGTTTCGTTAGACGGAATCAAGGGAATTTTGGCAGCAGCATAATCAATACAAATAATGAATATGGCAAAGATATACACTTTGCCATATTCATGATTATAAAGGGTATTAATGAACAAGAAAAGTATAACACTATTCAAAAAAGTCTGTGCGGTAATCACATCCGTATGTTTTATGTTTACAATTATCGGCAACAATTTGTTTGCAGCCGTTAATGTTGATACTTTGCAATCAAAAAAACAATATTTTGAAACAAAGAATGAGAATAATTTGAATTCTTTATTCTCAAGCAAATACGGAAAAATTGTTTCTTATAACGATAACAGCAGCGATACCGTTATAATAAATATACAAGATTTGCATTGCGATTATTCCGTTCAAAAAAACATATATTATTTGATAGATGAAATATCCAAAAAATATAATATTGATAAAGTTTATGTCGAAGGTGGAATCGGTAATATAGATACAAGTTTTTTTGCAAATATTAATTCTCAATACAAACAAGATGTTTTGGAAAAAATGTTGAAAGACGGCAAACTTACGGGAACGGAATATTATTCGGCTGTGACCGGTAAAGTAAATTTGTTAAAAGGTATTGAGAAAAAAGATGTATATTTGAAAAATATAGTTCGCTTAAACGATATAATAAAATCAAAAAAAGAAATTTCTGTTTATTTGTCTAAAATAGAGAACGAAATAGATCTGTTAAAATCAAAATATTTAAAATCAAAAAATAAAGAATTCGATAAATTGTTAAAACAATCGGAAAAAAAAGAAATATCACAAGAACAGTTTATAATAGGATTGTTTAATTATGCAAAGAACAATAATATATCTTTAAAAAATTATGAAAACTTACAAATATATTTAAGTTTGTTTAATTATTCCGTAAACAATAAAAAGGTTCAAAAAGAGCTTGTTGCTTTATTGAAAGACATAAAACAGTCTTTATCTTATAGAGAATATAATAATCTTATAAATCTAACATCTAATTTAACGGATATTCAAAAATTAGGGGTTTTTGCAAGAAAATTTTGTGATGAAAACAATATAAATTTAAACAAATCATATCCGGACTTAAACAAAGTTTTTGAATTGAAGGAAAAGTCCGTAAAATGCAATCCTGTAGAGTTGGTAAAAGAAGAAAGAAAATTAGTAGATGTGTTAAGAACATATTTGTCTGATACGGAAACGGAACTTGAAATTGCTTATCTTAGTGATTTTGAACATTTTTATAGAGATTATTTATCTGCAAGTTTAACGGCAAGTCAGTGGGACTATGTCAAGTTGGGTTTGGATAAATTTAAAGAATTATATGCAAAATATTCTATATCCAACGATATTGATAAATTGGAAAAATATTCTAATCTTTTGACGGAATTTTACGATGTAAACACAGAAAGAAATAAAATTTTTATCCAAAAAATGGGCTTATCAACCAAATCCGTTTCACCCATTCACCCGTTCACCCATTCATCTGATATTTTCAGCAAAGCTAAAAATATCATTGTCCTCGTTGCAGGCGGTTACCATACGGACGGTATAAACGATATCTTAAATAAAAAAGGTTATTCGAATATAACAATAACTCCGAATATTGCCAATTCCACACAAGAATCGAGAATGGAATATGAATATTTGGCACAGAAACAGGCTATGTCTATAAGACAGATGATAGCATTGGGATTAATATCGAATGCAACTCCGAAAGATCAAATTTTAAGTGTAGCTGCCACTTTGCTTAAAAACCAAAATTTAGATGGTATAAATATAAACATATTAGTTCAGCAGCTAAATCAACTTTTCTCTCAAGATATAACAATTTCTTTAATGGAAGAAGGTAAACAACTTGAAATTACATTTGAAGACGGTTCGACACAAATTATAGATGTGGAAGAAGACATTGTAAAACTTATTCGTGAACAAGATATGCAACAGCTTCCGGCAAGGCCGTTGGTTCAAGTTCCTACCGAGAGATTGGAAAATATTTTGAATACTGTTGCCGGCGCCGTAACAAAAACGACATTAAATTACGGAACAGGCATAGTTGTTCCGCAAGTGTATCAAATAAGTAAAGATGTTTGTTTATTTATGGTTGAAAATAAGTTGTATTTAGGTAACGGAGCAGTATGGGAAATTGCAAATTCCGAATATAACGGTCAAACATTAGACGGGGTAGAACCTGTTGTTTACGAATATATGCCCGAATTTATGCAAAGAGCTATGTTAAGTAAACAGCAAAGAACGGACAGAAACAGGAAAATGAGTTTTAGGTCAGTAATAAAAAGAATAGTTCCGTTTATTCTTGCAGTAGCAGTAACGATTTCACTGATAGCATGTAATTTGGTAAAACCTATAGATAGCAATAAAGTTTATGAACCATATGGTATAGAAACAATTGAATTGTCTAACGAACAAAGAAGGTTTAATTCCGAGATTGAAGGTTTGTTGGAAGAATATCGTGCCGGTAACGGAGCATATAAATCTTTTGTTTACAATCTTATTAACGATAGTTTACCTTTGATTCCCGCAGCAGGAGATGATAAACGTGCATTAATAAATATTGAAAACTTATATGATCAGGCGTTGGTAGCGTTGGCTTACATGCAGATGGGAAATACGTATGAGGCTGCAGAAATTTTAAGTGCTATTGATTCAAACGGTGGTTTATATATGTCTAATTTAGAAAACAGACAAAAAACCGGTGAAATAGTTTGGGTTGGGATAGCCGCAGTTCAATATAAATTGTTGACAGGAGATACTCGCTTTGACGGATTAATAGAAAAAGTAGATGCCTATATTAACAAAGTTCATAGAAGTGAAGGTTTTTATTACGGAGAACTTTCAAACAGATATGTTTCTACCGAACATATGTTTGATATTATAGCTTATTTCAATTTAAGATCTTTGTTATACGGAGAAGAAGAAAGTACTAAGAAGGAAGAAAACGAAGCGTTGTTAATTGAAGCAGCTGAATATTTATATTCTAATTTGTATAATTCTGAAACCGGTTCTTTAAAAAGAGGAGCAAATGATACTTTTCAAGCTTTGGATACTTATTCTTGGGGAATTCAAGTTTTGCTTTCTATAAAAGAAGTTAATCCGGAAATATATGAAAATTCATCTTTATCTGAAATTGATATAGAAAGACTGTTAGAATATGTGGAAAATAATTTTGTAGCCGATGTTGAATATAAAGGTACAAAATATGAAAATCTTTACAGATGGAGTAATGAACAAGATAGTCCTGTAAGTTTTGAGTGGACAATGCAGATGGCTATAGCGTACGAAATGCTTGGCAACGAATATAAAGCGGATTTAATAATGAGGGATGTAGATACATATTCTAAGGCAATGGGCTTTGGAAATCATATTCCTTATTCCGATACAAATGGTGTTTATAATTACACTTCTAACGGTTGGAAAGTATTTGCTGTTCCCGCAATTTGTACATCTGTTGGTCAGAGAGTTCAGTATGAATATGGTACATTTTTTCTTCCGATAACAAGAATAGAAGGGGCAGATTACGGTATTGATGTTTCAAATGAACAGAGATTGTATTTTGTTAAACAAGATGGGACTAACTGGAGAACTTACGGAGCCCAAGAAACAGTTAATTTGTTGGATGCTAAATCAATAGAAATAGAATTGGAACTTTTAAACGATGTCCCTAATGCATGTGTGCAACTTCAATTATTAACATACGATGATGAAAATCGTCAAAATTTAGAGGGCACATCTTTCGGCCTTTATGATCAAAAATATTATTTTGATTCGGACGGCAAATTAAAAATAAATCTTGATATGAGAGATTTCTTGGGAACAGAAACTTATGAAACTCCTGAAATGATAACAACGAATTTGGAGTACATAAAATTAATAGTAATTGCAGGTAAAACAAGTTTCGGAGAAGTTATTAACACCAAATCATTAGACTTAGATGTAAAGAAGGTTACAATAACATATGTTGATGGAACAAGTAAGGTTTATACTTTATTGGGAACGCCCACATATTCACAAAGTGAATACGCATCTGATCAACCAACGACATCAATCTTACCGAATACAATACAAAAAATAAACGATATGATATCCGGTGGTATTTTTTCCATAAAGAAAGCATTGCTTGAAATTATTAATGAGGAAACATTTAAATCATTTTTCAGACCGGTAAATTTTGTAAATGAACATATAAATACAAAGGGTGCAAAAATTTTAACGATAGCTACGGCTATTACATTCCTTGTTGCATTTGGAATGTCAATGTTGGCTCTGTATGGAGCATATAGCCTTATAGTGCAGGCCGCTTTATCGTTGGCGGCATCTTTGTTGGCAGCATTTGATGTTAATGTCGGTACTCATATAATTATAGATTACAGATACTTAAAATCCGTAGGTTTGGCTGAAGCCGTAAAACTGTACGGAAAAGAAAATGTTAAAGTTCTTAAAGACGGCAACCTTTCAATTAATGATAAAGAAAAAACTGTTCCTATATATGTGATAAACGATAAACCTAAAAATGCGGCGGATTTTAATTTTAAATCTGTCCCTGTCAAAGTTAGAACGCAAGATGGCAGAACGGTTAAATGTTGGATTGGCAATTATAACGGTGCAACAGTGTTGTTTGCAGATGGTGCGAATTATGAAACTATAGTTAGAGATTTTGGTAAAACAAGACAGTTTGAAACCGTGTTCGGTAAAAAAACGGCATTGAAAGCAAATGTTGATGTTATCGAAATAGATATGAATAATCCCGACAGCGGACTGAATTATTCTCAATCCGGGAATATTATCGTCGGTGCTAATATGGTTAAGACCGAAAATACTATTGATTTGCAAAAAGAAATTTCATTGCTTAAAAATAGGGCAATAGAAGCCGTAACAATTAATCAAAATGTTGCAGTTTATATAGATGATGCTCCCGAAACTGTATCCGTATCGCAAGATTTTATTAATACCGTAAACCTATATGTGAAAAATGATAATTTGGGAACAAATGTAAAAATATTGTTTTCAAACAATTATATAAACAAAATATTAGAACTTTTGGAACAGGAACTTGGAAATAAACAAGCTGCTCGTGAAAGATTAACGGAAATAATAAAACAATTGAAAGATGAAAACAAAGAAATTGTTGTTATGTTTGATGAAGTAACGGAAGCAACAAACTTAACCGAATACAATCAATACGGAATATTTTCATATATTGCAAATAATGAATACGTTGATGGTATAACGGCTACTAAAACTCAAACGAAATTCGTTACGAATTTAAATCAAATTTACGGTTTTGACGGAAGTTTATCCATAATAAAAGTAAGTGCTTTCAAAAAAGAACTTGAAAAAGCATCCGGAATATTTACATTCTTAACATCGTCACTTAATTTAAATGAATATTTAAAAACAAGGAATATCAACTTTATTAAACAGGTCGCGAACAATTTCGATTTCGACCAAATACCTGTTATGGATATTAATATAATCGGTCAAATTTTAACAAGTTCACAAAACAAATTTGAAGATTTATCGAAATATTTAACCGGAACCGATTCCGTAACGATGTATTATCTCGGTTTGTCCGACGATGAGCAAAGAACGGTATTTATGGAAGAAATATTAAAGAGAGCTTTGGTTATAAATTACTTAAGAAGTTTCGAACAGGATAACGCATATTACGGTTTAAAGGATAAAAGTTTGGAAAATGTGTTGGCTAATGCTTTATTTGAAAGATATACGCTGAAAAAGAATTTCAATATAAGTACGGATGTAAATTTAGGTGAAACGTTTGAAACTACAGCCGCTGAAATTGATCTTAAGTTATTAGAAAAAATATCTCAACTTTCACAAAAAGCTTTTGAAGAAAAAGATCCTCAAGCTATAGACGATATAATAAAATTAATTCCTTTGTATGCGGAAAGAAATATTGATTTCCGAACCGCTACCGATATAGATGTTATGGAAATCAAAAATATCAAAGGAATTTTGAGTGCGGCATAATATTCAATAAATATAATAAACGGGATAGAAATAACAATATTATTTCTATCCTGTTTTTTATTAATAAAAACTTCCAAATATACTATAATATAAGAATATATGAAATTTAATTAGCGGAGTAATATATGAGAAAGATAAAAATGTTTTTTATGGACAATTGGGGTAAAATGACAATCGCTTTGTTGACTGTTTTGCTTATAGTGGCTTTTGCGTATTTGCTTATGAGATTGGATTCTTATGCAAGAAGTACAATGCTCGCCTCTATTCCTATGTATATTCTTATGGGAGCCATTCAAGCTATAGTATTCGTCGGTGCATATATGTTTTTTTTCAGCGGCGGATTTTCAAAATTGAAGAAAAACAAAGTGAACTCAAGTAAAGTAAATGTTAAATTTACCGATGTTATAGGTTTTGAAAATGCCAAGAAAGAAGCAATGGAAGTTGTTGATATAATAAAAGACAGTTCAAGAGTAAAAAAAATAGGAGGAAAACTTGTAAAAGGTATCTTGCTTATGGGACCTCCGGGATGCGGTAAAACTTTGCTTGCCAAAGCTATTGCTACCGAAGCTAAAATGCCTTTTATTTCCATAGCCGGAAGTGAATTCGTTGAAGTGTTTGTCGGAGTAGGTGCATCAAGGGTAAGAAAACTTTTTAAACAGGCAAGAAAACTTGCTTATACCGAAGGTTCTTGTATAGTGTTTATAGATGAAATTGATGTTATCGGTAGAGGAAGAACGTTCTCTTATATGGGCGGCGGAGAAGAAACCAACAGTACTCAAAATCAGTTGCTTGTTGAAATGGACGGACTTGAAAGTACCGGACAAAATATCATTGTCATAGCAGCTACCAATGCTAATGAAGGTGTGTTGGATAAAGCTCTTTTAAGGCCGGGAAGATTCGACAGAAAAATTCAAATAACTTTGCCGACTCTCGAAGAAAGAGAAGATATTTTTAAATATTATTTGGGTAAAATAAAATCAGGAGACGACATAAATGTAAGAAAATTAGCTTCAGGGACAAAATTTAAATCTCCTGCCGAAATAGAAAATATTGTTAAAGAAGCAGCTTTAATATCGACAAGAAATAAAAAACAATTTGTTGATATGGAAGATTTGTCGTTGGCCATGGATAGAGTTAATTTGGGATTAGAAACAAGTTTAACCATGACAAAAGAAGAAAAAGAAATGACGGCATATCATGAAGCCGGTCATGCCGTTGCCGTATATTTATTACATCCTACCGACGAAATTTTTAAAGCCACGATAAGATCAAGAGGCGGTGCATTGGGGTTTGTTTATCATACTCCGAAGGAAGAATTACATAATCAAAACAGGGAACAAATGTTGGCTACCGTTATGGTTGCTCTTGGCGGTTATGTTGCGGAAAAAATAAAATACGGAACAACATCAACCGGCGTTTCAAGTGATTTTCGACACGCTATGTCGGTTGCAAATTCGATGGTATGGAATTTCGGTATGGGAACAAGAGGTTTTGTCGGAGACTTTACCGCTATTCCTAAAGATTGTATGTCATCAAAACTTAAAGAAGAGTTGAATACCGAGACTATGGAAATAATGAATACTTGTTTGAATAAAGTAAACGAATGTTTGACAAAAGAGTGGGCTATAGTTGAAGATTTGGCACAGGAAATGTTGAAAAAAGAAGAACTTACATATGCCGAAGTTGACCAAATATTTGTAAAGCATGGTAAAAGTAAAGTTATTTCCGATAAAGAATATATCAGTATAAAAGACTCTTCCGATAAAGAAAAATCGGAAAACAAAGCCGAAATTCAAAAGGCCGAAGAGATAATAAAAGAAGAACAAAAAGAAGTTAAAGCAGAAGAAGCTAAGAAGCAAGATTAATGTTAAAAAAAATTGTATGTTTTTTATTGTCAATTTTTATTTTATCGTCTTGCGGTGTAACTTTTCCGAAAGAGACATTGGAACAAGATGCCGTTAAGTTAATAAAAGAAGAAACTCAAAAGGATACTTCTGTATACAGATATGGCTCGACGTTATATTTGGATGTTTGTTTTGAGGATTTGGTTACCAACGATGCACGGAAAATATCTGCAATTTACGACACTTTGCAAAAAATAGTTTCAACCGTTGTAAGAATTCCGTTGAGTTCCGATGCCGATATAAAATTTGTGGTAGTATCGGCTTTTGATCCGAATTATCAAACATTGTTAAGATTATTTGAAAATGTTGATGATATAAAAAAATACGCCAATCAATATATTTCAAGAGAAGACTATTCCGAAAGACAATTAATGGAATTCGAAGGACCGGACAGGACAAAAGGAATAATAGAAAATAAATACGATATAACCGAAGAAGAATATGTTGCAAGATTGATAATTTCGCAATTAAACAATGGTGTAAGAACAAATCCTTTTTTAGCAAAATTGGTGCAGGCTTTGGAATTAAGATTTTCGCGTGTTGAAAATAATATTTTTTATTTTGCTATATCAAAAAATATCGACAATGAAGAGGTTAAAAAAATTCTTAAAATGATGTTGGAAACGGAAATTCTTAAAGATATACAAAAATACAAGCTTTTTTCTGTAAAATCGGCTATACTTAGAGATGAAGAAAACAATATTATTTTTAGTATACCGGTTAAAGTATAAAATTATGAAAAGGATATATTCTTTAATTATTGTTTTTTTATTTGTGTTTAATTTATTGCCGTCTGTTTTTGCTGCACAAACAGATACGGTTGATATAAACGGTTTCGATAATTTTTCCATTGAACAAGTGCAGAAAACTTTTTCTAACACAATTTCCCGGGATACAAAAGAGGAAACACAAAACAGCAACGAAGGTTATTCCCTTTTAAATGAGTTCGTTTACAATGCACAGAATCTTTCTTTTATTAAATCAAATAATTCGTCGGAAAGTGTTTTCTGTAGTGAAGATGTTAACAGTATCCTGAATTATCTGCACAAATATAAACTGTTTGAAAAGAGTAATTTATTCTGTGGAATTTCACAATATAAAATAAATTTGAATTCGTATATTGCCACGGTTTTGGTTGATGTTTACGGTGCGGTAATATATTGTATATGATTTTAGACTGGCATTTTATGTCAGTCTTTTTTTTATGGAGATAAAAATGAATAAATTAAAGAAAACGGTATCTGCGATAATTTCATTATCGTTAATGATTACGACATTACCTGTAAATTCTTTTTCTGCTTCATATCCTGTTTTGCCGCAGTATGAATTCAGTAATTTTGCAAAAATAACATCGGCTAATTTTTGTGAAAACAGTGATACCACAATTATTAATATTCAGGATTTGCATAACAATAAGGATGTCCAAGATAATATATATAAATTGTTGGAAAAATTAAATCAACAATGTGCCGATTTGGATGTGTATATCGAAGGAGCAAGTGATTTTATTGATTATAGTAAAATGGCATCTTCTTTAAACGAAGAACAATTAAATGCTTTGATGGAATCATTATATGCAAACGATAAACTTTCCGGCGCGGAATTTTTCGGATATAAGAATAACAAAATATTAAAACCGACCGAACAAAAAAATATATACGATAGAAATATACAGAATTATTCTTTTTTAATAAAAAACAAACAACAAATAAACGAATTATTATCGAATAAATATACAAATATTAAAAATTTGAATAATTATTTGATAAAAGATCAAATAAGTCTTTTAAAATTTTATAATGCATACTTAAATAAAAAAATATCTTCTGAATTTTTTTATAAAAAGGTTTTAATTGAATTATCTAAAAGAAAAATTTCTTCTTTAAAGTATATAAACACAAAGTTGTATATCGATGTTTTAAATGCAAGTAAGAATATAAATCAAAAATTAGCGGAAAGACAGCTTCAAACGGTTCTTACAAACTTAAAGAATACAATAACTTATCAGGAGTATGTTAACCTTTTACAAGATTCTAAAAATTTGTCGGACATAAATGTCGTTTTTGCATATTTATCAGAAAAGACAAACAGTGTAGATAAGTTTACAAAATATCCGGATTTGTTTAAATTAATAAGTTTAAGGGAAATATCATCGTTGATAAATCCTCTCGACTTGGTAGAAGAAGAAAGAGAAATGATGGAAGATATTTTGTTGTCTTACAGCAAAACTGTCGAGAATAAAGAGGTTGTTTTTATCAATTTGTTTTTTCAAATATACAAAAAATTATTATTGGCGTCTGTTTCTTCAAATGAATACATTTATTATAAACAAAATTACGGCAGATTTGCGAATTTATATTCGAAATACATACAGAATGATAATTTGTTTGATTTATACAGATATTTGGTTGTTGCCGAAAATTTTAATGAATTAAACTTGGAAAGAAATATATCTTTCGTCGATAATCTTGTTCCGGATAACAACAATGCTAATGCGGAAAATAACTACAGAGGAAAATTTTACAATATTGACAAGATATTATCCGGATTAGATAAAACGAAAAATGTGAAAGTTATAATTTCCGGCGGTTTTCATACCGAAGGTGTAAATGAACTGTTAAAGAAAAAACAAGTTTCTTATATCACATTGACACCTAATGTTAAAGAATCCGATCCTATGTATGAACAGAATTATCTTGATAGTATAGTGGAACAGGCACAGGTTGATACTAATGCGATATCAAAAAGACCGTTTTTAGAACAAAAAGCACCTATTATTGTTGATAATGTAATCGTTTCTTTAAATTCAATGATGGAACATTTTAAAGCGGGAAAAAGTTTAAAAGAAGTGGAAGATATTATTAATGGTGCTATAAGGACATCATTGCAAAACAGTTCCGAAAAAGGTTCTGTTGAAGATTTTATAACTCTCCGTTTTGATTCTAACGGTAAAGCAACGATAATAGTGGATGAAAGAGAATATGTCTTAACTTTTGAAAACGGAAAACTTGAAATAGAAAAAGATTCGTCTACAACAACGACATTATCAAAAAATATTAAACTTTTAATAAAGAGAGCTTTGGGTATTGATACGATAAAGATGAAATTATCTGTTTCCGATCAAGATTCTAAATCGGAAGAAAGTAGTATAGGGGTTGCCAATCAAATTGCCGCAAATTTATTGCTGAATCAAAATATTTTATTACCGTGGTTTGCAAATAGAGTTATGAGAGCAATAATAGGATTGGAACCTGCGGATGATGTTACTTCAAGCAGAGAATATAAAGTATTGGAAGAAGTATTAAAAGAACAGTATAAGAATTTGGGAGAAGAATATCCTGATATAGATTCGGAAGCAGGGAAAAAAATGATACAAGTCGGAAAAAGTCCTCTGCTTGTAGGTGCACGACAAGACAGATACGGAAATGCAAAAGAGTATGCTTCGTTATTTTATGTTGTATGGGGTACAAATTCCGTAGGTGCAAACATAGTAAAAGAAATTTATATATCAAATACACTTTTTTCATATTTGGAAGATTTTACCGAAAAAGAGATAAGACAATTTTTTCAAACATTAATAACTCATGAAAGACTTGAAATAATAGCTGTCAGCGGTGAAAGTAAAAGGTATAATTCTCATTATAAAGATTTTGCCAGAACTCCCGACGGATTTCATAAATACATAAAAAAAGGTTCTGATTTTGCCGAGTTTATAAGAGAACAAGGATATTCTTCGGAAGTTGTCCAATCTCAAAGAAAATTATTGGAACAATTGGATGAGATAATTTCAGAAGTTAATGAAGAAAATTCCGAATATTCCGGAATTATACCTTTGGTATCGATGGATGAAGACTCCTCTTATTCAGATGAAGATATTGCCAGATTTTTAGCGGTAAGAAGCGGAGAAGAAGATACAATTTCTCAATCAAAAATCGAAATTGCTGATGAAATTTGTAAAAAACTGAAACAGGAATACGATTTATCCAATCCTGCTTTCGATATTAAGAGTTTTGTAAAGTTCGTTAACGACGAGTATGTTTTTGTATACAAAAAATCGAATGAGTATATGCTTTTCGATGAACTTCCGAATTTGGTTAAAAAGTTACTAAAAGAAAAGTATGTCAAACAATGGAGTAACTCGGAAGATGTCAGTTCAACTCAAATAGATGATATATCTTTCCCTGTTTGCGAAGTTGACGAAGAAACACCTCTTTCGTTGGAACAGAAAGAAAAAATTTACGGAAGGAATATCTTTTTTGTTGAAGATATTATTTCAAGAAACAGTAAAACATACAACAGAATTTTTAAAAAGTTAAGGGATAGTGAAGTAGCAAAAGTACAACCTTTTGTGTTCTTTGATTTGTCGAAAGAGCCTAAAGGTTCGAACTTTATTACCGAAAAAACATACGATGAAATTATTAAAAATCCGCAACTTTTGCTTGATGTAATTTCGAAGACAAACGGTGAAGTAAAAAAATATATATTTTATTGGTTGATTAAATTATCAAAAGATTCCAAAGGAATAAAAGTGTTACAACAACTTGCCGAACACGACAGTGAAATTACAAGAAATTTAATGGTCAGAATGTTTGACATATTGGAAAAAGGAGAAACGATTTTAAATGTAAAAAATACCGAAATTGTCGAACTGATATTACTTATGGGGCTTGGTGAAAAGAAATCAATCGCCGATATAACACAACAAGATTTAGCCGGTTTGTTGGAGAAATATAATATAAAATTTAATTTGGATTTATCAAAACCGTTGACCGTAAAATATGATGACTGGAAAGACAATATTCCATATTTAATAACGTATGCTTATATGTGCGGATATAATTATGTGGATGCCAACGGTATCAATAATATTTATGAAAAAGTTTCCGGTAATGAAACAAACAGAGATCTTATCGAACAATTCTGTAAAAAATTCAATATATCATTGATAGACAAAAAAACGAAGCTCAAATATTTTCATTTTTCGGAAAAAGAAATAGAAAATGCGGAAGCTCTTATCGACGAAAAATTTACAAATAGAATATCAAAACTTATCAATGAATATAAAAATGCGGAAATCAGTTATTCGAATTTTGAAAATTTTATAGAGGACGAGTTACAACAGTTGTTTGATGATGCTCGGGTTACAAAGAGTGAACGTATAAGACTCATGAAAGAGAAAGATATTTTAAAAAGAAAATATCTTGAAAAAGGAAAAATGGAAAGAGCAAAATATCATTTCGAAAAATATGCAGAATTCTATGAAAGAAAATATACGAGCGGTGAATATTCTTACGATGAATATGTTGAAAGAATGGAGAGAATAGAAAAAGATTACATAAAAGCGGTAAGAAATGCAATGATAAACGCAAAAAATATTGCTCTGGACGAATTGAAACTGGATAAGATTCTTATGAACGATTCTATGTTTGCAATAATAATCGGAGGTTCTCTTGCAAAAGGTAATTCAATGAAAGATTCCGATATTTATTACGATATAATTGTTAAAAACGGAGTAATATCAAAATCGATAGAGCAATATTTTACCCCGTTATATTCTTCCATATTAAGAGATTTGGGATTAGTGAACTATCAAATTCTTAAATATTCGACAACTTCTTTGGATAAAAGGAATATCAATACTCTTGTTGCCGAACAAGAAGTAGCTCCGTTTTTAAACTATGAAGTATTGGAAGCCGATAAAAAAGAATGTGTTGAATTGTATGAACAATACATGAATGCTGTTATGAACGATTCTTTAAAAGAGACTGACAGTTTTGATAATTTGGATTTTATTGCAGGAATGTATCATACAATATCGGAAACGGGAAAAGGTTGGATAGGAAAATCATTTTATTCCATTTATTCCGAGAATAGAGACAAGATTTTCACGACGAGATGGTCTTTAATGGCTTTTGAAGCTGTCCTTAACAAAATGATTTTTCAATCTATAACCGAAATATTTAGCGGAAGTGACGGTTTTAGTTTTAGTAATCTTCCTATTTCCGTTGAAGAACAGGTTGATTTTTTGAAGCATAGCGTTTTTTCAAGTGACAAAGAGAAACAAAAGAAATTGGATGAAGTTTTAAATGCATGGAGATTTTTATCCGTAAGCAGGTACGAAAATAATAATACTTGGACGGATTTTTCACAAGAGAAGAAAAAAGCCATAGATACAATAAACGATTTTGTAAAGGCTTATTTAGGAAAACAAGAGAAAAAGAATGATACTGCAAGAGAAGTAAAAGACAGCAAAGACTTTTTAAAGGTAATAGAAGAATTTGTTTACGATAATTCTACAAATCTTCAGGTTTTTAGAATAGGCTATGATAAGTATTCTCACTTGGATCAGTGGAAACAATTTGCAGACGAAGAAACAAACGGAGATGTCTTTGTCAAAGCACAAGCAATAGCTTTGTTATTGGAAATGGATGATATTGAAACAATAAAAAATAAGTTGGAAAATTTGAATATATCCGGATTAGACAAATATCTGCCGTCGTTATTCAAAAGCTTGGATGCCATAAAAAAGATAGATGAACAATTTAAAGATTTCAAAGATATGCAAGGGGAAAGATCGTTACAAAATTATTGGGATCTCGTTGCTAAAACAGCGGAAAACGAAGAAACCTTGTTGGCATTAATCGCTCATAAACTTACTCAGGCAAAATATCCGAATCCGGAAAAGTATCAAACCGAAGAGGAAATGAATGAAGCCAAAAACCAAGCTACTCTTTTGGTGCATTCGGTATATTTGCCGCTGTCGAGAAGATTTGGAAATTCCGATATGTATGAATATGTCAGAAACGATTTGTTTGAAATCTCAAATCCTCAGGAATATTTGAATTTGTTAAACATAATAGAAACTTTGTATGGAGTACAATATACTGAATTTAAAGGAATTAATGAAGATATTAAAATGGCTGCGGAAACAATACTTAAAGCTAAAGGCCTTCCGGAAGATTCTTTTACTGTGAAGTTTAGACCGAAATCTTTATATAGTATACACGAAAAATTAAATTCCGAAAGAAGAAAAGGGGAAATTATACATACAATCGGAGAAACAGAAAAAGGTTTAGTTAAGTTCATATTAACATCGGATAATTCTTTGTTTAAAGAAATTTTAGAATCTGCCAAAGATAAAGGTACGAAAAAGGCCGACATAGAGTTTATCTTGAAACATATAGATACCGATTATGATTCGTTAAACGATAAGCAGAAGGCTTTCGTAAATAAGTTAGTTGCCGAAACAAGGAGTAAAATTTTTGCCGACTACGAATTCGTTGATTATATTAAAAAAATATTCAATGAGTTACCGAAAAATTTTGTTGATATTTCCGGTTTGAGAGAAATGGGAAAATTAAGAGAGTATTTAGTGAATAATAAAATGTGGGTTGAGTTGTTTTTTATGGATATTTTCGGTAAGGAAATCAGAGATTTAATAGGATTACATATTGTTATAGATAATGAAGAATATGATAAATATATCTCGGATGATATGATACGAGAATTTTCGGAATCTTTTGGGCGCAACTTTGATAAATTTGAAAGAGATTATAATAATAAACAGGCAAGAATAAAATTTTCGGCACTGAAAAAATCGTTACCCATAGAAGCTTGTTTGTATAAGAGAGTAGATTATGAGGAAGAAATATACGGCTTTTATAACTTGGAAACACTTTCCGCTCCTCATTATCAATACAAAACCGGAAGAAAAATCGAAATCTATCCGGAAATAGAAGAACTGATACAAGAGTTAAAAAAATTGGAAGAAGCAAAACCAACCGACAGCAAAGAAGCCGAAGAAATCGAAAATAAAATAAATGAAATAAGAAACAAAATAAAACTTTTAATGAATTTGGTCCTTTTCGATGGTACTTTTATTCATGAAATAGCGCTTAAATTTGTAGTAAAAGAGCTTGGAGAAGAAAGAAAACAATTTGTGTTTACTCCGGACGAATATGATCCTGGAAAATCTTTGGAAGAAAACAGAAGACAGATTTTTGAGAATAAAAATTTGGGAACAAGAACCATATTTTTTGTTGAATATGAAGAAGGTTATTTTGTTATGGATTTGCCTAAAGATGCAACCGTAAGTGAATTGATGAGCAGTAAATATTTTGCAGATACCGAAGTTGCCGTATACGATGAAGATGGTGAGCCGTTAGGTATGGACGTTAAACTTGAAGATGCAAAAGTGTACAAAATCATAAAGACCGAAATTAAAGGTAAAACATTGAGAATGACCGAAGAAGAATTAAAAAGAAAGCCGATAAGAACACAATTGCAATATTTATCGAAAAACAGTTCCAATAAAAGTATAAGTACAATTTTGTCCGAAAAAATAACAAAAAAATCAGATTTAAGCGAGCTTGCGGCCTACTTATTATTTTACGAAGATAACAATATTATGCTTGATAATAAAGAGTTATCTAAAGAACAAATTATAGATAAGTTTTATGATGCCGATTCAAGAAATGAAATTTTAAGGAACAAAAAACTTTTGGCTGAAGTGTTGGATATCATATCAAGGGTTATGGAAGATCTTGAATTGGAAGATATTTCTCCGTCGGTGTTTATAAAAAGATCCGTAATGATAGCAAACCATTATAACTTATCAAATATGTTTGAATTGTTTGAAGCCTTGGATTACGGAGTTATAAATTACAGCGACATAATAAATTATTACAAAACTTGTATTTTTATAAAAACAAAATCGAAAAAAGTAAGTGAACAACAAATATTGGAGTTGTTGTCCGATAAACTCGGAGCTGAAATAATCAGGGTAGATACAAGAAAAAGACCGAACTCAAGATATAATCTTATTATTAACGACAGAAAATATTTTGTGGATTACGAAGGTTATGAATTTGATGCCGTTCAAGATTTATTGGAATCTCAAGATATACATTTCGAATATGTAGCCGATAAGAGCAGCAGAGAAATAGGTAAGAAAGAGAATAAAGAAAAAATCTTTATTACCATGGATTTTGTCAGACCTCGCAAGTTTTTACCTTTAATGTCTTTGGGAAATAATGTAGGAGCATTGGTTCAACATGCTATGATAAATCATTCGGGGCTTGTCAGTATCATTTTGCAGGATATCAAAAATCAGGTTATAAGTTCGGAACAAGCTGAAAATCCCGAATTCTCCGAAGAAGAAATCAGAATGTTACCGGATGTTAGAATGTATTCGGCGGCTATAGAATTAGTTGAAAGAACAGGAATTGTTTCCGAAAAAATAAAAAGAGAACATCCCGGTGAACAGTTGCAAGTTTCCGATTACGAAGAAATGGAATCGGCTTTTTTTGATATTTTATCGTTGTTTTCCGAATATCCGTTACTTATAACTCAAATATTATTGGGGTTATATTCAAGGGAAAGTTATACCTACGACGAACAGTCCGTTCTATCACAAGAAACACCTTATTTGTCAAGAGAACAAGTAAATATAATTGCAGAAAATATAAAAAATCCGGATTTGTCCGAAATTTCCGATTTGTTGGAAAAATTAGGACTTGATACACAAGAAGGTTTTGCTACGGGAATTTCAAATGTTAATTTTGTCATATCAAGATCGTTGGATTTAGTTGAAAACGCATCAACCTTTTCTTTTGCGACATTGGATGTAAATCCTGAAACGGGTACGGCAACCGTTTATATCAGTGAAGCCTTTTTAAGAGAATTAGACAAGAAAACGAAAGAAGAAAAAGAAGAGTTGTTAAAACAACTGGCATTACACGAAATTATAGAATATTTTGCACTGACATTCGGTTCTGCCGCCACATATGAAGATGTTCATGCCGAATTTGAAAATTATCAAGGACAAAAAGATTTAATGTCTTTTGCAAAATCCGTAGCTGTTCCGAACACATTAAGAACAAAAGAAGCCTTGTATCAGGAAGTAGACACCCTTCTTTCTCCGAGTGACTTTTCCGAAATGGAGCCGCAATCTACAATCGGTTTGTTATTGGGAAATTTAAGTGTTTCTTCTTTTGTAAGAACATACAGACTGTATAGAGAAGGCAAACTCAGCAAAATATTTATTTCCGGTAACACAAGAGGTTCGTTAGGTATAATAAGAAATTTAAGAAATCCGAAATCTTATCCGGAACATAATAATTTGGTTGACGGAATTAAGAGAACGAAAAGTTCAAAAGATATTAGAACGGTGGAAGATTTATTATCTTTGAATAACGATATTTTTGCAGAACTTACTAAGGCTGATATAGATAGCGTGCAGGTTGCAGACAACGAAGAAATCTTGTTGTTAGACGAAAGTATTACTTCACCCGTATCAAGAAACGAAATTTTTTATCTTGTATCAAGAGACGGCGTTACCGAAGCCGCAATTATTAAGTGGATAATTTTAGAATCGGCAAGGCAAGACGGTTTGACAAGAAAAGAAATTAATCAATTGATAAACTCAATTGTTTTGGAAACAAAAGCATCAAATACGCCGGAAAACATAGCAAATATTTTTGCAAAAAAAGAATTTAAAGATTTTATACAAGATAAAGAAGATATAGATGTTGTTGTTATACAAACACCGTTTTCTCAAACAAGAGCCGGTTCTACATTGAAAAAATTCTTAAACGAAAATGCAACAACTTTGGGAGATAAAAATTTTGATGTCTATAACATGAGTTTTGACATTACATCCGAAGCCTATCATTATGGTAATATTGATGCATTGACAAGGTCTTTGGGCGAGTGGACAAGATTAATAGCATATGCGTTAAAAGGAGATATTGTTCCTTTAATAGGTAAACAAGAAGGTCTAAAAGCTATTCCTTTGGATATATTGGTAAACTTACTCTCGTTGTTGCCTGTTTTAAATGCTAAAGAAAAAGCAAACTTGTATAAAGTATTTTCCGATGCCGCAAAACAAGATTCTAACTTTGAAACGGCCGATAAATTGTTGAAAGTGTTGGAACAACAAATAGGAAACAAAGAAGATATAGAATATATTTTAATTTCCGAATTTATAAAATATATTTACGCCGATACTACCGAACAAAGACAACTCGAAAAAGATTGGGACGAGATGATAATCAGACAGGAAATGTCGGAAGTGGATTTGGAACAAGAACTTTCATTGGAAAACAGAATGGAAACTATGCAATCTATATTGTCAGCGGCATAAAGTTTTGTTTTATTTGAAAAATGTAGTCTAAATTGTTAAAATTTATAAAATTTTGTTTTGGAGAATAATCATGGAATTATTTAAGATGGCCAAAGAAGCAATGTCAATGAGAAGTAAAGTTAAAGAAATGGAAAAAGCTTTGAAAGCAAAGATTGTTGATATAGATTATAAAGGTATTAAAATATCAATGAATGCAAAAAATGAAATAGTAAGTTTGAAATTACCGGAAGATTTTGGTAAAAATTCGGTAAAAGATATGGAAAAATATATGTTTTCCGCTATGCAGGAAGCCATAAAAGAATCTCAAAAAGCTATGGCGGAAGAATCAAAAAAACTTATGGGCGGAATGAATATACCGGGTTTAAACTAATACAAGTTTTTTCTTTCTTGTAGTTTACCATGATAAAAATATTACACAGATATATTCTAAAGGAATTTATAGGTTCGTTTATTTTCGGGCTTATAATATTTTCTGCCATATTGTTATTGGACCAAATATTTCAGCTTGTTGATTTGTTTTTGTCAAAAGGTGTAAGTCTTGGCTTAATAGCACAGTTGTTTATTCTTATCATTCCTAATATTTTAACTCTCACGATACCTATGGCAATTTTATTCGGTGCATTACTAAGTTACGGAAGATTTGCCGAAGATAACGAAATTACCGTTATGAAAGCTACGGGAATAACTTATAAAACATTGTCTATGCCGATAATTGTTTTTGTCGTTTTCATGAGCATAGGTTTAGTTTGGTTTAATCATTATTTGTCTCCGTCAACACACATGTATTTCAGAACTTTATACAAAAAAATTCTTACCGAAGCGCCGCTTGCTAAATTTAACGAAAAAACAATAACCTCAATAGGGCAATATAAAATATATGCTCATGAAGTAGATTCTAAAAATAATACTTTAAACGGAGTAAATATTTATAAATTCGAAAAAATAGAAAATAAAGGCGAAGACAGAAAAACGGAATATATTCCGTGGAGAATAGCGGCTTCTTACGGAACTATAGGAGTGAATCATAATGTTGTTGAATTAACTTTATACGACGGATATTGGCAACGAACGGATCCCAACGAATTGGGCTGTATGATACATATGAATTTTAAAACCTATAAATTTTCTATACCTATCGGTTCAAGTATAGATTTTTCGGATGAATCTTTAAGAGAGTTGAACTCAAAAAAACTCAGAAAAAAAATAAATGAAACGGAAAAAAATGCAGTTGAAAGGAATATGTATACGAATGAATATTGGCTCAGGTGGACTGTTGCCGTTGCACCTATAGTGTTTGTTTTAATAGCAATTCCTGTGGGAATCATGGCCGGTAAAGGCGGTAAAGCTATAGGTTTCGGTATGAGTTTAGTCGTAATATTTATATATTATCTGTTTTTGGTTATATCTATGAATGTAGGTGAAAAAGGTTATGTGTCTTCTTGTTATATAATGTGGCTGCCTGATTTTGTTTTAGCTGTAGTCGGAATAATTTTGTTTAGGAAAATGTTAAAAAAATAAAATGATAAAAATTTATACATACATATCAAAACAATTTTTAAAACCGTTGGTGTTTATATCCTTTGCTTTCGGTTTTATCGTTATGATTTCGGAGTTTTTCAGAGAAATGAGTATGTATATGGAACTAAAAACTCCGTTCTTTACGATAATGGAGTATCTGTTACTTAGTTTACCGTGGTGGATGATAGATGTTTTTGCGGTATCTGTGTTGCTTGCACTGCTTTTTTCTTTGGGAGAACTTGCAAAACGAAACGAAATAACGGCTCTTAAAGCTTCGGGTGTAAATCTTTGGAGAATAATTTCTCTTTTTATGGTTTTAGGTTTTTGTATAGGTGTATTTGATTTTTGTATGAGGGAGTTTGTTATTCCTCATACCGTGGTTAAGGCCGAATATGTAAAGAAAGTTAAAATAAAAAAGAAAAAGTTCGGCGAAATAGAAAGCGAGCACAAAAATATTATTGTTACATTACCTAACAATTCAAGAATGTCTATCGGTTATTTAAATATAAAAGAAAATTATATGAGAGATATTATTATCGATGAGTATAACGATAAATATTATCTTACGAAAAACATTGTTGTGGGTGAAGGTGTTTATACAAACGGCGGTTGGTTGTTGAAACACGGTGTGACGAGAACTTTTGATGATAAAAATAATTGGAACGAACAATATTTCGACAGTAAAGTTTTCGGATTTACGGTTAAACCTCAAGATTTAATAGTTAAAGATACAAGATTCGAACAAATGAATTTAAAAACATTTAAAGAATATATTCGGAAAAAACAGATGTTAGGACAAAATACTTTAAAAGAACAAATAAAATATCATTCTCGATTTGCAAATGTTTTTGCACACATAATAGTTATGATGATAGGTATACCTTTTGCGTTAGGTCTTGGAAATAAATTCGGTAAAATTATAAGTTTTACCTTTGCACTTATATTTTCTTTTATATATTGGTGTATTCAGGCGGTATGTTTGAGTTTAGGTGAAAATCAAATTGTAAATGTTTGGCTTGCCGCTTGGCTTCCGAATATTCTGTTCGGTATCGTCGGAATCTATCTAATGTCCAGGATTAAAAAATAATAAAATTATTGTTTATAGTTGATAGTTTGTAATTGTTAGTCTGTTGTTGTCATCCCGCACTTGATGCGGGATCTCATCGTTGGTCGTTAATTATAAATTGTAAATTATAAATTATCAATTGTCGTATTGTTATTCTGTCATCCCGCACTTGATGCGGGATCTCGCTGTTGTCGTTATAAACTATAAGCAAAAAATCCGTAGGATTTTTTAATAAGCCATGAGCTAAAATTTGCTTTGCAAATTTTTAATAAGCTCCATTCCTCTATACCTCCATACCTCTATCCCTCTGTCGTTGGCGTTTCGGGAAAGATTTTGTTGCGGAATTTTTTGAATACATTGAATTGATATCTCTTATTCTGTCTCTGAAAAGTGTGGCGGATTCGAAATCCAAATTATCGGCAGCTTCTTTCATTTGTTTTTCCAACGATTTTAAAATACTGTCGATGTTTTTTGTCGTTATATATTTTTCGTCTGCTTCTTCCGATAATACCATTAATTTTTCATCTTTAACTTTTTCTTGGAATTCTTCCAAATTAGCAATTGCTTTAATAATTGTTTTCGGAGTTATTTTATGAATCTTATTATATTCAAGTTGCTTATTTCTTCTTCTTTGCATTTCCGTTAAAGCTCTGTCCATGGAATCTGTAATTTTATCCGCATAGAAAATTACTCTGCCGTCAACATTTCTTGCTGCTCTGCCGCAGGTTTGTATTAATGTCTGTTCCGATCTTAAAAATCCTTCTTTATCCGCATCCAAAATTACCACGAGTGTTACTTCGGGTAAATCAAGACCTTCTCTTAAAAGGTTTATACCTACAAGAATATCGAATTTACCCAACCTTAAATCTCTTATAATTTCTATTCTTTTTAACGATTCTATTTCGGAATGCATATATTCCACACGAAACCCCTGATCTTTTAAGTATGCTGTTAAATCTTCCGACATTCTTTTGGTTAATGTGGTTATAAGAACTCTTTGTTTTTTAGCTACAACTTTTTTTATTTCTTTTATCATATCCTGAATTTGGCCGTCTATCGGACGAATAATTATTTCGGGATCTACAAGACCGGTAGGTCTTATAACAAGCTCTACTATATCGTTTTTACATTTATCCAACTCATACTTTCCTGGAGTTGCCGATACCATAACACTTTGTTTTATTATAGACTCAAATTCGTTAAATTTTAGCGGTCTGTTATCGAGCGCGGAAGGTAACCTGAACCCGAAATTTATAAGAGTTTGTTTTCTGCTTCTGTCTCCTTCGTACATTCCTCTGATTTGCGGTAATGTAATGTGAGATTCGTCGGCAATTAACAAAAAGTCGGAAGTGTCCGGGTTAGACAAAAAGTAATCGATTAAAGTTGTAGGTCTTGAACCGGCAGGTCTTAATGCAAGGTGCCTTGAATAGTTTTCCACTCCGTTACAAAAACCTGTTTCCTGCAACATTTCCATATCGTATTTTGTTCTTTGTAACAATCTTTGCGCTTCAAGAAGTTTTCCTTCCGATTTTAAAACAGCTACTCTGTCGTTAAGTTCCGCTTCAATATTTTTTAAAGCAATTTTAAGTTTATCGTTACTTGTAACAAAATGTTTTGCCGGATATATATAACAAACTTCTTTTTTATTTAAAATTTTACCGGATATCGGGTCAAACTCTTTAATTTCTTCTATTTCGTCACCGAAAAATTCTACTTTTATTGCCGTTTCCAAATATGCGGGGAAAATTTCAACGGTGTCGCCTTTAACTTTGAATTTTCCTCTGAAAAAGTCTATTTCGTTCCTTTCATAATGTATGGAAATAAGTTCTCTTAACAAATTATCTATAGGAATTTTTTGTCCCACCGATATTTTTACGCACATATTTTGATAATCTTCCGGAGCACCGAGATTATATATACTTGATACTGATGCAACAACTATAACATCGTTTCTTTCAAGTATTGAAGTTGTAGCTTTTAATCTTAGCCTGTCTATATGATCGTTTACGGAAGAATCTTTTTCAATGTATGTATCTGTTGCCGGAATATATGCTTCGGGTTGATAATAATCGTAGTAAGAAATGAAATATTCTACCGCATTGTTCGGGAAAAACGATTTAAACTCCGAATATAACTGTGCTGCAAGTATTTTGTTGGGGGAAATTATAAGTGCCGGTCTTTGCAGTTTTTCTATTAAGTTTGCCATAACAAACGTTTTACCGGAACCGGTAACACCTAACAACACTTGTGAGTTTTTACCGTTTTTAAGGTTATTGTAAAGTTTGTCTATTGCCATCGGCTGTTCACCGGAAGGCTTAAAGTTTGATACCAACTGAAATTTATTTTTCATGTTTTCTTGTTTTGTATTGTATTATTTAATATTCTTTAAAACGAATTAATGTATATTAAAATATACAATATGCTCAATATAAAAATCTTTGTTTTAATGCAATTTAATAAATTTTTTTCAATCACTTACTTAGATTATAGATTATAATTTTCAACTTGTAAATTGCAAATTAAAAATCCGTTTTTAGTTGATAGTTAGTAGTTTGTAGTTGTTTGTCGTTCCCGCCGTTGCCTTTTATCTTCTATTTTGGTATCATTTTAAGTTGAAATATTCGAGTATAAGCAGGAGTGACATAAAAAAATGTTAAAGTACGTAAGAAACGAATTGTTTGTTGAAAAGGTTGCTGTATCAAATTTGGCGAAAAAATATAATACGCCGCTTTATATCTACTCACAAGATAAATTAGAAGCTAATTTTAATGCATATAAAACAGGTTTTAAAGGTGTTGACAGTATAATTTGTTATGCAATGAAAGCAAATTCAAATTATGCCATATTAAAATTGTTGGCAAAGCTTGGTGCCGGAGCTGATATCGTTTCCGGCGGGGAACTTTACAGAGCCTTAAAAGCGGGAATTAATCCTCGTAAAATAGTTTACTCGGGTGTAGGTAAGACTTCAAAGGAAATAGAGTTTGCGTTAAAAAGTGACATTTTGATGTTCAATATCGAATCTTTTGAAGAATTGGAACAAATAAATAAAATAGCAGGAAAATTAAAAAAGAAGGCAAGGATTTCGTTTAGAGTTAATCCGAATGTTGATGCTCATACACATAAATATATAACAACAGGAAAGGAAGGTAATAAATTCGGTATAAGATATGAAGATGCTTTTGATATTTATATGAAAGCGTCAAAAATGAAAAATATAGAAATTGTCGGAGTAGGCAGTCATATAGGTTCGCAAATTTTGGATGTAACACCTTTCAAATTGGCTGCAAAAAAAATATCTGCTTTAATAGATAAATTGGAATCCAACGGAATGAAAATAAAATATATCGACATCGGCGGAGGTCTCGGAATAAAATATGCAGCTGCGGACAAACCTCAAAAACCTATAGATTTAAGAAAGATGGTTATGTCTGTATACTCAAAATACAAAGATAAAACGATAATTGTTGAACCCGGAAGAGCAATCGTTGGTGATGCCGGAATATTGGTCGGAGAAGTTTTGTATAGAAAAACTTCAGGTCCGAAAAATTTTATTATCACAAATTTGGCTATGAATGATTTGATAAGACCTGCACTATATGAATCGTATCACAGTGTTATACCTGTAAAGAAATCATCTAAAAAACAACAGGTTGCAGATGTTGTAGGTCCTGTATGCGAATCCGGAGATTTTATTGCAAAAGACAGAACACTTCCGATATTTGAACAAGGAGAATTTATTGTCGCCGAATGTGCAGGTGCTTACGGCAGAGCTATGGCAAGCCAATATAATTCAAGACCGAGAGGTGCTGAAGTTTTAGTTAAAGGTTCTAAAGTAAAAGTAATAAGAAAAGCGGAAACAATAGAAGATTTGATGTCTAAAGAAATAAAATAATTTGTCATCCCGCACTTGATGCGGGATCTCGTAGTTAGTTGTTAATTATAAATTGTAAATTATAAATTGTCGTATAGGAGATTTTATGTTTTCAGGTAGTTTTACAGCAATCGTAACACCGTTAAAAAACAACAAGGTTGATTTTGATGCATACAAAAAAATAATTGATATGCAGATAGAAGCGGGAATTACAGGTATAGTTCCTTGCGGATCTACGGGTGAATCGGCAACATTGTCGCATGCCGAACACGACGAAGTTATACAAAAAGCCGTAGAATTTTCTAAAGGAAAATTAAAAGTTATTGCAGGAACAGGTTCTAACTCTACGGCAGAAGCAATAAGATTATCAAAACATGCTCAGGAAGTAGGTTGCGACGGAGTTTTGTTGGTTGCTCCTTACTATAATAAACCTACACAAAAAGGTTTGTATCTTCACTACAAAGAAGTTGCAAATGCAATAGATATTCCCGTTGTGTTATATAACATTCAAGGAAGGTCTGCGGTAAATATAGAACCCAAAACAATAGCACAGCTTGCAAAAGATTGTAAGAATATTGTTGCTGTAAAAGAAGCTTCGGGTTCACTCGATCAAATGTCACAAATAAGATTACTTGCTCCGGAAATGGATTTAATATCCGGTGACGATGCTTTAACGGTTCCTATAATGGCTATCGGCGGAACAGGTGTTATTTCGGTATTATCTAACATCTGTCCTAAAGTTGTTGCGGATTTGGTTAATGCAATGTTAAAAAAAGATTTGGATAAAGCAAACGAAATTGCTTTCAAATGGTTACCGCTGGTAAAAGCAATGTTTATAGAAACAAATCCTATCCCGGTAAAAGCAGCAATGGCTATGATGGGTATATGTTCCGATGAAATGAGACTTCCTATGTGTTCATTATCGGACGAACATAAAGAAAGTTTAAGAAAAACATTAAAAAGTTACAATTTAATATAAGAGGTATAGAGGGCCTCCGTTCCTCTATACATCTGTGCATCAAAATTTTGCGTAGCAAAATTTTAAGGAGTTTAATATGTCTAACATAATAGTTTGTGGTGCATGCGGCAGAATGGGTAGTGCAATAATAAATATGGCAAAACAGGATAAAGATTTTAATATCGTTGCAGGAACGGAAATAGATTCTTCTCCTTCAATAGGTAATAAAAATCCTTTAATAGTAAAATCGAGTGATATGGAGTCCGTAGTAAATGCGGGAGATATAATAATAGATTTTACAATCGCTTCAAATACAATGAAAAATGTAGAACTTGCTCTTAAGAAAAATGCAAAACTTGTTATAGGAACAACCGGATTAACAGATGAAAATAAAGAAGTGTTAAAAAAAGCAGGGGAAAAAATATCTATAGTTTTTGCTCCCAATATGTCAACTGGAATAAATCTTTTACTCGACATAGTTGAAAATATATCAAAGAAAATTCCTAACTATGATGTTGAAATAGTTGAAATTCATCATAACAAGAAAAAAGATTCTCCTTCGGGAACGGCAATAAGGCTTGCCGAAGCAGTTGCTGCAGGTCACAACAAAAGTTTAAACGATGTGGGAGTATACGGAAGACACGGAACGCAAACATTAAGAAAACCGGAAGAAATCGGAGTTCACGCGGTAAGATGCGGAGACGTTTGCGGAGATCATACCGTATATTTTGCAAGTGAGGGAGAAGTAATAGAAATATCTCACAAAGCAACATCGAGAGCATGTCTGGTAGCCGGAGCATTAAGAGCTGCAAAGTGGATTAACGATAAACCTGCAGGCTTATATGATATGAGAGATGTTTTAGGTTTGAAATAAAAAAATATAAGTGTAAATATAAAAAGAAAAAGACTCGGTAAAAATTCCGAGTCTTTTTTTTATAGTTTGTAGCTTGCCATTGCCGTTTGCTTTTCCTGCTTTTCGTTTTTAAATGTTGTCGTCAATTTCTAATTACTAATTAATAATTAATAATTGTTAATACGCTCCCTTATGAAAAATGACGGCAATAATGGTTTTAAGTAATATTTTTATATCTAAATTTAAAGACCAGTTATCAACATAAAATATTTCAAGTTCCAACCTTTTTTCATCACTTAACAAACTTCTTCCCGACACTTGCCATAATCCTGTTATTCCGGGTAAAACTTTAAACATCTTTTTATAACTGTAGTTGTGATATATTTTTTTTATTTGTTCTACTTCCCACTTAACTATTGGTCTCGGACCTACAAGAGACATCTCTCCTTTTAATACATTAAAAAGTTGAGGTAATTCATCAATACTGTATTTTCTTATGAATTTTCCTACTTTCGTTATTCTGTCATCTTCTTCCAGCTTTAAGAAAGCTCCGTTTTGTTGCAAACTGTTTTTTGTTAATGTATCGGTTTTTTTGTCCGCATTATCAACCATACTTCTGAATTTATAAAGATAAAACTCTTTTTCGTTAAAACCCACTCTTAAATGTTTATAAAATATCGGTCCTTTACTTTCTATTTTTATACAAATTGCTATAATTAAAAATATAGGTGATAATATAATCAATAAAATAGCAGACAAAACAATATCTAAAATCCTTTTCAAAAAGTAGTCGATTTCTCTTACGGGATTAGTTATTAATAATATAATCGGAATACCTAAAGTATCATCTAATATGATTTTATCTTTTGTCATTTGTGCTTCTGTAGGTAAAATTTTTATAGCTATTTCATTTGTTTGAGCCCAATCGCATAAAGATAAAAATTCTTCATCTTTTATTGAATAATTTACAATAATAATTTCTTTTATACTTTTTCTGACAGATGCACTTTTTAAACTTTCTATGTTTTTTGTTTCCAACGGATACGGATAATAAAAAACTTTATTTATATAATTATTACTGAAAACTTTTTTATATTTTCGCACATTTTTGCCTATAATCAAAAGATTATTTCGTATATCCAATTTATATACAATGTATGCAATTACTTTCTTGAAAAGATATCTGAAAGTTAATGTAAAAAAAATTAAGTTTATTGTTATAAAAACAACTAACAGTCTTGAAGTATCGCTTTTAATAATAAAAATTAAGGCAAGAATAAAAATAGTGAAAGATATTGTAGTTTTTACTGTTTTTATAAATAAATCGAATGATGATATATAAAATAACTTATAACCTATAAAAAAATTTAAAAATAATATCCATACCGGAAGTAAACAAATCGATAAAGTAAGATATTTGTAGAAAGAATATATATGCACAGGATGTAAAATATCAAATCTAAAACAAAATGCAACTATAAAAGAAAAAATAAACGCAATACAATCGGTTAAAATTAAAGTAAATATAAATGGTAAATTTTTATTTTTTGTAAACATTTTTTTAATAATGATTTTAAAATTTGATATAATAAACAAATATATTTTATCATATTTTGGATTACTTTAACATCGGAGAACAAAGATGTTGGATGTTGATTTCTTTGCAAGATTTTTAAATCTTTCACCAAAAGAAAAAATACTTTTAAATTTATATATTAAAAAAGTTGTAACAAAAGAAGAAATAGATCATTTGTTATACGATTTTGATTATAATATTGAAAAAGAAAATCTGAACTTTAATTTTTTACTTTCACTTTTGTTTCAAAATAATCCTCATATAGAAATCCCAAAAAATATTGAACCGAGACTAAAAGGAGTCCTTAGATGGTTTCAGTATCGAAATATCTCGTTGTTGTCAGGTTTAAAACTGTTAATCGTTGAATTGAATAAACAAAATATTCCTGTTTTACTTATAAAAGGTGCAGCTATGAAAATTCTCGAACCTGATAAAGCGAGAATGATGGCAGATGTGGATTGTGCCGTAGGTGTAGATAATTTAAACAAAACCGTTAAGATAAGCAAAGAATTGGGTTTTAAAATAAATGAATCTTATAAACATGCTACGGAAGTAAGAAAATCGGATATACTAAAAATTGATATTCACAATAAGATTGTTAAAAGTGATACTGATACAACAATAACGGATAAAAAAATTTTTGAAAGAGCAAAAGAGTATGATTTTTATGGTTCTAAAGTTCTTATACCTGATAGCGAAGATATGATTTTTTTATTGCTTACAAACGGTTATGAAAATATTCTCTATTCTCAACCTTTTTATAAAAATATTTCTTGGTTGTTGGATGTAGTGTACATATCTAAAAATAATAGAAACATAGATTGGAACCTTGTTGTTACGAATGCCAAAGAAACAAATACTCTTGCGCAAGTAAAAATAATGTTTGAGTTAATAAATTATTTCTTGCCGAATACCGTTCCGGATAATATAATTTCTTCTATACAAATATCCGGACAAGAAAATAAATTTTTTCATGCTTATACAAAAAAACATTTGTTCTTCTCTAAAGCACAACAATTGAAAGAACAGGTAAGAGATATGGTAAAAGGTAAAGAAAAATTTAATTTTTTTCTTGCACTAAAACTGACAAGCCGATTTTTTTATTTAAAAATAATACAAAAAACGCCTGTAATAAACTCTTTGTTTTTTGATAAAGTCGCAAACAGGATATTCGAAATATGAAATATATTAATTATGTGTTAAATGTAGATAAAGTGTCTATAGAAAAATACTATAAATTTTTGGATAGTCACTTCCAAGAAAAAGCAAAAAAAATTTCAACCGTTACCAAATATTTGGATTTAGGTGTAAAAATTATAAGATTGCAAATTGCCTGTGAAAATTTTATTCCGAAACTAAAACAGTATTTTTCTTGTTCGTTAAAAGATGATGTTAATAGCTACGATGAAACATTGTATATATGGAAAGATGAAGTTTCATCTTTTATCAACGAACAATATGAATCAAAGCATGTAATGATAGCTTATCAAAGTCAGCGACTTATAAAAATAGATCCGGAAAATAAAATAATAAATGCCGAAAATCCGAAAGAAAAAAAATATTATTTTATAGCCGAAGATTTTTCTTACGAAACACTTTCAAAACAAGGTCATTTGTTTGTTAGACTTATAAGTCAAATAGTAAGATCCGAACATTCGGCTCTTGTTCATTCGGCTGCAGTCGGAATAGATAACAAAGGAGTTTTGATTTGTGCTATAGGCGGCAGCGGAAAAACAACTTTGGCGGTTTCGTGTTTGTTGGATGGCTTTCAATATGTTGCGGATGATTATTTGGTATTAAGTAAGAATAACGATGATTTATGTGCATCTCCTATATATTCCATGATAGCTTTAACACCTCATATTTTTAAGCAAATGCCGAATTTAAAGACCGAATTTATATGCGATAATTATAATAATACGAAATATTTGCTTAATACATCTTATTATGACGATAAATTGGCAAGAAAGCTGCCTGTAAAAGCAATCGTTTTCCCGAATATAAAAGATATAAAAGAACCGACAATAGAAAAAACGGACAGAAACAGAGCTATTACTCAAATGGTTTACTCTACGGCAAGCCAAATGGGTAACGATGATGATAAGACTTATATGAAATTGTTGATATCTTTAATTAAAGATTTAAATTTTTATCAAATAAATTTATCATCGAATTTAAGTAAAAATGTTCAAATATTAAAACAATTTATTAAGGAGTTATAAAATGTATAAATTGAATGAAACAAAAATGTTTGCGGATGTGACAAATAATATTGCCATAATAATTAATTCCGAAACCGGAATTTATTATGCAATGAACAATTGCGGAAGTATTGTTTTTCAGGCTTTACTCGACGGCTGCTCAAAACAAACAATCATTGAAAATTTAAAGAAAATAGAAAATTGTCCTTCTGATATCGAACAGAAATTGCAGTCATTTATAGATGATCTTTTACAAAAAGAAATAATTGCAGAAGGCGAACAGTCATCCAAAAATCCTGTTTTCGATGAAACTGTTATCAAACAAGATAATTTTGAGATGAAAGTTTTGGAATATGCCGATGCCCAGGAAATGTTACTTGCCGATCCTATACACGATGTTGACGAAAGTGAAGGTTGGCAACCTGTTTTCAAAGAAGATAATAAAAATGACAAATAAACCGTTGATTTCAATAATGATGCCGACATATAACAACGGCAAATATATAAAACAGGCTATAGAAAGTATTTATGCCCAGAATTACGACAATATAGAAATTATTGTTGTAGATGACGGCTCTACAGACAATACAAAAGAAATATTAAAACAATATAAAGATATAAAATATTTTTATATAGAACATAAAGGCATTCCTTTTGCGAGAAATGTAGCACTTGAAAATTCGAAAGGAGAATATATTGCTTTTTGCGATTCCGATGATTATTGGTTGCCGAATAAAATAAACAAACAGATGCAATATTTTAAAGACCATCCTAATTGTGAAATAGTTTTTACAAAATACGAAAATTTTTTTGAGAATGAAAATCTTAAGACAAACAGAAGAGCTGTTTATGAAAAAAAAGTCGAAGACGTTTTTAAACAATATTTGCCAAGCAGTATTGTGAAAAAATCTTTATTTGATAAATACGGATTTTTTGATGAAAATTTTAATGTATCGGAAGACACTGAATTTTTGTATAGAATTTTTAAAAAAGGTATTAAAGTTAATAATATTATTCCCGAAGTTCTTTATAAAAGAAGAATACACGGAAAAAATGTGTCATTAAAATATAATACAGATGCTGTTAAAAAATATATTGCAACTATATTAAGGAAAGGAGTTTTAAGTAAATGATTTCTGTAATAATTGCGGCAAAGAACGCTTCAAGATATATCAAAGAGGCAATTGATAGTGTAAAAAAACAAAATATACAAGATAGTGAAATAATAGTTGTTTGTGATGCCTGTACGGATAACACAAAACAAATAGCCGAAGATTTGGGGTGTAAAACAATAGAAGTGAATTTTTCTCACATAGGTAAAACAAGAAATGCCGGGCTTAAAGAAGCTAAGGGAGAATACTTTTTATATGTCGATTCCGATGATGTTATGGAAAAAGACGGTATATCAAACTTGTATAATGAATTTTTAAAAGATAATACTTTAGAAGCTGTTTTCAGTATGTCTCATGAATTTGTATCTCCGGAACTGTCGGATGCAGATAAAGCTAAACTAAAAGCAAGACCGGACGACTATTTTGGTGCACTTGCAGGTTGCTCCATAATAAAAAAAGAAGTGTTTGATAAGGTCGGGACTTTTGATGAAGTTTTAAAAGCAGGTGATATAGTAGAATTTCAAATAAGATTGCAGCAAAAAAATATTAAAATAAAAAAGATTCCCGTTGTAACTTCGAGAAGAAGATTACATAACAATAATTTCGGCAGAAGTAACAAACAACAGGAATATAAAGATTATATTGCTATTTTAAGGAATAAATTAAATAAAAAATGAATATAAAATTTATTTTTAGTTTGTCTTTCCGTTCCAATCCGTTTCTTTTGGATTGTTCGAGCATGTCCAATTTATATAATTGCTGTCATTGGTACAGTATTTGCAAGTTTCCACACTTTTCTTTAAATATTCTAAAATTTGTTTTGCGGAATTGGAATGAATATTTATTCCTTTAGGTAGGGGAATATTTTTATTAAAATATTTATTATATTTATCGATATAGGCACATATCGGGCAAATATAAATACAATCATCTTTCAATATTGTGCAAATTTTATGCCTGCAGTTTTTAAAGGTGTTTTCCCGATCGTTAGTACCTTTGGGGTTTAAATTTGCAGTGAAAGCCATAACCATTGGTGTTATTGAATGTTTTATTTTAAAAAGAGAAAGCATTTCTTGTATTTGTTTTATTTTGTTTTGAATAGGCATATAATTTGATACTTCTACCGAGATTTTGTTTTTATGTAAGGTGCGAAAAAACTCTTCGGGCATTTTATCCAATAATAAACCGTTTGTGATTAATTCTATTTCGGAATAAGGCAATGCATCTCTCGAAATATTTAATATGTTTATAATGTCGGGATGTAATAACGGTTCTCCTCCCAAGAGCCTAACTTTATCTATTTTACCGAAGATTTCATTTAATCTGCCAAGATGAAAATGCAATATCCTTGCATCCGAAAACTTCGGCTCAGATATGTTTGAAAAATGAGTACAACCGTTACATTTTAAGTTGCAATGGTCAACAATGTGCACTTCAACATATTTTAGTGTCGTACCCAAAAAAATAGCACGAAATATATATTTTAATTTTATAACAAAGGGAAATTTATTCTTTAAAAATTGTTTAAAATGTTTCATGATTTCAATACAATATACTAAAAAAACAAAAAGTTTTCTATGCTTAATTTTATGAAAAAGAATTTTGTTTGAACAATTTGAATTTGAAATGAAAAAACAGTGTTATTTCAAAATAAGATTGTTTTTGTGATATCTTTATTATCGGTGATAACAAAAATCTTAAAATAAAATAAAAATCTTTTAAAAGAAGAAATATAAACTGCATAAAGATTTTTAATTTGTATTTGAAATCGTAATCTGTGGCAAACGGAGTCAACTTTTCATATTTCAAATAATATTTCCTCAATGGGCAATATGAATTCCACGGTTTTTTTTTGCCTGTATAGTGAATTATTTTAGGCTTTTTTATTGATTGTATTAGTCGTTTTCTTAAAGGATGATTCAATAGAACACATATTTGAAGTAAAATAAATACTTGCACATTGTAATGGAGTTCAAGAAGTTTAATTTTACCTTTACAAACCAAATTTATAGCGGTTTGATCAAGATAATAAAGTTCAGCTCCGTATTTTTCTACCGCTTCAAATAATTTTTGCGATATGTTTTCTTGCCGCCACTTTTTTAAATTTATTAATAAAACTCCGCTATTTATGTATGTATCAAAAGATCTAATCGGGCAAAGTATATCAAAATAAAAAGCAACATCTTCTACTGC
Source organism: Candidatus Ruminimicrobiellum ovillum (assembly GCA_002448285.1). Taxonomy (GTDB): domain Bacteria; phylum Elusimicrobiota; class Endomicrobiia; order Endomicrobiales; family Endomicrobiaceae; genus Ruminimicrobiellum; species Ruminimicrobiellum ovillum. The sequence continues at coordinate 45,614 of DJWX01000008.1, read as the reverse complement.
ACCTATATAAAAATCTGTTATGTCCTGCATAAATAATTCTTCTATTCCCGGTAATACTATGATATCGCAATCAAGGTATAATATTTTATCTACATTTTTTAATAAATCTGCAACCAGGAATCTAAAATATGCCGTTTTTGTGATATAATTGTTCTGAAAATCAGGGAAATTGTCAAAAACAGAAATGTTTATTTTTACAAAAGATATTTCACAATCTTTTATGTCCTTTAAGCTTAAAATTTTATTTTTATTTTCATCCGAAACATCATGTTCCAAAATAAAAATATGCAAAGATGTTTCATTTTTGATATTTTTTAATATTGAAGCCATTGTACTACACAATGGTCGTATATAATTATTATCAGTTGTAAAACATATATTAATATCCATAATTCAGTATTATAGCAATTATAACGACATTTTGATATAATACGCGAGTGACAAAATTATTTTAAGAGAAAAATATGAAATATGATTATTTGGTAGTCGGTAGCGGTTTGTATGGATCTGTCTTTGCAAGACAAGCAACCGATAAAGGTAAAAAAGTATTGGTAATAGAAAAGAGAAACCATATTGCAGGCAATATTTATACCGAAAAAATTGAAGGTATAGATGTTCATAAATATGGCCCGCACATTTTTCATACCAATAACAAGACTGTTTGGAATTTTGTAAACAAATTTATCAGCTTTAACAATTTTACATTTTCTCCGTTGGCAAAATATAAAAATGAGATCTACCATTTACCTTTCAATATGTTTACATTCAACAAAATTTGGGGAATTAATACACCGGAAGAAGCCGAAAAAATAATAAACGAGCAGAGAAAAGAAATAAAAACAGAACCTAAAAATTTAGAAGAGCAGGCAATCAGTTTAGTCGGCAGAGATGTTTTTGAAAAATTGATAAAAGGATATACCGAAAAACAGTGGGGGAGAAACTGTAAAGAGCTTCCGCCGTTTATTATCAAAAGATTACCGGTGAGATTTACTTACGATAACAACTATTTTAATGCATTGTATCAAGGAATTCCCGTTAATGGATACACGAAGCTTGTAGAAAACATGTTGGAAGGTATAGAAATAAAATTAAACGAAGATTATTTAAAAAACAGACAATATTATAATTCAATTGCGGGTAAAATAGTTTATACCGGTGCAATTGATGCTTATTTTGATTATAGATTTGGAAATTTAGAGTACAGAACGGTATTTTTTGATGAAGAAGTACTTAATGTTTGTAACTTTCAAAATTGTGCAATGGTTAATTATACCGATAAAGAAACACCTTGGACAAGAATTATCGAGCACAAATGGTTTATGTTCGGTAAAGATGAAAACGGTAATGATTTTCCTAAAACAGTTATTTCAAAAGAATTTTCAAAAGAATGGACTAAAAACGATGAACCGTATTATCCGATTAATGATGAAAGAAATAATTCTTTATATTTAAAATATAAAGAATTGGCCGATAATGAAAAAAATGTTTTTTTCGGCGGCAGGCTGGGAGAATATAAATACTATGATATGGATCAGGTTATAGAATCAGCTTTGAACTTCAGCAAAAAAGAACTTTAATTTAAGAAGAGTGTGTGGAATACTCCGAAAGAAACAGATTGGAACGGTAAAATATAAACTTATGAATAATCCGAAAGTATCAATAATTATTCCTGTATACAATACAGAACAATATTTAAGACAATGCCTTGACAGTGTCATTAACCAAACATTTAAAGACATTGAAATAATCGTTGTTAACGATAATTCTACCGATGGCAGTTATGATATTATCAAAGAATATGCCAAGAAAGATGATAGATTTATAGTTATAAATTTAATACAAACAAAAGAACAAGGAAATGCAAGAAACAAAGGTTTAAAAATAGCAAAAGGAAAATATATAACATTTATAGATTCGGATGATTGGGTTAGGAACGATTTTGTTGAGGTTTTATATAACGAAATTGAAAGGAATGATTTGGATGTTGTTTCCGCATCTCAATATTTTTACGATAATCTGCAAAAACAAATTGTTGATATGAAAGTTGCTCCGGCTAAAGTGCTGAATAAATGTAGTGTGGAAAATTTGCTTATTCCTAAAGTAGAGTTGTTTATTATACCGGTATGGCAGAAAATTTATAGAAAACAGTTTTTGGATGATAATAAAATTACATTTAAACTTTGTTGGCATGAGGATGATGTTTTTCTTTTTGAAACCCTTATAAAAACTGAAAAAATAAAATTTATAGATGATAAAATTTACTTTTATAGGATTAACAGAGAAAATTCTTCGGTATATGGAATGAACAGAGATTTTACTTTATTTAATGCTTTTGACGAATTAAAAAAAATGCTAATAGAAAATGATAAATATGAAGAATATAAAAAAATTTACTATCAATATATATCTACGAGGACAGCAATAAAGTTGGCAAGTTTAAATTTACCGTTCTCAAAATTAATAAGCTATTATAATAAATTTAAAAGTTTGTATTATAACGAAGAGTTTGTTAACAATTTTAGTATAGCAAAATTAACTGTAATGATGAAAATGGTAATGATATTATTTTATTTATGTCTTAAATTCAATATGAATTATATTGTTATCGGAAAATTTTGCAGAAAAATAAAGAGAATAATAAAGAGACAATCATGAATATAAAAATTGTAGTAGCAACTCATAAAAAATATAAAATGCCCGAAGATGATATTTTTTTGCCGTTGCATGTAGGTGCGGAAGGAAAGGAAAAAATTGGTTTTATCGGTGATAATACCGGCGAAAATATATCAATAAAAAATCCTTTTTGGTGTGAGCTTACGGGTTTATATTGGGCATGGAAAAATTTAGACTATGATTATCTTGGACTTGTTCATTACAGAAGACACTTCAAAGGAAAAACAAAAAGCAACGATAAACTTGCAACTGTAATAAAAAAGTCGGAAGCGGAAAATATATTAAAACAAACAGATGTTATTCTTCCGACAAAAAGACATTATTTCATAGAAACTTTATATTCTCATTATAAACATACTCACTATATAAAAGATTTGGAAACGACGAAACAGATAATAAAAGAAAAATATCCCGAATATTTAAATGCATTTAATGGTGTAATGAAAAGGAAATCAGCGCATATGTTTAATATGTTTGTTATGAAAAAAGATCTTGTAAATCAATATTGTTCGTTTATATTTGGTATTTTATTTGAACTTGAAAAGCAAATAAATATTTCAGACTATAATAGATATCAATCAAGAGTTTTCGGCTTTGTTTCGGAACTTTTACTTGATGTGTGGATAGAAAAAAAAGAATTAAAGTATATAGAAATTCCCGTTGTTAATATGGAAAAAACAAATTGGTTAAAAAAGGGGTATAGCTTTTTAATGGCAAAATTCTTTAACAAGAAATACGACGGAAGTTTTTAAAAGTAATATTATGTGTTATAATAAAAAATAATAAAGATTTTAATTTGGATCATGAAATGGATAATGTAAAAGTATCAATCATAATTCCTGTATACAATGTAGAACAATATTTAAGACAATGTCTTGATAGCGTGGTAAACCAAACACTTAAAGACATTGAAATTATTTGTATTGATGATGGTTCCTCTGATTCTTCTTTGGAAATCCTGCATGAGTATTCGAGTAAAGATTCGAGAATTAAAATTATAACCCAACAACATGAAGGTGCGGGTGCCGCAAGAAACAAAGGGTTAGCTGTTGCGAACGGTAAATATTTGTCTTTTTTGGATTCCGATGATTTTTTTGAGACTGATATGCTTGAACAGTTGTACAATTGTTCCGAAAAATATAATACGGATATAGTTATTTGTAAATCAAATACTTTTGATAACGGTAACATTAAAGAACAAAATAATATTAAAGATAAGTTACTCCCTAACAAAGAAGTTTTTTCCTCACTGGATATTCCTAAATATGCTTTTCAGTTCCATATGGGTTGGTGTTGGGACAAGTTATATAAAACTTCTTTCATAAAAGAAAAAGGTATTTGTTTTCAAAACATAAGAAGGCATAATGATGCTTTCTTTGCACATATATCAATGATTAATGCTGAGAGAATATATGTTTTAAATAAAAGACTTGTATATTACAGAAAAAACAGAAATGCTTCAATCACACAAGCGAATATAAAAAAAGATGAGTATATCTTTCTTTGTAAAGACATGTTAAAGGAAATAAAAAACTATCTGATTAAAAATAATTTATTTGAAATATTTAAACAAAGCTATGTTAATTACTGCATGTTTACCGTTGCGGAACATTTTAAGTTGTTGTCTTTTAAAACACAGGTTAATTTTAGAAAAATATTTGAAATAGAAAAGTGTAACAGGAAATATTTTTATTCACTAAAATATTTTCGCATATATATTATATCGTCTTATAAAATATTAATATTATTATATAACTTAGTTTCTTTTCATAAGCGGTATTTTTAACATTTTAACGAACGGTTTTTAATAATGAATAGTCCGGAAATATCAATAATCATTCCAATATATAATGCAGATAAATATTTAAGACAATGTCTTGATAGTGTAGTAAACCAAACATTTAAAGACATTGAAATAATTTGCATTGATGACGGCTCTTCCGACAACAGCCTTCAAATACTTAAAGAATATCGGCAAAAAGATGAAAGAATTATTCTTGTTGACTTAAAACAAAATAAGGGTATATCCAATGCAAGGAACGAAGGTATTAAATTTGCAAGAGGGAATTACATTACTTTTGTTGATTCCGACGATTATATAGAACCGGATTATATTGAGTATCTTTATAGTATTTTAAAAACTTTTAATTGTAAAATGTCTGTCTGTATCCATAATGTCATAAAAAAAGGTAAAAAAAAGAAGGTTTTTGATATAAAAGCCGATTATAAATTATCTTCGCAAGAGTGTATAAAAAGACTTTTGTATAATGACGGAATAGATACATCGGCCTGGGCGAAACTTTACGACAAAACGTTGTTTGATAATATAAAATATCCCGAAGGAAAATTGTTTGAAGATATAGCAATTACATACAAGTTATTTATAAAATCAAAAGAAATAGCATGCGGACATTTAGCAAAATATAATTATGTTATAAGAGAAAATTCTATCGTAACAAAGAATTTTGATAAATCAAAACTTGATTTAGTTGAAATGACAGACAATATGGCGGCAGATATTGTTAGTCTTTTCCCGAATTTAAAAAAAGCGGTTTTAAGAAGAAGAGTTTATGCGAGGTTTAGTACATTGAACCAAATGGCAAAAGTTGATAAAAAAAATAGTGATAAGATAAAAGAAATGATAAATTTTATTAAAAAATATAAGTGGAATATTTTAGCAGATAGTAATGTTCCGCTAAGAGATAAATTTGCAGTTTTGTTAATACAAATAAATTATAATTTATATAAATATGTTTGGCGGAAATTTAAGTAGGGGAAAAAGTGCCGAATATTAAAGTATCAATAATCATTCCGGTATATAATGTAGAACAGTATTTAAGGCAGTGCCTTGATAGTGTTTGTAATCAAACATTTAAAGATATTGAAATAATTATCGTTAACGATTGTTCACCTGATAATTCTTTGGAAATAATAAAAGAATATCAACGAAAAGACGAAAGAATAGTTTTGGTTGATTTAAAACAAAATGTCGGTCTTGGTTTTGCAAGAAACGAAGGAATGAAAGTCGCAAAAGGTAAATATATAACTTTTGTGGATTCGGATGATTGGATAACAGAAGATTATGTGGAAGTGTTGTATAAGACAATAGAAAAATATAAGTATGATGTGATATCTCCGGATTTCTATGAATATGATGATATTAAACAAAAAATTTTTAAAAGCAAACATCCGAAAGATTTTTATAATATTAACATTTCTACAATAGATATAAAACAAAAGTTATTATGTTGTGAACATATACATTATGCAAGAAAAATATATAAATTGCAATTCTTAAATGATAATGATATTACTTTTAAGATAAATAAATTTGAAGATACTCTTTTTGTGTGGGAAATTATATTGAAAACAAATAAATTTATGTTTATAAACAACAAAATATATTATTATAGAGTAAATAGAAAAGGTTCTATTATGACAAATCAACATAGTGAGTTTCTAAATAATATGAATTTGTTTTATGCTTTAAAAGATTTAATTTACAATGATGATAATAATAAAAAATATTTTGATTCTGTTTTAGATTTTTTTATTATGAACAGATTTTTAGATTTTGCATGGAGAAATTCAAAATTTTTTAACAGTTTATATACGAAATTTAAAGAGCAATATTTAAATGATAAAAAAATAGAATTTTATTATCCGAATACTTTAAAAAACTTTATTAAAGTGAAAATATTTCAATATGTTTTAAGATTTAATATTAACATAGTAACTATATCGTTTTTTATCACATATTATAAAAAAACAAAAAAAATATTAAAGAGTTTAATTGGAAGATAAAAATGAACAAGATTCAAGTATCGGTAATTATTCCTGTATATAATGTAGAACAGTATTTAAGGCAGTGCCTTGACAGTGTCATTAATCAAACATTTAAAGATATTGAAATAATTATCGTTAACGATTGTTCACCTGATAATTCTTTGGAAATAATAAAAGAATATCAACGAAAAGACGAAAGAATAGTTTTGGTTGATTTAAAACAAAATGTCGGTCTTGGATTTGCAAGAAACGAAGGAATGAAAGTCGCAAAAGGTAAATATATAACTTTTGTAGATTCGGATGATTGGATAGCAAATAACTATGTTGAAGTTTTATATAATACAATAAGAAAAAGTAATAGTGTTTTTGTGTGTTCTGAATACTGGTATTACAACAATATATCACGTGAAGTTACAAAAGGGATAGCATATAGCAATGTGTATGATACTGTAATAAACAGTATATCTTATAAAAAACAATTAATTCAAAATTTATCATTTTGCAGAGCATGGACTACTATTTATGAAAAAGATTTTTTATTTTCTAATGATATATATTTTAAAGTTACTAAATTTGAAGATACATTGTTTTTGTATGAGTTAATTGTAAAGTCTTCGGGCGTATTATTTATTAAAGACAGACTTTATTATTATAGAGTTAACAGGGGAAACAGCATAACAAACAATTATATAATTGATAACAAAATACTAAGCTATGGTAAAATTAAAAAGTTAAATGATAATAATATTTTTAAGGAGTACATCCCTGAATTTTATACATTTATATCATTGGATATGGCTATAATATTAGACAATCCTAAATTGCCTTTTAAGGATTTAACAAGAGGCTTTTTTAAATTCAGAGAGATGTTTTATGATAAAAAATATGTTGTCAGTTTTTCTAATTTAAAAATTCGTAATAAAATAAGATTGTTTGTTTTTAAAATTTGTCTAAAATGTAATTTTAATTATTGTTATATAGGTCTGATACACAGTAAATTCAATCCGATAAGACTTTTTACAAAAAGATGAAACAAAATAATCCAAAAGTATCAATAATCATTCCGGTATATAATGTAGAACAGTATTTAAGGCAGTGCCTTGATAGTGTTTGTAATCAAACATTTAAAGATATTGAAATAATTATCGTTAACGATTGTTCACCTGATAATTCTTTGGAAATAATAAAAGAATATCAACGAAAAGACGAAAGAATAGTTTTGGTTAATTTAAAACAAAATGTCGGTCTTGGATTTGCAAGAAACGAAGGAATGAAAGTCGCAAAAGGTAAATATATAACTTTTGTAGATTCGGATGATTGGATAGCAAATAACTATGTTGAAGTTTTATATAATGAGATTGAAAGTAATAGTTTGGATGTTGTTTGTGCCGCGGCTTACATTTATAATAATATTCAAAAAAAAATAATAGATCATAAATTCGTTTCAGCTGATAAATTAAATAGACAAAAAATAAAGAACAAAGATTGTCTCTTAATTCCAAAAAGAAACTGTTTTATTATACCCGTATGGCTAAAAATTTATAAAAAATCTTTTTTGCTTGATAACAATATATTTTTTGAACTGAAAGAAAGTGAGGATAATTTGTTTTTTTTCTATGTACTTTTAAAAACGGAAAATATAAAGTTTATTGATGATAAAATTTATTATTATAGAATTAACAGGGAATATTCTTTAATGCAGGCAATAAATAAAAAATTCAATTATTTTAAATTGTTTGAAAAATTAAAAGAAAGATTAATTTTTGAAAACAGATATAATGAGTGTAAGAGAATATATTATCAATATATTTCCATATTAACGGCATCAAAATTGGAAGTATTAAATTTAAAATTATCGGAACTAAAATTTTATTTCAATAAATTCAGAACTGCATATTACAATACGGATTTTAAGAAAAATTGTTCTGCAAAAAATTTAAATATAATTCTTAAAATAAGATTATTGCTGTTTTGTATTTGTTTAAGGTTAAATATAAATTATGCTATAATCGGCAAATTGTGTAGAAATTTTAAATTAATATACAACAAATAATTTATAAACAAATGGACGGGAAAATGGATTTATTTCAAATTGTAGAGAGAACCGGGGTTTCCTATAATTATGCACTCGGTAAAGTTATATATGATATATATTATTTGGCAAAAGGACTTAAGTTTGAGCCTATATATATTACATGGATAACTTCGACTAAAAATAAATTCGAAAGTTTAAAAAAAAGATTAAAATATCAATACGATTGGTATAAAAGTTATAATAAAATAAAAAATAATTCTGTTGTTTTGTTACAACATCCGTTACATGTTACAAATAATAGAATTTTAAGAAAATTAAAATATAAAAAAAATGTTAAATTTATAAGTGTTATTATAGATATAGAAGAACTTAGACATTACTATTATAATAATGATTTTGTTTACTATAAACAAGAATTTGAAACAATGTTGGAAATATCCGATATTTTAATAGTTCATAATAATATAATGTTTAAGTATTTTGTTGATAAAGGAATACCGGAAAAGAAACTTATAAATATTGAGTCATTTGATTATTTGCAAAAAAATGATAATGCGGTTAAATTTGAAAGATCAATATCTTTTGCAGGAAATTTGGATGCTATCAAAAGCGGATTTGTAGCTCAATTGAATAGATTAAAAAATATAAAAATAAATTTATACGGAGCTAACTTTAACAACGGATTATTAAATTCCGAAAATATTAAATATCACGGTTCTTTTAAATCGGATGAAATTTCCAAAAAGTTAGACAGAGGTTTTGGGTTAGTTTGGGACGGAGATAGCATAGATTCTTGTTCAGGAAATTTTGGTCAGTATTTAAAATACAACAATCCGCATAAACTTTCTTTATATTTATCTTGCGGTATTCCCGTAATTATTTGGAAATCTGCCGCACAAGCGGAATTTGTAAAAAAATATAATGTCGGTATATGTGTTGAAAATTTACAAGAAGCAGAAGATATTATAAATAATATGAATGCAGATGATTATAATATCCTTACAGAGAATGTAAAGAAAATAAAATCTCTTTTATGCTCCGGATATTTTGCGACTAAAGCAATAAAACAAGCCTTGGATTTATTAAATAAAAATTAGTCTTTATCACTCAACATTATCATTGAATTGGATTTGTCGCCCAACATATATTTAGGTAAATGACCGTCCCATTTTTCTATCCATTTCAAATTGATAACTGTTTGGTTTGAAGAATCCCTGAGTAATTTTTGTTTTTGAGCTTCGGCTTCAGCAAGTAAAATAACTCTTTTCTTTTCTTCTTCAGCCTGCATTCTTTGATATTGTATCTTTTTAACTTTTTGCTCTTCTATCTGTTTTTCTTCAACAACTCTGTTAAATTCCGCGGTAAATTGTATATCAACGATATTTACGTTTTCTATTATTATGTTATATTCTTCAATTTTCTTTCTTAAGTTTTCTTCAATAGCTGCTCTTAAATTTTCTCTTTCCACGATAATGTTTTCAACAGGCAATTTTGAAATTGCGGTTTTTGAAACTTCCTGTATTGCAGGATATATAACTTTTACAAAATAGTCTTTACCGATTTTTATATGAATGTCGTTAACTTTTTCGTAAACAGGTCTGAAATTTACAACTATTCTTGCTCTGACAGTCTGTAAATCTTTTGATGCGGAATCCGCTTCTATTTCTTGTTTTTGTGTTTTTACATCATAGTTCACTACTTGATGAACAAAAGGTAATTTCGGGTATGTTCCTTGAGAAAAACTTTTTGTTTCACCGGTGAGAACATTTATTCTTACTCCCACAAAACCCACTTCAACTATAAAAAAACTCGACATAGCTATAAAAGCTATTATTATGATTGCTGCTATACCTAATATCATCCCCGTATCTTTTTTCATTTCCTTCTCCTGTATAAAATTGTTAAACCATAAACTATAAGCCGCATTATTTGTCATCCCGCACTTGATACGGGATCTCGTCGTTTCAGTTCGACGTTCCTATGCATCCATACTTCTATACTTCCATACCTCAAATTTGCTTTCGCAATTTTTCCCACCAATCTTTATTGTTCAAATACCACTCTATTGTCTTTTCTATTGCTTGTTCAAACTTATATTGAGGTTGCCAACCGAGTTCTTCTTTTATTTTTGTCGCATCGATAGCATACCTTCTGTCATGTCCTAATCTGTCTGCAACATATTTTATTAAAGAACTGTCTTTACCTAAATATTTTAAAATTGTGTCGGTAATATACTTGTTTGTCTTTTCATTGTTACCGCCGACATTATAAATTTCACCGTTTTTACCTTTATGCAACACGGTATCTATAGCGGAACAGTGATCTTCTACAAAAAGCCAATCTCTAATGTTTAATCCGTCACCGTATAACGGTACTTGTTTATTATCGAGAGCATTTGTAATAAATAACGGAATTAATTTTTCCGGGAACTGATAAGGACCGTAGTTGTTTGAACATCTTGTAATGTTAACATTAAGTCCGAAAGTATGATGATAAGCCATAACCAACAAATCGGCACTTGCTTTACTTGCCGAATACGGACTGTTCGGAGAGAGGGGGGTTTTTTCCGTAAAAAAACCCGTTTTTCCGAGCGAGCCGTAAACTTCATCCGTAGATATTTGAAAGAATTTTTCTATTTTATATTTTTTTGCAACTTCCAAAAGATTTTGTGTTCCCAAAACATTCGTTTTTACGAATATATCAGGATTGGTTATACTTCTGTCAACATGAGATTCCGCAGCAAAATTTATTATTACATCTATTTTGTTATCGGAAACAATTTTATCAACTAATTTATTATCGGCAATATCGCCTTTTACAAACAAATAATTCGGATTATCTTTTACATCATCCAAACTTTTTATGTTTCCTGCATAAGTTAACAAATCAAGATTAACTATTTTATAATCTTGATATTTATTTAACATGTATCTTACGAAATTACTTCCGATAAACCCCGCACCGCCCGTCACCAAAATCTTTTTCATTGTTTTAATTTCCGTAAACTGCATATTTTTTGTATATGGATCCGCCCATCATTTCCGCGGTTCTTTGTGTCATCACATTATCTTCCAAAATCCAGGAAAGTTCACATTCTTGGTATCCGCCTTTAACGGAATTTATAAGAGCTTCCAACGACATATAAGCTTCAATACCTTTATGTCTGTATTCTTTTTTTACACCCATAATCATAAGTCTTAAATCTTTAACTTTTCTCTTATAATATAAAAATTTAAAAATTCCGAACGGGAACAATTTTCCGTACATTTTTTTAAATACATAGTTGTAATCGGGAATAGCTATAAGCATTCCTATGGTTTTATCTCTGTCACAGGCAAGCATCACAATGTTTGGGTCTGCCAAGTTTACAATATCATCCGCTATAGATTCAAATTCTTCTCTTGTCCAAGGAACAAAACCCCAATTCTTTTCCCAAGCGGAATTATAGACTTCAATAATATCTTCAAGTGTTTTTTTGAAATTGTTTTTATCGAAAGTTTTTATTGTTATGTTAGGATTTCTTTTTTGAACTATTCTCAATGCTTTGTTAAGTCTCGGCATTCTGTCGTCCAATGCAACAGGGATGTTATATGCATAAAGTTCTTTTATTTTTTTTAGACCGCACTGTTCGGCTAAATTCAAATAATATTTGTGAGTGTATGGCATCAATATTTTAGGGTCACTGTCAAACCCTTCATATAAGAAGCCGACTTCGTCGTTCGTAGACGGGTTCATAGGTCCCATCATTTTATTCAATTTGTTTTCCGCTAACCATTGTTTAACGGAATCAAATAATAGTTTTGCAACCTCAACATTATCTATACATTCAAAGAAACCGAAATATCCTATTTTCGTTTCCTGAAATTCTATATAGTTATAATCAATAATACCGGCAATTCTTCCTACAATATTATTTTTATCGTCGTAAGCTAAAAACAGTTGCTTTTTTGCATGCTTCCAATAAGGATTTTTTTCGGACAACAATTTCTTGTTTTCCGAATCCAATTGCGGTATCCAATAAGGATTACCTTTATAAATTTTATAAGGTAATTTTATAAAGTCATTAATTTGCTTAAAATCTATTTTCTTTACGGTAAACATTTTACTTGTTAGACCACAAATTTTTAAACCATCTTTTTGTTGCGGCAGCAAATTTGTTGTTTGAAAAAGAAAAATTCCATCTGTTATTGTTTATATTATATGAAGATTTCTTTTTAGATCTGCTTCTTGTATTTCCGCCGGGAATTATACCGAGTTGCTTGGAAACTTTTTCGAATTTATCAAGAATAATTTCAAGTTGTTCGTCGGTATGTGTTGCCATATAACTTGTTCTTATTATGGCTTGACCTTCCGGAACTGCAGGGCTGACTATAGGTGATGCAAAAATACCTTCTTCAAATAACATTGCACACATTTGGAAAGCTTTCATATCTTCACCTACGGTTATAGGAATAATCGGAGATTCGGATGTTCTTGTATCAAATCCTAAAGATTGGAAACCTTCTTTCATTTTATTTGTGTTTTCCCAAAGTTTTGCTCTTCTTTCAGGTTCATCTTGTAAAATATCCAAAGCAACATCTATTGCACCTACACAAGCCGGCGGTAATGCTGCAGTAAATATTAATGATCTTGCGGTATGTTTAATATAATTAATAACTTCGCTTCTGCTTGCAATAAATCCGCCGATTGAAGCAAGAGATTTTGAAGCTGTTGCCATTAAAACATCAACTTCAGGTTCCATATTAAAATGTTCTCCGGTTCCTTTACCGTTTTTACCGAGAACTCCGAGAGAATGTGCTTCATCTACATAAACTCTTGCACCGTATTTTTTTGCAAGTGCTGATATTTCCGGAAACTTTGCTATGTCTCCTTCCATACTGAATATTCCGTCAACAACTATTAAAGCGGAAGTTCCTTTTGATTGAACTTTTGCCAACTGTCTTTCCAAATCAGCCATATCATTGTGTCTGAATCTTAACATTTCACCGCCGAAAGAAAGTCTGCAACCGTCTATAATTGAAGCATGATCCAACTTATCCGTAATAACAAATTCACCTTTACCCACTAAAGAAGAAATCGCACCTAAATTTGAATGGTGTCCTGTTGTAAAAAGTATTGCCGCTTCTTTTCCTACGAACTTTGCGAATTTTCTTTCAACTTTTTCATGCAAATCGTTTGTTCCGTTTACAAATCTTGAACCTGTGCAGGATGTTCCGTATTGTTTTGCCGCTGCAACGGCACCTTCTATAACTTTCGGATGATCTGCAAGTCCCAAATAGTTGTTGGAACATAAAACGATTTTTTCTTTACCGTCAATTTTAACTACAGGGCTTTGAACGGTTTCAACTCTTTTAAAATATGGATACATTCCTGCCGCTTGTAAATCTCTTGCTGCAGTAAACTTAATACATTTTTCAAAAATATCGTTAGACATAAAACACTCCACAGTAGAATTTATATTAAAAATATCTGTTACTTAAATACCAATTGTATGTTATTTTTGCACCATTTTCAAGCTTTGTAAACTCAAAATCCGTATCTTTTAATATATTTGAATTATCCGCTGTCCAATAAGTTTGAAGCATTTCAACAATTTTTTCTTTACTTAAAACTTGCGGTTTTTTTGTGATTTTTGCAACCGCTTCATAAAAACTTGCAACGGTTTTAAAAATGAAATCAAATAATATAATAGGCATTGTTTTTATGTTGTTTGCTTTTGCAATGGTTGTTGCAACATCTTTCCATGTATAAATATTACCGTCACATAAGTAATATGTTTTGTTGTTGGTGTTTTCGTTGTTTAATGTAATAGAAATCACTTTTGCTATATCTTTTACAAAAACCAACTGAATAAATCTTTTTGTGTGGGTATTTGGTTTTAAATGATGTTTAACCAAATTAAAGAAAATAAAAATATCTTTGTCTCTCGGTCCGTAAACGGATGCCGGTCTTATAATAGTGTAAGGAACAATTCCTTCCAATTTCTTCACTTCTTGTTCTGCCAATAGTTTACTTTTGCCGTAGTTTGATACCGGATTTTCCTTTTCCGTTAAAAGCTTAGGCTTTTCATCATTACTTGGTCCCATTGCCGCTTGAGACGATATATAAACAAATTTTTTGATATTGCTTTTATTTTTTATTGCAGCTTGAACAATGTTTTTTGTTCCTGTGACATTTGTGTTATAATAACCGTCCCAATTTAATGCCCTTACAACGCCGGCGCAATGAACGACAACATCAACCGCAGATAGCAATTTTGATAATTGCTCTTCATCGTTTAATGAACAATATTCATATTGAATAGGATAATCTTTAATCCATTTTAAGTTTGAACTTTTTCTTGCTAATGCAATAATCGTATGATTGTTGGAAATAAGTTCTTCTACTATATGGCTTCCTACAAACCCCGTAGCCCCTGTAAGCAAAACTTTCATATAAATTCCTTATACAAAAAAATAACTGGCAACGGGTGGAATTGAACCACCGACCAAAGGCTTATGAGTCCTCTGCTCTACCCCTGAGCTACGTTGCCATTACAAAAACAAACTATAAATAATATTTGAGTATTGTATTATTTTTAATACCAAAAGTCAATCCTATAAATTTTGCTTTGCAAAACTTGGTGAAAAGGTGAATGGGTGAAGAGTTTAAAGAAATAATTGACGATATAGCTATAAATTGTTTGTTTTTAAAACATTACTAATTGCCGTTTAAACCTTTAAGCCTTTCACCAACGAATTGTAAAACAATTCGTGTTCACCCTATAAGCTGTTTTTTCATCAGTATCGCATTTTCACCGTTCTTATAATAATTGTTTCTCTTATTATATTGTTCAAAACCGCATTTTAAATACAAGTTTATTGCCGGAATGTTTTTTTCACCGACTTCAAGAAAAATCTTTTTTACATTTTGTTTGGAAATATCTTCCAATGTTTGTTCCAGAAGATATTTCCCTAAATTTTGTCTTTTAAAATTGTTATCAATTACTATATTTAATATTTCTGCTTCATCAATAATAATATGGTATATAATGTATCCTACAATTTTGTTATCCGCATATAAAACTTTAAAGAAAGAATTCTTGTTTTCAAGTTCTTCCAAAAACATATTTTTAGTCCAATTGTAGTTGGAACCGGTTTTATCTATTTCACAAATGGTATCTATATTTTCTTTAACACAATCAACAATTAATTTATTATTCATATTTATATGATATATTTTTGAAATAACAAATACAATAAAAACAATATGGATTTTATATTGAAATTTAGGTATAAAAAAGATAAAATCTAAGGGATATATCAATAAATTTTTAAAAGGAATTACCATGATTAAAGAAATATTTGCCGCAATATTCGGCTCACAAAATGAAAGAGATATCAAAAAAATAAGACCTGTCGTAAACAAAATAAATGCATTGGAACCTGAAATACAAAAGTTATCCGATGAAGAATTAAAAGCAAAATCATTGGAATTTAAAGAAAGACTTAACAACGGGGAAAAACTGGACAGCATTTTACCCGAAGCTTTTGCTTGTGTAAGAGAAGCATCAAAAAGAACTATCGGGCTTAGACATTTTGATGTTCAAATGATAGGTGGTTACATTTTACATCAAGGTAAAATAGCCGAAATGAAAACCGGTGAAGGTAAAACACTTGTTGCAACATTGCCGGTATACTTAAATTCTTTAACGGGAAAAGGTGTTCATGTTGTTACGGTTAACGATTATCTTGCAAAAAGAGATAAAGAATGGATGGAGCCTGTTTATAATGCGCTCGGTATGACGGTTGGAAACATTTGTCACGATACAACGGATGAAGAAAGAAGAAAAGCTTATGCTTGCGATATTACTTATGTAACAAACAACGAGCTTGGTTTCGATTATCTTAGAGATAATATGAAAATTTCCAAGGAACAAAGAGTATTAAGAGAATTAAACTATGCCATCGTGGATGAGGTCGATTCGATTTTAATAGATGAAGCAAGAACTCCGTTGATTATTTCAGGTCCGGGTGAAGAGTCTACAGATAAATATTATGTGGCAAACAGAATCGTTCCTATGCTTAAAGGAAGACACATAACCGAAAATGAAGAAATAAAAGCAAAATATGAAGGTATAGATTTATCTAAAGGATACGATTATTTAGTTGATGAAAAAAATCATACGGTGGTTTTAACCGAACAAGGTGTGCAAAAAGCGGAAAGATTTTTAGGTGTAAAAAATATTTATGATGATATGCAGGCGGAATGGGTTCACCATATAACACAAGCAATAAGAGCTCATGAACTTTATAAAAGAGATGTTGCTTATGTGGTAAAAGACGGTGAAGTTATTATCGTTGATGAATTTACGGGAAGACTTATGCCGGGAAGAAGATGGTCGGATGGTCTTCATCAGGCAATCGAAGCAAAAGAAAATTTAAAAATCGAACAGGAAAACCAAACACTTGCAACAATAACTTTCCAGAACTTTTTCAGAATGTATAACAAAATAGCAGGTATGACAGGTACGGCACTTACCGAAGCAAGCGAATTTTGGGAAATATATAAACTCGATGTTGTTGAAGTTCCTACAAACAATCCGATGATAAGAAAAGATTATCCTGATGTAATTTACAGAACGGAAAAAGAAAAATACAATGCGATTATACAGGATATTGAACAATGTTGGAGAAAAGGTCAACCTGTTCTCGTAGGTACAAGATCAATCGAAAAATCGGAATTGATTTCCGATATGTTAAGAAAAAAAGGTATTCCTCACAATGTTTTGAATGCAAAATATCATGAATTGGAAGCTCAAATCATTGCTCAAGCCGGTGCAAAAAGTGCGGTAACAATTGCAACCAACATGGCCGGTAGAGGTACCGATATCGTGCTTGGTGCGGGTGATGAAGAAAACGGAAAATTTGTTAGAGAGGTCGGCGGTCTTTATATTATAGGTACGGAAAGACACGAATCAAGAAGAATCGATAACCAGTTAAGAGGTAGAGCCGGCCGTCAGGGAGATCCCGGTGCATCAAGATTTTATTTATCCATGCAAGATGAACTTATGAGATTATTCGGTTCAGACAGAATGGCAATTGTTATGCAAAAACTCGGTCTTAAAGAAGGTGAAGCGATAGAACATCCTTGGATATCAAAAGCCGTTGAAAATGCGCAAAGAAAAGTTGAAGGCAGAGATTTCGATATAAGAAAACAACTTATCGATTACGATAATGTTATGAATAAACAAAGAGAAGCGGTTTATCGTTTGAGAAACGAAATTCTCGAAGGAGAAGATGTTTCTGCAACTATACAAGATATGTGGCTTGAATCCGTAGAAGAAAAAATAGAACAATGGGCTCCTGCAAAAACTTATCCGGAACAATGGGAATGGCCTCATTTTCATGCTTGGATGTCGAGATCTTTCGGAATAAATTTTGAAGTTGCAAATAAAGAAGAGTTAAGTTATCTTACCAGAGATGCATTAAAAACAATCTTGCTCGATAAAATACAGGAAGCTTACGAAAAAAGGAAAGAAACTTTAGGTAAAGAACTTTTAAGCCGTATAGAAAGAATGGTTCTTTTGCAAATGATAGATGTTGCCTGGAAAGATAATTTATATGAACTCGACCAACTTAAAAAAGGTATAGGATACAGAGCTTATGCTCAAAAAGATCCTAAAATAGAATATCAAAAAGAATCGTTTATGCTTTTTGATAATATGATGAAAAGAATAAGAGAAACGACTATCGAATATGTTTTCAAAGTTCAAGTTAATGTTACGGCAAGACCTATGCCGTCCGGACAAGAAAACAGAAATGTTGATCCTACAAAAAATAATGCCGGTAACAGCAATAACAAAAACGATAAGAAACAAGTTTCCGCAAAGGACATAAAAAAGATAGGAAGAAACGATCCTTGTCCTTGCGGCAGCGGTAAAAAATATAAAAAATGTTGCGGAGCAAATAAATAAAATAAGTAATCGGATTATAGGTGAAAAAGTTTAAAGCAAAATATTTTTTCTTGGCTATATTATCTGGTTGTCTTTTAGCAATATCTTTTCCTAAGATAAATGCTTTTTATTTGGCATGGATAGCGTTTATCCCGGCTGTATATACGGCATTAAGAAATTGTGTTAAAAATTCTTTGGTCTATGGTTTTATTTTCGGTTTTACTTGTTATGCAATTTCTTTGTTTTGGATGTTCCCTTTCCTTAAATTCAATACAAACATTACACAAGCTTTAATAGCTTCTTCTTTATTGTGGGCATATTTATCATTATATTTTGCGGTTTGGATGGGAATGTTAAGCTTTTCAAGAAGACATTTTCATCCGATAGTTTCGTCTTTGTATGCTGCAAGTTCGTGGGTTGTTTTGGAATATGTAAGAACTTATTTACTTACGGGTTTCGGTTGGAATTTATTGGGATATAGTCAAACTTCTTTCTCTCACATAATTCAGTTTGCGGATATATTCGGTGTTTACGGACTTTCTTTTGTTATAGTTTTTATCAATATGTTACTTTATTATTGGCTTCAAGATTCGAGAGGAAAATTATTTTTCTTATATGCAATAGGTATTTTTATCGTCGCGGGAACATACGGGCATATAAAAATACATTCTTATTCCAATCCTTTCGGTGACAAGTTAAAAGTCGGTGTTGTTCAACCTAATATAGACCAGTACAAAAAATGGGATGAAAAATTTGTAAAAGAAAATCTTGCATCCATCGAAAAACTTGCAGCAAATTTTGAGAATCAAGATTTGGATTTAGCTGTTTATCCGGAAACCGTTCTTCCCGGTTATTTACAATACGAAGGCGAGATTATTGATTTTGTGGAAGCGGTTTCAAAATATTCGAAACTGAATTTGTTCGGCGGAGCAAGTTATGATGCCGAAGACAGAATATATAATTCCGTTTTTGCAATAACGGGGAAAAATAAAAATTTGAGTAAACACGACAAAAACCATTTGGTTATCTTTGGTGAATATATTCCGTTTAAATCTCTTTTGTCAAAATATTTCGGTATATTAAACACTTTGGGAGATTTTTCTAAAGGAAAATATATGAATGTACTAAAATATAAAGGTATGAATATAGGTGCAACAATTTGTTCCGAAAACTTTTTCCCGGACTTATCAAGAAAAGTTGTTTTAAACGGAGCAAAAATTTTAACAAATCATACTAATGATGCATGGTTTTTGGATTCCTATGCACCTTATCAACATTTTGTAATGAATGTTTTCAGGGCAATAGAAAACAGAAAAAATGTTATAGTATCCGCAAATACGGGAATTTCTTCCGTTATAGATTCTGCGGGTAATATAACGAAAATTACATCTATAAACAAAGCGGAAACTTTTATTACCGATGCATATCAAAACAATGTTATAACCGTTTATGATAAAATAGGTAACATTTTTTGTTATATGTGTATGTTTTTTACAATGTTTATAATAGTTATAGTTTTTATAATATAAAGGAAAGCTTATGTTAAACGAATTAAAAGACAAAATAGTAAATTTAAGGAGGTCTCTTTGATATAGACAGCAAAATCAAAGAGATAGAAAAACTCGATAAACAAATTTCCGCAGCCGATTTTTGGAATGACCAAAACAATGCGAAAAAAACAATGTCAAAACTCGACGGTTTGAAAGAAACCGTAAATTCTTGGCAGGATTTAAATTCAAGAATAAATAATTTGCTCGAGATAGATGAGCTTTTACAGCAGGAACAAGACGAATCTTTATCAAAAGAGCTTGAACAAGATAAGGAAAAACTTGTAAAAGATTTTGAAGCTGTAGAAATAAAAACAAAACTTTCCGGTAAACACGATATGAACAATGCCATTGTTTCAATTCATGCCGGTGCCGGCGGAACGGAATCTTGCGATTGGGCACAAATGCTTGTAAGAATGTATTCCAGATGGGCGGAAAACAAAGGCTTTTCTTTCGATACAATAGATATTTTAGACGGAGATGAAGCAGGTATAAAAAGTATAACATTTATCGTAGGCGGCAAATATGCTTACGGTTTGTTGCAGGCTGAAATAGGTGTTCACAGATTGGTAAGAATTTCACCGTTTGATGCAAACAAAAGAAGACATACTTCTTTTGCAAGTGTAGATGTTATACCGGAAGTTGATGACGATATAGATATTGTTATTGACGAAAAAGATTTAAGAATAGATACTTATCGTTCTACGGGAGCGGGCGGACAACATGTCAATACTACCGACTCCGCAGTTAGAATTACACATTTACCCACTAATATTGTTGTTCAATCTCAAACAGAAAGATCTCAAATAAAAAATAAAGCAACAGCTATGAAATTGTTAAAAGCAAAACTTTATGAATTCGAACAGGAAAAATTAAGAGAATCTTATGAAAAACATTACGACGAAAAAGGTCTTATTGCATGGGGCAGCCAAATAAGGTCTTATGTGTTTATGCCGTATCAACTTGTAAAAGATCATAGAACCGACTACGAAACTTCTCAGGTAGATAAGGTTATGGATGGAGATATAGATTCTTTTATTTCGGCATATCTTAATTGGAAATTAGAATCAAAAAATAAATAAAATGGGGGAAAAAGTTTTATGGAACAATTTTCTTTATTTGTTGACGGAAAAGATGTAGATACCAGGAAATACGAATATTTTCCTTATTCCGATCAAACTATTTTAGATTTTAAAAAAACTTATCAGGTTATTACTAAATTAAAGAAAGGCGAAACCCCCGAAGATGCCGATAAATATGTTTATGCAAAATATTGTGTGGGAGATAATGAGTTAAATAAAAAAGCAATAGAAGCCGCATACAAAGCAAGCAAAATAATGAGAGATATGCCCGTAGCGAAAAGAAGAAAAATTTTGTGTGATGTTCATAAAAATTTGGTGACAAATAAAGATAAAATTATTAAGTTGTTGGCTATAGAAGGTCATCCTAAGAAACTTTCTCAGTGGGAATATGAAGCCATGGAAAGAGCTTTTTGTAAAACCACTTTGGATATGTTTAAACATAGTGTATGGGAAGAAGCAGGAACAATAGGAAGGGAAAAAGTTTATTTGGTTAGAAAGGCGGATGGTGTTGTTGTTCTTGTTCCTCCGAAAAATGCTGCCGCAAGTAATTCTCTTTCCGCAGCATATTGTTTTTTGGCGGGAAATGCAATAATCGTAAAAGCACCGTTGAAAGCTCCGGTAGCGACTATATTTGTTTGGAAAAATATTGTGGGAAAGGCATTAAAAGATAACGGTGCTCCGGATGGGTTAATGAATATAGTTATAGGAAATTCAAAAATAATTATGGATGAATGGCTTGAAAATCCTAAAGTTAACGATATATTTTTCTTCGGTGAAAGTGAAAACGGTCTTGAGATATCCAAAAGAGCTCACAATTACAATAAAAAGGCAATTCTTGAATTGTCCGGAAATGACAATATGTTCGTTTGGGACGGTTGCGATATTGAAGGAGCTGCAAATTCCGCATTGGATGCTTTTTTGGGTTCTACGCAAATTTGTATGTTGCCGAAAAATATTATAGTTCATGAAAGAGTTTATGACGATTTTAAAAATTTATATTTGAAAAAAATTTCCGAACTTGAATTCGGACTTCCGTCAAGTGAAAAAACTTATTTTACTCCCGTAGTTAAAATGAAGGAATGTCAGGAATTTCTTGAAGATGCTTTATATAAAGGCGGAAGATTGTTGTGCGGCGGTAAAAAAGTTGATCATACCGGAACACCTAACGACAGAGGACTGTATTTTCAACCTACACTCATCGAAATAGAAACGGATAATCCGGAAATGTTTAATATGAAACTTGTAAGAGAAGAAAATTTTTTCCCGGTAATACCGATAATAAAAGTAAAATCATCTAAAAAAACAAAAAAAGAAGCCGATAAAGAAATATTCGACAAAATGTTGGAAATAGCACAGAAAAACGAGTATGGTTTAAGAGCATCCGCATGGGTAAAATCAGCATACTATACAAGACAATTTATGAAACATATCGATAATTGCGCATTGTTTAGAATAAATTCAAGACATGTTGCGTTTTCTTTATATTTACCGGGACAGGGCGGAGTCGGTAAAACCGGCGGTCCGTACGGCGAAGCAAGTTATTTGGTTCAAAAAACTACGCATTTACAGGGAATAAGTTTAACAAGGTAATTTATGAATTATTATGCATTAGGTCCGACAATTGTTGCAGCTTTCATTTTAATATTGGGCTTGTTTGTTCTTTTTAAGAACAGAAAAAATAAGCTTAATCTTGTATATTTTTATTTATCCATATCGTTGTTTATATGGCTTATAAATTTTTCGTTGATGTATTGGAATGTCGGAAACTATGATCAAGCTTATTTCTTTGCAAAATTAGGTTTTATAGGTGTAATTCTTACTCCTGTTTGTATTTTGCATTTTACCGTAGAGTTTTTGAACAGCGGTTTAAAAAGATACACACCGTTTTTTTATTTGTTAACACTTCCCGTAATATTTATTAATTTTTCATCTCCGCATATGTACAGCGGATTAAGCACTAATTTCTGGGGATATTACCCTATTGCGGGTAAATTTTATTTTATCGCTTTACTTGAATTTGTGGGAATATTTTTAGCTGCTACTTTTACTCTGTTCAGACATTTTCGTAAGAAAAGTACCAACATCGTAAAAAGAGAACAAATAAAATATTTAATGATGGCTTTTGTCATAGCTTTATTTGCTTCCGGAGATTATATAATAAAATATCCTGCCATTAATTTTTATCCTTTCGGTTACATCGTCGTTATTTTCTTTAGCTTTATAATGGCATTGAATGCAATAAAAAATAATTTAATGGATATAAGACTTGTAATTACAAACGGAACGATATTAGTTTTTTTATACATTTTTGTTTTGGGTATTCCTATATACATCGGATTATATACTAAACAATGGTTTATATCTTTCATCCTGCTGTTTGTCCTTTCAACATTGGCACCGCTTACTTTTAGATTTTTGCAGAGAAAAGCGGAACTTATTTTGCTTGCCGAACAGGAAAAATATCAGCAGTTGTTAATGCAAGCTTCAAAAGGAATGATAGAAAAAGAATACGATATATCAAAATTGTCTCAACTTATTGTGAGAATAATAAAAAGATCCGTAAAAATAAAATTTGTGGGCTTGTTTATAATTAATGAAGAACAAGGTATTTACAAAAATTTGGCTTTTAGAGGAGAAAGTAATACCGGTAAAGTTGTAAAAGAAATCCGTAAAGACAACAAAATAATTGCTTTTATGGAAAGTTATAAAAAACCTTTTTTCTTTTCGGAATTGCAGGATGATTTTAAGGGAGAATTCTTAAAAATAGCCAAAAATATAACCGTAATAGTTCCATCTATTTTTAGAGATGAAGTAATCGGCTTTTTAATTTTGGGTGACAAAGAAAACAAAACCGTATATTCGAAAAAAGACCTTGAAATTTTCGGAACATTGTCGAACCAGGCTGCACTTGCCGTAGAAAATTGTATGTTCTTGGAAAAATCTCAAAAGCAACAGAAAAGATTATTCGAAGCCGATAAACTTGCTTCAATCGGTGGTATGGCGGACGGTATGGCGCATCAAATACGAAACAGATTAAACAGTTTCGGTTTGGCGGCGGAACTTTTAAGTTATGATGTTCAAGATTTTTCCGAAGGTCATAAAGATTTTATAACGCAACATTCCGATATAAATATAATGGTAAAAAATATGAACGAACTTATTCATTCAATTAACGAAAATGTGAAGAAAACAAATACAATCTTAACGGGAATTTTAAATTTTGCAAAACCTAAAGGTTCCGTTACCGAAAAAGAAACATTTTCATTAAGAGAAATTATTGAACCGTCTGTAATGTTGGTTCAGGTAAAACATCACAGAGAAAAAGTTCCTATAGTCCTTGATATACCGAATGATGATAAAATATACGGTATAAAATATCAAATACAAGAAGTATGCTTTAACTGTATAGATAATGCTTTTGAAGCTGTTATGGAAAAAGAACAACATATACAAAATCCGTTATTCGATGATATTGATAAGAGAGAACCTTTTGTTCCGGAAATAAAAGTTTCATTAAAATATTTTATTGAAAGAAACAAGTATCAAATAATAATAGAAGATAACGGTATAGGTATAAAGCAGGAAAATAAAGCTAAGATTTTTTCCGCATTTTTTACGACCAAACCATCGAGTAAATCGGGTTCGGGTATAGGTTCTTATGTTGCAAGAAGAATGATAGTTGAAGCGCATGACGGGGACATCTCTTTTGAATCAAAATACGGAACAGGAACAACTTTTACCATTACTTTACCGCTGTCTTCTAAAAAAGATAAAGCTGTTCAAGAGTAAAAAAGATTGAATTTGTAATATAAAAAAGATAAAATAAAAAAATATATATTTATTAGGGAGATATTACAAATGATTACGGCACCGGAACTTTCAGGTTGTAAATTGTTACATTCGGGTAAAGTAAGAGATGTTTATCAATATCAGGAAGATAAATTGTTAATAGTTGCTACGGACAGAATATCTGCTTTTGATTACATATTGTCACCTTTAGTTACCGACAAAGGGAAAATCTTACACAAAATATCGATGTTTTGGTTTGATTTCGTTCAAAATATAATTCCTAACCACATTATTACGGGAAATTTTGATGAATTCCCGGAAGAACTTAAACAATACGAGTTCTTAAGAGACAGAGCCATGATAGTAAAAAAAGCAAAAAGAATAGATATTGAATGTATTGTCAGAGGCTATCTTGCCGGTTCCGGTTGGAAAGAATATCAAAAAAGTCAAACAGTATGCGGAATAAAACTTCCGGCAGGCTTGCAGCAATCTCAACAATTACCGGAACCGATATTTACTCCGTCAACAAAAGCAGATGACGGTGAACACGATGAAAATATTTCTTTCGAACAAACTGCAAAATTAATCGGAGACGATTTAGCCGCACAAATAAGTGAAATGTCCATAACACTTTATAAAAAAGTAAGTGATTATTGCTTGGCAAGAGGAATAATTTTAGCGGATACAAAATTGGAATTCGGTATATACGACGGAAAACTTATTTTAATAGATGAAATTTTTACACCGGATTCTTCAAGATTTTGGGAAAAAGATAAATATGTTTTGGGAAAATCTCAAGACAGTTTGGACAAACAGTTTGTAAGAGATTACCTCGAACAAATTAAGTGGAATAAACAACCTCCTGTTCCGGTACTTCCGGAAGAAGTTGTAAATAAAACAAAAGCAAAATATATAGAAGCTTATGAAAAAATAACAGGTAGGAATTTTTAAAATGATATTTGAAATTGAAATTAAAACAAAAAAAGGTTTTGTTGACCCTCAAGGTCTTCATACCGTTTCCGATATATCGGGAATCGGTATAAAAGATATTACCGATGTTTCTTATGTTGCTGTTTACAGAATTTCGGGAAATATCACAAATAAACAAGCCGATACCATTGCAAAAGAATTGTTGAGCGACAAAATAACTGAAGATTATACCGTTAAACAGTACAAATCTTTGGAAGATAAAAAGTTGGAAAAAAATTCCATAGAAGTTTGGTATAAACACGGTGTAACCGACACGGTTAGCGAAAGTGTTGTAAAAGCAATAAAAGATTTGGGTATAAAAGAAGATTTGGTTGTAAAAACAGGTAAAAAATATTGTCTTAAAGGCAAAAATATAGACGATAAAAAATTGAAAAAAATTGCTACAGGATTGTTGGCAAATACTTTAATTCAGGAATATTTAACAAAATGAAAGTAAACACAATAGAAATTTTAAATTTAAATGACAAACAGTTGGTGGAATTAAGCAGAAAAAGTGTCCTTTCTCTTTCGCTCGTGGAAATGAAAGAAGTTCAAAAATATTTCCGTAACATAAAGAGAAATCCTACCGATGTCGAGCTTGAAACAATAGCTCAAACATGGAGTGAACATTGCAAACACAAAACTCTTACCGGTAACATTGAATACACCGAAGAAAAAGGCGGTAAGAAAAAAGTAACAAAATACAAAAATCTTTTGAAAGAAACGATTTTCAATGCAACTATGAAATTGAACAAAGATTGGTGTATTTCCGTATTTAAAGATAATGCCGGTGTTATAGATTTCGATAAAACAAACGGTGTTGCTTTTAAAGTTGAAACACACAATCATCCTTCCGCTCTTGAACCTTACGGAGGTTCTGCAACGGGTATAGGCGGAGTTATAAGAGATATTTTAGGTGTAGGTCTCGGTGCAAAACCGTTGGCAAATACCGATGTTTTTTGTTTCGGCCTTCCCGACACAAAAGCAAGTGAAGTTCCGGAAGGAATGCATCATCCCAAAAGAATAGCAAAAGGTGTTGTTTCCGGTGTCAGAGATTATGGTAACAGAATGGGAATACCTACCGTTAACGGCGGAGTGTTTTTTGATAAAGGATATATGGCAAATCCGTTGGTATATTGCGGAACGATGGGAATAATTCCCAAGAATAAATCCGAAAAAGAAGTTAAGCCCGGCGATTTGGTTTTGGTTGTCGGCGGCAGAACAGGCAGAGACGGAATTCACGGAGCAACATTTTCTTCCGTTGAACTCGACAAAGAATCCGATGTCAGTGCTGTTCAAATCGGCAATCCTATTGTTGAAAAGAAAGTTTTGGATACCATGCTTAAAGCAAGAGATCTTAACCTATACA
This sequence comes from Candidatus Ruminimicrobiellum ovillum, assembly GCA_002448285.1. GTDB lineage: Bacteria > Elusimicrobiota > Endomicrobiia > Endomicrobiales > Endomicrobiaceae > Ruminimicrobiellum > Ruminimicrobiellum ovillum. The sequence goes on along the minus strand of DJWX01000008.1, from coordinate 18,430 downwards.
GAGCAGTTACGGATTGCGGAGCCGGAGGTCTTTCAAGTGCTGCCGGCGAGCTCGGAGAAAAAACAGGTCTTGTTATAGATCTTCAAACCGTTCCTTTAAAATATAAAGGACTTGCTCCTTGGGAAATATGGATTTCCGAAGCTCAGGAAAGAATGGTTTTTGCCGTTCCTCCGAAAAACAAAAACAAAATTTTGAATTTGTTTAAAAAAGAAAATGTTGAAGCTACATTTATAGGAAAGTTTACAAACGACGGTAAACTTTTGTTGAAATACGGTAAAGAAATTGTTGCGGATATGGAAATGTCTTTCTTGCACGGAGGAGTTCCGAAACCGACAAGAAAAGCCGTATGGAAACAAAAACAAATAAAAAAACAATCTCCCGTAAAAGTATCGGCAAAAACTTTGCAGGAAGATATTAAAAAAGTTTTGGCTGACATAAATGTTTGTTCGAGAGATTGGATAATAAGACAATACGACCACGAAGTTCAGGGACAAACGGTAGTAAAACCTTTACAGGGAAGTTCAATAGAAAATTCCGGACCTCAAGATGCCGCGGTAATTTGGCCTTATACGGTTGTTAAAGGTACAAAAAAAGGAGTTGTTTTATCCAACGGTATAAATCCGGAATACGGTAAAATCGATACTTATAAAATGACGGCATCATCAATAGAAGAAGCAATGAGAAACGCGGTTTGTGTCGGTGCAAATCCGGAAAAGATTTCGTTGCTCGACAACTTCTGTTGGGGAAATCCCAATAAACCTGAAATTTTGGGAAGTCTTGTAAGAGCCGCACAGGCTGCTTACGATTTATCGTTGGGTTACAGTGTTCCGTTTATTTCCGGTAAAGACAGTTTATACAACGAATATACAATAGACGGCAAAACATATTCTATACCTCCGGCATTTTTGGTATCTTCGATGTCTGTTATCGAAGATGTAAACAAAACCATTACAATGGATTTGAAAAATGCGGGTAACAGTATTTATTTGATAGGTATTACCAAAAATGAACTGGGTGCATCCGTTTATTCGAAAGTTAAAAACTTTAAAAACGGAATCGTTCCCGACTTGGATGTTGCGGTTTCCAAAAAAACAATGAAAACAATTTTCAATGCGATAAACGAAGGTTTGTTGGAATCTTGTCACGATTGTTCCGAAGGCGGTTTTATTACCGCAATATCGGAAATGGCTTTCGCCGGAGATAAAGGTGTAAATATAAATGCTGATGCAATAAAAACATCCGAAAAAATGACAATAGCCGAAACTTTATTTTCCGAAAGTAATACAAGATTTATAGTTGAAGTTTCACCTGAAAATGTTGCAAAATTCGAAAAGTTATTTAAAGGTATTGCAGTATCTAAAATCGGTGAAGTTTCAGACGATAAGTTTTTAAAATTGGAATCTAAAAAATCAAAAATTTCCGTTAAAGAAAATATAAAAAATTTACAAAAGGCATGGCAAAAAACTTTGCAATGGTAAACTAAAATGAAAAAAATAAAAGTAATTATTATAAGAACGGCAGGAACAAATTGTGATTATGAATTGAAATCGGCATTTGAACTTTGCGGAGCAACAGTCGACAGAGTTCATATAAACGAATTGATATCAAGTAAAAGTAAAATTTTATCTTACGATATTTTAGCGGTTCCGGGAGGCTTTTCCTACGGAGACGATATCGCTTCGGGTAAAATCTTATCAAACGAAATAAAATATAAGTTAGGCGACAATGTTAAAAAGTTTGCATTGTCGGGTAAACCGATAATCGGTATTTGTAACGGTTTCCAAATTCTTGTAAAAATGGGACTTTTACCTAAACCGGAAAATTTCGAACAGATTTCAACATTATCTTACAACGATTCAAATAAATTCGAATGCAGATGGGTTCATTTAAAAACGGAAAAAAAAGCTAACGACAGAACATTATGTTTGTGGACGAGAGATTTGCCCGATGTTATTTCTCTTCCGGTAGCACACGGTGAAGGAAAATTTGTTGCTGATAAAAAGATACTTGATGAAATAGAAAAAAATAATCAGGTAGTATTTAGATATTGCGATAAAAACGGAAAAGATACCGTTTATCCGCAAGATCCGAACGGTTCATTAAATGCAATAGCAGGTATTTGCAATAAAAAAGGTAATGTTTTCGGACTTATGCCTCATCCGGAAAGATATATTTATGCTTTACAACATCCGTCAAGAGAAGGTTACGACGGTGTTTACGGTTGGGGAAAGAAAATATTCCAAAATGCAATAGATTATTTAAAATAAAACAGGGGAAAGGGGTAATAAAATGAAAAGCTGTATTACTTGTCTTTTTCAAGGCGACAACAATGTCGATGTTGAAGGGAACGGAAAAGTTTTTTGTATGGTTGACTGCAAATGGAAAAAGGAACAAGATTCTTGTTCAAACTTTACCGAGTATGCAGATTTGAGTAAAGAATTAAGATGTAAATACGCAATGCAAAAAAGCGGTAAGAATAATAATATCTCGACACTGATAAAGTCAAACTGGTACATAATGATAGCGACTTTTATAATTGCTTTTTTAACATTTTTGGTTGTGGTTAAATTCTTTGATAAGTATATCTTTTAGTGTGGGGCAAAAATGAAATTTTTAGTTATAGGTAACGGCGGAAGAGAACATGCCATTATTTGGAAACTTGCACAAAGCCCGAAAGTAGATAAAATTTATTGTACATTGGGCAATGCGGGAATTTCAAAGCAGGCGGAAATAATAAATATTAAAGTTGACGATTTTGAATCTCTTGCAAAATTTGCAACGGAAAATAAAATAGACTATACATTCGTCGGACCGGAAGTTCCTTTGGCATTGGGAGTTGTAGACTATTTTACTTCCAAAGGTTTAAAAATATTCGGACCTTCGAAAAAGGGTGCATTGCTTGAAGCAAGCAAAAGTTTTGCAAAAGATTTTATGCAAAAATATAATGTGCCTACCGCTGCTTATCATACGTTTACCGACTATAATTCAGCAAAACAATTTCTTGAAACCGAATGGGAAGAAAATAAAAAAGTTGTTGTAAAAGTGGACGGACTTGCGGCAGGTAAAGGCGTTGTAATGTGCCAAAACAGGCAGGAAGCTCTTGCTGCAATAAAGAATATGATGCAAGATAAATCTTTCGGCTCTGCCGGTGATAAAATAATTTTTGAACAATGGTTGGAAGGGCAGGAAACATCGATTTTGGTTTTTGTAGACGGCAAACATTTTTCAATAATGCCTGCGGCACAGGATCATAAAAGAGTTGACGACGGAGATAAAGGTTTAAATACCGGCGGTATGGGAGCTTATGCACCTGCCCCGATAGCAACACCGGAACTTTTAAAACAAGTTAAAGAGCAGGTAATGCCCAACATTATGAACGGCTTACAAAAAGAAAATATAGATTATAAAGGTATTTTATATATAGGTTTCATGGTAGATAACGGTAAACCTTATGTTTTGGAATTTAATTGCAGGTTCGGAGATCCCGAAACACAAGTTATATTACCGTTACTTGAAACGGATTTGGTAGATATCGTTGAACATACCATTAACGGAACATTAAACGAAATAGATATAAAATGGTCAAAAAAATCGGCTGTATGTGTTGTTCTTGCTTCCGGCGGATATCCTGAAAAATATGAAAAAAACATTAAGATTTTCGGATTGGATACCGTTAAAGAAGATGAAGCAATAGTATTTCATGCCGGAACAAAAAAAGATGAACAAGGTAATGTTTTAACATCAGGCGGAAGAGTTTTGGTATTAACTTCTGTTGCAGACGATATAAAATCGGCAATAGATAAAGTTTATGCCGTAATACCTAAAGTTACTTTCGATAAAATGCATTATAGAAAAGATATTGCACAGAGGGCATTAAAATGGATAAACAAATAGATGTTGCAGTTATAATGGGTTCGGATTCCGATTTACCCGTAGTTGCCGAAACATTGAAAATATTCGATAAGTTCGGTATTAAATATTCCGTAAATATTGCATCCGCACACAGAACGGCGGAATTTGTTAAACAGTGTGTAAATAATGCCGTTACAAACGGTGCAAAGGCTTTTATAGCTGTTGCGGGAATGTCTGCGGCTCTTCCGGGGGTTGTAGCTTCGGAAACAATTCTTCCCGTAATAGGTGTTCCTATGGAAGGAAAAGCTCTTTCCGGTATGGATGCTCTTTTTTCTATAGCACAAATGCCGCCTTCAATACCGGTAGCTTGTATGTCTATAGGTAAAGCAGGTGCCAAAAATGCCGCAATATTTGCTTTAGAAATTATTGCATTAAACAACAAAGCTGTTTCGGAAAAGCTGTTACAATACAGAAAAGAAATGAAGGAACAAATTCTAAGTAAAGATGAAAAGTTAAATAAAATCGGTTACCAAAAATACTTGGAAGAAACAAAAAAATAACACATATCATCTGTCATCCCGCACTCGATGCGGGATCTTGTCAATATTATGGTTTAAAATGAAAAAAGTTTTAGTAGCATTATCCGGCGGAGTAGATTCTTCCACAACTGCTTATTTGTTAAAACAACAGGGATTTGATGTTTCCGCCCTTACATTGAAATTATATGATTCTCACTCGAGAGCATCGGTATCTTTACAAGCAATAGAAGATGCAAAAAAAGTTTGTGACTTTTTAAATATCAAACATTATGTTCTCGATTTACAAAAAGAGTTTAAAGATACCATTATAAATAATTTTATCTCATCTTATTTGTCTGCAACAACACCGAATCCGTGTATACTTTGTAACGAAAAAATAAAGTTCGGGCTTTTGCTCGACTATGCAAAAAAAGAAGGATTCGATTATTTGGCTACAGGCCATTATGCAAAGATAGAAAAAACGGACGATGAATATAAATTGAAAATCGGTAAAGATAAATCTAAAGATCAAACATATTTTCTTTACAGATTAACACAAAATGAACTTAAAAACTTAATGTTTCCTTTGGCGGATTATACGAAAGAAGAAATAAGAAACATAGCTACTACCGCAAATCTTCCTGTTGCCAACAAACCGGACAGTCAGGAAATTTGTTTTATAGAAAAAACTTATCACGAGTTCTTACAAAAGAATATTAAAGATTTTAATAAAAAAGTGTTACCGGGACTTATCGTCGATGTTAACGGTAAAAAGCTCGGTAAACACAAAGGATTGATTTTTTATACAATCGGGCAGAGAAGCGGACTCGGTATAACGACTCCCGAACCTGTATATGTTCTTAAAATGGATAAAGCAACAAATACACTTATTGTAGGAACCAAGAAAGATGTTTTTTCAAGAGTTGCAAAAATAAAAGATATAACATTTGTATCAAATAAATTCGACGGTAATAATTTTAAAGCTGATGTTAAAATAAGAAGAATGCATGAACCGGCATCGGCACTTATTTCCAAAGATATAATATTGTTCGATGATGAACAAGCTTCCGTTACACCGGGACAATCCGCGGTGTTTTATGACGGTCCTTATGTTATCGGCGGCGGAATTATAATTTAATTAAGAGAAAAGATATGAGAAAAGAAGAAAGAAGTAAAGCTGTTTTTAAATATATTGTGATAGGAATAATCTTTATTACATTTTTATGTATTATTTTTAATTCTTCCACATCCCAATTTATTTCAAGGTTAATTGAAATTCATAAGCTTAAATCAAATACGGAAAAGCTTATAAATGAAAACGAAAAATACGAAAAGAGACTAAATTATTTAAAAACAAAACCTAAAGAAATGGAAAAAGAAGCAAAAATTGTTTTTGATGTTGTTGCCGAAAACGAAATGGAATTTGTTTTTGAAGAAGATTCTCAAAAAGAAGAACCGGAAAAAGAAACAAATAAAGAGGCAAAACAATGAAATTGAAAATATTAGTTTTAATATCGGCTCTTTTTCTTCTTCCCAATATCATTTTTGCTTATTCGAATCCGGCTATTGATAAGAAAATAAAAATAGCCGTTACAACTTCAAATTTGGCTGATCTTTTAGATGAAATATGTAAAGATAAAATAGAAGTTTTTACAATAATTCCTACAACAATGTGTCCCGGAAGTTATGATATCGATGCCAAAACGATAAAAGAAATCAATAAGTGTAATATAGTTTTATATCATCATTGGCAACCGTGGATTAAAGATTTAAAATACAAAATAACCAGATTGGGTATGGTCTACAGAGAATTAAAAACAAGAGGAAATTATATGATTCCTTATATAAATTTAAGAGCCGCACGGGAATTGTTGGACTTGTTATCTATTTGGGATAGCGATAATAAAGATTTTTATGAACAGAACTTTTTGGATTATTCTTTCAGAGTAAATTTTTTAGCGGAAGAAATAGCAAAAAACGGTTACAACAAATATAACGAAAAAATTGTGTGCAACTCACAGATATCAACTTTCATGGAATGGTTGGGCTTTGATATTGTTATGTCATACGGTAAATCAAGCAATATGTCGTCGGCGGAAATGTTAATGCTTACGAAAAAAATAAAAAAAGAAAAAGTTAAATATGTCGTGGATAATTTGCAGGCGGGAACCGATGTCGGCAGAACACTGGCAGAAGATTTAAAAATGAATCATATCATTATAAGCAATTTTGTTCTCGGCAGATCTTATATAAATACTTTAAAAAACAATATCGAGAAAATAAATAAGGCACTGGAACAAAAATGATTCCTTCCGCTATATCTCTATCAAATGTAAATCTTATATATTCCGATAAATATATACTCAAAAACATAAATCTGAATATAAATAAAGGTGATTGTGTAAGTATATCCGGTCATAACGGTGCGGGGAAAACCACATTGTTTAAAATAATCAACGGTTTAGTAAAACCCACGAGCGGAACAATCAAAATATTTAATAATAATTCGGATAACGAAATAAAAAAAAGAATCGGCTATATTCCGCAGATAAATAAATTTGAAGAAAATGTTCCTATAACGGTTAAGCAGGTTATAGAAATAGGAATAACGGCAAGGAAAGGCATATTTAAAAAATTATCGAAACAAGACAACTTGCTTGTTGAAAATATTGCCGCAAAACTTGATATACATAAATTGTTGAATACCCCTGTAGGAAAACTGTCCGGCGGGGAAATGCAAAAAGTATCGATAGCAAGAGTTTTGGCACAACAGGCCGATATTATCTTGTTGGATGAACCGTTATCCAATCTTGATATAAAATCTCAAAAAAATATTATTGAAATTATAGAAGATATACATTCTGATAAAGAGCATACTCTTTTAATTGTGTTGCATAATTTAGAACAAAAACCGAAATGTTGTAACAGGGAAATCGTTCTTGAAAAAGGCGAAATAGTAAATTATAAATTGTCATAATGTCTGTCATCCCGCACTTGATGCGGGATCTTCGGATGATTTGCCCTTGTAAGGTGGGCAAACATTCCGCGCAACGTCTCGCTGTTTGTCGTTCTAAACTATAAGCTATAAGCTTTAAGCAAAAAATCCGCAGGATTTTTTAATAAGCCATAAGCAAAAATTGCGGAGCAATTTTTTTATGTTCGAACTTTTAGACTTTTTTAATTATTCTTTTTTTAACAGAGCAATAATATTATCGATTTTAGCGGGCTTGTCCTGCGGAATTATCGGTGTGTGGATATTATTGTTAAATATTCCGTTTATCGGTGTTACCATTGCACATTGTGCATTTGCCGGTGCAATAGTAGGTTTGTTTCTCGGAATTAATCCTGTTTTGTCCGGATTTGTGTTTTGTATATTGGCGGCATTTATGATAAATCCTATATCCAGGAGAATAAAAAGCCAAAATAATATTTCAATAAATTTATTGTTTTCTTTCAGTATTGCTGTAGCTTTCATTTTTGCGGGTTTATTCAAAGAACATATAACCGATTTGTTCAGCTTATTTTGGGGAAACTTATTAATATCCACATTAAGCGATGTATTTGTAAATACCGTTATCACAATAATATTAATATTGTTTGCAATTTTCTTTCACAGGGGAATAATTGCACTGTTTTTCAGCAGAGAAATTTCAAAATCATGCGGAATACCGGAAAATTTAATTTTTACTTTGATGGTATTATTGTTATGTTCTACGATAAGTATAAACTTAAAATCCATCGGCGGACTTTTAATATACAGCTTAATATCGTTGCCGGCGGCTACGGCATACCAACTTACTTACAGTTTAACAAAAATGTATTTGTTATCGGTATTTTTTGCCGTATCGGCTTGTGTTACGGGTTTGTTTATTTCCACATTTTTTTCTATACCGGTCGGAGCAACGATAATATTGGTTTCCTGCATAATTTTTATTATATCTTTACTTTATAAAAAAAGATAATAAAATGCTATAATAATTAAGATACATTATTAATAATAAATTAAGAATATACGGGAGGATGTAAAGATGTACAAATTAGTTTTGATTAGACATGGCGAAAGTGTTTGGAACAAAGAAAACAAATTTACCGGATGGACAGATGTTGATTTATCCGAAAAAGGAACTCAGGAAGCAATAAAAGCAGGTCAAGATTTAAAGAAAGAAGGTTTTTCTTTTGATTTAGCATATACTTCCGTTTTGAAAAGAGCTATAAAAACTTTAAATAATGTTTTGGAACAAATGGATTTGTTATGGATACCTGTAGAAAAATCTTGGAGATTGAACGAAAGACATTACGGTTCTTTACAAGGTTTGAATAAAGCCGAAACTGCAGCAAAGTTCGGTGAAGCACAGGTAAAAATTTGGAGAAGAAGTTATGATACTCCGCCTGAACCTCTTTCAACAAGTGATGAAAGATATGCAGGTAACGATCCGAAATATAAAAACGTTGATAAAAAAGACATTCCTTTAACGGAATGTTTAAAAGATACGGTTGCAAGAGTTATACCTTTTTGGAACAGTGAAATTGCTCCTAAAATAAAAGAAGGTAAGAAAATAATTATAGCTGCTCACGGTAACAGCTTAAGAGCATTGGTAAAATATTTGGACAATATCAGCGATGAAAATATCGTTAATTTAAATATTCCTACAGCAATGCCTTTGGTTTATGAATTGGACGAAAACTTAAAACCTATTAAGAGTTATTATGTAGGTGATCCCGAAGCAGTTAAAAAAGCTATGGAAGCTGTTGCAAATCAGGGAAAAGTACAGAAGTAGTTTTTGTTTTATTGACTAAAAAAAAATTATAATGTAAAATAATTGGACATTGCCGAGGTGGTGGAATTGGCAGACACGTGAGACTCAAAATCTCAAGTTGCTTAGGCGGCGTGCGGGTTCAAGTCCCGCCCTCGGCACTTCCGAAAAATGTTCAATTAAAAGTTATATAAAGAAACAGCAACTCATATCCGAGTTGCTGTTTCTTGTTATATAGATAAAAAGTTAAAAATAATGTAAACTTAACTTAAATTAAGTTTATGGAGAACAAAATATGACAAAGCAGGAACAAGCTCAGGAATATTTCAGAAAAGGATATAATTGCTCACAGTCCGTATTTGCTGCATTTTGTCAAGATTTAGGTATGGATTTGGAAACCGGTTTAAAACTATCTTCTTCTTTCGGCGGTGGTATGGGGGGATTAAGACAAGTTTGCGGTGCGGTAACTGCAATGTTTATGATTGCGGGTTTAAAATACGGTTATATAGACAGCCAAGATATGAATTTGAAAAATCAACATTATAAGTTGATACAAAATTTGGCAAAACAATTTACCGATAAATTCGGAACTATAATTTGTAAAGAGTTGTTAATGTCACTTGCAAATATTAAAAAAGATGTTTCCATGCCGGAAAAACGAACTCCGGAATATTATAAAGTAAGACCATGCGAAAGATTTGTCGTTTATGCAACAGAACTGACAGAAAAAATGCTGAACAGCAGATAAATATCTTTTAAAATTTTCATTTGAAAAGTACGATAAAAGCTGTCCATGAATGCAAAAATTTTTAAAGTAAAAAACTATAAATTTAAAAAGTTTTTTAGTGCGAACATGATTGAAGATTTTTCCGTTACATTAGGTCGTTAGGAAAAATCAAGTTGGAGCACGGCTTTAAAAATTTTAAATGAATAGCTTTTGTAGTTGAAAATGAGAAATTTTAAAAATAAGTACTTGTAAGTAAAAAAAGACTTATGCTTTTAGCATAAGTCTTTTTTTTAAATGGTTGCGGGGGCAGGATTTGAACCTACGACCTTCAGGTTATGAGCCTGACGAGCTACCGGGCTGCTCCACCCCGCGATTCCTTACAACTAATATCCAGTTATTTTATATTTTTAAATCTTTTTTGTCAACCTCCGCTGTTCTGTCATCCCGCACTCGATGCGGGATCTCGCCGTTATCGCCGTTCCGTCGTTTCCAATCCTCCAATCTTCTAATCTTCCGCCGTTCTGTCATCCCGCAGACGTTGCGCGGAATGTTGGCTCACCTTGTAAGAGCCAAGCATCCGCACTTGATGCGGGATCTCGTCGTTGTCGTTAAACTCTAAGCTGTAAGCTCTAAGCTTGTCGTTGCCTTTTCCATACCTCTATCCCTCTATCGTTCCCAATCTTCCAATTTTGCAAAGCAAAATTTAATATGCTAAAATCAAAAATTATGAAAAAACTAAATTATAAATTGTATTCCGATTGTATAAATTTTCCTTTGGACAGGCCGTGCAAATATCAAAAAGAAAACGGAGCTGTCTGTTCTTCGTGTAAAAAGTATGTTTCCGTAAACAAAAAATCAAAACAAACAAAAATTTTGATTGTTAAATTAGGTGCAATGGGCGATGTTTTAAGAACAACTTTTATATTGGAAGGATTAAAAGAAAAGTATAAAAATTCCACAATAGATTGGTTGGTAGATAAAAAAAATGTCGATGTTTTGGTCGGGAACAAATATATAGATATCATTATTCCTAACGATAACAAAGTTTTTGAATTTTTGTCTTCAACAAAATACGATATAGTTATAAACTTGGACTTATCGCCTGAAAGTTTATCTTTTACCAAACTTGTTTTTGCGGATAAAATAATCGGATACTATCTCGATAAATCAAGAAAAATAGTCGGTTCAAATGAATATGCAAAAAAATGGTTGCCTGCAAGTGCTTACGACAATTTAAAGAAAGAAAACGAACACACTTACCAATATTGGATGGCAAATATTTGTGAACTTACAAAAGATAATTATGAAATTGTTGTTCCTATATCAAAAGAAGCCGAACAAAAAGCAAAAGAATTAAAATCTTCATTGAAATTAAACAAGAACAAAGTTATAGGTATTAACCCGAGTGCGGGAAAAAGATGGGTTATGAAAAAATGGAGAATAGAAAAATATATAAAACTTATAAAAATTTTATCGTCTAAAGATTACAATATTTTATTGCTCGGCGGAAAAGATGATGAAGAAGAAATAAAATTAATACTTAAACAGAAAATTAAAAATGTATATTCTACCGGAACGGATAATTCCGTCCAGGAATTTTTTGCGATGGTGGATTTGTGCGATTTGGTCGTTTGCGGAGATACAATGGCAATGCATGCGGCTTTAGGCTTGAAAAAGAATGTTGTTGCTATTTTCGGACCTACATCATACAACGAAATTGAAATGTATGGCAGGGGAATAAAAATTGTATCAATGGAATGTAATTGCTGTTACAAACCGGATTGCAACAAAAAAGTAAAATGTATGGATAAAGTTTCTGTAGAAAATGTTTTGGATGCTATACAAACTTATATTTATTAGAGGATAACATGGATACTTTGGCAGTTGTTTGTACTTATAATGAAGCAACAAATATAAAAACAGTTGTAAACGATATATTGAATTGCGGAGTTGAAGATATAGAAGTTCTTGTTGCAGATGATGTTTCACCCGACGGAACATACAAAATTGTAGAAGAAATGGCAAAAGAAAATCCTAAAGTACATTTGTTGTTAAGAAAAGAAAAAAGAGGCAGAGGATATGCCGGAATAGATGCTTTCAAGTGGGGGATACAAAAAGGTTACAAATATATTGTCGAATTAGACGGTGACGGTTCACACAATCCTAAATATATTAAAGATTTCAGAGAACTTATAAACAGTTGTGATGTTGTTATCGGTTCAAGATATGTTAAAGGCGGTTCCGATACACAAAGAGGTTTTTTAAGACAAATAGTAAGTCATCTTTCAAGAAGATATTTACAGTTTTGTATAGGAGTAAAAGTTGCGGATGCTACATCCGGATATAGAATGTTTAAGAAAGAAATTGTAGAACAATATATAGATAAATTAAAAGCTTCCGATCCGTTTATTGTAACGGAAATGCTCTACTATGCAAAGAAAACAAAAGCAAATATTAAGGAATATCCTATAGCATTTTTGGAAAGAGCTTCCGGAACATCCAAATTAAAAACATTCACTTTAATAAAATATCTTTTTAAAGTAATAAAATTAAGAATTTTAGCTTAAAGCCTATTAAAAAATTCTACGAATTTTTTGCTTATAGTTTAGAACGACAAACAGCGAGACGTTGCGCGGAATGTTTGCCCACCTTACAAGGGCAAATCATCCGAAGATCCCGCATCAAGTGCGGGATGACAACTACAAACTATAAACTGAAAAAATTGTTTTGTAACAATTTTTTTAAAGAAATGTTCCATTCGGGAATTGTTATATTTAACTCTTTTGATATCTTTTTATTAGACATTGCCGTAAATAGCGGCCTTTGAACTTTGGAATTGAAACTTGCCATGGGAACAGGCACTATTTCATTATCGAAGTTATTGAGTTTTACAAATTCTTTAGCTAATTCATATCTTGAACATTTTCCGGAATTTGTAAGATGAAATAAACCGGACAAATTGTTGTCTAATGCTTTCATTATTGTATCTGCTATATCAAAACTAAAACACGGCACGGAAACTTCATCACTTGAAACTTTAACTGTTTTATTGTTTTTTAACCATCCGGATAATTTAAATAAGAAATTTTGTTGTCCTTCACCTATAACCCAACTTAACCTGCAAACTAAACTATTACTGTATTTGAGTGCTTCTTGTTCACCTGCAAGTTTACTTTTTCCGTATTCGTTTAAAGGGTTTGTTTTATCGGTTTCAACATATAAATCATTTTTTGTTCCGTCGAAAACATAATCTGTTCCGAAATGAACAAATTTTGCATTATATTTCTTGGTTTCATCAACCAAATTAGTTACGGCAGTTTTGTTTATTAAAAAAGCTTTTGTGTTGTTTTGTTGAGCGGCTTCCACATTGTTATATGCGGCACAATTTATAACCACATCGGGATTATATTGGGAAAAGATATTGGATATTTTTTCTTTGTTTGTTATATCAAGGTCTTGTTCTGTCGGTGCAATAAAATCAATGTTTGATTCCGTAAATTTTTTAATAAATGCTTTTGCTAACTGTCCGGAACTTCCGGTAATTATATATTTCATATCAAAACCTTGTTTGTAGTTTTTGTCTGTCATCCCGCACTTGATGCGGGATCTTCGGATGATTTGCTCTTGTAAGGTGGGCAAACATTCCGCGCAACGTCTCGCCGTTGTTGTTAAACTATAAGCTTTAAGCTATAAGCTCTAAGCTTGTCGTTGCTTTTTCCATCCCTCTATACTTCCATCCCTCTATACCTCTGCCGTTTCGCCGTTCCAATCTGTCATCCCGCACTTGATGCGGGATCTCGCCGTTGCCGTTATAAACTATAAGCTTTAAGCGAAAAATCCACAGGATTTTTCTATAAGCTAAAAATTGCTCCGCAATTTTTAAAGTTTGTACTCAAAATTGTGCTCTGCAAACTCGAAAGTAGGATAAACCAAATCTTTCTTTGAAAGTTTCGGATTTATTGTATGCCAATCAATTTTCAAAAAAGGATCGTTATACAAAATTCCTCTTTCGTGTTCGGGGGAATAAATGTTTGAACAATAATATTCAAAATCAACCTCATCGGATAAAACCTCAAACCCGTGAGCAAATCCTTCCGGAATAAAAAGCATATTTTGTCCTTCCGGTGAAAGTTCCGCACCTACCCATTTACCGAAAGTGGAAGAGCCGACTCTTAAATCTACGGCAACATCAAATATTCTTCCGTGTATTACTCTAACCAACTTTGCTTGAGCAAATGGTGCAAGTTGATAATGTAATCCTCTTAAGACGCCTTTTGTAGAGTGTGAGAAATTTATTTGTTTTACATTTAAATCTATTCCCGAATTTTTAAAGTCGGGTACTTTAAATACTTCCTCAAAAAAACCTCTGTCGTCTTTAAATTTTACCGACTCGATTAACACAACATCTTTAATTTTTAAATTGAAAAATTTAAATGGCATGATATTCACCTTTAAATTGATGTTTAAATGTTTCTCCGGTTACAAACTCTATTTCTTCTTCGTTAATTTTCATTATTGCATTTCCGTCAACAATTTCTAATGTTACCGAATTATCCTTTTCGTCGTGTTTTAAAGAAAATACCGTATCTGCACTCATTTGTGCTATCGTAGTAGAATTAAAATATATCAAAATCGGTCCCGATCTTGAATTTTCTATCTTAGAAAACATTAACACATTTGTTATAGGATGTTTCGAAACAAAAAGACCTTGCCTGTTCTTTAAAACTATACCCGCAGAATGATAATTTAAAATTAACATTCCGTTTGCAATAATTTTTGAAGAATACGGTATATCCGGAACATCTTCGGCTACTGTGTAAGTTTTTACATCTCCGTCAGGGGAAACAATATCCATGGAATTAACAATTACTCTCACATTTAATGTGTCCGAATAACCTATACAAGCAATACATAACAATAAAAATAAAATTAAAAACTTTTTCATATTCTATCCCAATATTACGGTAACTTTATGAGTTCCTGATTTAAACGGTTTTATAATATTACCTTCAATTTTTTTACCGTCAACAATTATTTCTTTTGCTGTTGAATTTTTCTTTAATTTCGGATTTTCAAAACTTATATCATAGTTTGCATTTCTGAATTTTATAAATAATTTACATTTTTGAAAATCTTTATTTGCAGGTAAATGCGGATCTATAGATAACCCTTCAAAAACGCCCTTTACACCGAAGAAAAAGTTTTGGAAAGCATATCTTGTCCAAGCACAAGAACCTGTAAGAACAGGATATTCACCTCTTCCCGCAATGTTCGGATTATCGTTGGAAATATAATATTCCGGTATCCACGGACCTGTTCTTATTATTTCGTGTTCGTGATTTAAAGGATTTATTCCGGAAAATACTTTATAAGCTAAATCGGGCATTCCTTGTTTTATTAAAGCCCAAACAAAGAACAAGTTTGCATGAGAAAATAAAGCATTGTTTTCTTTTGTTCCCGGAGCAAATCCTGTTATTCTTCCTATGGTTTTATTGAATTTCGTATAAGCGGGATAATTTAATTTTAATGCACCGGTTGTTGTATCGAACAAATATTTAAATACCGAATCTATAACGGTTTGTTCCGCTCCGATTTTCTTTGCACCGCCTGAAACAAGTGACCATGTTTGAGGCATTAACATCATTTCAAAATCGTTTGATGTAGGATTCTTTTTGTTCAATGCGGATTTATTCCAAATTGTATCTACAGGTTTTCCGTCTGCAAAAATGTATCCGCTGTAATAATATCCGTTGAAAGCTTTTTTGTTTGCATTATCTATAACAAACTGAGCTTTTGTTCTTAAATCTTTCAATATTTTTGAAATTTTAACTTTAACTTTTTTGCCGGAAATTGCATCGTTTACTTTACTTAAATATTTTGCCAAAACCGCTTGTCTTTGTTTTGCGGGAATATCTTTTGCTTTGTCGTCGAAGTTTTGTATAAGGTCTGCCAATTCCGCAAAAACTTCTATTTCTTTAATATTTAAATCGTTAGCTGTCTTTTCCAATAAGTCTGCAATTTCGTTACAATTTTGTGCAAGTGCGAAAGAGAACGTTACATTTTCACCTTTAACTTGATCGACTGCATCGTTCCAATCGGCTCTTTTTTGTTTTAAAAGATTGTTGTTTCCTACATCATAAAACATTGTTTCTATTTGAACAAGCATATGTTCAATAACCGTTCCGGTATATTTTTTGCCGGATGTTGTTTTTTGATTTTCGATATAACCTTTTTTCCATTTATCGTTTTTTGATTCGCCTCTGTTTTGATAACAATCTTTAAAGTAACCTATTCCGTCTCTGAACAAGAATTTTTTGTCACCTAAAAAGTTTGCAAGTATCATAACCGTTTGTGCCGTCCAATAAGGATGATCGCACCACAAACCGTTAACTTCGTCGCTGCCGAATTCTTTTGTTCTTGCGAAAAATCTCGTAGCGTTTGTTCCGTCAAGTCTTATACCTTCAAGAGTTTTCATTGTTCTTTCTTCAAGACCTTTCGGATCTATTACTGTTGCTGCCATCATGTCTTGCCAAAAATCTCTCCAACCTGCAAAGTCTGAACCGTAATCCGTTTGAGGATGTGCGGTGTTTCCGAACCAATATCTCATAGATAATTGGTAGCACCACCAATTGTTCCACAAATTATCAAACTCTTTGTTTGCTGTTGTTATTTGAACTCTTGATGCTCTTTCCTGCCAGTATTTATTCAAATCGTCAAAAGCTTTAACGGTATTTTTATAAGAATATTTTTTTATTATTTTGTCTGCATCTTTACTGCCTGTAAAAGTTATACCGTTTATTACAACAAAGCTTACTGTTTTTCCTGCAGGAATTTTTATCTTTTTAAATTCTATCGCACCTACCGCTTCTTTACCGTAACATTGTTTTTGCGGAGCAATATCATTTAATATTGAATCCGGCTTTAACCACATATTGTTGGGCCCGAGGAAAGTTTCTCTGTCGGAATAAAATCTGTTACCTTTTTTACCTGTTTGAGTTTCCGCACTCATAAAGTAACAAATATCACTTGAATCGGTTGAACCTTCTATCCATTCAAGGCCGGGGAGAATTTTTATACTGTTTTTTACTTCGCTTTTATTATAAAGTCTTACAACATCTCTGTGATATTCAACATAAGCTCTGCTTCCGCCGTAAATAGGTACCGTGGGGATAAAATCTATAACTTTATCTTTTTTAGAATTGTTTGTAATATCTACGAGCCACAATTCCGCCATTTCTTCCAACGGAACAAATATTGTAGTTTTAACATCTAAATTTAATTTCTTGGATGAACCGTAAAAGTTTACGTAACCCAACCCCATTTCATATTTCGGATTGGATGTTTGTTTGTCTGTTAAATCATAATTGTTAACAAGCCAGGTTTGTTTTCCTTCTCTTATCCAAATAAATCTTGCTTGTCCTTTAGGAAAGTTCGGACCGTCGAATTCACCGAACATTCTCGTATAATCAAAACCCGAAAAACCTCTTAAAAAATTATCACATATAGAAAAATATTTCGGGCAGTTTGCTATCATGTGAATTAAAGGTTGTTTTAAACTTCTTGCATCTTTTACTACACATTGTCCTTGTTTATCGTAAGACCATAAATTTTTCATTTTTATCTCCGTAAAAGAAATATATATATAAATAACATATATCTTAAATATTTTACCTAAATAAGAATATTTTGTCTATGCTCGCCGTTGGTAGTTTTCAATCCTCCAATCCTCTGTCGTTCCCGTCTGTCATCCCGCACTTGATGCGGGATCTCGCCGTTATCGCCGTTCCGCCGTTGCCGTTAGTAGTTGCTAATCCTCCAATCTTCCAAAAACGCTTTGCGATTTTTAATAAGCCCTAAGCTGCCGTTCTGTCATCCCGCACTTGATGCGGGATCTCGTCGTTGTCGTTAAACTCTAAGCTTGTCGTTGCCTTTTCCATCCCTCTATCCCTCTGCCGTTCCGGTTTGACAATAATATTAAAATTTTTGTTTAATCTTTAATTATGGAAAACATAGAAAAAATATCAAGACCGTCTTGGGACGAATATTTTATGAAACTTGCATGGCTTGTTGCCGAAAGGTCAACTTGTGTAAGACACCATGTAGGAGCGGTTATCGTAAGAGATAAAAGAATTTTAACTACCGGTTACAATGGTGCTGCAGCAGGCACAAAAGATTGTTTGGAACTCGGTTGTTTAAGAAATGAACTAAATATTCCGTCCGGAACAAGACACGAAATTTGCAGAGCTATTCATGCTGAACAAAATGCAATAATTCAAGCAGGAACTCATGGCATAAACATAAACGGAGGAACATTGTATTGCACACATTCACCGTGCATATTATGTGCGAAAATGATAGCAAATGCAAAAATTAAAAGAGTTGTTATGAGTATAGAATATCCGGACGAAACTTTTCAAAAATTGTTTAAAGAAGCCGGAATAGAATATGTTTCTATGCCGATACCGGATCTTGCAATAACTCAAAAAAAATAATAACGATAGCTTATAATTTATAGCTGTCGTTGCCGTTTGTCGTTGTTGTCATCCCGCACTTGATACGGGATCTTCGGATGATTTGCC
>DJWX01000014.1 GCA_002448285.1 Candidatus Ruminimicrobiellum ovillum | reverse complement strand
AATAGATTATGCGTTTGAGTTGCCCTTTGAAATAGAAGAATCATACGGTTCACATTTTATAGCACTTTCGTTTAGATTCTAATTGATTTAAGATTATAATAACAAAAACGGGAAGAAAAAAATCTTCCCGTTTTTTTATTGCTAAAGTTTTATATCTTGTAAAATATAGTTGAATTTTGTATAATAATCATATTAGCAAATTCTAAAAAAGATAATTGAATAAATGAAAAAAAATTTAGGTTTATTTTTTATTTCTTTTGCATTGCTTTTTTGTTCAAATATAATTTGTGCAGCGGTTATATCGTCGGGAACAGTTGGAACCGTAGATATCGTTGCGGATTTCAGTAACATGGGCTCGGTAGATTTTTCTTTTGAATTAAAAAATATCGCCGATGATTCAAGCACGGATACAATAAACTGGAAAATTCAGGATGTTGCTCTCAGACAAGATGCTCCTCAATGGAAGTGGTCAACAACATATGCCGTCGTAAAAGCTACGGTAACAGATCCTACGGTAAGTTATTACTTATATCAAAAAAATACCGAAAGCACGGTATACAAATCAACAGCAGCAAGAATAGTTCAAGTTTATACGTCGAGCGTAACATTTGCTCACAGCGGATTGGTTCATGAAGAAAAGCAAGGCGGTGACTACGGCGGATATATCGCATTGAGTTATTTCTTCTCGGCAAACAAATTATCAAGCTCGGAATTGCAACGTGAATATGATCCCGAAACTATGACACAGTCCGGTGATAAAGTTGCAAGATATTTTACCGACGAGGCGGATTATGTTGCTTATTATAACGGTACTGTTTTGAAAAGCGAGATAACAAGCACGGAAGCAAACTTTAAAAGAGAATATGCCGTAATTGCTTGTGCAAGTGCCGGTGGTCTTGTTTTCGGACCTTATGGTGCAGACGGTAGTTTTGCTCCGTGGGCACCGAATGAAGTACAACGAAGTAAAACGGCATACATGTATTTCGGTGGAAACTTTATGAATGTATTCCGTGGCGACATTTTCGGTACGGATAAAATAGTTATTGAAAAGGTTGTTGAGTAATTATGAATTTTAAAAAGGTTTTATCATTATCATTTGTGTTCTTGTTTGCAACGGCAAGTGTTGCTTTTCCCGCCAACAATACAAGAAACGTTTATAGTGTTTATTCCGACAATTTTAACGGTGCACATTTTTATGGTGTCAATGATAATATTCCGGAAAGTGATACGGATGCAATAAAGTTTGATATTTGGGAAGATCAGTGGACGCCGGGCGGAACAATGACGAGTGAATCGGTAGAAAGTTCGGCCGGAGACCTTGCGCCGGAAGGTAACCGTTATATGAGATTTAAATGGAAACAATATACATGGGCCGGTTGCGGGTATACTCGCAAAAAAGGCACAACAACCAATGCCAATATAGATATGTCCGCTTATGCAGGCGGTACAATTAAATTTTCTGTTCGTTCAACATCTTCTGCTGTTTTACAAAATTGCGAGATAGGTTTTAGTATTGTAAATAGTGGTACCGAGGTTCAAAAGTGGCAATATCTAAAAAATTTAAGTGGTTTTGATTCAACCTCAACAACTTGGCAAGAACTTACTTATAATATTCCTACGGGTACATCTTTATCTCAAGTCAGATCTTTCTTCATTGTCAGACAAACGGCAAATGTTGTTCAAAACGATACTTTAGATATAGATAATATTCGTTGGGTAAAAAGCGCTGAACCTGCGGAATTTTCAGTCATAAGAAAAAAAGTTTCCGATAATTCCGAAGTTTCAGATCAAACAACACCTATATCTTTTTCCGAAGACACTTTCGGACAAGGTTGGGCTGTGGCAGACCAATATTTGGAACTTGATATTGATGGCGATTTAGGTGGTAATAATTGGAAAGTAAGATTTTATACAAACAACGATAAAGAAGGTCTTTATAATATTGCAGACACAAGTGATGTTTTACCTACGGCATGGAAAATAAGTTGTTCAACGTTACCGTATACTAATTACGATGGCTCTGCAATTACCGATTATAATTCGTTGGAAATCGGTGAAAATTGGGCTCCGGATGGAGAAACATTATATGGCTTATACGATGCGGGAAAAGTTCGTGTGCTTGGTGAAGGTGCAAAAACTTGGTATCCTTGGTTTTTTGTAAAAGCCAAAGATGATTCTTCGCAAGCTTCGATAGTTTGGCAAAATGTTCCCGGTAATCCTTCACAATCCGGTTGTCATACTTTTGAAAATACCGATGCAGGCGGAGTAACGACACAATATTACGATGCTCTTACTGATTTTTATGAAAGGAAACCTAAATTGTTTTTTGCTTGTAATACAGGAAATGCGAAAGCATCAAAATATACGGCAAGTTTTATTATTAGTTTAAGTTATGAATAATTTTATGAAAAAATATATTCTTACTTTTTGTTTAATGTTTTTATGTTCTTTGTCTTTTGCTAATTTCTCGGTAACTCCGACGGTAGTTAATGTTTCGGGTGTGCCGGGGGCATCTTATGAAAATGTATACTTGGTTACAAATAAATTTGAAACGCCTATGACTTTTACCGTGACTTTATCTAACGGGAACTGCTTTTCCGAAAATGAAGGTGTGGATGTTAACGATTGGCTCAAAATTGAAAAAACGGAATTTTCGTTAAATCCCGGTGAAACAATAAAAGTTCCTTATGAAGTTACTATAAATGAAAAAATGAAAGGCTCTCTTTGCGGCAGAGTAAAATTTAGTGTAGATCAAAGTTCTATGATAAATCTTTCTATTTCGGTTCCTATATATGTTACTGTTGAAGGAACGGAAAACATAAATTTTGAAATAGAATCTTTAGATTTAGGTAAAAGCGACATAGACGAAAAATTTTATTATAGGATGACTATAAAAAATACCGGTAATGTTCATATAAGACATTCCGGAAAAATACAAATTTTCGATTCTAAAAAAACAAAAGAAATAAAAAATATTAATATAGAAGAAACTGTTCCTACTTTTTGTGAGAGTTCAAAACAGTTCGTTGATAGTATAGGAACATTGGAAGACGGAACATATGTTGCTGTTTTCACTGTAGAAGATTTAGGAAAACAGGCAACAAAAGAAATAAAATTTAAAGTTGAAAAAAATAATATAGAAAAAATAAAAAGTTTTTGGGAAAAGTTAAAAGCTAAATGGAAAGAGTTTTTAAAAATATTTCATTCTTAATAGTAATGTTAGCTTTGTCGGTATCGTGTTGTTTTGTTAATGCCTATGCGGCATCAAGCGAAACTTTTAAAACGATAACATCGGTTGTTGATTTTTCGTTTATAGAACCTGCAATCGAACACGAAAAAATAGATACCGTTTTGGCCAACGGAATTTTAAATGCAAAAGTTTATGCAAATTTCGGTGAAGCAACTTCCGGAAATGCTGTTTTGGAATATAAGTTGGATTCCGGTGAAGTTGTAGAGATAACAAAAACAGGTATAACGAACAGAAGAGATTTTTATATCGGGACACCGAAAGGCACGATAACAAAAGATAACAGTATTATAGAGTATAGAATTAAATGTGTGTTTGATGTAGATGGTTCGGAGTATGTCCGTTATGCTCCTGTAGAGGCATCATCCGAAACATTTGTTACGGTACAAGTCATAAATGTAATAGAAGGAAATATTGATGGTTCCGCGGGCGGAGAAATATCTGTTTTCTGCGGAGATCAATCCAAAGAAGATGACGGTTATGTAATAGTTTCTGTTCCCGAAGGTGCGTATAGCGGTGAACATAAGGTAACGGTAGACTTTTTGGAAGAATCTTCATCTTCAAGCGGTTCTTCTCAAGTAAGAGAAAATGTAATTTCAACTGTATCGCTTGATATTGAAGGAGTTCCCGAACTAAATAGTCCGATACTGATAAAAAATCTTCCTTTACAAAACGAAACACAAGCATCTAAATTTAGTTTGCAATATCAAAACGGAACAGAGTGGGAAAGTGTAACGGGTGCAAGTTTGTCTGTAGATAAAAAATATCAGGTATATACTTTTGCTGCTTCGGATTTAGGCTCTTATAGAGTTATTGAAAGTATTAAATTATCTGATTCAAGTTACAGACCTAAAAACAGAATAGTAGTAAAAGGTAAAATAGGTAACAGTTATCCGGGCTTTGAATTCAAATATTTGCAACAGGGTGACAGTATAACTATATACGATTTGAAAGGTAAAAAAATAAGAAAAATATCTGCTGACGGTTCCGATCCTACCGTTTGGGATGGCAGAAAAGATAACGGCGATTGGGCGGAAAGCGGAACATATATTTATCAAATTAAATTGAAGAGCGGCGGAGATGCAATAAGCGGAACAGTCGCTTTCGTTTGGTAAAAAATTGCTTAAAGCAATTTTTACAGGTGAAAAGGTGAACACGAATTGTTTTACAATTCGTTGGTGAAAGGGTGAAAAGTTTGTCATCCCGTACTTGATACGGGATCTCGCAGTTAAAACCTTTAAGCCATTCACCCGTTCACCCTTTAAGCTAAAAAACACGAGGTGTTTTTTTTGAAAAAAGTATTAGCAGTATTATTATTAACCATAGTTTTAACGATGAGCCAACATGCATATGCGGCTTTTGAAAGTACCTATTGGGGTGTAAGGGCATTAGGTATGGGCGGAGCATTTACCGCGGTATCCAACGATGCAAATGCACCGTTATACAATGTGGCCGGTTTGGGCTTTGTTGCACAAAGAGAAGTTACCTTGATGGGTTCAAGATTGTTTGCAGGTCTTGAAGGTGTGGAAATAGGAGCAAACTATATCGGTTATGTTCATCCTATAAACGCTAAATACGGTTCTATTTCTTTTGTATGGTCATCGGTGTCTACTCCGGGCTTAAGAAGAGAAGATTCTTTTAATATCGGTTATGCAAGAGTATTAAACGATATATTAAGATTAGATAAAGAAGTTGTTGAATTAAGTGCAGGTATAAATTTTAAGTATTTACTTCAGGAAGTAAAATTTGACGTATCGGAAACCGATTTACCGACATACAAAGGTGCTGCAACAGGCGATATCGGTATTTTGGCAATGTTTGCAAACGGTATAGGTGTAGGTTTCAGCAGTAAATATATAGTTCCCGCAGATATCGGATTTATGGAAAAAGATGAAGTAAAAAATATAAATGTAGTAGGTTTAAGTTATTACAGTGACGAGTTGCCGTTAATAAAAATACCTTATTTTACAGTAGCATTAGATGTAATGTTTAGAGATGACGAAACTTTTATAAAAGCCGGTGTGGAAAGTTATGTCTTGGATAGAAAATTGGCAATAAGACTCGGCGGCAGAGAAGAAGCTTTTGATATAGGTTTCGGATATGAATTCGCATTTGCAAACGAAACTAAATTAATAATAGATTATGCATTTGAATTGCCGTTAGAAGTTGAAGAGAGTTACGGCTCTCATTTCATAGCACTGTCATTCCGTTTCTAAGAAACGGAATAGCGAAACGGATTTATCTTTTAAATTCTAACTTCGTATTTTTTTCCTTCGAGTACCAGCCACTTCGTTTTTCCTTCAGTACACTTCAGTCGTAAAATACTTCGTTATAATTTAAAATCTGTAAATCCTTTGAAAGTAACAAGTAAGGAATTTATATTTTAGTTTCTTCATTCTAACCTAAAATCTTAAAGTCTCAAAAGACAAAAGTGGTGTCATTGCGAGGCTGTGTAACCGCCGTGGCAATCCAGAGCTGTTGTCGTTAATTATAAATTGTACATTGTAAATTATAAATTGCTGTTCTGCCTTGTCATCCCGCACTTGATGCGGGATCTCTTTGTTTCTTGTTGTCGTTTCCAATCTTCCAATCTTCTAATCTTCCAATCCTCCGCCGTCCTGTCATCCCGCACTTGATGCGGGATCCCGTGCAGTTGCCGTCATTCCGGACTCTGATCCGGAATCTATCCAAATATTTTTCCTGTTTGTCTTTGGTGCTCTCAAAGGATTTACAGATTTTTGTCGTTTGCCGTTGGTTGCAATCAAAGAGTTTCTCAGTTTTTGTTTAGAATGAAGCATTTGCCGACTGCGGTGTACTGAAATGTAAGCGATAGCGGATGGTACATAAAGAAGGTAAATGCGAAATTATAAACAAAAAATAAAACTCGTTTAGCCGTATAATTATAGTTAGAAATATGGTATAATTTATAAGATAATTATAATATTGCTTTAAGGAAAAATCTTATGAAAACAAACGTAAAAAAACTTTTAAAATTAGCGGAAAAACCGTCTAAAGATGCAAGAAGATTACACCCTTTTTATAAAGGTAAAATAGAAGTCGTTCCTAAATGCAGAATAAGAGATTTTAACGATTTTGCAATATGGTACAGTCCGGGAGTAGCTGCAGTTTGTAAAGATATAAACAAGCAATTGGAACTTGCATACGAACATACAAACAAATGGAACTCCGTTGCGGTTGTCAGCGACGGAACAAGAGTGTTGGGACTTGGCGACATCGGTCCTGAAGCTGCAATGCCTGTTATGGAAGGTAAAGCATTATTGTATAAGTATCTCGGCGGAGTAGATGCTTATCCTATTTGTCTTGCAACGAAAGATCAACAGGAAATAATAAATACCGTTAAAATTTTGCAACCTTCTTTCGGCGGAGTAAACTTGGAAGATATTGCTCAACCGAAATGTTTCCCTATACTTTACACATTAAGAAAAGAATGTCATATTCCTGTTTGGCACGACGATCAACAGGGAACGGCACTTGTTACACTTGCCGGTTTAATAAACGCTTTAAAAGTAGTAAATAAAAAGATATCCAAAGTTAAAATTGCAATGCTTGGTGCGGGTTCCGCAAATATTTGTATTGCAAGATTAATAATGTTTTACGGAGCAAATCCCGCAAACATAATAATGGTGGATTCTAAAGGAACATTGAACAAAAAGAGAAAAGAATTGAAAAATTCGCATCCTGAAAAATGGGCAATGTGTTGCGATACTAACGGTTCGAATGTTGAAGGTACAATAGAAACCGCAATGGAAAATGCGGATGTTTTGATATGTTTATCTACACCGGGACCAAACGTAATAAAGAAAGAATGGATTAAAAAGATGGCAAAAAATCCTATAGTATTTACATGTGCAAACCCTGTTCCGGAAATTTGGCCGTGGGAAGCAAAAAAAGCAGGTGCTGCAGTAGTTGCAACAGGCAGAAGCGATTTTGAAAATCAGGTTAACAATTCATTGGGTTTCCCGGGAGTATTCAGAGGAACACTCGATGCAAGAGCAACAACAATAACCGATAATATGTGTATTACCGCAGCAGTAGAACTTGCTTCATGTATTCCAAACAACAAAATAAAACCGACACAAATATTGCCGACAATGGACGATTGGAAAGTTTATCCGAAAGTCGCAGCGGCAGTTGCAGTAAAAGCAATAAAAGAAAAAGTTGCACAAAGAAAAGCAAGTTACGACCAGTTTTATGCTCAGGCAATGAGTATGATAAAAAGAAGCAGAGCGTTAACCGCGGATATGATGAAAAACGGATTTATAAAAAAATCAAAATAAATTTTTGCTTTGCAAAATTTTATAGTTGAAAGGTTGAAGGGTTGAAAGGGTGAAAAGTTTGTCATCCCGTACTCGATGCGGGATCTCGTAGTTAAAACCTTTAAGCCATTCACCCATTCACCCTTTAAACTAAAAAACACGGAGTGTTTTTTAATGAAAATAAACAGTGAAGAAATTATCAATAAAGTTTGTGAGCTTTGCGGCGAAGTAAATTTCAATTTACCGCAGGATGTTATTGATTGCATATCATCGCACATAAAAAACGATAATTCCATATCCGACAATATTCTAAAAGAAATTTTGGAAAATGCAAAAATAGCAAGAGAAAAAAAGATTGCATTATGCCAAGATACGGGAACTGCAAACTTTTTTGTGAAAATCGGTAAGGGTGTAGAAATAGTAGGTGACGATATTGTTACGGCGATAAATAAAGGAGTATCTCAAGGTTACACAAAATATTATTTGAGAAAATCTATTGTAAGTGATCCTTTAAACAGAATAAATACAAAAGATAATACTCCCGCAAACATATATTTTGATTTCGTTGACGGAGACAAAATAGAAATTACAATATTAACTAAAGGCGGCGGCAGCGAAAATGCAAGTTTTTTAAAAATGCTTACACCGCTTGACGGTTGGCAGGGTATAAAAAATTTTGTTATAGAAAGTATGAAACTTAAAGGATCGAATGCTTGTCCTCCGGTAATAGTGGGGTTAGGTATAGGGGGAGATTTCGCAAGTGTAGGTCTTCTTGCAAAAAAAGCATTGTTAAGAACAATAGGCAGCAAAAATATAAAACAAGATTATAACGATAAAGAGCAGGAATTGTTGGGAGAAATAAACAAATTGAATATCGGGCCTATGGGGCTTGGCGGTAACCCTACGGCACTTGCCGTATTTATTGAAACAAAACCTTGCCATATAGCATCTATGCCTGTTGCAATAAATGTGCAGTGCCATTCTTGCAGAAGAAAAACAATAACATTATGAAGATAACAATAGAACAATTATTACAAAATATTAAAGATTTTAAAGCGGGAACAAAAATAGAACTTACCGGAACTATTTATACCGCAAGAGATCAGGCACATAAAAGGTTAGTAGAACTTTTAAACGGCGGTAACCGGTTACCGATAGAATTAAAAGATGCTTGTATATATTATTGCGGACCGTGCCCTAATGCACCGGACAAAATTATCGGTTCTTGCGGACCGACAACATCTTCAAGAATGGATGTTTATACACCGAAAATGTTGGATAACGGTGTAAAAATTCTTATCGGTAAAGGTAAAAGAAGTAAAGAAGTTTTTGATTCGATACAAAAAAATAAATCAATATATTTACTTGCTACCGGCGGAGTCGGAGCATTGATAGCCGAAAAAGTAAAAAGTTTTAAGTTGATAGCTTTTGAAGATTTGGGACCGGAAGCAATTTACGAAATAAAAATAGAAAATTTTCCGTTGATAGTCGGAATAGACTGTAACGGAAACACCCTGTTTGGGTGAAAAGGTGAACACGAATTGTAAAACAATTCGTTGGTGAAAGGGTGAAAAGTTTGTCATTGTGAGCCGATTTATCGGCGTGGCAATCCATTGTTGTGTCATCCCGCACTTGATGCGGGATCTCGTTGTTAAACCTTTAAACCATTCACCCTATAAACTAAAAAATCGCAAAGCGATTTTTTAAGGAGACATCATGTTTTTAGCAATAGATATCGGAAACACAAATATTACACTCGGTTTGTTTAAATTCAACGGTAACAAAATCGAAGATAAACCTTTTCAAATTTGGAGAATAGCAACATCCAAAAAGAAAACTGCGGACGAATATGCGATAAAAATTTTGGACATATTTTATTATTCGAAAATTGATATATCCAAAGAACAAATTAAAGCCGTTGCCATTGCAAGTGTTGTACCATCACTCGATAATGTTTTCGCGGATTTAACAAAAAGATATTTCAAAAAAGATGCAATGTTTATTACAAGTAAAAGAGCGGGCGGCTTAAAATTTTCGTATAACAATCCGGAAGAAGTCGGTGCGGACAGAATTGCGGATGCCGTTGCAGTTTATGACAGGTATAAAACAGCTTCGGTGGTTATAGATTTCGGAACGGCAACCACATTTGATTGTATAGATAAAGACGGAAATTATTTAGGCGGTGTAATAACTGCAGGTCCTTTAATATCAGCTGAAGCTTTAACGCAAAGAACCGCAAAGTTGCCGCAGGTTACTTTAAATATGCCCGCAAAAATTGTAGGCAGAACAACCGTTGAATGTATACAGTCCGGTTTGTATTACGGATATATCGGGTTGGTAAAAGAAATTTTGCATAGAATAAAAAACGAGATGGGTGAAGAAAATATAAAAATTATTGCTACAGGCGGTCTTTCGTATCTTATGGTAAAAGAGATGGAAGAAATAGAAGGTGTTATACCTGAACTTACATTGGAAGGTATAAAAATAATTTGGGAAAAAGAAAATTGCTAAAAAAATCAGGTGAAAAGGTGAACACAAATTGTAAACAATTTGTTGGTGAAGGGGTGAAAAGTTTGTCATTGTGAGCCGATTTATCGGCGTGGCAATCCATTGTTGTGTCATCCCGCACTTGATGCGGGATCTCGTTGTTAAACCTTTAAGCCATTCACCCATTCACCCTTTAAACTACAAAATTGCTTCGCAATTTTGTAAGGAGTAACTATGAAAAAATTATTATCCGTATTTGCAGTTTTGTGCTTCGTGTCTATTACTGTTTTTGCCGGACCTTTCGCTAAATTCAATGATATGCTTGATTATACAACACAAGAACAAGCTCAAAAATATTTAGATAATTTAGCATCGGATTTGGGTAATATTATGACAGGCGGAAGTTTCAGCGCTTCGGCAGGTTTAGGACTTAACGGAATAGATTTGCACCTTAAAGTGAACTATAACAAAGTATCAAGCGAAATTTTTGAAGCGGAAGAAATAAACGAACTTTATGTGCCTATGCTGACCGGCGCCGTGGCTCTTCCGGGTAACATAAATATTTTAGCAAAATACGGGTATATGCAAGATACAAATATTTACGGTGCAGGTTTAAGATACAAAATATTTGAAGGTAAAGATCTTATTATTCCGTCTGTCAGCATTCAAGGTATGTATACGCTGCTTAAAGCTGATGACGGTATCAACAAAGTTGACGGAAACAATTTGGGTTTAGGTGCGGTTGCAACATTTAATATTCCCATAGTAACTCCTTATATCGGTGTTGGCTGGGACAAAACGAAAGTTAATCCGAAATCATCAAACAAACAAGATTTGGAAGGCAGTTACGAAGGGTTCGGCTACTATGCCGGAGTTTCCGTATCGGCTGTTATTATTAACGGAACCGTAGGTATAAGCGTGTATGACGGTTATGTATCATACACTATCGGTCTCAGTTCGGGATTTTAATAAAATAAGCGGCATTAAATGAATAAAATAAGATTTATAGTATCAGCTTTTTTTGTACCGTTACTTTTGGTATTGATATACGATTTTTTCCAATTGTTTTTTTCTTTCGCAGGGAAAACAAATTTCGATATCGTTCCTTTTTGGATAGGAATAGCCGTTTATTTTTTATTTCAGGTAATATTTTTTAAACCTATGTCCACTTATGTTTTCGGACATGAACTTACACATGCATTGGCAGGCCTTTTAAGCGGTGCTCAAATAAAAAAGTTTAAGGTTTCCGCAAATAAAGGAAGTGTTACTTTAACAAAAGATAATATCTTTATAACACTTTCTCCGTATTTTTTTCCGATATATCCTATAATAATCATTTTGATATATTTTAGTCTCGGTTGGTTTATGGATATTACCGGAATATATTCCTGGTTTTTATTTTTTGCCGGTATGTCTCTTGCTTTTTATTATGCACTTACTTTTTATGCAATAAAAGTCGGTCAGGAAGATATGAAAATTTACGGAAAGTTTTTTTCTTTTGTTTTTGTTTGTTTTATTAATATAATAATGGTAGTATTGGTTTTGGCTTGGATTTTTCCCAACCACATTTATGTTAAAGATTTTTTTGTTAAAGTATTTACTGACGGTATAAATTTTTATAAATATATTTTTATGGGAGTATATAAATGTTTGGCTTTCCTAAAGACGAAATAAAAAGAAAAACTTTTCATATTCTTACACTTATTTATGTCGCGGCATATTGGTTCTTACCTAAAACCGTGGTTTTAATCGGTTTATTGACAGCAATAATAATTGTTTTGTTGGGCGAATTTATAAGAGCAAGGAACGAAAAGTTTAATGTATTTATATTAAAAGTCTTGGGCGGTGTTCACAGAGAATCCGAAACACACAAAATAAGCGGTTTGCCTTGGACACTTTCCGGAGCATTTTTAACAATACTTTTGTTCCCTGAAAAAACATTTGTTTTGGCAAGTTTTTTGTATCTTGCTTTCGGTGATGCCTGTGCCGCACTTTTCGGTAAAGCTTACGGCAAGCACAAAATATATGCAGGTAAATCTTTGGAAGGAACATTTGCTTGTTTTATGGCTTGCTTAATTGTAGGTTTAATAGTTTTACCGAGTTGGCAGTTTGCCGTTGCAGGTGCAATTATAGCGGCTTTTATAGAAACTATTCCTTGGCCTTTAAACGATAATTTTTGGATGCAAATAATAAATGCGGGTATATTAACATATATCGCAAGATTTTTTTATTAAAGCATGAAAAAAATAGTTTTCATACTGTTACTTTCACTTATCACAACATCTTTGTATGCGGAGCAAACTTTCTTTTCAAGAGGAAGTTTAAATGTAAAGGAAATTGCTCTTTCCTTTGATGACGGACCCGGCTTAAACACAAAAGATATCTTAAAAATTTTAGACAAAAAAGATGTAAAAGCAACATTTTTTTTGTTGGGTACTTCCGTAGCAAAAAGGCCTAAACTCGTAAAAGATATTTATTCCAAAGGTCACGAACTTGCCAACCATACATATAATCATATGAATTTTTTCAGATACGATGAAGAAAACGACAAAAAAGAAAAGATAAAAGAAGAAATCTTGCAATGTCAGGATTTAATAAAAGATATTACCGGCTTTAGAACAAAGTTGGTAAGGTTTCCGCACGGATACTTAAAAGAAGATGCAATAGAAATTGCAAGAGAAACAAATTACAAAATAATCAATTGGACTTTCGGTATAGATTGGGAAAGAGCTTTATCGCATGAAGAAATGTTGGAACTGTATTTGGAAAGTGCAAAACCCGGAACAATTTTCTTAATGCACGATCTTCAAAAAAATACTACAATAATAAAGATGTTACCGGTGTTGATAGACACATTAAAAAACAAAGGATATAAATTTGTAACTGTAGGTGAAATGATAAATAAAAGATTATCGGAGGAAAGTTTATGAAAAACATTGTTATTATTTCCGTTCAACAAAGGAAAAATGTTTCAAGTGCGGTTCAGGAAGTTTTAAGCGAATACGGTTGCCTTATAAAAACAAGATTAGGTATTACCGACAGCACTCCGAAAAAATGTTCTCAGACGGGACTTATAATATTGGAATTTTTGGGAAATAAAAGGGAAGTAACTTTAATGACAAAGAAGTTGTCTAAAATAGTAGGAGTTGTTGTAAAGACGGTTTCAATATAAACTTTTTACGGTTTTGTCGGGAGGTAAAAATTATGAGATTATCGGGAATTGTTATTACGAGTTTAATGCTTGTTTCCTCTTTGTCTTTTGCCGAAGTTTTACCTCCGTTATTTCAAGCCAAAAGGAACAATACTCAAAGACAGGGAATAACTTATACCGTTGTTGTGCCGTCCGAATATAAAGATGAAGAACCGATAGAATACATTGTTACGGAACAAGGTAAAGATAAATTAATTGAATCCGCCCGATACGGGACCAATAAGTATCTTTTAAAAGATAACAAAGTATATCAAATTCCGGATTTAAGCAAAGTTCCCGAAGGAGCACTTGTTTCTATTGCTGTTTTAAGCGGAGAAGCAAGAGAATCTTTTGATGAAAAAACGGACAAGTTTAAAGTTCCTAATTATGCGGGATTTAATATTGAAAATAAAGAAACGGTTAACGGATTTCAATGTCAGGTTGCAACAAAAGTTATTACCGAAGAAAGAAAGTTGGATGAATACGAAAGAAAATTTACGGTTCAAAGAATATTAAGAGTTTATATAACCGAAAAATACGGGTA
Source organism: Candidatus Ruminimicrobiellum ovillum (assembly GCA_002448285.1). Classification (GTDB taxonomy): domain Bacteria; phylum Elusimicrobiota; class Endomicrobiia; order Endomicrobiales; family Endomicrobiaceae; genus Ruminimicrobiellum; species Ruminimicrobiellum ovillum. The sequence continues at coordinate 21,709 of DJWX01000014.1, read as the reverse complement.
TCCTACAAGAATGGAAAGAATTATAAGAAGCAAATACCCTAAGGAAACGAATTGGACGGAAGCAAAACAGGAACAAGATACCGTTAATATAATAAATTTTAATACGGAAACATCGTGGAAGAATTTAACGTTACCGAAAAATGCTTTTGTCGAAAATATCTTTAAACCGGTTTCAATAGATAAAAGACAGGAACTTAAAAAGACACGAAATTTACCCGAAAAATATGACAAATATAAAGAATAAGTAATAAGATAAAACATATAAAAACTTCTGCAACGGTTTTTTGCGGAAGTTTTTTTTTGTTTATTTCTTATAAAAAATGGTAAAATACATAGAACAAAATTTATAATAATTATCGGAGCATAAAAATGTACTTTTCAAAAGCTTTTATACCAACATTAAAAGAAGCACCTTCGGATATGGACAATATTTCGGCAAAACTTATGGTTCGTTCCGGAATGGTAAAAAAATTGGGCAGCGGACTTTTTGAAATTTTGCCGTTAGGTCTTAAAACACTTGAAAATGTTATGAAGGTTATTAAAGAGGAAATGGCTTCAATAGACGGGCAGGAAGTAAAACTTCCGTTACTTTTACCTAAAGAATTGTGGATAGAAACCGGAAGGTGGAACGTTTACGGTAAAGAACTTTTTAGAATAAAAGACAGAAAAAACGCGGAGTTTGCACTTGCTCCCACACACGAAGAAGCAATTACGGATCTTGCAAGAAGTTTTATAAGATCTTATAAACAGTTGCCTGTAATGCTTTATCAGTTCGGTATAAAGTTCAGAGATGAAATAAGACCGAGATTCGGTGTTATGAGAGCAAGAGAGTTTTTAATGAAAGACGCATATTCTTTCCATGCAACCGAAGCCGATTTGGAAGAGTATTATAAAAAGGTTTATGCCGCTTACGAAAGAATATGTAAAAGGTGCGGATTTAAATATAGAGTTGTTGAAGCGGCAGCCGGTGCAATAGGCGGAAACTTCTCTCACGAATTTATGGTGCTTGCAGATACCGGCGAAGAAGAAATTGCATGGTGTAATTGCGGTTACGGAGCAAATTCCGAAAAAGCGGAATGTTTGGAAGATATATATGAAAAATCCGATGAACAGGTTTTGGATATGCAGGAAATTTCCACACCTAATGTGGGAACTATCGAAGATGTTTCAAAATTTTTAAATTCTTCCGCACAAAAATTCATTAAAACAATTATTTATGTTGCTGACGGTAACCCGATAGCTGTTTTGGTAAGAGGCGATTACGAAATTAACGAAATAAAGTTGCAATCCGTAATAGGTTGCAGTGAACTTGAACTTGCTACACCCGAAATAATTATGGAAGTTACGGGTGCAAAAGTAGGTTTTGCAGGTCCTGTAAATTTAAAGAAGAAAATTAAAATATATGCCGATTATTCTGTTATAAATATAGTTAACGGCGTTATAGGCGCAAATAAAGATGATATGCACATAAAAAATGTAAATTATAATAAAGATTACAAAGCAGACATCGTTGCCGACTTAAGAAAAGTTGTTCATGGTGATACTTGCCCGAGATGTAAAAAAGAAAAATTACAATTTTCTAGAGGTATAGAAATTGGACACATTTTTAAGTTGGGAACAAAATATTCAAAATCTATGAAAGCAACATATCTTGATGCTAACGGTAAAGAAAATTTAATGATAATGGGTTGTTACGGTATAGGTGTAACAAGAATACTTGCAGCAACTATAGAACAATCTTACGATGAAAACGGTATCATTTGGCCTGTAGCACTTGCCGCATATAAAGTTTCTATTATACCTGTAGATTTTAATAACGAACAAATAAAAGAAACCGCGGAAGCAATATATAAAGAACTTAGAGCATTAAAGATAGATGTGTTGCTTGATGACAGAGATGAAAGAGCCGGTATAAAATTTAAAGATGCCGATTTAATAGGTATACCGTTTAGAATTACTATCGGTGAAAAAAATCTTAAAAACGGTAATGTTGAATTCAAAAACAGAAAAGACGATAAATCCGGAGCACAAGTTATAAAAAAAGAAGAAATAGTTTCAAAAATAGTGGAAGAACTTAAAAAATACGAGATATAAATAATGGAAAATAAATACGATATAGCCGTTATAGGTGCAGGCCCTGCGGGATACAATTGTGCAATAAATTTTGCTAAACAAGGTAAAAAGGTTGTAATAATAGAAAAAGATAATTTGGGCGGAACTTGTTTAAACAGAGGTTGTATTCCAACAAAATTTTTGTGGCAGGCGGCATCCGTAAAACAAACAATATCAAAATCTTATGAGTATGGACTAAAATCTTCTTTGGAACCTGTAAATTTTCAGGAAATAATAAATAAGAAAAACAGATTAGTTGAAAATTTGGTTAAAGGTGTGTCGAGATTACTTACCGCAAACAAAGTTGATATTGTAAAAGGAAAGGCAAGTTTTAAAAATAAAAATGAACTTAATGTTAAAACGGAAACGGAAGAAATAAATATATTTGCAGATAAAATAATTATTGCAACAGGTTCGGAAACAAAATCAATTCCAACCGTTGAATACGATCATCAAAAATATATCGACTCAACCGATGCTTTAAACTTAACCGAAGTTCCCAAAAGTATGCTTGTTATAGGTGCGGGAGCTATCGGTATAGAGTTAAGTTCTATCTTTGCAGTTTTCGGTTGCAAAGTTACTCTAAGAGAAATTTGTCCGCAGATTTTGCCCAGTGAAGACAGCGATTTGGCACAAGAACTTTCAAAAGTGTTGGCAAGACAGGGAATAAAAGTTGAAGTTTCTTGTACCGACACATTAAAAGATAAAGACAGCTTTGAAAAAATATTGATAGTTGCGGGACGAAAGTCTAATGCCGATGAACTAAAACCGGAAAATATAGGTTTAAATTTGGATAACAGAAAATTTGTAACAACACAAAATTATGCAACAAATATAGATAACATTTTTGCTATAGGCGATATTACCGCTAAAGGATTTTTGGCATATACCGCCGAACAGGATGCAATAAATGTTGCCGAAAATTTACAATCTGAAAATCCTGTACCGAAAGTCGTTTTTTCGTTTCCTCCCGTAGCATCGGTGAAAGCAGTTGATTATGATGATTATAAAGATGTTGCTTTCGGAAAATCAACTTTTATTTCAAATGCAAGAGCACAAATCGAAGGACAAAGAGCGGGTTGGATAAAAGTTGCTGTAGATAATGTTTCTAAAAAAATTATAGGTGTTTGGATAATAGGTGTAAATGCAGACGAACTTATAGAGTCTGCAACAATGATAATAAAATCAAATATGAAAGTTGAGGACTTATCGAAAGATATGTTTTTTCATCCGGGACTTTCCGAACTGATTTTTGAAGCAGCCAAAAATTGCTGAAGCAGTTTGGAAGATTGGAGACTTTGAAGAAAACAGAAAGAAATATTTGGATAGATTGCGGCTCGTAGTCCGCAATGACAAAAAGGCAGGGTGTCATCGCGCACAACCAACAATGTCATCCTGTACGACCAACAATGTCATCCCGCACTTGATGCGGGATCTCATCAGTGTCATTCTGAACTTGATTCAGAATCTATAGAAAATCGTCCGCAGGACACCGAAATTACTAATTACTAATTTCTAATTACTAATTGTCTTTAAGTTGTAAACTATATATTGTCATTAAAAAGGAGTCTTTATGTTAAAAACTACGTTTTTAAATCCTCAACATAAGAAGTTGGGTGCAAAGTTTACCGAATTCGGCGGATGGGATATGCCGGTTCAATATACTTCTATTATAGAAGAACATAATGCGGTTAGAAATTCCGTAGGTATATTTGATACTTCTCATATGGGAACATTCATTATATCGGGCAAAAATGCAGGTAAATTTTTGGATTATGTAACAATATCGGATATGTCTAATTTACCGTTATATAAAGCAAGATATTCCATGCTTTTAAATAAGCAGGGCGGAATAAAAGATGATATCATAGTATATAAATTCGAAAACTATTATATGATGGTAGTAAATGCGGGAAACTTGGATAAAGATTTCGCTTGGCTAAACGAAAATAAAGCGGATAATGTGGATATAAAAAATATAAGCAAAGAAATTTCCATGATGGCAGTTCAAGGTCCTAAAGCAGTGGAAATCGTTTCTCAAATAGTTGACGGAGAAATAGCTTCAATGAAATATTTTACCGCAAAAGATATTTCTTTTAAAGGACAATCCGCAAACTTCTCAAAAATAGCAAGAACAGGTTATACCGGTGAAGACGGATTTGAAATTCTTATATCCAATAACTGTGCCGAATATGTTTGGTCTAAACTTGTGGAACTCGGTGCAAAACCTTGCGGACTCGGTTGCAGAGATACATTAAGACTTGAAGCATGTATGCCGTTACACGGTCACGAAATATCGGAAGAAATTAATCCGATAGATGCGGGATTTATAAAAACTGTGTTCTGGAATAAAGATTTTATAGGAAAATCCGAAATAGAAAAAATAAAAGATGCTCCTTCAAAAAAGTTAGTTGCTTTTATTTGTCATGGCGGTATAGCAAGAGCTCATGATGAAGTTTATTTAAACGACAAGAAAATCGGTTATGTTACAAGCGGAACGTTTTCGCCTACATTTAAAAAAGCTATCGGTATGGCAATGATAGATATTTCTGTAGACGAAAATTCGCCTATACAAGTAAAAGTTCATAACAATTTAAGAAACATAACAATCGTTCCCAAACCGTTTTATAAGAGAGCAAAAAAATAAATGAAGAAGTTTTGTTTTAGTTTAATAATTTTATTTTTTTGTATTACTTCTTTGTTTGCGGAACAGTTGGTGGAAATATCCATAGAAATAACCGAAATAAATAACAATAAAGCCAAAGAGTACGGAATAAAGTGGGTAGATGAAATTTCTACCGGCGAACTTTTTGTTACTAACGGTGAAGGTAACACCGTTTATCCGTCACTTGTGGAATTTAACGATTGGGTAAGATACACTCCGTTAAGTGCAAAATTAAAACTTTTGCAGGAAAGCGGTTCGGCACAAGTATTATCCAATCCTAAACTTATAACAAAGTCCGGAACAAAAGCAAGATTTTTGGTCGGCGGGGAATTCCCTATAGCGGTATCCGGTGTTTCAGGCGGTAATGTAGAATGGAAAGAGTACGGAATAATTACCGAAATTTTACCGAAAATTTTGGAAGATGACAGAATAGATTTAGTTATAGAAACCGAACTTTCAAGACTCGATTGGGCAAATGCCGTTCAAGGTTTTCCGAACATTGCCAAAAGGCAGGCAAGATCAAGTGTTATATTAAAAAATCAGCAAACTATAGTTATTGCGGGCCTTATAGAAAATTATAAAGATAAAACATCTTCGGGTATTCCTATACTTTCAGATATTCCTTTACTCGGAACATTGTTCAAAAATACAAAAGTAAAAGATAACAAAACGAATGTTTTAATCTTTGTTACTCCCAAAATTATAGAACAATGAAAAAAATCTTAAATATCATAAACAATAAATCAGGTCAAGCTGCGGTAGAGTATGTTTTGTTTACTCTTGTTATGTTTGCCGCAAGTTACGGTATGGTAAAACTTTTTGTTCTTGCATGGAAACATAAGTTCGAATTTGTTTCCTTTATTATGGGAGTATCAAATGTTTTGTTTTAACAATAAAGGGCAATCTTTTTTGGAAGGTTTTATAATTGCCTGTATAATAACGGTTTTAATGTTTGCGGCAATACAAGTTTGTATTATTGTTACGGACGATATGTTTTTGAATTACAGCGCTTTTTCGTCTACAAGAAAAATAGTTATAACAAAAAATAAAGAAATTGCCGACACCGCAAAAGAAACAGTGTCAAAACTTCTTACGGCATATATGTTAAGTTCCAAGAGTGTATTTTATTATAAAACCACACATTGGGACGAAGATATTTTAGGTAACAAAATTTTGGATCACAGCAACAAAAAAATAAATAAACACAATGTAAAAGTCGGTTACAATACAAGAATAATGTTCGGGCAATTTTTCAATTCTTTGTTTTACAGAGAACAGTCAGCAAGGGCAAGAATGGTAAAATCTCCCGACGAAGAATTTTATAATAAGGCATATCCTGATGCAAAAGAGTTTCCTAAATATGAACAATAGAAAAGGTCAAGTATTACCTTATATGCTTGTAATGTCGTTAATTCTTATATTCAGTTGGGCAATGATGGTAAACATTGCCAAAATTTTAAGAGATAAAATGATATTACAAAACTATGTTGATAACACGGTAATATCGGTTGCAAATTTGCAGGCAAGAACATTAAATTTGTTGGGTGCAACAAACAGTTTAATGGCAACCGTTTTATCTACGGCATCATACCCCATGATAGCAATGTTTCCGTCTTTTTCTACCGATAAGGTTGGCGGTTCGATGATACCCGGTCCGTTTTGCGACTATTATTGTCCCAAAGCAGGTGTTGCCGTAAACGAAAGGTACAGCGGTGTATTGAAAATGAAAAAGCTTGTAAATTCAATACAACAGTTTCAAGACCTTTTACTTACAAACTATATGGTTCAATCTGCACTGTTATTGAACAAAATTCCCGATAAAGATTATAAAGTTTTTGTTATACCGTCAAGATATGCTAAAGGAACAAATTTGTTTAATTTTAATATAACCGATCCGAAAGTTTGGTTAGGTATAAAAAGAAATACTAAAGGCATAACTTACTATAAGACAATGAACTTTTGTCTTGATGCCAAATCAAAACATTATCACATAGTTATACCAAGACAATATATGAAAGATAATGTGTCTTGGTATGTTCAGAATACGGACTTTTACGATAAAAAGTTGGTGGGCATAGGAATAAAAACTCCTTCAAAAAATGACGGATACCCGTTATTCAAAAATATCTTTGATGTTAATATGCCTGTATTGTATAGTTTGGGTGCTGTGGGATTATATAATGTTAAAGGTCCTATGTATCCGGAAAAAGAAGATACAAGTACAGGTTTATCTTATATTACGGCGGCACTTTTGTCACCTATGGTGGCACAACAACTTTTTGTCTTTTATAACATAATACAAGCTGTTGCTTATATTCCCGCCGTAGGGCAAGTTTGTGCTGCGGTCGGTATAGCGGCAGCCGCATATTATGCCGAAGAAGCAACAAGAAAAATAATTACGGAACCGTTAAATAAAGAAACTCCGATTTATAAGTACAACGAAGCCGAGCTCGGCGGTTGGGATGCTCACTTGGTCCCCGTTTAGAAGATTGGATGTTTGGCAACGACGGAACGGCAATTACTAATTAATAATTACTAATTTCTAATTGCCGTTTAAAAGTATATTTAGTAAAATAGTTGCCATGAAAATATCTAAAAAAGAATTGGAAAAACTTAATAAAGAAGGTTTAATAACTTCTCAACAAGTAGAAAATATAATCAGTTATTATCAATCAAACACAGATAATAATAAGTTATGGAAACGACTTTTTGTTATAGCCGGGCTTCTTATTGCATTAGGTATTATCTTAATAATAGGTGCAAATTGGTCCTTAATTCCGAACCTTATAAAAATAACAGTAGATTTTATTTTATTTTTAGTATTGATATATGCAGATTATTATTTTATAACAAATAACAAAAAGAATTTATCGGAAGTATTTTTGATAATATCTTTTTTTATGATTGCGGGAACCATAGGCCTTATTGCACAGGTATATAATTTGGATGGCGGTTGGTTTTCTTTTGCAAGATTTTGGATGATTTTAGCTATACCTTTTGTATTTTTAAGTAAAACTTTTTTAATAAATATTTTGTGTTTGGTTTTACTGTTTAACAGTTTTCCGCAAAGCTTTTATACTTGGTTACATGATATTTATTCTTATTTTGTTTCGACCTTTTTACCGTTTTCAAAATCCTACAATATTTCCGTATTCTGTATTTTATTATATTTGTTGTTGGCATTTTTACAATATTTCGGAAACAGTATATATATAAAGTTTGATAGAAAACTTGTTATAGCAAAAGCTTTTTCCATAATTGCGCAATTAACAAAATATTGGACTTTATGTGCAATAGCCTTACAAAGAAATGCAATAGATATAATTTTTATATTTTGTTTATTGTCATACAAATTGTATATTAATTATAAAAACAGAAAAGAAAAATATTTTAGAAATTATGCGATAGCGGCAGAAATATACATAATATACCTGTTTATCAGTGCCTATGGTAATTTACTCTTTACCGGTATAGGGTTTATTATGGGGGGAATACTTTTACTTGTTTCAATATATGTTTTAAGAAAAATGTTGTCTTATATGAAAAAGTTAGGGGTAAATAATTGAGAAATAAATTTTTATTGTTTATGTTACTGATTCCCGTTATATGCTTGTTTGTATGGAACTGCTTTTTGTGGTATGATAAAGATTCCGGAACGGAAATAACAGTGAGAATATCGGGATATGATCCGAGAGATTTGTTGTCCGGACATTATATAAGATACACAATAGATTGGGATAAAACGGATTTGCAACAATTTGAAGATAAAAGTTTTACAAAGGACGATTTTGTTGATAGTTTAAACAAAAATTCTTACAGGTTTTATGTTTCGGAAACTCATGCAAAATATTTGGATAAATTGTTGATGGAATCGTGGAACATAAAAGAAGAAAATAATAAAAAAAGAGAAGTAGTTTATTCTTATAAACAAGGTAAACATCCTATTGCTAAAAAACTTTTAGTAGATGGAGAACCTTACCAAAAAATTATATAAGATAAATAGAGGATAAAAATGTTTGAGATATTAAATTATATTTTTTCGGTGGGAATAATTTTTTCGCATGTAATAGGATACATAGTTTCTATTTTTGCTTTCCTTTTTATATATAAGAACTGGAACAATATAAAAAATAACAAGATAATTATTTTTGCTTTTGCCTTTTTATTGTACGGTTTTATAAGAGCTTATTTTTGCGATTATGCAAAAGATGCCTTCGATGAAATGTTTACATATTTAACAAGCTGGTTATTCCCTTTTATTTTGGGTTACTTTATTGCAGATAATTATAAGAAAGGAAAAATAATAAAAATTTATATTTTAACTTTTACCATAGTTATAATATTTTCGGTATTGGCTTATTTCGGCTTGTTTTATGAAAGGTTTTTGGGGGCTCCTTTAGCTTTAAAGGGAAAACTTATCAATGCAAATTTGTGGCATATTTCGTTAGGAGCTATGTGCGTACTTTTATCTTCTTTTTCATTGAACACTCTTTTATTTAAAAAAGATTTATTAAAGAAAGAAAAAATTATTTTAGGTGTATTAACCGTATTATTCATCGTTTCTTTATATTTAACAAGTTCAAGAGGATACTATATTGCAGGATTTATAACCTATTTATGTATGTTTGCATTTTATGTTTTTACAACAAAAAAATTTAAAATTCCGGCAATTTTATTTTGTATATCTTTTGTGATAATATCAGTTTTGTTTTTTAACAGTTCGTATATGCAAGATAGAATAAAAAATACAAATCTTACCACTGATGCTAATGTAACAAGCAGAATAGATTCGTATAAAGCCGCAGTGCTTATTTTTAAAAATAATTTTGTTTTCGGTGTAGGTCCAAGGCAAGGTGTAAAACAAGCAGAATTTTATGCAATGACACAACCTTTAAAAGAAAGTCGTCATCAAATCAGGCATTTACATTCTATGTGGTTAGCCGTTCCGGCAGAATTTGGTATTATAGGCTTTGTGCTGTTTTTTGCAATGATATTTTTAATTCTAAAAAATTTGTATTACGAATATAAATATAACAATTCTGTTTTTGCTTTATGTATGCTTTTTGCATGGTTATCTTTGTTGATAGGGGATTGTTTTGATACCGTTTTAAGAGGTCCGAGAGTAGCAATGGACTATTTTTGGTTAACAGGTCTTATCCTTGCAAAATCAAGCAACAAAACAGAGACAAAATAAATTATCTTACTTCAATTCCGTTTTGTTTCATATACTGTTTTAAATCGGAAATTTCCAACTGTTTAAAATGAAAAAGTGATGCTGCAAGAACGGCAGATGCGCCTTTTTTGCACACATCAACAAAATGTTCTTTTTTACCTGCTCCACCGGAAGCTATTACCGGAACATCAACAACTTTAGTTACTTGTTCCATAAGTTCCAAATCATAACCGTCTTTTGTTCCGTCTTTATCCATACTTGTAAGAAGAATTTCTCCGGCTCCGAGCTCTACACACTTTTGTGCCCATTTAATAACATCCAACTCTGTTCTTGTTCTTCCGCCGTGAGTATATACTTTCCAACCGTTGTTTTCTTTTTTTGCATCTATTGCTACAACTATACATTGGTTACCGAACTTTCTGCTGCCGTCATGTATAAGTTGAGGATTTAATACAGCAGCGGTATTTATTGATATTTTATCTGCACCGGCTTTTAAAAGAGTTCTCATATCATCAACGGTTCTTATTCCGCCGCCGACTGTAAGGGGAATAAAAACTTGTTCCGCTGTTTTTTTTACGACATCTAAAGTTATTGCTCTTTTATCGGAAGAAGCCGTAATATCCAAAAAAACAACTTCGTCCGCACCTTCAATATTGTATCTTTTTGCTATTTCTACCGGGTCACCCGCATCTCTCAAATCCACGAAATTTGTTCCTTTAACAACTCGTCCGGCATTAACATCTAAACATGGAATAACTCTAATTGCTACCATTTGAAACCTCACATTTAGAAACAAAATTCTTTAATAATTGTAACCCTATTTCTGAACTTTTTTCCGGATGAAATTGACAACCCCAAACATTTTCTTTTGCGATTGAAGAACAAAAATCTATTGAATGATTTGTTGTTGTTGCTATATATTCTTTATTTGTCGGTTTGCAATAGTAAGAATGAACGAAATAAACATAACTTTCGTCTTTTATATTGTTATACATTTCTTTTACGGTATTATTTGTTTTAGAAATAAATATTTTGTTCCAACCCATGTGAGGAATTATTAGTTTTTCGTTTTGTTTGGGAACAAATTTTTCTACGGAGCCTTCAACTATATTTAACCCTTTATGCAGACCGTCTTCATAACTTTCGGAAAATAAAAGTTGGAAACCCAAACATATTCCCAAAAACATTTTTTTGTTTTTTATATGTTCTTTTATTGCAATATCAATACCTTTTTGGTTAAGTATTTTTATTGCAGGTTCAAAAGCTCCTACTCCGGGCAATATTATTGAGTTATAATTTTTTATGCTGTCGGCATCTGAAATAATATCAACATCACCGCCGCAAAGTTCAACGGCTTTTGATACGCTTCTTAAATTACCCATACCGTAATCTATTATTGCTATTTTTCTCATAATAATCTTTTCTAAAATTACTAATTACTAATTGCCGTTTTTATTCAACCGTTACCGATTTTGCTAAATTTCTCGGTTGATCAACATCGCAACCCTTCATAACCGAAACAAAATATGCAAAAAATTGTAAAGGTATAACATTAATTAAAGGAGATAAAATCTCATCAACTTCCGGAACAAAAATTTGATAATCGGATTTTTTTACTATGTCTTTGTTACCTTTATTTGCTATTGCAATTATTTTTGCACCTCTTGCTTTAGCTTCCTCTATGTTGCTTAATATCTTATCGTAAACTTTACTCTTTGTTGCTATAACCATTACCGGCATAGTTTCATCTATCAATGCAATAGGTCCGTGTTTCATTTCTCCCGCAGGGTATCCTTCCGCATAAATATATGAAATTTCTTTTAATTTCAGTGCGCCTTCAAGTGCTATAGGGTAATTTATGTTTCTTGCCAAATATATGAACTGTTTTGTGTTTTGAAACAATTTTGCGATTTCTTTTATTTTTGTTGAAAGTTTTAATGTCTCGGAAATCTTTTTCGGAACATCTCTTAAATTAACGATAAATTTTGCTAACTGCTTTTTAGAAATAGTCTGTTTCTTTGAAGCTATAAACATTACGAGTAAATAAAGAGCGGTAAGTTGTCCCGTGAAAGCTTTTGTTGAAGCAACACCTATTTCCGGTCCGCAATGGGTATATAAAACATTGTCCGCTTCTCTGCTGACACTTGAACCTACAACATTACATATTGCAACCGTTTTCGATTTTTTCTCTTTCGCAAGTCTTAATGCCGCGAGAGTATCTGCCGTTTCTCCGGACTGTGAAATAAATATCGTTAAAACTTTGTTATCTATAACAGGGTTGGCATATCTGAATTCGGAAGCAATATTTACTTCCGTAGGAATACCGGTCAAATTTTCAAATAAAAATTTCGCCGTAAGTCCCGCATGATAAGATGTTCCGCAAGCAACTATACATATTCTTGATATATTTGAAATTTCTTCTTTTGTAAGTTTTACCGATTGTAAAATTATTTTGTTTTCTTCATCGGAAATTCTGCCTCTGAAAGTATCTTGCGTTGTTTGAGTTTGTTCGTTAATTTCTTTAAGCATGAAATGCTTATAACCGCACTTTTCGGCTTGTATTGCATTCCACAAAATTTTCTGTTGTTTTCTTACAACTTTTTTGTTCTTTACATCAAATATTTTTATTGAATCTTCTTTAATTTCGGCAACATCACCGTTTTCAAGAAAAATTACATCTTTAGTGTATTGCAATAATGCGGAAACATCGGAAGCGATAAAGTTTTCATCTTTACCCAATCCTATAACCAACGGTGCATCTTTTCTTGCAACAACAATTCTTGATTTATCTTCGGCAGATATTGCACAAAGTGCATAAGCACCTTCTATATTTTTTAATGCGGATTTTACCGCAGCTAACAAATCGCCTTTATAATATTTTTCTATTAAATGTGCTACAACTTCGGTATCGGTTTCGGAAGCAAATTTATGTTTTTCTTTTTGTAACTGCTTTTTTAATGAAACATAATTTTCTATTATTCCGTTATGAACAACGACTATTTTACCGCTGCAATCGGTATGAGGATGAGCATTTTCTTCGCTCGGTTTTCCGTGAGTTGCCCATCTTGTATGACCTATACCTATATTGCCGAAAATTTTATTTGATTTTATGTTTTTTTGTAAATTTATGAGTTTGCCGACACTTCTTCTTCTTTCTATTTTGTCGTTTTCTATAACGGCAATACCTGCGGAATCGTAACCTCTGTATTCGAGTTTTTGTAAACCGTTATATATTACGTCAACCGCATTTTTTTTACCGATATATCCTACAATTCCACACATAATAAAATACCTTTTTTTTGTTAAATATTTAATTTATTATATCAAATTTTACCGACATTATACATTGTAAATTGTAAATTATAAATTTTAAAAATTGCGGAGCAATTTTTAAAGCAGTTCTTTGTATATCTTATCTATTTCTTCTTCAAAATTTGTTGTACCGTAAATAGAGAAAACTTCTCTTGAAAGCGCAAGAGCAACAGAACCTTCACCTGAACGAACTATCATGTCGGAATTCTTTTTTCTTAACTCTTTTGCATTTTCGGAATAAGTTGTATGAACCAATATTTTTATTCTTGAATTTAAAGATTTTGCTATTTCGGTTATTTCCTGTGCAGGTGCAAAAGGAGTGGAAATTACAATTGCTTCTGCCGTTTGAATAGCGGACATTATTAAAATTTCTCTTTGAGAAGCGTCTCCGTAAATTGCTCTAAGTTCTTTTATTTTTTGTGATTTTATTCTTTTTACGGTGTCGATATTCATTTCAATAACGGTTACATTTAATTGTTTTTGTAATAATATTTTAGTTATTGTTCTGCCTACCGGTCCGTATCCTATAACTATAACATGTCTTAAATCTTTAGTTTCATTTTCTATTTCATCGGTTATTGTATAATAAGTTTTAAAATATCCTTTCTTTTGTAAAAATTTTATTGCAGGTTCTATCCAACGATAAACTATGGTATTTAATGTTATTGTTATTATAGAAACGAAAATAATTGTATTATATGCATCTTTAGACATTATTCCGTAAGATACGGCAAGCGAGGCTAAAATAAAAGAAAATTCACCTATTTGCCCTAAAGCAACTCCTATATATATTGCTTTTTTTATCGGTTGTTTTAAAAATTTAACTACTAAAAAAGCAATGACTGGTTTTACTAATATAACTACAAATAGTAATATAACTGTTAAAAGCCATGAAGATTTTAAGGCGGAAAAATCAAACAACATTCCTACCGATACAAAAAATAAAACGGCAAAAATATCGCTTATCGGAAGAGCTTCCGATGTTGCTCTTGCACTGAAATCGGATTGTCCCACAACCATACCTGCCAAAAAAGCGCCCAATGCCATAGATGCTCCGAAAAATTCCGCTGCACAAACGGAAATTCCTAAGGCAATAACAAGAACAGACAATATAAAAAGTTCTCTGTTACCGGTTTTTGCTATATGATCTAATAATAAGGGAATAATTTTTTTACCAACAACCAATGCAAAAACGACTAAAACCGAAAGTTTTAATATCGTTATTAAAAAAGTTAAAAAGAAGTTGTGATTGGAAGCCGTTTTACCAAAAAAAGCCGGTAACAAAACCAATACTAAAATAGTAAAAAGATCTTCCATTATAAGCCATCCTACGGCTGTATGTCCGGTTGATGTGTGTAATAATTTGTTGTCCGATAAAACTCTCGTTAAAACGACCGTACTTGCAACGGAAATTGCAACTCCCAGAACAATACCGGATGTCCAAGACCAACCCAAAATTTTAACCAATATTGCCGAAATTATTGTGCTTGTTGCTATTTGAATTAATGCTCCCATAACGGCAACATTTCTAACGGCAATTAAATCTTCCAATCTAAAATGCATACCGACACCGAACATCAAAAGAACAACACCTATTTCCGCGCACTGTTGAGCTATACTCATATCGGCAACAATTCCCGGAGAGTAAGGACTTACCATAATACCGGCAATCAAGTATCCCACAAGCGGGGATAATTTTATTTTTTGAGCTATGTAGCCGAGTATTAAAGCAACGGTTAAACCGCTTGTTAATGTGAATAATAAACCTATTCCGTTAGACATAAAAATCCTTTGATTTTTTTATCAAACATTATTATACAAGAAAAATTTTGTTTCACAAAATTTTACCGAAAACTATAAACTATAAGCTTTAAGTTCTAAACTCTAAACTCTAAGCTGAAAAAATTGCAAGGCAATTTTTGATTATGTATAATAATTAAATCATGAAATTTAAAATAATACTAATATTAACAATACTTCTTTCGATTTCAATAGTTGCAGGTTCATTGTATACAAAAAAACTTATAGATGAATTGCCGTCGATATCTAACCTTGAAAATTATACTCCGAGCATAGTTACAAGAATTTTTGATAGAAACGAGAGACTTATTACGGAACTTTTTGTTGAAAGAAGAGTGTTGGTTCCGTTAAAAGATATTCCGTTGGATTTGCAAAATGCTTTTTTGGCAACGGAAGATAACGATTTTTATGAACATTGGGGAATATCGACAAAAGGTATTTTAAGAGCATTTATTAAAAACCTTTTGAAAGGTAAAGTGGCGCAGGGCGGTTCCACAATAACACAACAACTGTCAAAAACAATATTTTTGACCGCAGAAAGAACAATAACAAGAAAAATAAAAGAAGTTTTACTTACAATACAACTTGAAAGACAATATACAAAAGAAGAAATTTTACAACTTTATATAAATCAAATATATTTCGGTGCCGGCGGATACGGGGCAGAATCCGCTTCAAGAATATATTTCGGCAAATCCGTTAGAGATTTGAATTTGGCGGAATGTGCAATGATAGCGGCTTTACCTAAGGCTCCGAATTATTATTCTCCTTTGAAAAATCCCGAAAGAGCAACAAAAAGGAGAGCTCTTGTTTTGTCAAGAATGAGAGAGTTGGGATACATAACAGAAGAACAAGAAAAAGAAGCGAATGAAATACCTGTTCCTACCGAAAAACATACACAGGAACAAACATCCGGACACTATTTTGTTGAATATTTGAGAATATTGTTGGAACCTAAATACGGAACGAATGTTTTACATAAAGGCGGCTTAACAATATATACAACTCTTGATATAAAAATGCAGGAAGCCGCGGAAAAAGCTTTAACCGAAGCTTTAGATAAATTCGACCAGGAACATTTAAGTACTTTTGAAAAAGAAGGTTCGGAACTTAAAAAAGTTCAAGGTGCCATAATGGCTATAGATCCGAAAACCGGCGCCATAAGAGTTATGGTCGGAGGAAGAGATTTTAAAGAAACGAAGTTCAACAGAGCCGTTCAAGCAAAAAGACAGGCGGGTTCTTCATTTAAACCGTTTGTATATACAGCTGCAATAGATACAAAACAAATGACACCGGCGACCGAACTTGAAGATGAACAAATGGTGTATGTGTTTGACGGAACAAAATGGAATTTGGTTTCAAGAAATGTTTCTTATGTGGAAAAGTTAGCCGAAAAAATGAAACCGGAAGAACTTATAGATCCTATGAAAATTTGGTATCCGGTAAATTATGGCGGTAGATATAGAGGAAATGTTTTGCTAAGAGAAGCTCTTGCAAGATCGTTAAACACCTGTGCGATAGAAACTATAGATAAAGTAACTCCGGCAGTTGTTATTGATTATGCAAGAAAGATGGGTATAAAAAGTCCTTTAACAAACACTTTATCTTTGGCATTAGGTTCAAGTGATGTTACGTTACAGGAAATGGTTTCGTCTTTCGGAACATTGGCTTCCGGAGGAGTAAGAACGGAACCTTACTTTATTACAAAAGTTATAGATAAAGACGGTAAAGTTTTAGAAAACAATTTACCTGTAGAAAAAGAAGTGTTGTCGCCCCAAACATCTTATGTTATGACAAATCTTTTACAAGGGGTTGTAAAAAACGGCAGCGGATATGCCGCAAGACAGTTAGGCAGACCTTGTGCCGGTAAAACGGGAACATCTAATGATAGTGTTGATGCTTGGTTTGTAGGATATACTCCGCAAATTGTTGCGGGTGTTTGGGTAGGTTACGACGATAGAACTTCTTTGGGAACAAAAGTTACGGGCGGCAGCCTTGCTTGTCCTATATGGACGGCATTTATGAAAGAAGCTTTAAAAGGTTATCCTACAGTTGATTTTACACAGCCTACAAGCGGAATAGAGTGGGCTTTGATAGATCCTAAAACAGGTCTTCTTGCATTGAGTAAAACGCAAAATTCTTATTTGGAAACTTTCTTGGAAGGAACGGTTCCTACTATGTACTGTACTCAAAAAAACAAGTACGATGAAAAATCGGTGATAGAAGATTCCGATGACCAAGAAGGGTATTAATTTTCTTCTTTAAAATAATCAAACACATCTTTAAAAGTTAAATTTGCAATTTGTAAGTTTGCAAATTTGTTGTAAAGTTTCATCTTTGATTTGTTTAACATATCGGAATGAATACCGTATCTTAAAGCAAGACTTGCTTCTACATATGCGGATAATTTGTCGCAAACTTCCACCAATTCACCGTCTGCCGCATTGAATTCGTTTTTATTATATTTTTCTTCGATTGTATCTACAAATTTAATTTCGTTGTTTTCTACAATTCTGTTGGTAAACTCATGTTCTATAAAATATTTCATTTCAAAATGCCATGTTTCAGGAAGTAGAGGCAGAATTCTGCCTTCAACTTGTTTCTTTTCAAATTCTTTTATTATGTCTTCAAGTCCTTCTACCGAAGATTTTACCGGGCTTATTATATCTTTTGTTAAAATTTCAGGTAAATCGTGGAATAAGGAAGAAAAGAAATTATTGTAACATCTTTTCTCGCAAACTTTCATATCCAAAGAGTACAGGTATGCAAAAATTGCCACTATAAACATGTGTCCTAAAACGGTGGTTTTAGGTTGTCTGAACGATTGTGCCCATCTTTGTTGGAATCTTAATTGACCGCACAAATCTAAAAATCCGTAATATTTTTTGTTCATTACAAGATTTTTTACACCTGCAAAATCCTGATATTTAGATACACAATTTTCAACGGTTTCTTTTGTTCTGTGTATTCCGTAAAGCATTTGATTTAAAGGGTAAATTACACCGAACTCCCATCTTGTAGAAAATTCATGAGAAGCGGCTAAAATTCTTTTTTCATATTTTGCATATTCTTCATCAAACAAATATTGTTCAAACCTTTTTGAAAATTCCGGTCCGATTTTTGAAATATCTTCACTGAGATTTTCCAATACCCATTTGTTTAATTCTTTTTTCTTTTTAGACATTATTTCATGATAAACTTCCGGTTTTAAATCGGTAAGCATTGTTCTGTGAAAAAATTCGAATATTCCTCCTTCTATAAGTTTTAACCAATCGATTTTTTTGTTTTCTTCTTCGTCGAACTTTGCAATTATATATGCAATAATCATCTTATGTGCTTGTTTATCTATTTCAAAAAAATCAAACGGTCTTATATGATCGTTCCATCTTAAAATATTCGCTGCCGAAAATATTCTTTCAATAAGTTGCTTTGTTATCACTTCATTTCCTCCGATATCTTTTCATTTGTCATCCCGCACTTGATGCGGGATCTCGTCTTTGCTGTTTCCGACCGTCTGTACTTCTAATCTTCCGATTTCCTGCCGTTAATTATACATTACAAATTGTACATTATACATTGTCGTTTTGGTTGTCTTCATATTTTCCTTCCACATCTATTACATTATCTTTATTTAATGTTTTTTCCGAACTTTCGGAAACTTGTTTTTTGTAAAAATCATCATTTCTTACTATAACAAATTTTTCAACAATTAAATAAATTATACTTAACATTATTGCACCGAAAAATGCCGTAGAAAAATTTTTTATATAAAAACCTTTTACCAAACTTTCTACAAATATCAATAAAAAAGCATTTATAAATAAAGTAAAAAGACCTAATGTAAAAAAGTTTACCGGTAGCATTATAATCTTTATTACGGGTTTAAGATATATGTTTATGAGCGACAATACGATTGCCGAAACTATTAATGTTTGCCAGCTCGAAATAACAATTCCGTTAAAAATTCCGGATACCATAAACAAAGCAAACATATTTATTAAAGTCACTATAACAAAATTTCTCATTTATTTTTCTCCAATTTCTTATGATTGAAATATACATATATTTTACCAAAATTTATGTTATCGGTTTTATATCTGCTGTAACATTTTTTTATGTTCGGTTCGTTTAAAAATCTTATAACCTTCTTTTTTAGTTGTCCCGATCCTTTGCCCGGTATTATTTCAACGATATCTGTTTTTTTAGTTACGGCTTGTTGAATTATATCGTTTAGAGCTTTATCGATTTCTTTACCTTTATTAAAAATATCGTGTAAATCAAGTTTCAAATAAGACATTTACTTTACCATTGTTATAGATTTGTTTTTTATGTAATCATTAATATTCATAAAAGTTTCCACTGTTTTGAGTTTATATTTTGTTTGAACAACGGAAACATCTTTATTATATATTTTATTGAAATATAGCAGAACATAATAATTCGTTTGCAACAAAATTTCCATGCATATAAATATAAAGATAACAGCGGATAATAAAATTAAAATTTGTTTCATTTGATTTTTATTCTGGCTATGGTATATTTCGGGAAAAGTTTTATATCTTGTTCAGGCACGGTAATAACTATTGCCTGATTGGCTTTACCGGGGGAAATTGTATCTACAACTTTTCTTGAATTTGCTATTTGAATATCTCCCAATTTTATTTTATAAGGTTCAAATTGATAAGGAGACAATAAATCGAATTCGTCACCTTTAGATAATTTGTGCCTTAATTCAAGAGTTATTTTGTTGTCATTAATTTCTCTTACAACTCCGCAATTTCTGTAATTGCTTTTGCTTGAAGTATCGTTATAATCTTGAGCGGAGTCATCCGGTATCCCGTTAAAAAAGCCTAATGTATATCTTCTGTTTTGTAAAGTTTCAAGTTCTTTCATATATAATGTATGGTTCCAATTTTCGGGATTGTTGTAATAATCATCAATTGCTTTTCTGTAAATTCTTGCCGTTTGTGCAACATAATATTCCGTTTTTGTTCTGCCTTCGATTTTTAAAGAATCTATTTTTGCTTGCAAAATTTTATCAAGTTTAGGCATTAAACATAAATCTTTGGAATTAAAAAAATATGTTCCTTTATCATCTTCTTCTATCGGATAATAGTTGCCCGGTCTTTCTTCTTCTTCGAGATACATTTTATATTTCCATCTGCAGGAATGAGCACATGCTCCCTGGTTTGCACTTCTTGAAGCCATAAAAGCCGAAATAAGACATCTTCCGGAATAACTTATACACATTGCACCGTGTATAAACATTTCTATTTTTATATCCGGACATTTTTGTTTTATTTCTACTATTTCATTAAAAGAAGTTTCTCTTGATAATACACATTGGCTTGCTCCCATCTTTCTCCAAAAGTCTACCGTAAGATAAGATGAAACATTTGCTTGTGTAGATATATGTAAAGGAATATTTGGAATTCTGTCGTGTACAAATTGAAACACTCCCGGATCCGAAATTATAATTCCGTCGGGATTTAATTCTTTTATAGTATTAACAAATACAGATAATTTTTCTATATCTTTATTATGAGAAAATAAATTTAATGTAAGGTAAATCTTTTTATTTGTATTGTGAACAAACTCTATTCCTTCTTTAAGTTCTTCCAAAGGAAAAGAAGACCTTGCTCTTAAAGATAAATCCGGAGTTCCGGAATAAACGGCATCCGCTCCGTATAAGATTGCTGTTTTTAATCTCGATAAAGAGCCTGCAGGTAATAATAGTTCGGATTTAAATTTTTCCATAACACATATATTATAGCAATTTTTACAACTATACTTCTAATCTTCCAATCCTCCAATCTTCAAATCTTCCAAAATTGCCGAGGGCAATTTTAGGGCTTGACATTTTTTTAAAAGTGTGGTATAAGTATGCCCATTGCAAATCGGAATTGCAAAAAGTTCTTTTAAAAGCAGTTGATAAAAATAGGTCAACCGTTCAATGAAAATTTACAGAATAAATTTTCCGCTTGACAAATTTTTAAAAGTGTGATATAAGTATGCCCATTGCAAATCGGAATTGCAAAAAGCTCTTTTAAAAATAGTTGATAAAAATAATTTAATTGTTCAATGAAAATTTGCAGAATAAATTTTCCGCTTGACAAATTTTTAAAAGTGTGATATAAGTATGCCCATTGCAAATCGGAATTGCAAAGTTCTTTTTAAAAATTTGAAATAACAAAGTACAAAAGAAAAAAAGTACTTGACAAATTTTAAAAAGTTTGGTATAACTTTAAAGCTTTGAAAAAAATACTTGACAAAAATTTTAATTTGTGGTATAAGTAAAAGCAGAATTGATCTTTTAGTAGTTTTTAGCAGTAACCTTTTAAGTAGCAGTAATTAATAG
This sequence comes from Candidatus Ruminimicrobiellum ovillum, assembly GCA_002448285.1. GTDB lineage: Bacteria > Elusimicrobiota > Endomicrobiia > Endomicrobiales > Endomicrobiaceae > Ruminimicrobiellum > Ruminimicrobiellum ovillum. The sequence goes on along the minus strand of DJWX01000014.1, from coordinate 289 downwards.
TACGGGTAAATAAGTCTTCTGGAAATAATGAAGCACCCAACTAATATATAGACAGAGAAAATTCTTTGCTGAAAGGCAAGATGCAAAGAAGGATGGTTTTTTTTCTCTCTCAAAAAGGTCTTTGATAACTGAATAATATGCAGATGAGTGTCCTGTAAAAGGGGCAATCAAGCAATTTAAGGGTCTAGTTGTTTTTTTGTAGTTTATATATGTTTAAACATATATTATTAATGTAATTAAGAGCTTAAGCAAAACTCTATAAAATTTTTTTATGGAGAGTTTGATCCTG
>DJWX01000010.1 GCA_002448285.1 Candidatus Ruminimicrobiellum ovillum | reverse complement strand
CCCGTTAAGATAGCATTTGTGGTTATGTTTGTTCATGTGATATTGTGTGTTGCTTTAATGAAACCGTTAGGTGTGGGAGGTCTTGCTCTTGCAACTTCGGCTTGTGCATATATGAATGTATTTATGTTGTTTTATAAACTTAAACAAAGAATAGGTAAAATAGGTGCAAGAAAAATTTTAGTATCGTCGATAAAAGCATTGATAGCTTCCACGCTTATGGGTGTAATAGCATACGAAATAATGCAAATAAAAGTTTTGCCTATGATAGTTGCATTGATGATTTCCATAATTTGTTCGATAATCTCTTTTATTATTTTCTTAAAAATATTAAAATCTCAAGAGATGGACCAAATATTGTTAGGAATAAATAAAAAGAAAAATGCAAAGAACAGTTAACGATTATACCGTAAACATTCCACATCTTCCCGGCGTGTATATAATGAGAGATTCCGCAGCAAACATTATATACGTGGGAAAAGCCAAAGACTTAAAAAACAGAATATCGTCTTATTTTCATTCCGATACGGACAGCAAAGCCTTTTCGATAATAAGTGCAATGAAAACAATAAACTATATTTTGTGCGCATCCGAAAGAGAAGCTTTTCTTGTCGAAAGACAACTAATAAAAAAAATACAACCTTACTTTAATGCAATGTGGAAAGACGACAAAACTTATCCGTATATAAAGTTGACCGTTGCGGAAGATTTCCCGCGACTTGTTATGACGAGAAAAATAATAAAAGACGGGGCATTATATTTCGGACCTTACCCGCAACTTACTTATATAAAAAAACTTATACTTTGGTTAAACAAAATTTTTAAAATAAGACCGTGCAAAATAAATTTTTCCGAGAAAGAATTACCGAAATTGGATAAAGTGAAATCCTGCTTATATTATCATACCGGCTTATGTTTCGGACCGTGCATGGGGAAAATATCTTCCGCAGATTATAAAAACAATTTGAAAGAAGTAGAAACTTTCTTTAACGGTAAATTAAAAAAGTTGGCAGATACCTGGCAAAAAGAAATGTTGGAGTTAAGCAATAAACAAGAATACGAAAAAGCAAAAGAAATAAGAGACAGACTTTTTGCTATACAGTCCATAAGTCAAAGAGTAGCGATAAGAGAAATAAGTATAGAAGATATTAATCAATATGTTTCCAAAACGGATGCTTTACAAGAATTAAGACAAGTTTTAAAACTTCATAAACTTCCTGCCGTTATGGAATGTTTCGATATTTCAAATACTTCGGGAACAAACCCCGTTGCATCGATGGTTCAATTTGTAAACGGAAAACCGAACAAGTCCGGTTACAGAAAATTTAAAATAAAAACAGTTCATCAAATAAACGATTTTGCAATGATAAAAGAAGCTGTTTTCAGAAGATATTCCGGCATTATCAGAAGAAACGAACAATTTCCCGACTTGATTGTTATCGACGGGGGAAAAATTCAACTTGCCTATGCACAGTCCGCACTGGATGAAATAGGCATTTACATACCTATGATTTCTTTGGCAAAACAAGAAGAAGAAGTTTTTATGGTGGGCAAACCGAAATCATTAATGTTACCGAGAAATTCGTTAGGGTTGAGACTTTTACAGGCGATAAGAGATGAGGCGCACAGGTTTGCGATTACCTTTCACAAGCAGTTGAGGGCAAAGGCTTTTATAAAATAAAAGCCTTATTATAGCGACCTTAATATTTTGGTTATAATTTTGCAACACAGAATCTTGAGTACCGCAAAGAGTACACATCGATTCTGTGTTTCTTCATTCTAACCGAAAATCTTAAGGTCTTTAACGGCAGAACGACGGGATCCCGCATCAAAGGCTGAATGGAAATGACAACACTTCAGTCGTCAAATACTTCGTTATAATTTAAAATCTTGAAATTCTTTGGGAGATAAGAACAAGGAAACCGAAAATCTTAAGGTCTTGAACGACAGAACGGCAGAACGACGGGATCCCGCATCAAGTGCGGGATGACAGGCTGAATGGAAATGACAACATTTCAGTCGTCAAATACTTCGTTATAATTTAAAATCTTGAAATTCTTTGGGAGATAAGAACAAGGAAACCGAAAATCTTAAGGTCTTGAACGACAGAACGGCAGAACGATGGGATCCCGCATCAAGTGCGGGATGACAGGCTGAATGGAAATGACAACACTTCAGTCGTCAAATACTTCGTTATAATTTAAAATCTTAAAATTCTTAATCTTTATTTTTTTGCTAAATCAAATCCAATTTTTTTACTTCTTGCTTTCTTGGGTTGTTTTATAAAATTATTTAACACAGATACTATTCTTCTTATTGCTTCATCATGTTTTGCAAATCTATTATTAGAATTCTCTATATGAAGTAAAAGTACTTGCTTTAGTTCATCCAATTCTTTTTTATTCAAATCTTTACTGATTGCATATTGCCTTAATTTGATAAAAGTTCTTACTATCTGCACATTAATTTCAATAGCTCTTTCACTATTAAGAACACTGGCTAACATTGTTACACCATGCTCGGTGAAAGCGTAAGCATTTTGATAACTATATTTTAATTTTTTAAGGTGGTCACAATTTGTGACCAGTTCTTTTTGTTCTTCGTCTGTTAATTGAAACATAAAATCTTCTGGAAACCTTTTAATGTTTCTTTTAACAGCTTGATTTAGTTTCTTTGTTTCAACCCCATATAATTTTGCTAAATCAGAATCTATCATTACTCGTTGATTCCTTATTACAAAAATTTTATTTTCAATATTATTTTCGGTAGTGGTTAAATTTTTCATAAGATACTCCATTAAAATTAGTTTTTTAATATAAATGTATTATATAAAACAAATGTAAGTGTGTCAACTTTTTTAAGAGGGATAAATATTAAATGCTAGTTGAGAATTTGTAGTTCTTGGCAATTCAAGAGTTTCTGAGTTTTTACTTATAATGAAGCATTTGTCGACTGCGATAACGACGAGATCCCGCATCAAGTGCGGGATGACAAAGATTTTTGCCGTTGTTTGCTCTCAAAGGATTTGCAGATTTTAAATTATAACGAAGTATTTGGCAAAAGAAGTGTACGTAAAAGAAAGCGGTAGCGATTGGTACTCGATTGAGACAAATACGAAGTTAGAATTTAAAAGAAAAATCCGTTTCGCTCAAAACAAAAAAAACACCTGATGAAATAAATCATCAGGTGTCTTTTTTGTTGTAAGAAATTAGTTTTGTTTTTCTTTCAAAACCAAGTTATAAAATACACCGGCTAAAGCTCCGCCGATAGCGGGAGCAATTATAAATACCCAAACTTGTGCTAAAGCTTTTCCGCCTTGGAACAATGCAGGACCGAAAGATCTTGCAGGGTTTACAGATGTTCCCGTGAAAGGAATACCGATTAAATGAATAACAACAAGTGTTAAACCTATAACCAAACCTGCAACAGCTCCGTTTGATGCTTTGTCGGTAACACCGAGAATTGCCAAAACGAAAGCAAAAGTAAGAATTATTTCCATTACTATAGCCATAAAAGCCGTAACCGTTACTCCGTTGGATAATGTTCCGCCGAAACCGTTAGCACCTAAAGCGGCAAAACTGCCTAAGCAAACACCCAATACTATTGCACCGCAAATTGCACCTAAGAATTGTGAAATGATGTACTTTACACATTCTCCGACACTCATTTTACCTGCAACACATACTCCGATAGAAACGGCAGGGTTTACATGACAACCCGAAACATTACCGATAGAATAAGCCATAGCA
>DJWX01000025.1 GCA_002448285.1 Candidatus Ruminimicrobiellum ovillum | reverse complement strand
CGGCGGAGAAAAGATAGCAGAATTTAAGATGGGCGGAATCACCGGAGAATATCCGGATTCAGATTCAGCAGCAGTAGGTCCTATTGAATTAACAAAAGAATGGCAGAAATATTCTATCGATTTAACAGGTAAAGATTTGAGCCACGTAATCGGTGGATTCTGCTTCGCAGCATCTAAAGATGACAATCCTAACGGATTTATAATCTATTTAGATGATGTTATTTATGAATAATTTTCATTAAATAAAAAAGAGGTAGAGAATTTTCTCTACCTCTTTTTTTTTATTCCATATTTTTATTTCTTGGATTTCTTTTCTTTTTTTGTTTCTTTTACAGGTGCAACTTCTGCATTAATCGGAGTATCAATATCCATCTCATCTAACTTTTTGCAACCGTGTTTTTCTCTTATGAGATTTTCCAATTCAAAAGCTACTTCCGGAGTGTTTGCCAAATACTCTTTGAACTTATCTTTACCTTGAAATCTTTCTTCCTTATATGTAAAGAAAGAACCTGCTTTTTCTATAAAACCGTCTGCTACACCGATATCTACAAGATATCCGGTTTTATCTATACCGACACCGAACATAATATCGAATTCCGCTTGTTTGAAAGGTGCTGCAACTTTATTTTTTACTACTTTTACTCTTACTCTGTTACCTAAAATTTCGTCACCTTTCTTTATTGCTTCTATTCTTCTGATATCGAGTCTTACCGAAGAATAAAATTTTAGTGCAAGTCCGCCGGGTGTAGTTTCAGGATTGCCCCACATAACACCGATTTTTTGTCTTAACTGGTTAATAAATATAATTGAAGCTTTTGATTTTGAAACTACAGGTGTGAGTTTTCTTAAACCTTGGCTCATAAGTCTTGCTTGAATACCTACAAAAGAGTCGCCCATTTCTCCTTCTATTTCGGCTCTCGGAACAAGAGCTGCAACGGAATCTACAACTATTAAATCTACTGCCCCGGAACAAACAAGTTTTTCGGCTATTGCAAGACCTTGTTCGCCTGAATCCGGTTGAGATATAAGCATATCATCTACATTTACTCCCAACTTTGCCGCATAATCGGGATCCATGGCGTGTTCAGCATCTATGTATGCTACTATTCCGCCTTGTTTTTGTGCTTGTGCCGCTATACACATTGCAAGTGTGGATTTTCCGGAAGATTCGGGACCGTAAATTTCTATTATTCTTCCTCTCGGAATACCGCCGATACCTATTGCTATATCCAAAGGTAATGCTCCCGTAGGTATGGCTTCAACATTTTCGTTTGATGTATCGCCTAATCTCATTATTGCTTCTTTACCGAAATCTTTTTCTATTTGCGACAACGCCAAATTCAACGCTTTAAGTTTTTCATCTTTACTCATTTATATCTCCTTTAATACTTATTTTTGTATATATTATACATTTGTTTGTGTTGATTGTCAAGTGTTTATTAAAAATTGTTTTTACAGAGTTCTCTGAAATTACAATATTTACAGAAAAATTCGTTATCCGTTTTTTCAAAACAGTCTTTTTCTTTTGGAATATTGTTTTCTATATCCTGCAAATATTCGTACATTTGTTTTGTTTCATCTTCAACTTGTTGTTGGAACTGTGCCAACATTTCATCGGTTAAGTTTACTGTATATTCATCGTATGCGGGGGATAAATATACAACAGTTGAAGTTATGTTTTGTGCATTGGTATTAAAATGGTAACTTGCCCATAAAGAGTAACCTATTAACTGTCTTGAATGTTTTTGTTCATCTCTTTTTCCGGTTTTCCAATCTAAAATATAAATTTTATCTCCCACCGGTATAAGATAATCCACTTTACAGTATGCTTTGTAATTGTTGATTCTTGTTTCGCCGAATCCGCCAGGCTCAATTATCCAATTTTTGCTTTCCGGAACTGCCGTTTTGAATATCCATTTTAACCTTTTACTTGTTAAAAAGTTTTCTATTATTCTGTTTATCTGAGGAATAAGATCTTGTGCGGTAACGGAATTTCTTTGTTTGTAATATACTTCGCAAAAATCTTTGCTGTTACAATATTCTTCCGCCATTTTTGCTACATATCTTAAAAAGTTTGGTCTGCTTATAGGCTTTGCGGTCTTTTGTAACCTTACGAGTAAATCTCTTATTGAATCATGAACGATGTTACCCGTTTCAAGAGCAACCGAAGTTAATGATTTCAATTTTTGTATTTTTGATAAGGGTATTTCTCTGTCGAATTTAGAATAATAAGAATAAAAATATTGTCTTTTACAATTTTTAAAAACATCGTATCTTGATACCGACCACCCCAAAACGGAAGTGAACGGGAAATTTTTAATTTTAGGTAAATTCATAACTTTATATCCTGATATAAATTTTAGTTTGGCATAAGTATTAATTTATACGGTTTTTGCTTAAAATATTTGTTTGCAACTTTTATAATATCGTCCGAAGTGACTTTAGATAACAAATCTATATATTTATCGTCGTATTCGTAACCTAATCCCAACATTTCTCTTGCGGAAAGATAATATGCTTGTCTTTCAACGGACTGATGAGATAAAAGATAAATTCCTTTAATGAAATTTTTCGTATCGTTTAATTCTTTATCGGAAACTTTAGTGTTGCACAAATCCGTCATAATTTTTTCTATACCGTTTTTGGTGATATCAACATTTTTCTTGTCTAATCCGATATAAATTTCAAAGTAACTGTCACCTGTTCTTGTAGGATAATTGGAGTTAACTTCGTAAGCAAGTCCCAACTTTTCTCTGAGTTCTATAAACAGTCTGCCGGTCATTCTTGCACCTAAAACAAGATTTATCATTTTTAATGTTATGGAATCTTCATTTAATGCATCGGGTGCATCGTAAGCATAAATTATAAATGCCTGATTAAATTTAGAATTTACAATTGTATCTTCGCCTGTTCTTTCGGGATTTTTTTCAAAAGAAACTGTCGGCTTTTCTTGTGTTAAATTCATTTGACCGAAATATTTGTTTAGAGTTTTTTTAAGAGTTGATTTTTTTATATTTCCTACAACGGTAATAACCATACCTTTGGTTGAATATATTTTGTTATAAACATCTTTTAAATCTTGTTGAGTTAAACCGGTTAAAGTTTCTTCGGTACCGCCTTTTATTTTAGAGTAAGGATTTTTTTCGTTATAAAAATCGGATATAAATTTATCTCTTGCTACGGATTTTATACTGTCTTGTCTTACTTTTATGGATTGTATCATTAACTCTTTTTCTTTACCCATTTCCGTTGAATCGAAAGCGGGATTTAAAATTATGTCGGAAAGAATTTCGCAAGACTCGTCAAAATATTGGCTCATACAATTTAATGTCCAACCGGAATAATCGTATTCAACATCAGGTGAAATGGAAGAACCTAAATTTTCTATATCGGTAGCCAAAATTTCGGCATTTCTTTTGTTTGTTGATTTATTCATTGTGTTATACAACAAAGAAGTTACTCCCGATTTTGAACTTTCTTCATTCAATACCGATATGGGAGAATGAATTTTTAAGCATAATATTTCAACCGATTTTGTTTGTTTGAATATAACTTTAATTCCGTTGTTTAAGCTGAATGTTTCCATTTTCGTTCCTCCGAAACTTGTAGAACTGAATAATATAACAGATAATAAAATTGTTAAAAAATATTTCATTTAGGGAATACTACCACCTTTGATAATTTTTCTTTTGAATAATATTTTTTCATAAAATTCTTTACATCATCAACAGTAACTTTTTCTATATTTTCCAAATATTTTTCAAAAACTTCCAAATGGTTAAACAGTTTCCAAAATCCCATCAAACTTGCTTGTTCGTTGAATGTCTGTAAATCGAACAACCAATCCGATTTCATGTTTATTTTAATTTTCTGCAACTCTTCTTGCGTAGGTCCTTCGGCTGTAAATTTGTCTAATTCCCGAATGAGAGTATCTTTAACTTGTTCATAATTTGTTTTATCGAAAATTGCCGATATGTATGCGGTTCCCGTTCCGTTAAGTGTCATAAAAGATGAATTGATGGAATATACCAACTGCTTTTCTTCTTTTAATATTCTGTTTAATCTTGAAGATTTTCCCGCGCCTAAAACATTTAAAGCAACATCGGCAACATAAATATCTTTCGATGACATATCAGGTCCCAAAAATCCTGCCAACATATATGTGTGTGCCAACTTATCATCAGTAATAAGTTCCGTGCCGGTATCATCTTTTTCTATAATGTTCGGTTCAATAAGGTTAGGGTTGGTGTTTTGGTTCTGTCCTAAAGTTTCCGATATAACTTTTTTTGTTTCTTTAATATCTATATCACCGACAACGGCAATAACCATTCTTGAAGGAATATAATGTTCTTTAAAATATTTTACTATTTCTTCTCTCGGGATATTTGCAATAACATCTTCTGTTCCTATAACACTGTTTTTGTAAGCGGCTTGTTTGTATGTTGTTGTCATAAACTTTTCAAACAGTTGAGAGTGAGGATTATCTTTATGTCTTTGGATTTCTTCTATAACAACTTTTCTTTCAGGCACTATTTCTTTTTCCGGAAACAACGGATTTGTTACCATATCGGAAAGCATTTTTATTGCTTGAATGTATCCGTCTTTTTGTATATCTATATAGAAACAAGTGTACTCTTTTGAAGTTGCGGCATTTACATATCCGCCCATATTTTCAATGTTTTCCATTATTTCGGTATTACCGGGGAAATTTTTTGTTCCTTTAAAAACAAGATGTTCTATAAAGTGAGAAAGCCCCGCTTGTTCGGGTGTTTCGTTTATTGAACCTGTTTTTACCCAAATATATACCGATACTATAGGAACCGATGTATCTTTTTTTAGTACAGCCGTTAAACCGTTTTTAAAGTTCATAAATTTAACTCCTTTAAACACATCACAATATACTTGTGTACTTAGAAATAATAATGTAATTAATAAAAATATTTTTTTCATTGTTCTTTTTTTGTAAAAACACCTTTTTGTCTTGCGATTTTGAATAAGTCTACTATCGAGTATGCCCACAAAGCCGCAAAAAATATATTAAATATTAACATAGTGTTGGGATTTTCTTCCTGAAACTTGGAATAAATGTTTTTGAATTGTTCGATGTTTTGAAAAGTTGCAACCGCTTCCAATGTTTCCTGCCCTACGGACGAAACAAATGTGCTTGCCAACATCAAAAACAGTGCCATTGCAAGAGTAATAAAAAATATTGCTCTTTTCCATTCTTTTATTATTAAGTGTCCCGCTCCGGGCCCTAATACCAATGTTACTACACTTGCTAAAAGTAAAGTAATTTTATCTTTGTTCATTTTATTTCTTTTTTAAAAGTTCGGTTGCTATTTTTGCCGCTTCAATTGCATCTCTTGAATAACCGTCCGCACCGATACTGTTTGCGAACTCTTGAGTTAACGGTGCACCGCCAACCATAATTTTTGCATCTATGTTAAGTGCTTTTTTCAAGTTTATAACTTTTTCCATTTCTATCATGGTGGTTGTCATAAGTGCGGACAACCCTATAATATCCACGTGTTCCTGTTTTGCTTTTTCTATAATTTCTTCTTTACTTACATTTTTGCCCAAATCGAAAACTTCAAATCCGAAACTTTCAAGTACGGCACAAACTATATTTTTACCGATATCGTGAACATCACCCTGAACTGTAGCCATAACAACTTTACCTGCAACTTTTTGGTTATCTTTTTTAAGTAACGGTTTTATATAACTGAAAGCAAGTTGCGATGCTTCCGCCGCCATAATAACCTGCGGTAAAAAATACTCTTTTGACGCGAATTTGTCGCCTACGACATTTAATGCTTTTAAAATAAGTTCGTTTGATATTGTTAACGGTTCTACACCGCTGTTTATAAGTTCACTGATTAAATCTTTAATATAATCTTTATCGCCGTTTATTATTGCATTAAACAATCTTTCTTTAGGGGAAAGTTTTGTTTCTTCAACCGCGGCTTTTTTTACCACTGCACCGTACTTTGCAACATATTCTTTTGCATTTTCATCTTTACCGGACAATAGGTTTCTTGCATATTCGTCATCAATTGTCCAATCTACACTCGGGTTACATATTGCCAAATCAAGGCCGGCATTGATTGCCATTTTAAGAAAAGTTGAATTTATTGTTTGTCTTGAAGGTAACCCGAACGATATATTTGATACTCCCAAAATTGTTTTACATTCCGGGAACAATTTTTTGGATTCTTTTATTGCCGTTAAAGTTTCCTGAACTTGTTTTGCGGATGAACTTACAGCCAATGTAAGATAATCGAAAATTATTTCTTCTCTTTTTACACCGAACTTGTCTGCATAAGACAAAATCTTTTCCGCTATTTTTATTCTGTCTTGCCAAGTTTTCGGGATACCTTTTTCATCTACACATAACCCGATAATACTTGCACCGTATCTTTTTGCTATCGGTAAAATCTTTTCAAGTTTTTCGGTTTCACCGTTAACCGAATTTATTAACGGTTTACCCGCGCAATGTTTACATGCATTTTCCAAAGCATCGGCAAAACTTGAATCTAAAGACAGGGGAAGATTTACTATTTCCTGTATTTCATTTACCGCATTAATAATAAGTTTTGTTTCGTCTCCGCCGGGAAGTCCCATATTAACATCCAAAATGTCTGCGCCTGCCTGTGCTTGAGTTCTCGCTTCCGATTTTACAAGTCCGAATATGTTTTGCGAAAGTTCCGCCTGGAACTTTTTTCTTCCCGTAGGGTTTATTCTTTCACCTATTTTTACAGGCCTGTTTAAAAGGTTTAAATCAATTGCTTTTGTTCTTGAAGATAACAAATGATGAGTTATCTTTTTTCTTTTAACAGGCGGCTTATTTTTTAATTTTTCGGATAACATTTTTATATATTGAGGATCTGTTCCGCAACATCCGCCCAACATATTTATTCCGTAATCGTATGCTTTTAAACAAACTTCGGTAAATTCTTCCGGAGTGCCTGGAAAAATAGTTTTTCTGTTTATAAATTGCGGCATACCGGCATTAGGTTTAAACGATATCGGTAAATTAGTATTTTCCGCCATGAACTTTGCAAGTTTTAATAAATCTTTCGGACCTACCGAACAGTTCATTCCTATAGCATCAACATCAAGACTTTCCGCCATAGCTATAAAACTTAAAACATCTGTTCCGGTAACCGAAGTTCCTTCATTTGTAAATGTCATTTGAGTAATAACAGGACCTGAATATACATCTTTTACGGCAAGCACCGCCGCTTTTAACTCTTTAATTTCGGTCATGGTTTCTATAACTATTAAATCCACACCGCTGTCTCTTAAAAGTTCGGCTTGCTGTTTAAATGTTTCGTATGCCCGGTCAAAAGAAACATTTCCCAACGGGTACAAATACGAACCTATTGAAGAAATGTCACCGGCAACAAAAGAACCTTTTTGTTGTGCATGTTTTTTTGCAATTGATACACCTGCAAAAATTATATCTTTTATTTTGTTTTCAAGATTATATTGTGCAAGTTTTAACTTGTTTGCACCGAAAGTGTTTGCAAGAATAATGTCGGAACCGCTGTTGATATATGATGAATAAATCTTTTCTATTCTTTCGGGAAACTTTATATTCAATTCTTCGGGAGTAGATACTCCTTCCAAAAAATTATATTTTTGAAGTTCCGTTCCGGTAGCACCGTCAAGTATTAAGACTCTTTTTGCTAATAGTTCTTTAAATTCTTGTCTATTCATAGCTATATATTTTATCATAATTTTATAGTATTAGCTAAGCAACTTTAATTTTTGAATTATAACTTTGCATTTCGCTCCTTTATGTACCATCCGCTACCGCTTACATTTCAGTACACCGCAGTCGCGAAATGCTTTGTTCTAATTCAAAACTTGAAAAGTCTTGAATTGCCAAGCAACGACAACGACTGATTTTATGATAATGCTTTTTTTGTCATTCCGTGCTACGACACGGAATCTATCGAAACATTAATTCCTTATTTATGAAAAGTTTTTTTATTTTTATAGATTCTGAATCAAGTTCAGAATGACATGCCTTTTTGTTGTTTGCCGTTTAAGACCTTAAGATTTTGTGTTAGAATGAAGAAACTCAGGAATGAAGTGTATATGGATCCCGTAAGGGCATACTCGATTTCCTGAGTTTCAATATTATAACCAAAATATTAAGGTCGCTATATATTTTGTTAAAATTTATGGCTATGCGGCACTCAATATACTCTTATAATGCTTAATATCATTATCTAAATTTATTGTTACTTGTAAATCTTCAAGATTGTCATCGTACAATATGTCGTTTAAGAAAGCATCAATAAAAGCAGCAATTGCAGGTGTTATTTCTTCACTGTCCTGCTCAAACAATTTTTCTATATATGATGTTACTTCGGAAGTAAATACGTCAGGAAAATCATTTTCAAGTTTTGAAAGATTGTCGATTGTTAATGATTTTTTTATTTCGTTGTATCTGTTTGCTATATTTTCTTTTTCTTCGTCTGAAATATTTACTTGCTTTGCTAATTCTTTACCCATATTGGATGCCGTTTTTGTGCTGATGGTTTTAGATTTTAATATTCTTGTTAATGTTGCTTTTAAAGAACTTAAAATCATGTTGTCGCTGAGATTTATATTTTTTGCATCATCGGCATTTACAGAAATTACTATTGCTTGATGTGACGGAATATTTTCAAGCCTGTCTTCAATGTTGGTTAAATCCGTAAGTTCTATATACGAAACGGGAGCTTTTTGTATCATTCCCTGTGAAGGTTCAAACTCAACAATTTCTCTTATTGTTAAATCATCTTTTTGAGTTTCAAACATAAAGGTCGATATTCCGTACTCATTATAAATTTGTTCCGCTTCTTCTTGTGAAGAAATTTTAACGATAATTTCTAATTTTGCAGATTCTAAAAGAGTTTTAAATAATATTTTGTTTGCTGCCATTTCTGTTGAAGAAAAAATGTCACTGTCGATTATTATTTGACTGCCGTTCAAAGAAGTGTCCTGTAAAATTTTCGATAACTGCTTAAACGGTATACTACCTACATAATCGTAAATTTGTTTTGAAAACATTACAGATTCTATATCATCAAGTTTTAACAAATCTTCAATAAAAGAAAGCCCCAATTCCATAAAAGTTGAACTTACACAAGCAAAACCTTCGTTTTCCTGTGACAAATGATAAGTTATTGTATCAGGTAATACATTGGAGTCTATAACAATATTTTTCAAAGTAACATTGTTTTTCGGTGATGCTATTGTAGACTTTATATATTTTGCTGTCATTTCTATTATCTCTTGTTTACTTGCCTGCGGGCAATATGCCATTATTAAGTTATCTTCCGTGTTGTAATATATTCTTAAATTTCTTCCGTTAATTGTGTATCCGGAAATTTCAAAACCTGTTCCGTTTATTTCTTTTTCGCTTACATAAACAGATAAAATATCTTTGTTTGGTTCTACATCATCTATATCATCATAATAAACTACATTTATTGACTTTGAATTTTTGAAATGATCTTCTTTCAATAAATCGGTAAACATTGTCAATACATCAAGTGTGAAGCTTGTAATAGCCAAAGCTCTTTTTACCGGTGCTTCCAATACTCTTTTTACATTTTGGAAATAAGAATCTCTTGTAATAACGGTTACTTTTTGTGAATGCATAAACGGTTGCGGATTATCTGAAATAGTTGAAGTTAAATTCTTGGCTTTTCTTTTTAGTAATCTTAATTGTGCATCATTTGCGGTTATTAAGAATTTAATTTCATTGGGGGTAAAATATATCAATATTTTATCATCTTTTAATAATCCGTTTTCGCTTCTGTTGGATGTTATTGAATATCCGTACTGTTTACCTTCAAATTCAAAAGTTTCGTTGTTAAACAACAGTTCGTTAAGTTCTTTTGTTCTTGCATCACCTTTAACAAGTATTGTATCGATAAGATGATTTATAGACTCAAAATCTTTTCTTATAAGTGCTTCCAACACTTTTTTCTCATCAAACAGTTTTGTGTTGAACAGTGATATAGATTTGCTGAGTGCAAGAAGTTTTGAATAAGATAAATCTATTTCTCCTCCAAACATAAACATCAATATGAAAAACGACAGTGCCTGCATATTTAAGTCGTCTACTCTTAAAATTTTGGTTATACCATCGTCTTCAAAAGATATTTCGTTTGCTAAAGTGTCTATGATATCGAAAGTTTCTATTATTTTTTCTTTTGGAAAAAATTCTTTAAATTCATCTTGTTGTAAAATAGCTAAGATATCTAATGCTTGATCATGTTCGTCTTTTTTACCTAATGCAAAATCCGACAATATTACCGCAATTGTCAGTGCGTTATCTGCAATGTTGTTTAACGGACTTTGTTTTATTGCGGTTGTAAATACGGATTCCGTTTCTCTTATTCCTTTTCTTTGAGAATAAGCTTTAATAAATAATGTTTCAAACAGATATGCATAAAATTCGTGCAATGTGTTTATAAGATTTGTATTTCCGTCAACACCTCTTAAAAACAGTTCTTCATGTCCTAACTCGTGAGAAACTGTTTTTAGTATTTCTATAGTAAGAGCGTTAGGATCATTTTTGTATCTGTTTATTAAATCGCGAGATACGGCAATATTGTGGTTGCCGTAGTTTGCACCGTAGGTAAGCCTTTGTAAAGAAGCAAAGAAAATTTGTGCCGATAAAATATCCGTGTTCATTTCAGGATATATTGAAGCAACAATGTTTGCTATGTCGTGTGATATTATATTTAATAATCCGTTAAGATTATCTTTTTTATACTTTATCTGTTTTGCAAAATTTTCCATATTTGTGAAATTTTCTTCGGCTCTTGCGTTTTCATATAACATTTTTTGTATAAAGGCGGGCATTTGTAAAGCCGTTTGTATTTCTACCCCATCCAAATTATCAAGTTGTTCGGATACAACATAGTTTTTTATTTCTTCATTAAAAGAAGAATTAAAAGTAAATAAATTGTTCCTTATGAGATATGTGTAAACATCAATTAAGTTTTCATATATTTGTTGCATTACGGAATGGTTTATATTCGCAGAAAGAATTCTGAAAAATTCTATGCTTGTAAATTCTATGTTCGGATTTTCCGCAATAAACATTAAATCTTTAATTTTGTTTTTAAACAGTTCCGTATCTCTTACACGGTTACGTGCTAAAATTTTATCTATTGCGGTATCTGTTTTTTCTTGCTTTGATAAATGTTCATCGTATACTTGTTTCAAATATTCTAAAGGTTTTGCGGCATTTGTAAATTTTTGTAAATCGATTTCAATGTCATCTAAATTGTCTATATTAACATAAAAATCAAAATTTGCATTTGCTTTAAATTCGGAATTAAATTTCTTTTCTAAAGATCTTAATATAATTAAGTTTGTTAAGTATTCGGAATATTTTGATAAACCTATTTTTTTCAGATATTCCGGGTTTATATAAATAAGTTCTTTTCCGTCAGGCATTGACATTCTGTTAACTTCTTTTTTGAATGTAACCGAATATTTACTGAAAGGCGGATATTTAGACATTCTTTCCAAATCTTCGAAACACATATGAAGCTTTTCAAAATCGTTTACTCTTTCTTGTTTTGTTGAGCTGTATTGTTGTAATACTTGTAATCTTACAAGTTCCGTTAAATAGTAAAATTCTCTGTCTTTACCTTCAATAAGATTACCGTCTTTATCGAATATTTCATTTATTACTTTTCTGCTTATATAAACGGGACTTTCTTCCGTATTTCTTATAAAAGTTTCTTTGTCTGTGATAAGAATGTTTTCAGGTAAATCCACATTGAATAATTGTTGTAAGATTTTTGCTTTCCTTTCTTGAGGTTCGTCAAGTGCCGTTTCAAGTTTCATTATAATTGAATTAGGTAAAAGATCTCTCATAAAATAAGAATCTTTTTCCAAAATATCCAATATTTTGTATGCTAATGAAATATTATCAATTCTAAAAATATCTTCTTTCATAACTGTTTTACAAACATTTAATATAACCAAAATTTCTCTTTCGTTTAAAGGTCTGCCTTTAGCATCAATAACGAGTTGTAACAATGTTTTAGGTAAAGAATGTTCGTCACTATCTATAATATTTTCGTAAGTTACCGGTAAAAACTTTTCGGTTTTGATATCCGTATCATTGAATGCCGTTGTCGTAAGCAAGCCTAACGAATAAGCGAACAATTCGTGAACGATTGTTGATTTATATTGAGAAAATCCTTCGGCTGTGAACAAAATATGACCGAGTTCGTGAGCTGCAACATTTAAAAAACTTTCATCGGCAGGATTAATTGCAATATTTTTTCCGTTGCTTACACCTGAAGCGATTCGCCCTGAAAATATCATTATGTCTTTAGTGTTTTCAATACTTAATAATTCTTCATATCCCTTATTTTTAAGTAATGTAAATGTTTCTTGTAAAATAAGTTTTAATAAAGCATTAGTTTTCTTTTTGTTTGGTAAGAAATATTCCATGGTAAAATCGTTTCGTCTTCTTACTATTGTTGTTGTTGCTTCATCAAATAAAATTTCTTGTATAAATGCAGGTAGTTTGGAAAATAATTCTTTAGGTAAATCCGCTACCGATTGTCTGTCTGCGGCAAAATCTTTTATTTCCGGGCTTGTTATACCGGTGTTAAAAGAAATGCCGTAATCTCTTACAAGAGTTACAAAAAGTTCGGTTAGTATATCAAGAAACTCTTCCAAATCGTTGTCTGCTTTCAATATTTCTTTTGTTATATCTATACTTTGATATACACTCGGATTTAAAATTAAATTTATAACAGAACTTAAATTTATAACTTTGTTGTGCTTTTGTAAAATTTGGGGAAGGACTTTATTTATTGCTGTATATATATCGGAATTTGTTTGAATTATACTAAAACGGCCTGTGGAAGAATTATAAATGAAGTTAAAAGTTTTTATGAAAAAATCTATAAGTTGTTCATTAGGAAGGTTCTCTATATTTTCTTGTTCTTTTAATATTTTCAATAGCTTTTCAAGGTGTTCTTTGTTGAATGTTATATCTCCCAAATCACAATATCCTTTAAAATCAATAATATCTTTTATTATTGTATCTGTTAAATCTGTTATTTCTTTCGGAAGAGTTTTATTCTTTAACAATATGGTTCTTGTACCTAAAATTGTGAAAAATATTTCATCTATAACATCATACATATCCGGTGTTATATTTAAAACCTTACTTAGTTTTTTTTCATATATTTTTCTTATAATACTTTTATATTCTTGTTTATCTATTTTTGAAACTATAATTTTGTCGGTTATGAAAGTTTCTATATCTTGTGCTGTTCCAGTCAATAAGACAGCTGCAAAAGATTCAATTAACAGATAATCACCATCAGCTTCATTCATTGTGAATACTTTTGTAAAATTTACAATATCATTGAAATATTTATTTATAATTTCCACCGAATTTGAATTTACTTTTTTTGCAAATTCCATAAGGATAATATAAAAAACCGTAGAATAAGATAAATTTTTAAAATTATCGTCGGAAAATACTTCTCTGACAGTTTGTGCCAAGTATGTTAAATTTTCCAAACTCATTATCTTTCCGTCTTTTCCTAAACATCTGTTCAAAATTTTTATAAAATTCAAAGCCGCTACATGTACATCTTGATTTTCTTCCAAAGATTGAGAATCTTTTGTTAAGTTTCTGTCTATTGTATCAGCAAACATTTCATCTAAATCAATCGAGAATTTATCATAATCTCTGTATCCCTGTTCTTCGGAAAAAGATGCCTTTAACATTTCGTTAAATATTTGTGCGAATAAAAGACTGAATATAAAAGAATGAGTTTCGTGAGCGAGATTTTTAGTGTTTCCCGAAGGATGAAAATCTTTCATAAGTAATAACATTTCATGTGCGAATTCATGCCCCATACTTTCAACTAATGTGCCATACCGTAAATTTTTGGAAACACCTATTAATCCTTGATTTAAACTTATTCCTTTAGTGTTTTCGTTATCTAAGGAAAAAGCCGAAACCGTAAGGTAAGTTAATGCTTTTGAAATATCTATAAAGTTAAGCAGATAAGGTTTTGAAGCGGAATTAAATGTTTTAAAATCGAAATCTTGTGCGAAAGATAAAATTTCTTTTATTATTATCGATATTAAACCGCTTATTTGTAAAGAACCGTCGTAATATTTTTCCAAAAATTTGGTTTCAATATCATCAATAACTTTTTGTTTGGCTTTTTTTATTCTTCTTTGTATTTGTTTTTCGGATTTATCGTTTTCATATAAAACAGACTGAATAAAACCCGGCAAATATCGTGCCGTATTTATATCTATGCCGTTAAGAGTTTTGTCTGTTCTTTTATTATTTTGAGCTATTTCATTGTTAACATATTCTTCTATATCTGTTCGTTCAAATCCGTTTGAAAAATGTACATTTAAATTTTCTACAAAAAACACTAAAGTGTTTATCATTTCTTGGAATATTTTGTCTTCTGTCGTTAAAGAAAAAGTATCGAAAGGTTGAGAACGGTTTATAATGTTCAATAAATTAAGCAACAGTTTTAAGCCGGAGTTACCGTCTTCGGAAATTATATCTTGAGTCAATACAGACAAATCTTTACCTAAACTTTCATCTGTGCCGGTAATATCGGAATTAAATACTGCATAACCTTTTTCTTGTTCTACGGTAAAAGGTTGTTTGTTTATTGTTACTGTAAAAGAAGTTCCGTTATCTGCAAAATTTTCTTTAAAAATGTTTTTGCATATTTGTTTTATTTGGTCGTAGGGGACTTTATTTTGCAATCCTGCCGATATCAATATTTTGATAAATGCGGCATCCGGCATTTGAGAAGCAATCGTAAATGCTAAAGTTTCTTTACTGTATTGCAAACTTTCTTCGTTTATTACATTGTTATAAATATTTGAATTATTGTTTAATGCGGCAGTGTTTGGGGTAACCGATATAAAAGAAATGTTAGATTGTCCCAACAGTTTACTTAACCCTTCACTATGGTATCCGCCCGTTATGGCTACTATAACATTTTTGCCGTTTGGGTTTTTGTTTAAAGTATCTTTTATTTTTTCTAAAAATATAAAATTTCTTTCGTTGTTAACCTGATAAAAAACTTTCGAGTTGTCTATATCTTTTTTTATATCGTTAAGTTGGTTATAAACTACATATTTCGGATACAATTTTTCGAATTTATCTACAGATTTGTTGAAATAGTCACAATCTTTTGCGGTTAAATTGTTTGTTAGTGCACTTTCCAAATATACATAAAAATCGTTTAAGAAAGAAATTTCGTATTCGGTGGAATTAAAAGATAAAGAACTTTTGATATTGTTTATTATTAACTGTTCCTGTTTTAACACATTTGCGAGGTTTATGTTTTCGGATTTGGTTTGGTACTGTATCATAAGGTGTATGTTCGGATACTTTTTTGCTAAATTTATGTTTTTTGTAGAACAGAATCGGTTTATGTAGTTAATTAAATTTTTTGTGTCGCCGGTCACATTTAAAAAGTTTTTGTATTCTTGTATCGTTAAGTTTTCTTTTATGGTTGCCAAAACATTTTGTATTTCTTTAGGAAGTTTCTTTTTATTTATTTTTGTTTCCAATGCTAACATGTCCCTAAACAAATACAAGTCGGGATAATCTTCTTTTTGTAAGCTTATTAAATTGTTATACTTGTTTGGATTTTTAGATATTGTATCAACATAATTTATTAATGCCGAATAAAAGTGTAAAGTGTCGATTTCTTTTGTTTTATAACTGTTTATAAGGTTGGAAAAGTTTTTGCTTTGTGAATTTACAAACCTGTTGCTTAAAATGGTTAAATCTTTTTTTATGCTTAACAACTTTTCTTTTACAAAATCGGTATCGTTAATCATTAAAGATAATCTGTTAATGTTGTCTTGGTGAATCTTTTTGTTTTCAAGACCGTATAAAGGAATATTTTTTGTATCGTTTAGAGTAAAATATTCCGTTCCGGTTAAAATACCCATATTAAGTAATATATCGGAAATTTCCGTTTGAGTTGCTTTATCCGGATTTTGTAACCGGGAAACATCAACTTTATCGCTTGCACCTTCCAAATATATTGCTTTTATATCATTTTTTTCGGACAACTGTTTAAGTATGGAATATATGTTCTTTTGTACCTTAGAGTTGCCGTGAAGATCTTGAATGTTTATAACAACATTTTGCGAATCTTTTATGTTTGAATATGTTACCGAGCCCAAATTTTGTTCCGATAAGGGTTTTGTAACATCTGCGGGATATTGACAATAGATTATATCACTGAAAGACAACGATACAAAACATATTGCCGTTACTAAAGATATAAACTTTTTTATATTCATAATAAAACCGCCAAATAAGTTAATAAAAAAATAAACTTACTCTGTCTTATAAGTATAGTCTTTTTTACTGTAAATATCATTATTATTTTTTTGTTATTCCGAATAAAGCCGAAACGGATTTTCTCGGTACCATTTGAAAAGTGGGGGATAAAGTTATACCTATTTTTTCCGCACCCAACCACTGCAAAAAATCTTTTTGGTTTTGTATCGGCCAATCTCCGTATCCGGGCGAAAATCTCATTGTTGTAGGTCCGAACTTTTCTTTTACATCGTTACAAATATTTCCTACCAACTCTTCTATTGCCACCGAACCTACGGAATCTAAAATAAATGCGGGCATAATTTCTTTTTGTTCCAGGAAAAGAGAAATTTTTGTATCAATGGAAAACCCTATTGTTGCTATAAGTCCGCAAACTTGTTCCGAATTTTCCAATAATCTGAAAATATCTTTACTGGTTATACGAAAATCGTCTAAAAATATGTCGTTATCTTTTATTTTTTTTGTTGCCATGGATATGGCATATTTCGGTTGTAACAACTTTTTTGCCAAATCTATTGTTTCCAAAATGGAAGTTTCTATTTTGGTATCGATTTTTGTTCTGTACTTGTTTGCACCCATTCTTACAAGCACATCTTCATAATCAATTTTTAAGTTTACAATTTCGTTGTTCATAATTAACTTTTAAAAGATTTTGTTATTGCAAAAGTTTTTTTACCTTTTTCTACATGTACCACTATTTGTTCCTGAGAAACAACATTCGATGATGAATCCAAATATTTAATATTTAACGTATGAATTCCTTCCGGTAAATATATTCTGCTCATGTTTATTTGTTCCGGTAAAGTTCTCCAGGACCTTTTATCCGCTTTTTCGATTAAAGAATTTGCAATGTTTAATACACTGTTGGTTAATATGCTTAACCCGTAAGTATCTTTGTTTTCGTGTTGTCTTACCTGGTCTGTAATAACTTTTGAAAGAACATATCTGCCTACGGCTCTTGCTATTGTTTTTGCATATACCGATGAAGTTTCGTCTTGCAAAGCATTTATCAACAAAGTTCCGATATCGCTTGCTTCATAACTTTTGTATTGCAAACCGGTTTCTTTGTTTTCGAAATTCAGTTCTTCCACAATGAAAGACGAAATTCTGTTTTCATATCTTTCATATTGAGGGAAAGCGATTTTCAGGTAACTGTCGGAAATACCTGCCTGTACTGCCGATATTACTTTTTGTGCTTTTTCCTGTTCGTCGTTTTCAATTTTTGCGGATGTAAAATACGGCCATGCTTTATAGAAAGACATTTCCGTTATATGATCTATTTTTTTCGGTGATAAACCGTTATAGTTTACTATTATAACTTCGCCGCCGTTACCGTTTTGTACGGGAACAGACACGGAATATTGTTCTTTTAAATCTTTAGCTTCCTGCGAAAAACCTAACTTTGTGTACAAATAATATAAACTTGATATTAAATCTTTCGGCGGTTCCAAATTGTATTCGTTGGCATGTTCATAATTTTTTAAAGCGAGTTTATAAGATACGAGTGCATCGTTATAATATCCCGCATTTTCGTAAACTATTCCCATAAAATATCTTATAAACGGGTCATCCGTATAAAATGCTTTTCCTTTACTGTCTGTAACTTGTTTTTTCAGTAAGTTGTCGAACTGTCTTGCTTCAACTACTGCTTCGTTATCTTTACCTTGCAAAATGTAGTTTAATGCACAAAAAACATTTACATAAGCCATTTCGTAAGGGTTACCGTAATACGGAATTACATTATCGTTTGAAAATAAAGATACGGTTCCAGCGGAAATACTTTTTGTATAGTTTTCATCGTATATCTGTTTTGCCTGTTCGAAAACGGCATTACTTTCTTCATACTTTTTTGATAAATGTTTTAAAAAACCCAAATCGAGATAATATAACAGTTTGTTCTTGTTTCCGTAAGATTTTTCCGATGAAGAAGTTAAACTTTGTGCCTGTTCGGTATGGTTGGTCATCATGTCTTTTTCAAGTTTTGAATAGTAACTGTTCAAACTTGAACATGAACACATTATAAAAATAAAAAGTGTTAATAAAGAGTATAACTTTTTCATTAATGTCCTTTAAAAGAATTCGTTAACAAAAATCTGTTTCTGTTCTTTCTTATTTTTGTTTTAAGTTCTTTTGTTTCAACTGTCTTACCGTTTTCATCTAAGTATCTTATTATTATATTATATTTTCCTTTAGGTAAACTCAATGTTGCCATATTTACTTGTTCCGGCAAACTTCTCCAAGATCTTAAATCTACTCTGTTAAGTGTGTTGGATCTTTCTTTTACAGTTCTGATTTTGTCTGCCGTATCTCTGTCGAGTCGTTCCAACAACCTTATTTTGTTGTTTTTACTTAAATCTCTGTCGTTTAAAATGTCTTGCTTTTTTTGTTCGTAATGTTCGCGGATATATTCTATTTCTCTGAATCCCGAAACATATTTGTTTATTCTTGAATAAAATACTGACCTGTAATTAGGTTCCGGCAAATGTTTTTCCAGTATTGCCGCAATATCGGTTACAAGATAACTTTTCGAATGATACTTTTTTGTGCTGTCTTGTTCGTCCGTTGCTTCAATTTCAAAAGATTTTATTCTGTTATAATATTCCTGATATACGGCAAATGCTGCAGATACTTCATGAACATTAAATTCTCTTTCCACTTCGTATCTGTACATGTTGTTTGTTTTGTAATAGTTTGCCCATGCGAAATCAAAAGTTAGAGTTACAACTTCTTCAACTTTTTTGGGAGCAAGTCCGTTATAGTTTACTATAAACAATGTTCCGTTATCGTTGGTGTACAGTTGTTTTGCATAAGGATAAGTCTTTCTTAAACTTTTTACATCTTGTTCAAGCCCGTAATGGCAATAAATGGTGTACAAATTGTTCACTAAATCTTCAGGAACTTTCATGTCGCAAATGTTGTAGTTTGCATAAGCCAAAAGTGCCAACTTGTAAGATACCATCGCATCGTTAAGGAACCCTGCATTTTGGTATACAAGTCCCATAAAATATCTTATGAAAGGATCATCTTTATACAAAGCTTTCTTTTCGTCTATTTTTACTTTATTGAAAAGGTTGTTAACCTGTCTTGCTTCAACGGCGGCTTCGTCTCTTTTACCTTTTAATCTTCTTGTTTTTAAATAGTTTAATGCACAAAAAAAGTTTGCATATGCCATTTCATAATTTTCACCCAAATAGTAACTGGGTAACAATGTATCGTCATTGAAAAATGTTGAAGTGTAATCTTTCATTGAATAAATATATTTTGCTTTTTCGAAGGTTTCGTTACTTTCTTTATAATTGCCGTTTAAATGGTACAAAAAGCCGAGTTCCAACGAATATAAAAGTTTGTTATATTTATCGCAATTTTGATAAAAATCCGAAGCAAAATCAACAGCACCACTTATATCCCTTTGTTCTATAAGTGGTGCTAATGTATTATGAAATTCGTTTACTTTTGTCGTTGCACAAGAAGTTAAACTTATGAATATTAACGATAGTATAAAATATTTAACTTTTTTTAAGTGCATCAGTTACTTATGCTTTATATTTGCTTTTTCCTACAACTTTTTTAATTTTCTTTTGACCTATCCAAACTTTTTCGTTTGTTTCAATGTCGATAAGTTCAAGTTCTGTTTGATAATATTTCAATGTTGTTTTTCCTGCTGCATCGGTTATTGTGTTTATTTGACCTTTCAACATATAATCGGCACCTAATTCTTTACCGAATTTTTTTACCGTTGCGGGATCCGAAAAATCTGCCTGATCCATTCTTTCTTCTCTTATTTCTTCTCTTTGATCTTTAGATGCAACGAATGATGCTTTACCGGAATTTAAAAGAGCTATTTCAAGATCTTTTGTAAATGTTTCGGTGCTTATGTGTTCATCGCTTTTGTTCAAAATTGTTCCGACAATAATTCTCGGCTTGGCTTGTTTTTTCATCATGAAATTGTCTAACCAAGGTCTTGATAAAGAATCTTCAATCATTTCACCGGCAACAAGTTTGGAATCTGTGTCGTTCCAGTTACCGCTTAAATCGATTTGTTCATTTTCATCTACTCTTGTAACTTTCGGTGTTGAAGAGCAAGAAAACAATACTACCGCAAAACTTAACAAACAACCCATTAAAAATAATTTCTTCATTTTAACTCCTTATTTGTATTTTATTTCATCAACATTATGTTCTGTTATTATACTAATTATTATCAATTATTATCAATAAAATAAGTTTGTTTAAAAATGCGACAAGATGTTGGCGGAATACTTTTATAAAATATTTATAGTAAATAACACTAAAAATTTTGTAAAATTAAAACAATGAATATAAAAAATAAAAATTATTATAAATATTGTTTGATTAAAATCCAGTAGCATTTTTGCTAATGGATTTTGTTTTTTTTGGTGGAGGTATAGTGAATAATATCACAGAAATTGAATATAAAAAAATAAAAAACAAATTGGGTAATAATGATTATAGATTAGGCTTGGATTTAGGTGTTGGTTCAATCGGATATTGTGCTATAGCATTGAAAGATGACGATAATGGAGAAAAAAGTGTAACGGATAATGTTGTTCTGTTAGGTTCTAGGATTTTTAAAGCATCTAGTGGTGCTGTTGATAGAAGACAAAAAAGAGGACAAAGAAATAATCATAGACATAATAGAGAAAGGAAAAGATTTTTATGGAATTTATTGGCTAGTAAAAATTTAGCTTTAGAAATTCCGAAAAATATAGGGAAAAAAGAAGATTCTTCAGAAGAAGAAACTTCAAAAAAAAGATTTCCTGTAGAAACTCTGAAAAAAGATCCATATACATTAAGATATAAGGCATTAGAAGAACAATTAGAAAATTATGATTTAGGTTATGTTGTATATCATATAGCTAATCACAGAGGAACAGCATCTGTAAGAACTTTTTTAGAAGATGATGAAACAACAAGAAAAGATAATACGGAAACAGCAAGAATAGCCGATAATATAAAAAGCGTAATGAAAAGTAACGGATATAGAACTTATGGAGAATTTTTATATAAGGAATATATTCAAAAAACGTCACAAGATAAAAGAGTTAAAGTTACAAATAGTAATAATAAAGTTTTTGCAGTAACCAGAGATTTGATAATAGAAGAATTAAAAATAATACTTAAAAAACAAAGAGATCATGCAAATTTAACAGATGAATATATAGAGAAACTTATAAAAGCGGTTGATTATGAAACTGAGAAATTAATACCTGAAATAGGAACTTGTCCATATTTTAGAGAAGAGAGGAGATTACCTAAGGCACATAAATTAAATGAATACAGAAGAATATATGAAGCTTTAAATAATTCCAGATTTTTTGTTCCTGTTACGAATTTAGAAACGGGTGAAATAACATCATTTACGGAAAGACATTTCTTTGATGATATTGTTGATAACAAATTCCCTTTTAAGGAAAAAGAAAGGGATGTTCTATTTAACTATTTACTTGGTAATAAAAAGTTAACTGTAGCAAAGGCACAATCTTTGTTAAAATTACCTTACGGAACAGAAATTCAACTGCAAGGCAAAGATAAAAGTAAACAAGAAATAAAAGGTTATACTTTGAATACTCTTGAGAAGATGTCTTTTTGGAATAGGTTAAGTGAAGAACTAAAAGATGAATTTTTATATGATTGGAATTCTTCACCGGATGAAAGACAATTAAAGAAAAAATTGTTAGAAATTTATAATTTGTCAGAACAAGAAATAGATGAGTGTTTTAAAAAATTGGTTATATCTTCTTCGTATGCGGATATAGGGAAAAAGGCTATGAAGATAATATTGCCATATATCAAAAAAGGGTTATCCTATAATGAAGCAATAGGAAAGGCTATAGAAGATAAAAAACTCCCAAGTTTTAGCAAAGATGTTTATGATTTGTTGCCATACTATGGAAAAATATTACAAGAAAGCACACAGAAAGTTATAGCAAAAGGTTTTTCCAATCAATTTAAAAATAAAAATTACAAAATACCTAATACTAACAAAGATGAATTGGAGTATGGTAAAATAGCAAACCCCGTTGTACATCAAACATTAAATGAGTTAAGAAAACTTGTTAATGAGATTATTACAATATTCGGTAAAAAACCATACGATATAACAATAGAAACATCAAGAGAGCTTAAAAAGAGCCAACAAGCAAGAATAGAGTTAGTTAATGAACAAAAGGATAATGAAAAAAAGAAGAAAAACATATACGATACTTATATAGTTCCTCATATCGCACAGATAAAAAGTAAGAAAGAAAATCCATTAAATTATATTTTAAGATTTGAACTTCTTGATGAACAAAATAAAAGGTGTCCGTATTGTTTGAAAACTTTAAGAGTTGACGATATAATTTCAGGTAAAGCGGAAATTGAACATATTTTTCCTCTATCATTAAGTGAAGATGATTCGAAAAATAATAAAGTTTTAGCCTGCTCTGACTGTAATGCTACGAAAGGAGAAAGATCTCCATACGATGCTTTTGCACATTTAACAGAAGGTAAATTTGTTTGGAATAATATTCTGGCAAATTTGTTAGATGAGAATAATAATAAAAATTTTAGAAATAAAGCATGGCGATTTTATCAAGGTTCTTTTGAAAAATTTTTAGAAAATAAACCTATGAATAAAAGATTTACTACGGATAACAGCTATATTTCTAAAACAGCATCGAAATATTTAAATTCTTTATATGATAAACCAACAAAAATATTCCCTGTTAAGGGATTTTTAACCTCTCAATTAAGATTAGCATGGGGAATAAATGGTGTTTTAATACCATTTGCTAAAGAATTGTTAACAGAAAAAGAACAAGAAAAGTTACAAAAAGAATTGTCTCAAAATAAAAAAATTAGAATAGATAACAGACATCATGCTTTAGATGCATTGGTTCTTGCTTTTGCAAGTAGAGGATATCATAATTTTATAAATACTATTAATTCTAATGGGTATAAAATAAATTATAAAGAAAAAAATTGGTTGTCGAAAATTTTGTTGCCGCCGGCAAATAAAACTGTAGAAGAATTTAATGATTTTATAAAAAATAAAATTCCGGAAACAAATATAAGTATTAAACATGATCATGATAAGAATGGCCAATTGTTTAAAGAAACAATATATCAAACATATTATTTAAATGATAGTAAGTCTATACTTGTTAGTGTTAAAAATGTAAAAGATATAGATTTTCCTTCAGAGAAAGAACCTAAAGAGCGATTAGAAACGGCATTATGTAAATATAATATAAAAGATACGGATAACGAAAAATTAAAAGAAAAAATAAAACATAATGCTGAAAAATATAATCAAATAATAAAGATTTTATCTAATATAAAAGAAAGATTGGAACGTGAAAATGTAATGTTAAAAAATGAAGGTAAAAAGGAAAAGAAAATAACAGAACAATTGATTTTCAAATCTGCATGTGAATATGTTTCTGGTAAATATTATCAAATAGAAACTAAATTGAACAATAAATTTTATTCCGCAAAAAATCCAATACAAAATAAGACAGGATTTGGTTATGATACAGGAGATAATCTTTGTTTAGATTTGTATTATGATTCTGAAGGTAAATTATGTGGAGAAGTTATTAGAAAAGCAAATTTTTTAGCAGGGCAAATTCCGGAATATAAAAAAAATGGATATACTCTTTTTGAAAGAATTTATCAGGGAGATATTTTAGAAGTTGATCAATCGGACAAAAAATGGTCTTTAAAAAATAAAACAAATTCAGCACCTAAAAATAGAGTATTTGTAAAGATTGCAACTTTTACTGAATTAAATGCTTACTATGAAAAAGGTAAGAAAGATCAAATACAAATTTATTTTTGTAATATATTAAAAGCAGATCAAAAACATGATGATTCTTTTTATATTTCAAGTATGCAAGAATATAACCCACGAAAAGTTATTTTGTCATCGTTGGGAATAATAAAATATCGTTCATCAGTATTAAAGGATAAAAATGTGGAGAATAATTGATATTAGTGGAGATGGCTATTATTTATCTGTAAAGAATGATAATTTATCTATTCTGAAAGATAATAAAGAAGTTTTACATGCTTGCTTTGCAGACATTAATTCTATCATTTGTAGTGGTAATAATATTGTATATACTAATGCTGTAATACAAAAATGTTTAGAAAATAAAATACCATTAACTTTTTGTAATAAATCTCACTTGCCGACAGGTATGTTAATTCCTACGTTTTCTATAAATGAGTATGGCCAAAGATTACAAATTCAAATTAAAGCTAGTGTGCCTTTGAAAAAACAAATTTGGAGACAAATAATAAAAGAAAAATTAAAAAATCAAAGTTTGTGCTTAAAGAACTTTGATATTATAGATGTTTCAAAAAAACTTTTGGAACTTTCTAACGAAGTTAAATCCGGAGATTCCACATGTAGAGAAGGTATAGGTGCAAGATTTTATTTTTCTTCTCTTTTTAATAATTTTAATAGGGATAATAATAAAACCGATATATTAAATAGTGCTTTAAATTATGGCTATATAGTTGTAAGAAATTGTTTAGCCAGAGCCATAGTATCTTCCGGTTTAAATCCCGCATTAGGTGTTTTCCATAGTAATAATCATAATCCGTTTTGTTTAGCGGACGATTTAATAGAACCTTTGAGACCTATTGTTGATTATCAAATAAAAACTAATATTAATGACTTTTTATCAGAGAAAGAATTGAATTCTAAATTAAAGAAAATATTGGTTTCTATAGTAGATAGTAATTTATATTTCGACTTTGAAACTTGTAAATTTACATTTGCATTACAGAAATATGTTCAATCATATTTCTATTGTTTAAACAAGAAAACAGATAAAATTTGTTTTCCTAAAATTTTTAAATGATATCAAAATATAATGCTATGTGGATATTAGTTGCTTTTGATTTGCCAACACTTACAAAAAAACAACGGAGAATTGCGAGCAACTTTAGAGAACAACTTAAAAAAAGTGGATTTGTTATATTACAAAAATCCATATACAGTTACTATGCATGTACAAAAGATAGATGTGATACTATTGCAAATACAATAAAAAGATTAGTTCCTGATGATGGACATATAGCCATTTTGTTTTTGACGGACAGAATGTTCGGATTAACAAAAAATTATTATGGTAAAAAAACATCAAAACTCAAACAACCGGAATTGTTTGATGAACTACTTTAAAATAATAGAACCAGTTAAACTGGCATTTTGCGAAAAAACTCTTATTAGAGTTGCCCTTTTTATACAAAACTTTTAAAAAAAATCACAAATTTTAGGGTTGTTAAATAAAATTTAATAGAATTTTTTTAAAAGTTTTTTTACTTTTATCGTCATCATTTTCACATTGCTATTTTATCAAATAACATTTCGGGGGGCAACCCTAACAAGTGTATTGTCGTTATCTTGGAGTGTTGAATTTTATCAAATAACATTTCGGGGGGCAACCCTAACAGTATGCAGACTTAGACCTTGATGCAAAATATTTTATCAAATAACATTTCGGGGGGCAACCCTAACAGAAATAAAAGAGATATAGTTCAAAAGAAGATTTTATCAAATAACATTTCGGGGGGCAACCCTAACAATATTATGTTGGAGATGAGGTTATAAATAATTTTATCAAATAACATTTCGGGGGGCAACCCTAACTAAACAAGCCATTTTATCATTTGTAGCATAATTTTATCAAATAACATTTCGGGGGGCAACCCTAACGGGATATTATTATTAGACGAAATAGACGCAATTTTATCAAATAACATTTCGGGGGGCAACCCTAACTTATATGCTTGGTCATATACTCCATAAAGCATTTTATCAAATAACATTTCGGGGGGCAACCCTAACCAATTACTAAAAAGATATACGGGATATTCGATTTTATCAAATAACATTTCGGGGGGCAACCCTAACGGGCAGGAACTCAATATCAATAATGATGTTATTTTATCAAATAACATTTCGGGGGGCAACCCTAACTTTATATGCGAAGAGCAAAAGAGAAGGGGAATTTTATCAAATAACATTTCGGGGGGCAACCCTAACGAAAAGAATGAATTTGACCAAATCATCACAATTTTATCAAATAACATTTCGGGGGGCAACCCTAACTGATTGAATCGAGTAAAAATTAAATGAAAAATTTTATCAAATAACATTTCGGGGGGCAACCCTAACAAAGGTAATACCTATAACTTGGCTGAATTGATTTTATCAAATAACATTTCGGGGGGCAACCCTAACGGTACAATTATAGAAGATACCTGTAATTTAATTTTATCAAATAACATTTCGGGGGGCAACCCTAACAGAAAGCAACACAACACTAACAAAGAAAAAATTTTATCAAATAACATTTCGGGGGGCAACCCTAACAATCCGCGTGCATTTTCGTTTATGAAATCTATTTTATCAAATAACATTTCGGGGGGCAACCCTAACAATGACAGAAATAATATTTTTAGGAACAGAATTTTATCAAATAACATTTCGGGGGGCAACCCTAACAACTAACAACTTGCCTTCTTCCTATATACAATTTTATCAAATAACATTTCGGGGGGCAACCCTAACCAACAAAGATTGAGCGATAAACTTTACAATATTTTATCAAATAACATTTCGGGGGGCAACCCTAACTATAATTAAATAAAAAAGGAGGAAGTTATGATTTTATCAAATAACATTTCGGGGGGCAAAGCCTTTGTCTGTTGTCATTGTCCTTCAAAACCTTAAGATTTTTTTTATTTAAAAGAAAAATCCGTTTTGTCAAAAACAATTAAAATTTATTTTGTGATTATATAATCTATTTATTATAATATTATTTGGTAAGAACATATATTAACAATATTTATTGACTTATGCTTTTTAGTTAACTCTGGCAGAGTTTGGTTAAGAATAAAAGGAGAATAAATGGATATAATAATTTATGCACAGGCGCTTGAAACAAATGCTCCGGCAGACGTTTATTATAAGGATAGATATGTATATGGAAGCATAGATGAAAAAGTCGATTTAAGTGAATTTTTTAAATGCACATATAGCAAAGAAGATATGTTAAAATATGAGACAGTGGAGTATTTAGAAGAACAAATAGTTATGTTGGAAAGTATAAAAAAATACATTTATTTATATATTTTAGGTGAAGAAAAAGATTCTTCCGGAAGATATGTGCCGATAATAATTCAAGTATCTCGTGAAGATGTTGATAAAATATTTTATGCATTAGACGAATTTTTAGATAAAAGTAACAGACATATTACAGAAAAAACCAGAAAAAGAATAAGCAAAGAAATAGAAGAATTTCAAAAAGCGAAAAAAGGCAGACCATATATTTGGGGTTTCGTTCTTTTATTTATTTTCGCTGTTGTTTTTTTTATGATGTACAATGTAATACAAGCAGTAAAAAATTAAATTAAAGTTGTTTGTTTGTATCAATATAATAAATTAAAAAAACGGGAAGAAAAAGTTCTTCCCGTTTTTACATTATTGTTGTTATTTGCTCTCAAAGGATTTGAGATTTTAAATAAGAATGAAGCATTTGGTGAATAAAAATAGAAAACAATAGCCGAATTAGATTAAATTAGGACCTGATAACTATCCGAATTCAAAGTTATTTCGAAAGATAACTTTTTTGATTTTGTGTTAGATTGAAGAAAACGAAAACTTTAACTTAAAAAAATACTTGACTAATTCTTATAATTGGTATAAAATAGGATTGCAATCCTATAATTTTTAGGATTACAATCCTATTTTGTTTGGGAGACGAAAATGTTTTTGTATAGAAAACTATCTAACACTCTTAAAAAGTTAATAGAACAAAGACCGTTGGTATATTTAAACGGAGCAAGACAAGTAGGAAAATCTACTTTGGTTCAAAATTTAAACTTATCAAAGAAAATAAATTATATAACATTAGACTCTCCGTTTGTTTTGGAAGCCGTAAAAAATGACGCAACAAATTTCCTGCAAAATTTGCCTAAAGATAAAATAAATATTATAGATGAGGTTCAAATTGCCAAAGAATTATTCCCTATATTGAAAATAGAAATAGATAATGCAAGATTAAAAAAACAAAATGTAAACCAATTATATGTTTTAACAGGTTCGGCAAACTTAATGGCGTTACCGACATTAGCATCATATTTAGCAGGCAGAATGGCAATATTGACATTATATCCGTTGTCTGCAAGTGAATATAAAAAAACAAATGTTAATTTTATAGAAAAATTATATTCTCAAAATTTGGAATATTGCAAACTAACAAATAAAGATAACTTATTAAATATCATAAAAAATTCAACTTATCCCGAAATAGCACTTAATCAAAAAATAGACAGAATAAAATGGTTAGATGATTATTTAAGTACAATTTTACAAAGGGATATAAGAAATATGGCAGATATTAAAAACCCTGAAAAAATAATTACTTTACTTTCCTTTTTAGCAACAAGAGTTGGGGGACTTTTAAATAATAGTTCAATAATGAAAGAGATAGGATTAGATAATAAAACTTATGATAAATATAAAGCATTGGCAATGAATACATTTTTAACATTTGAAGTAAAAGCATGGACACCTGTTACAAAAATAAATAAAAAATTTACAAAATCTTCAAAACTTTATTTTACCGATATCAATATGCTCTGTTATATTTTAAGAGATAGTTTGGAATCTGTTTATGAGAATAATAAAGAAATATTCGGCAGTATTTTTGAAAACTTTATTGCAACGGAAATTATAAAGAATATAGATATTAATATGGATTTGTCATATTTTAAAACTACGGATAATAAAGAAGTAGATTTTGTGTTGGAAAATAACAGAGGTGAAATTTTAGCAATAGAAGTAAAAACAGCAAAAACAGTTACCGATAAAGATACGAATGCTCTTCAGGAATTACAAAAAATTACAAAGAGTAAGTTTAAAAAAGGTATAGTATTTTATACGGGAAATGAAATAGTGCCTATGAAAAAAGATATTTGGGCTATTCCGGTAAACTATATTTGGCAAGAATAATAAAAACTGTTATATTGTAAAAAGTAATGATAATGAACGACGATGAGATCCCGGATCGAGTCCGGGATGACAAACTAAACGCCAATGTATAATTTACAATTTATAATTTATAATGAACGATGGAAAGTCGTTAAAGACCTTAAGATTTTCGGTTAGAATGAAGAAACTCAGGAATGAAGTGTATATGGATCCCGTAAGGGCATACTCGATTTCCTGAGTTTCAATATTATAACCAAAATATTAAGGTCGCTATTTTACTATTTTCTTAAATTTTCTTTTTCCTGCTTGAAGTATCATTCCGTTTTTAACTTCAATCTCCGTATCAGCCGTCACCTTCTCATTATCAACTTTCGCTCCGCCCTGTTCAATCAATCTTCTTGCTTCATTTTTACTTGCAACCATTTTAGATACAAACAAAAGTTCGGACAATTTTATTTTATCTTTATCGCATTTAAATTCTTCAATTTCGGTAGGCAAATCTTTATTTGCAAATATTTTATTAAATTCTGCTTTAGCATTTTCCGCAGCTTCTTTACCCCAATATCTTTCAACGATAATTGAGCCGAGTTTCATTTTGGCTTCTTTCGGGTGCATTTGTTTTATTTCGTCTAAATTTTCCTGCGTTAAAAGTTCATAATAGAACATCATAAGTTCGTCCGATATAGACATTAACTTACCGAACATATCCTGAGGTTTATCGTTTAATGCAATATAGTTGTTATAAGATTTTGACATCTTTTTAACACCGTCTGTTCCTACAAGTAAAGGCATAGTTATAACAACCTGCGGTTCCTGCCCGGCATCTCTTTGCATATCTCTTCCTAAAAGAAGATTAAACTTTTGATCGTTACCGCCAAGCTCAACATCCGCCTGTAAAGCAACCGAATCGTATGCCTGTAACAAAGGATACATAAATTCAACTATACTTATAGGAATATCCGCTTTAAATCTTTTTTCGAAATCGTCTCTGACAAGCATTTGTGCAACCGTATGTTTGGATGCTAATTTCAAAAGACCTTCTATACCCAACGCATTTAACCATTTACTGTTAAAAACAACTTCCGTTTTTTCTCTGTCCAAGATTTTGAAAACCTGATCCTGATAGGTTTTAATATTTTTCATTATTTGTTCTTCGGTCATCATGGGTCTTGTTGCCGATCTTCCGGAAGGATCACCGATTCTTGCGGTAAAATCACCGATTAAAAATACAATCTGGTGACCTAAATCCTGAAACACTTTTAATTTGTTTATAATAACACTGTGCCCCAAATGTAAATCGGGAGCGGTGGGATCAACACCTAACTTTATTCTTAACTTTTTACCTGAAGCAAGTTTCTTTGCCAACTCTTCTTCGGATATAATTTCGTTTGTTCCTCTTCTTATTAATGAAAGTGCATCTGTTAATGACATCAATAATTACCTCTTTTCTTCTAATCTTCTAACCCTCAAATCTTCCAATCTTTTAGATGGAAAGTTTTTGTATCAACTTATAAGTTTCTATATTAAATTCTCTTTTCAAGTTAGGAAGTTCGCTAAAAGGTGTAAGTTTTATTCTACCTTTTTCCAAACCGATAAGAATATTTGTTTGATTTTCTTTTAACAATCTTATGGCTTCCGCACCGAAAGCAGATGCCAAAATTCTTTCTCTTGCGGTTGGTGTTCCGCCTCTTTGAATGTATCCTAAATTGCTTACTTTTACATCAAGTCCCGTTTTGTCTGCTATTTGTTTACCGAACTCGAACGAGTTTCCGCAACCTTCGGCATAAGCAACTATCAACGAATTTTTTCCGGAGACACTTGCTTGTCTGAACTTATCACACAATTCTTCTATGTCCGGTTTAACTTCGGGAACTACTATAACTTCGGCACCTGATGCAAGACCTACTGCCAAAGTTAAAAAACCGTGATGTCTGCCCATAATTTCCACAACAAATATTCTGTCGTGACTTTTTGCCGTATCTCTTATTTTATCTATTGCATCAACGGCAGTGTTAAGTGCGGTATCGTAACCGATAGTTTCTTCCGTTCCTACAACATCGTTATCTATTGTTGCGGGAAGATTTACAACTTTTACACCTTCTTTACTTAAAGCTTCACCTGCGGCAAGTGAACCGTCTCCGCCGATAATAACAAGACTGTCTATATTTAAATCGCTTAAAATTTTAATTGCTTTTTTTCTGCCGACTTCCGTTTTAAGTTCGGGACATCTTCCCGTTCTTAAAATTGTTCCGCCTTGATTTATTATTCCGCTTACACTTCTTGCGGTCATATTTATATAGTCGCCATCCAAAAGGCCGCCGAAAGCTCTTTTAAAACCTACCATTTCAAAACCGCAATATATACCGGTTCTTACAACGGCTCTGACTGCAGCATTCATTCCGGGAGCATCACCGCCGGCCGTAATTATACCAACTCTTCTGTTAGCCATAACAAAACCTCCGCTACATTATATATATAATGTATATAATGTTGCTTATTTTACAAAATTAAATATTAAATTGTAAATTGCTATAGGCAATTAATCAGAGTAATAAGCGAAACGGATTCATTTTTTAAATTATAACTTTGTATTTGGCTCAATCGAGTACCAACCGCTATCGCTTTCTTTAAGGAGTTACTAACCGATAGCAGTGCCAAAGATTGCGAGATGTTTTTTTTGTTACAAAGAGGCGGAGCTTTGAAGTAATAGTTGATACTATTACAAAAAGCTACAACGAATTTGTAATAAAAAAGAACCACAAGATTTAGTACTGATATTGGTTAATAACTCCTTCGGTACACTTCATTCGCCAAATACTTCGTTATAATTTAAAATCTTTAAATCCTTTGATTGCAAACAACGACAAAAGAGGAAAAGATATTTGGATAGATTCCGGATCAGGTCCGGAATGACAAACGAAACAACAATTTATAATTTACAATTTACAATGCAGGTAAAAATTGCTAAACAAGTTTTGACAAATATGAGTTGATTTTTTATAATAAACGAATAGTAAAAATTCTTTGTAAAAAGGAGAAAAAATGAAAAAAAGTTTATTGGCAGTATTGTTGGCAGTAGCACTTGTAGCACCGGTGTTTGCAACCGAAAAAGGAGATATGGAAATTGTAGGTAAGTTAGGTTTAAATTTAACACCGAATGTAGCAGCAAGTGGAGATGTATCAAAAAAGGGATATTTTAGACCATGGACTTTTAAAGATACGGATGAGGATACAAATATGTCCGTTTTAATCGGAGCAGAGTTCTTTTATTATTTAAACAAAAATGTAGCTTTGGGTTTTGGTATAAACAATAATTTTAATGCAGAGTTAAAAGATCTGACAGTTGGTGATATGAAATTTGAAAGTGAAATAGGATTTACAAATTTTTATTTTGCAGTAAAACCTAAAATAGAGATGCAGTCAGAAATTTTTAACAGCATATATTTTGTCGGGCAATTGGGGTATGGTATTCTAAGATTTGATAGCGATTATGAAGGAGATAAACTTTCGGAAGCAGATGGTAACGGACTTTATTGGGGAATCGGTGCGGGAACTGAAATTTATAAAAATTTTATAGTTGAATTGCTGTATTCGGTTAACTATGGTTCAATTAAAGCTGTTAGTTATATGAATGGTAAAGCAGATTTAACATATACAACTCTTACATTGAATGTTGGTTACAAATTTGCAATATAGTTATTGCG
This sequence comes from Candidatus Ruminimicrobiellum ovillum, assembly GCA_002448285.1. Lineage (GTDB taxonomy): Bacteria > Elusimicrobiota > Endomicrobiia > Endomicrobiales > Endomicrobiaceae > Ruminimicrobiellum > Ruminimicrobiellum ovillum. Next base: position 3,626 of record DJWX01000025.1, on the reverse strand, counting down.
ACATTATCTTTTAATTTTATAATTTCTAAAAAAGCGGAAAGAGTCAATCTTTCCGCTTTTTTTACATAAATTGCTAATTGTTGTTTTGGTATTGACTTTAAAACAAATTTTAGATATAATACAAAAACTTACATAAGTTTTTTTTGTAAGAAATTATATGTTTTATCGTGCATGTATAACGAAAAAAATCGTTATGCATTGCATATTTTTGTTATTAAAAAAAACAAGAAAATATTTATGTAAAATAAAAAATATCAGGGAAAGAAAATGGCTAGAGAATTTTCATTAGAAAAGATTAGAAACTTCGGTATTGCCGCTCACATTGATGCCGGTAAAACCACAACGACAGAAAGAATTCTTTTTTATACCGGAAGAACTCACAAAATCGGTGAAGTTCATGAAGGTGCTGCAACAATGGACTGGATGGAACAGGAAAGAGAAAGAGGTATTACTATTTGTTCCGCTGCTACATATTGTAAATGGCAGGATATGCAGTTTAACATTATAGATACCCCGGGACACGTTGACTTTACGGCAGAAGTAGAAAGATCTTTAAGAGTTCTTGATGGTGCAGTTGTTGTATTCGATTCCGGAAACGGAGTTGAACCGCAATCTGAAACCGTTTGGAGACAAGCCGATAAATATAATGTACCAAGAATCGTTTTTTCAAATAAAATGGATAAAATCGGTGCAGACTATTTCATGGTTATAGACCAAATTAGAGAAAAGTTAGGTGCAACACCTCTTACAATGCAAATTCCTATAGGTTCAGAATCAAATTTCCAAGGTGTTGTTGATTTGGTTCAAATGAAAGCTTATATATGGCACGGAGAAGAATTAGGTGCAAAGTTCGATATAACAGACATTCCTGCAGATTTAGTAGATAAAGCAAAAGAATTAAGAGAAAAAATGATAGAACTTATAGCAGATTACAGCGACGATGTTATGAATTGCTATATGGAAGGAAAAGAACCTACAATCCCTCAAATTAAACAAGCAATAAGAAATGCAACACTTCAAATAAAATTAATCCCGGTTTTCTGCGGGACATCATTCAAAAATAAAGGTGTACAACCAATGTTGGATGCAGTTTGTGATTATTTGCCGTCACCTTTGGACAGAAAAGATATGCACTGCATAGATGCAAATACAAATGAAGAAACTTCAAGACCGGCTGACGATAATGCTCCTTTCGCAGCTTTGGCCTTTAAGATACAAGCAGACCCTTTTATAGGAAAGCTCACCTATATTAGAGTTTACTCTGGAACTTTGCAAAGCGGTTCTTATGTATTCAATCCTGGCAAAAACAGCAAGGAAAGAATTTCTCGTATCGTAAGAATGCATTCAAACAACAGAGAAGAAATTAAAGAAGTTAGAGCAGGTGATATTGCAGCAGTAGTTGGTTTGAAAAATACCGGAACAGGTGATACACTTTGTGATGAAGCAAAACCTGTTATCTTGGAATCTATGGAATTCCCGGAACCGGTTATTTCGGTTGCAATTGAACCAAAATCAAAAGCTGATGAAGAAAAGTTGGCTAATGCTTTATCAAGACTTGCAGAAGAAGATCCTACATTCACGGTAAGAAGTGATGAGGAAACAAACCAAACCATTATTTCAGGTATGGGTGAACTTCATTTGGATGTTTTGGTAGACAGAATGAGAAGAGAGTTCAATGTTCAAGCAAATGTAGGTAAACCTCAGGTTGCTTACAGAGAAACAGTTAGAAAGACATCTGAAGCTGAATCTAAGTACATCAGACAGACTGGTGGTAGAGGTCAATACGGACACGTTATTATAACATTGGAACCGTTACCTCCTGCCAAAGGTTTTGAGTTTGTTAACAAAATCGTTGGTGGTGTTATTCCGAGAGAATACATACCTGCAGTTGAAAAAGGTATTAGAGAAGCTTTAACATCCGGTGTTTTGGCAGGTTATCCTGTTGTAGATGTTAGAGTAACTTTGATAGATGGATCTTTCCACGAAGTGGACTCTTCCGAAATGGCATTTAAGATTGCCGGTTCTATGGCATTTAAAGATGCTTGCAAAAAAGCAAACCCTGTTATTCTTGAACCTATAATGAAAACAGAAGTTATGGTTCCGGAAGATTACATGGGTGATGTTATCGGTGATTTGAACTCAAGAAGAGGAAAAATTATCAGCATGGAACCTGTAAACAAAATCGAACATATTAAAGCAAATGTTCCTTTATCTGAAATGTTCGGTTATTCAACAACATTGAGATCGTTAACACAAGGTAGAGGAAATTACAGCATGGAACCTTCACACTATGAAGAAGTTCCAAAACAAATTGCAGATAAGATTTTAGAGAAAAAGGCATAAAAATTACCGATGGTAATTTTGAAGTATAGATGCATAGAAGTATAGATGTATAGAAAAAAAGGAAGTTTTTAAAATAAAACAGGAGAAAGAACAATGGCAAAAGAAAAATTTGACAGATCAAAGCCACATGTAAACGTAGGAACAATAGGACACGTTGACCACGGTAAAACAACCTTAACAGCAGCAATAACAAAGGTATTGGGCGATCAAGGCTTAGCAGAATATATACCTTACGATACAGTAGCAAAAGCATCAGAATCACAAGGAAGAAGAGACGATACAAAGATTGTTACAATTGCAGTAAGCCACGTAGAATATTCAACAAAGAACAGACACTATGCACATATCGATTGTCCGGGACATGCTGATTATGTTAAGAACATGATCACCGGAGCAGCGCAGATGGATGGAGCAATCTTGGTAGTAAGTGCATTGGACGGACCGATGCCACAAACCAGAGAACATATCTTGTTGGCAAGACAAGTAAACGTTCCAAACATAGTAGTATTCTTGAACAAATGTGATGCAGTAGAAGATAAAGAATTGTTAGACTTGGTAGAAATGGAAGTAAGAGAATTGTTGACCAAGTACGGATTTGACGGAGACAACACAACCATCATCAGAGGAAGTGCATTGAAAGCATTGCAAGGTGATAAAGAAGGTATCGATTCAATTATGGCATTGATGGATGCAATAGATAGAGATATCAAGTTGCCTGAAAGAGATATAGATAAACCTTTCTTGATGAGCGTAGAAGATGTATTCTCAATCACAGGAAGAGGAACAGTAGCAACAGGAAGAGTAGAAAAAGGAAGAGTAAAAGTTGGAGATGCATTGGAAATCGTAGGTATTAAAGATACCCAAAAGACAGTAGCAACCGGAATCGAAATGTTCAGAAAGTTGCTCGATGAAGCCCAAGCAGGAGATAACATCGGAGTATTGTTAAGAGGTATCGAAAAGAACCAAGTAGAAAGAGGACAAGTATTAGCAGCTCCCGGAACAATACACCCACATAAAAAATTCAAAGGACAAGTATATATATTGAAGAAAGAAGAAGGTGGAAGACATACACCATTCTTTAACGGATACAGACCACAGTTCTATTTTAGAACGACCGATGTAACCGGAGTAGCACATTTACCGGCAGGAACCGAAATGGTAATGCCAGGTGATAACGTAGAAATGGAAGTAGAATTGATAATGCCGGTAGCAATGGATGAACAATTGAGATTTGCAATCAGAGAAGGTGGAAGAACAGTAGGATCAGGCGTTGTTACAAAGAT
>DJWX01000023.1 GCA_002448285.1 Candidatus Ruminimicrobiellum ovillum | reverse complement strand
GGTCGTTTATTTTCGTCAGGAAAATCGAACTGAACAAACCAATAATCGTATAAGTCTTTTGCTGTTTGTTCCAATTCTTTATTGATTTTATTATTAATATCTATTTTGTTATCAATAACAGATAACACTTTAGCAATTTTATTCTGTTCAATTAAATCTGGAATATTAAAATAGACATGTTGAAAAGTATCTAAATTAATATTTTCTTGACTTGTCCCATTTGATTGATTTTGTATATTCATTTTGTAATATTGAAGTAAATATTCAATAAAATCAATATTAGCTTTATTTTTATCTACAACTAATCCTAATACACTATCTGGGAAACAAGCATCAAATCCTAAAATTGCACTATCTGCTATATTTGCTGCAATTGTAATACAAATAGTTCCTTTTTCCCATAATTTGCTTTGACTTAATCCTTTATCATTATATGTTTGAGAATAAGTTTTTAAAATATGGTTTGCATTTTTTACATCACTTGTTTGGACAAAAGGATATTTTCCTCCATATAAAGATTTGTCATTTCGTGGGCGATGTTTTGATTTTCCTCTAGATAAAGAACCAATATCTGTTAATTTTAGTTTGTTTACACTATTTTTCATATTTTAACTTTTCCAATTGTTTTTCTATTTCTTTTTCAAGCTCATGAGATTGTTTAAAATATTGTTTTAAATTTTCTTTATGCTGTTTCATTTTATTCTCAAATTCCTCATGTGTAATATCTACATATTCTATTTTTATATCGAAATACTGACCAGCAGAAAGAGAATAATTTTTTTGCTTTATTTCATCATAAGAAACGGCTACAGAAAAATCATCAACAACTTTTTTATTTAGAAATACATCAACAATTTTATTGATTTCTTCTTCCGTCAATCTAACTTTTTTGTTGTTCCCCTCTTGATACTCTTCTCCCATTTTTGAGGCATCTATTAAAATAACCTTATCTGTTTTCTTTGAGTTATCAAAAAAGACAACAGAAACATTTGTTCCCGTATTAGCAAAAACATTAGATGGCATACTGATTACACCATAAACAATATGATTTTCAACAATATGTTTTAATATTTTACTTTCAACACCACTTTTTGCGGTAATAAAACCTGTAGGTAATACAATAGCAGCTTTACCTGTGTTATTTTTCATAGAATTTAAAACATGTTGAATAAAACATGTATAAATTGCCATGCTTTCTTTTTTCTTGTTTGGAACAGAAGGAACACCCGCCCAAAATCTTTGTTTCATTGCTGCAAGTTGTTCTCTTGTATTTTCAAAATTAAGTTTAAAAGGAGGATTACAAACTATATAATCAAATTGCCTTAAAGTTTTTCTATCATCACTTAAATGGTAAGGGTCTGTTAAAGTATCACCTTGAACAGCATGGTCTAAAGAGGATACAAGACCATTTAATATAAGGTTAAGTTTAAGCATTTTATTACTTTTTTGTGAACGGTCTTGTGCAAATATTGTGCATTTATCTTCACCTACTTGATGACCTAAAGCCATAAGTAAAGTTCCTGTTCCTGCTGAAGGGTCATAACATTCAATGTTATGTAAATTTTTGCTTTCTCCAACGAGCAATTTTGCCATAATTACAGCTATAGCATGAGGAGTATAATATTCGGCATATACTCCGCCACCATTTGTGTTGTAATCTTTAATAACATATTCAAAAATGTTAGCAAAGAAATCATAACTTTCAGCAAAAGCTTCTTCAAAAGAAAAATTTACCAATTTATCAACTAAAGCTCTTGCAAAAGGTGCTTTTTGTGCATCATCGGTAATGTAATTAGTTAATTTTTCAAAAATAGGAATTTTAGTGTTTTGTGTCGTTTGAGTAGAAAAGACATCAATGTTTTTATCTGCTATATCAAGCATTGTATTGTCGAATATAAGGTCAAAATCCCCCTTTGCCTGTTGATTCCAAAGATGTGAAATTAAATGTTCGGGATAAAGTCTCATAATATCCGGTGACAAAGAATCTAACAAATCTTCTCTTTCTTTTTTAGAAAGTTTTTCATAAGCTATTTCCCATTTTTCTGCAGAGGCTATTTTAGAATTTTTTTGTTTTATTTCATAACCAAATTTATCGTTTAAGAATTTATATAGAAAAACTTGTGTAATAACTTTATATTCGTTTCCGTCGTTTCCCATACCATATTCATGACAAACTGCTTTTAAATCATCTATAAGTTTATATGTTAGTTCTTTTATATTCATAAAGATTTCTCCGTTAAATTAATTTGTTGGATAAACATCTCTGTACTGTTCAAGATATTGTTTCGCTATTCTCGACTGAATAAAAAGCCTGTCTTCTCTTGTGTTTTTTACTCCTATAGAGTCCATACCATTTGTAATTTCTGACATTATAGTTTGCTCAAAATAAGCATCTTTTTTAAGAATATCATTTCTATCATAAACCTTATTATCTATTTTTTCTTTTATATTAAGAAGAGCATTGACAATATCTTCATCATATTCCGAAAGAATAATAACTTCATGTCTGTTTTTTCTTCTGATATTTTCTTCTTTTATTCTCTTATGAACCCTTGCGAATTTAGCATCTCCGTTATATTTCTTTAATAAAACATTGTTCTGCTTTTGTAATTCTGTAAGTTTAGTAATAATTTCATCCATTGACTTTGAATAACCGTTAAATTCATCCATGTTTTGGGGAGTAAAGCCATGTTCGTGAAACCTTTGTTGAAATGCTGCTCTCAATGTAATGTATTCTATATCTTCGGGATCTATATTTTCAGAAAACATTCTTATAACTTTTTGTAATTTTTCATTAAGTTCTTCTTTTCCACCGGATATAAGTTTAAGTTCTTCTTCTCCGATTTTACTAAAGTTAAAAGTTATACCCTGCATTGCTTCATTAACAATTATTCTTGTTGCTTCCTCTTGTGCAAATACTTTCTTTTGGTTAATTATATCAATATGCCTTTGAACTTCGGAAATAATATCTTTTATTTTTAATATTTCAAAACTTGCAAAAGAGTTTTTCAGTTCCTCTGTACCAAATGTTTTTACAATGTTATAACAATCTCTTACTTCAATTAATGCTTTTTTTAGTTCTATTAAAACTTTTTTGTCTTCTATTGTAGAAATTTCCGAACTAAATTCTTCGGCATTGTTTAACGAATAGTTAAATAATGCCTGTTTTGCATTTTGTATTCGTTCAATTAAAACTTCCGGCTTTTCCATAACCTGTGTAAAGATATCAACTTCTTTTCCTTCACCAACTTCATTAGGGTCGTTAAATCTATTTAACTCTTGAATATATGCAGCATTGGTTTCTTCAAAATTTCTTTTGATATCAGCAAAATCAATAATGTAACCATATCTATTATTTGCATAAGGTCTATTTACTCTTGTAATTGCTTGAAGTAATGTATGTGCTTTTACCTTTCTTCCGAAATATAATCTTTTTAATCTAGGAGCATCGAAACCGGTTAAAAGCATATTGAATACAATAAGAATATCAATTTTAAAATTGTCTTTGAAATCAGTTATTATTTTTTCTCTCGTTTCTTTATCATCGCTATCATAAAGTATAAGACCGGCTTTAAAGTTGCTTTTTGTTGATGATGAAGAATTCAATTCTCTTTGGATTTCGTCAAAATAAGCAAATAAATTTCTTGCTTGTTGGCTTGTTTCACAAATTATCATTCCTCCAAGAGAATTATCCCCTTGTATTATACGGAATTGTTTTAAATCTGAAATTATATATCGTAAAAGCTCTTTTACATAATTTTTATGTTCTATAATGTCTTCTTTTTTTACATCTTTTTTCCGAACTAAATTTTCAATAGAATGATATATTTCTTCTAATTTTTCTTTGTAAGAAGTTTCTATTTCTTCACGAATAATTTTTAATGTGTAACCATCTTGAACAGATTTGTCGTAATAATATGTATGAATATAATTGCCAAAAACTCTCCAAGATTCTCTTTCTTCTTTTAATAAAGGTGTTCCTGTTAATGCAATCTTTATGGAATTAGGGTCGGCATCAAACAAATTGGCAAGGAAAGAACCTTCCGGTTTATACCCTCTATGAGCTTCGTCTATAATAAAAATTCTTTGTAAATTAGTTGCATAAGGAGGAAGAACTACTTTATCTTGATTTTCTTCAAATCTTTGTATATTAACAACTGTAATTTCTGCTTGTCCTGTTGTTCCCTCTTGAGATTGATTAGTTTTAAATTGTTCCATTAGTTCACTACGAGAATCTGCAGTTTTTACTATTAATCCTCTTGCTGTAAATTCCTCTTTTGCTTGTTTCATTAAATCAAGTCTATCAACAATAAAATAATATTTAGGAACTTTGTTTATACTTGAAAAATAGTCTGTTAAAACATGAGATAAATGATAGGATAATGCAGTTTTACCACTACCTTGTGTATGCCAAATAATTCCAGATTTTACTCCTTTTGATATTTTATTTCTTACTTCTATGGCAGCAAAAAATTGTTGATATCTCATTATATGTTTTTGGTGTATTTGTTCTATAGAGCCATCTTCTTTTTCCTTGTTTTTATGATAATAAGTAATTCCATATTTTAAAAGGAACAATAATCTTTCAGGAGAACACATTGAAGTAAGAACTCTATTTGTAGGAGTATTTATATTCAGATTCGTTTGATATTCAGGACTTGTATGAATTACTTGATTATTAAAATCTGAAAGAATTTCTCTCTCAATATCAGTATCAATATCTTTATAAGGAAAATCTTTGTTATATGGTGCAATATCTTTATTTAAAGGATTTTCTTCTCTAAAACAGTTAAAAAATGCAGATTTTTTTGCACTTGTACAATAGAAAACTCCTTGAATAGGTACTATTCCACCGAGTGCATCATATTCCATATTGTTAGAGAATATCATTAATTGAGTAATATTAATAAATCTGCGGAATTTCCTATTTGGAAATCGCAAAGTGTTCATTCTTTTTGCTTCTGCTACCATTCCACCGGAATTATTCGGTTTTTTTACTTCTATAAAAACTAACGGAAGACCATTTATAAATAATGTAATGTCCGGTCTAAATTCCTCCTCATCTCTTTTACAAGTAAATTCTGCTGTACAATGATATGTATTATTATTTGGATTATCAAAGTCTATAAGTTTTATCGGAGATATGGATTTTAATCTTTTGTAAAAACTTTCCCCAATATCATCATTATCTAATTCCTGCCTAATAGTTCTAAAAACAGATTCAAATTCACCTGCTTTTTCCGGATTAAGTTTTGTAAATTGTTCTTTGAAAACTTTGATAAGAATGTTAGTATCGGGATCGTAAATGGTATTTGCCATATCTTCGGTTATTTTACCGAAATAAGTATATCCTATACGAGTTAAATGTACCAAGGCTGGCATTTGAACTCTTGTGGCTTCATTCCATTGAGTTTTTTGAACAGGCATAAAATATCCTCATATTTTATTATTTTCATATTTTAACAAATTATAAGGTTTTTATAAATAAGATTTTACAAAAATGTTGCGACAAGGTCTTGTCGTGATTTTTTTGTCGTTCAAGACCTTAAGATTTTATGTTATAATAAAAAAACAACTCTGCTTGTCGCATCCAAAGAGTTTCGGAGTTTTTACTTGTAATAAAGCATTTGCCGACTGCAGTGTACATAAATGGAAGTGAAACGGATGGTACATAAGGGAGGCAAATGCAAAATTAGAAGTAAAAAATAAAACTCGTTTAGCTAGAAATAAATTTAAAATTTATTTAGGAGAAGAAATGCCTTTAGACATTCAAAAAAGTTTACAGACTATAAAAAATTTTAAATCATTGGAAATACCGGCTTTTACCGATGGAAATCAAGACACTTTTGATTATATGATTTGTAATTTGTATCACCGAGTTTGCGAAGCAATTAAATCTTTTATTGTGTTGTTTGAAAATGAAAGATATTATGATTCTTTTATAATTGCAGGACATTGTTTAGAAATTTGTGCAATATTAAGTTATATAAAAGATAGTCCAACTGCTGAAATTTGCAGAAAAAGATATAACAAATATTTAGCATCGTCCGTATTTGGAAGATTAAAATATAATTTGGAACTTAGAGATAATCTCGAAACAGAATCTTCGTTGAATGCCGTTAAATCTTTATTGGATATATTTAAAACTGTTGATACAAGTATTATTAAATATAACAAAAACAGCGAAGAAGCAATTAAAGTGTTAAGTAGTAGAGAAGGGTTAAACAGAGATAAAATTCGTGTATTGAACGAATATTATTCAAAAGTTAAAGTAAGAGAATATATAAATGCTTTTATAAAAAGCACATCTTCTTTCGGCGGTGAAGAATTTAACAGATTTTATGAAAAATACTGTAATATAAAACATGGTAATATGATGACTCCGGGAGCGTCTTTCGAGCATAACCCGTTTGATTGTTTCGCAGAAGACGGAATAATGCTGATTTTAGGAATAATGTATTATTTAAAAGATTTTAGGTTTTAGTTGATTTTAGAAAAAACTTCCCTTAAAAATTCAGCAAAATCACTTTTTATTTCACTTTGTTCCGCATTATGTTTAAACAAATTTTCCAAAGTTTGTTTATTAAAAATAAATAAATTCGTTAATGAACTTTTATCATAATCGGAAAAAATATTTTCTTTAATAAGTTTTAAATATTTATCGGACTTCATCGGTTCATTAAAATGATTATTGGCTTTACAAATATCTTTCCATTTATTTAAAACATCGTCATTAAAATGCATAATTAAAAAATCTTCAAAGTTAAAATAATTAAATTTAAAATTCGGTATGCCTTTCGGTTTCTTTTTATATTTATCATAATTTCTTTGTTCGTTTCGTTTATAAATATCGTAATCCACACAAATTTCAATATTTGCTTTTTTATTCAATTTCCTTTCGTTTCTATACTTTTTTACAACTTCGGTAAAATGTCCTGTTCCTACTTCTTTAGGAACAAAAACAATAGAATTTTCCACAGATTGTTCTCTTAAAAACCTGTTTAGTTCCTGCAAATATTTGGTTTCAGATTTGCCTTCGCAAATTACAATAATACTTTTCATTTTCTCTATATATACGGATAAGGTATTCCCCCAAAAACTCCATTCCAATATAATTTTCTAAAATCAGTAACATTTCTAATATCTTTATCCTTAAAGTCGGATATTCTTTTTGTTGTTGTTCCCTGTTTTAAATTTTTGCTTATAAAAGAAACTTCAGATATTCTAAAAATCTCTTCAGATAAAATATCTGTTGCATGACAAGTAAAAATAAGCTGTGCATTTTTTTTGTTGTAATCTTTATCTTTAAACATTTTTATTATTTGTATTAGTATCATAGGATGTATTGCTCTATCTATTTCATCTATAATTAAAGCGGCTCCGTTTTCCAATGAATATAAAACAAAACCTATTAACGACAATAATATTTGTGTTCCGTTAGATTCTTCTCTAAAAAAATTAAATTTCACTTCTCTATTGTTTATATCGTGATGATAAGAGTTTATATATTCAAGTCTTAATACATTGTTATTAAAATTTTGTTCAACAAATGCAGGTATATCTGTAAGTCGCTCTTGTGGATTTTTTAGTTCTCTGTTAAGAGACATTCTTGTTATATCTATATCAAACTTTTTTAGTATATCTGCTATTTTATTAAAAGATTGTTGCAGAGATTCATTATCATTTTTATGATTAGATAAAATTGCTAAAGAATCTCTATATGGAATATTATTGGTTAAACTTATAACTATTGAAGATATCATATAGTTAAAAGCATCTACTAAATCTTTGTTTAATCCTTTATAACCAAAATTTATTCTTGATAAAAAAGGAAATATTTGTAATTTTTTATTTTCATTAAGAATAGGTTCATTTAATTCAAAATTTTGAAATTGAGAACATTCAACATCAATAATATTGTTAAATTTATCAGCATTGTAGTCTTCTGTTTGAATATTTTTAAAATTATTTTTTGAAGACTTATCTATTGAATATAATATTTCATTGTTTTTTAATAATTTTTCTTTTTGAATAGAAAAAGCATTATATTCTATGCAATATGCGTATTTAGTTTTATCTTTAAAAAATTCTATTTCAAAAGAAGAATAATTATATTTAGGATTTAACTTATTTGGGAAATAATGACCGATTATACCTTTCTGTAAAATCTGATTTAATACTAATAATGCCATTACAATATTGCTTTTTCCGGAAGCATTTGCACCATAAAAAGCCATACAAGGAACAAACCTATTTTTCTTGTCTGCTTCTAAAAAAGGGATAGTATTAAGTTGTTCGTAATTGTTAGGTGCTTTCCCTTCCGCATAAGAAAAATCAACTTCAACATCAAGAATTGATTTAAAGTTTCTAATTTTAAAATAAGATAACATTTTATTCACCTTTGCTTTGAATATAAACAAAATTACTGTTTATATTATATGGTAAATATATATTTTTGTCAATATTTTTTATAAATAGGTTGTTTTTAATGTTTATTTTTTTATTGTTTAATATATTGATTTTTTATGTTATCGTTCAAGACCTTAAGATTTTGGAAAACGACGAGATCCCGCATCAAGTGCGGGATGACATTTTTTTGTCGTTGGTTGCTCTCAAAGAATTTAAAAATTTTGCCGTTAAAAAAGAACGAATAGTTTGAGACGAACTGAAGTATTTTAGAATTGCGGTGTACTGAAGGAGTTATTAACCAATATCAGCACTAAATCTTGTGGCTCTTTTTTATTACAAATTCGTTGTAACTTTTTGTAATAGTTTTAACTATTACTTCAAATCTCCGCCTATTTGTAACAAAAAATATCTCACAAACTTTGGCACTGCCATTAGTTAGTAACTCCTTAAATAAAGCGATAGCGATTGGTACTCGATTGAGCAAAATACGAAGTTAGAATTTAAAAGATAAATCCGTTTCGCCATAAATATTAAATTTATAGGACATCCCTATATTCCTCCCTCCCATACATAACTTTTTGGGCATAAGAACATATCGGAACAATTTTGACATTTTTTAATCTTGCTTGTTCAACAACTTTGTTTAATAATCTTCTGGCAATTCCCTGCCCTTCAAAAGCGGGGCGAACTCCCGTATGAACAATATGCCATTTATTGTCATCAACATCAAATTCACATTCGCCGATTAAATTTCCGTCTTTGTAAGCGGCACTTCTGTTTAAAGTTTCTTCAAATACAACGGAAATCGAATCTTTCAATTCGTATTGCAATGCTTTAGACGGGCACATATCAATTATTGCGGCAATTTCTTTTGCGGAAGCTTTTGATAAATCAATCCAAGGTTTTTGATTAGGGTTAAATACTTCTTTGTTTCCTTGAAAACATTTACCGGCATGTTGACATAATTTCGGGTTCCAAAACACTTTAATATCATCATTCTTATAAGTTATATATCTTTGCTTTTTATTTTCTTTTTTAAGATTATCCATTGCATTAAAAGCCCTCTATTTGTATTATTTCTCCAAATGATATTTCTTCCTCAAATTATTGGATATCTCCTCCGCAACAAACGTCAAATTATCTTCCTTCGAACACTTAATTATCAACATAATCTTCGGATAAGTACTTGTATAAACAGTAGTATCTGCAAAATGTCTGCCGTAATAGCTTGTATATGCACCTGTTTCTGTTTTTGAATTGTTATTTGAATTTACGATATCAAAAGTTTTATAACCGTTTTCCAAACAAGTTTCCGCTGCTCTTAACAACGCATAATCTTGTGCGGTTGTTACTGAAGTATCGGAATTCCCGTTAAAAGTTATTTCATACATACCTTGCTGTAAGAGTGTATCGTAATATCCTGTACCTGTAGGCGATTTTGCTCTTTCGTAAGTTGTTGCACAAGATACAAGTAACACCATACACAAAGACATAACAACAAATTTAAATTTATTTTTCATACCCTTCATAATAATAGGACTGTTCAATACCTTTAAAAATTATTTCTCTATCATTAATTTTATCTATAAGTGCGGCTTGTAATAAAAATCTTAATTCTAAATCGTTGATAGGACTTCTTTCCATTGCTTGTAAATATAAATCTTTATCTACATTTTGCCAGTCTACAACTTTTTTAAGATTTTTTTTCAGTATCATATCAAGCCAGATTCTTGTTGATCTGCCGTTACCTTCCATAAACGGATGCGCAATATTCATTTCAACATATTTTTTTATTATGTTTTCAAATGTATCTTCCGGCATTTGTTCTATCTTTTCCAAAATTTCTTTTAAATAAAGACTATTTGCAAAACGACAATTTCCTTTTGAAATGTTTTTTGTGCGGATTTGTCCTGCGAAATCATACAAGTTATTGAACAAATATTTATGAATAGATTGCAACCCTTTGACGGTACCGACTTCGACTTTGTTTATGTCGCCGGTTTCAAAAAGTTTTTTTGCATTATTTATGCTTATTTCATCAATGTTTTTCATATATATATTTTACCAAATTTAACTGCTTTTTACTATTGCTTTTTGTTGTTGTGTTTGCCGTTCAACCCATTAAGATTTTGGAAAACGACGAGATCCCGCATCAAGTGCGGGATGACACGACATTCGTCGTTGCCGTTAAAAAAGAACGAATAGTTTGAGACGAACTGAAGTATTTTAGAATTGCGGTGTACTCTGCTCTCAAAGAATTTAAAAATTTTATTTAGTTGTTTGTAGTTGTCGTTCAAGACCTTAAGATTTTGGAAAACTACGAGATCCCGCATCAAGTGCGGGATGACACGACATTCGTCGTTGCCGTTAAAAAATAACGAATAGTTTGAGACGAACTGAAGTATTTTAGAATTGCGGTGTACTCTGCTCTCAAAGAATTTAAAAATTTTATTTAGTTGTTTGTAGTTGTCGTTCAAGACCTTAAGATTTTGTGTTAGAATGAAGAAACTCAGGAATGAAGTGTATATGGATCCCGTAAGGGCATACTCGATTTCCTGAGTTTCAATATTATAACCAAAATATTAAGGTCGCTATATTTTATTTAGAAAAGGTTATATCGCAGATAATCCCTTTTCTAAATCATTGATAATATCTTCCACATTCTCTAGTCCGACAGAAAGTCTTACCATTCCCGGATTAATTCCGCAGGCAATTAATTGCTCGTCGGTAAGTTGTCTGTGTGTAGCAGATGCAGGATGAAGAACACAAGTTCTGATATCCGCAACATGCACTTCGTTTGAAGCCATTTGCAAATTATCCATAAACTTAATTGCAGGTTGTTTACCGCCTTTAATTGTTATAGACATTACTCCGCTTTGACCTTTAGGCAAATATTTTTGTGCCAAATCGTGATATTTATTACCTTTAAGACCGGGATAGTTAACATGCTCTATTTTAGGATGTTTTTCCAAATATTTTGCTACCGTTATTGCATTGGAACAATATCTTTCCATTCTAACCGCAAGTGTTTCAAGACCGAGATTTAGCAAAAATCCGGAATGGCCCGAAGGATAAGCACCGAAATCTCTCATAAGTTGCATTCTTGCTTTTATTATATACGGTGCAAACGGATACTTTTTCGTATATATTGTTCCGTGATAAGATTCGTCCGGTTCGGTAAATTCGGGAAACTTCCCGCTTGTAAAATCGAATTTGCCGGAATCTACAATTACTCCCCCGCCCTGCACTGCATGACCGTCCATATATTTTGTTGTTGAATGAATAACGATATCCGCACCGTAATCTATAGGTTTGCAAAGTATAGGTGTTGCAAATGTGTTATCTACAATTAACGGAATTTTGTTTGCATGAGCAACTTTAGCAAATCTTTCTATATCGAACACTTGTAACGACGGGTTAGTTAATGTTTCACCGAAAATTGCTTTTGTGTTGGGTTTTATTGCTTTTTGTATTTCTTCTTCCGTTGCATCTACATCAACGAAAATACATTCTATTCCGAGTTTTTTAAGTGTAAAAGCAAAAAGGTTTATTGTTCCGCCGTAAATTGCAGATGCACTTACAAAACTATCCCCTGAATTGCAAAGGTTCAAAATAGACATTAACGATGCCATTTGTCCCGAGCTTGTGCACATTGCTGCAGCACCGTGTTCAAGGTCTGCGATTTTTTTTTCCACAACATCCACCGTAGGGTTGGTGAACCTTGAATATATATGATTCTTTGTAGGATCGTCGAACACTTCCGCAATTTCCTGTGTGGAAGTATAACGGAATGTAGTACTTTGATATATCGGCATAACTCTTGGTCCGCCGTTTACCGGAGTATATCCGGAATGTAAACATTTTGATTCATCTTTCATATTAAATCTCCTTTTAACAACTTATAGCGACCGAAATATTTTAGTTACAACTTCAAATTTTCATAATTTATGTACTTTATCGCTTCGCTGACATCTTAGTACACTGCATTCTGAAAATTCTTCGTCTCACTAACAAATCTTTCGGTCTTTGAAATCGCTTCGCGATTTATTGTATTTTTAAATTTTTTAGTAATCAAGCAAAAACTTTGAAACTCTTTGAGTGCCAAACAACAACTAACGACTAAATCTTAAAATCCTTTGAATGTCAAAGTAAACAACAACTTATAACCCTATCACCCTTTCACCCATTCAGCTGTTGTTATTAATGTTAGATTATATAAAATTGAAAATAAAAATACATCATAAAATAATTATTATTTTGTATAATAACATTATGAAAAGCTTAAAACAATTTTTTATAATGGCCGGTATTTTTCTATTACTTTGTTATCCTGTTTTTATCTTCTTTGCTCCGACAAAAATTGAAATAATTCCTACGGAAACAGAAATTCAAGCAAAAATATATAAGAAAACTATACTAAACCCGTTTAATAAAAAAGTTATACCAAACTTAAAAGAAGCTATGGTAACTGAATCAATAGAAGGACGAATCAGATTAGAATTAAAAGATTTTCAAGGTCATAGGTTCCCTGTTACATCTTACAAACATTCAGGTTACCAATCCGAGACAAAATTACAAAACAAAATAAACGATGCAATAAAAAACAAAACATACTTTAAATATAAAATCAGCTCAGGCAATCTGATTAAGGTTATACTTATTTTAGCCCTAATACTTTTGCCGATGCCGAAAGCATGGTTTTATATATCGCGATATGGCGATACTGCAGAAGATGACGAAGAATACTAGAATTGAATATGCACAGATGCATGAATGTATGGAAGTGATGGAACGATGAGATTAGAGCTTATAGCTTATTAAAAATTTGCAAAGCAAATTTTAGCTTATAGTTTGTGGTTGGTAGTTGTTTCGCTAAAAAGAACTCAAGATTTTTGTTTCCTTATTCTTGGCTTTCAAAGAATTTAAAAATTTGTTTAGTTGTTTTGCTGTTATGCCGTTCAACCCATTAAGATTTTGGAAAACGGCGAGATCCCGCATCAAGTGCGGGATGACACGATGGTGTCGTTAGAGAGTTTAAGATTTTGAGTTACCTTATTTTTAGCTTTCAAAGAGTTTTCAAGTTTTTACTTAGAATAAAGCATTTGCCGACTGCGAGGAATTATAATTCTGTTATTTCTTTGCAATAACAGTAATCCAATGTTTCTGTTCATCGTGAAATAATATAATTCCTGTAAACCCGACTTGTTTTAAATAATTCATTAATTCTTGGTTGGAATACAGTTTTAACCCGTCTATAATTTTTTCGTACTTTTTTTCCCGTTCACTTATTCCGTCAAACTCGTTAACTATCATAAAAGTTCCGCCGGGTTTTAATACTCTGAAAACTTCTTTAAAACTTGTTAAAGGTCCGGGCCAAAAATATATAGTTTCAAAAGCCGTAAGAAGATCAAATTGTTCATTTTCAAAAGGCATATTGGAAACATCACCCTGCACTATATTACAAATACCTGCCTGTATGGCTTCTTTATTTTCTTCTTGGGATTTTTTTACGGAAACGGAAGAATAGTCGAACCCTGTTACTTTAGCATTAGGAAACAACTTTATGAGTTTTGCAACATTTATTCCTCCGCCGCAACCCAAATCCGCAATTGATACAGGACTGACATTTTTTAAATGAGAAAGTCCCCAATCGGAAAGTTTTGCATGTCCGATATTCATTTTGTTTATCATAATGTTACCTAAAAAGCCTTTAGGTTTTCTTGTATTACTGTAAAAAAGTTTTTTAAACATTGCTGTTACTCCAAATAAGGTGATAAAGTATTATATCAATTTTTTGTATAATAAATTTGTTATGTATAAAAAAATAAGACAAGATTTGTTGGATTTACAAGACAAAAAATATAAAGAGTTTCACTCCTCGTTATGTCCCGGAACGGACAACATTATCGGAGTAAGAATTCCCATACTGAGAAATTATGCAAAAAAATTTTCTAAACAAGAAAATTTCAAAGAATATATTTCTTTTAATAAAACTGTTTATTATGAAGAAGTTATGTTGCAGGGTATGCTTATAGGTTTTATTAAAAATACAGACATAAAAGAAATATTAACAATGATAAAAGACTTTATTCCGAAAATAGATAATTGGGCAGTGTGCGATATTTTTTGTTCGGGATTAAAGATTGTAAATAAAAATAAAGAAACGTTTTGGAACTTTATACAGAAATATTTGAAATCCAAAAAAGAGTTTGAACTCAGGTTTGCAACAGTTATGATGTTAGACTATTTTATAGACGACAAATATATAGATGATGTTTTAAATATATTGGATAACATTAAACACGACGGTTATTATGTTAAAATGGCTGTTGCCTGGACGATATCGGTAGCATTTGTAAAGTTTCAAGATAAAACGATGAAATATTTAAAGAAAAACAATCTTGATGACTGGACATATAATAAATCGTTACAAAAAATATGTGAATCTCTGCGAGTTTCAAAAGAGACAAAAAAAGCCATAAAAGAGATGAAAAGATAGTTTATTAATGTAAAATGTACAATGTATAATGTACAATTTCGGAGTGCCTACGACACAAATTTTAGATAGATTACTTCGCTCCGCTCGTAATGACAACCTTTTTTTTTGTTATTGCGAGGCACAATGTGCCGTGGCAATCCAGTTGTTGTTCTTGACTTTCAAAGAGTTTCGGAATTTTTGCCGTTTGTCGTTAGTTGTTGTCGTTAAAGGCCTTAAGATTTTAGGTTAGAATGAAGCAACTAACGAATGAAGTGTATATGGATCCCGTAAGGGCATACTCGATTGAGTTAGTTGCAAAATTATAACCAAAATATTAAGGTCGCTATAAATTAAAATGGAAATTTTAGATAGGTTGGCAAAATCTACATTTAGAAGCAGTTTCAAGTTAAAGCAGAAAGATATTGACTACATAAATCAAAAAGGGCTTGAAACAATAAAAAAACACGCTCAAGATTTTATATCCAAAAGAGTTGCCCCCGCCTATGTTGCCAACGACGGAAAACAAACTCCCATGAAAGGTCATCCCGTATTTATTGCTCAACACGCAACGGCAACTTGTTGCAGAAAATGTATAAATAAGTGGCACAAGTTTCCCATTGGAACACAATTAACACAACAGCAACAAGATTATATTGTTGAACTGATTATGAAATGGATAGAAAAACAATTAGAAAAGCAGTAAATGACTAGAGTTAATTTTTGCTTTTTATACTTTCTATAAATCTTTTATGAGTTGTCTGTTCTAAAATATTATCGGTATTTGATATATGTTTTTGTAAAGCATATAAAAATTCTTTAAAATATAAAACATTCTCAAAATATTTTCTATACTTATAAAAGAAATCATATATTTGGCTATATTTGATTATCTTATAAGTGTTTTTAGGATAAAGGTCGGTTTCACTTATATAGCTATAATCCGGAACAAAAATATAAAAAAATTTATTTTTATAATATTCAAAAATTTCTCCATTTGCATAACGATAGTATTCATATAATTGTCCCTTCACTTTTTTATCTTCTAAAAAAAGATCTTTTCCATTAATTCCCGATTTGATTTTATTTTCAATTACTATAATATTTTTGTTTGTTTTATCTGTTATTAACAAATCGGTATGTCCTTTTTCTCTTTCAATATTAAACTGTTCCGATAAATTTAATTTATTGTTTTTAAAATTATTTTTAAGAACTGTGTTTGCAAAAGAACAAAAAGCTTTCGGATTTGCGGAAAATATATATTTAAACATATTTGAAAAAATTACTTCATCATAATTCTTGTCTATAATATCTATAATATTAAAATGATTAATATCAGTACCATTTTCATATTCTTGGATTATTTCTTTAACTTTTTTAGTAGAATTTTCTTTTTTCCAATAATCGGAGTTTTCTATTATATACTTTAATTTTTCAAAAACTTTGCTCTGGTCTACAATTTTGTTGTTATATTTTATTTCTTTGTTTCCTATATACATTTTTAAACTTTGTTTGGCAATATTAACAATATTCGTCTTATTTGTATTGTTTTGTTGCTTACATGAATTTAAATATATCAAAATATATTTTGAGTCTTTATCGCAAATATCTTTTTGGGTTGTAGGTAAAAAAGAAATATATATAGGCTTTTTAGGTCGTTTTACTTTATTTGCTCGAAAAGAAATATATATTGCTTCTTCATTTTTTTCATTTTCATAAAATATTTTATTCACATATTTATCGTTGTATTTGATACTATTTTCATAAATATACTCAAGTTGTTTTTCTCTATCTTTGTTTTTTCTTTGAGAAAAATTAACCTGCTCTAAATCATAAGCTTGTGCAAGAATTTCAAAAGTGTCTTTAATGTTGCTATTTCTTACAAGAAGAATGGTATCTATTTTATTATTATGCTTTTTGTCCATAGAACCATAAGGATTTACATATATGTAGTTTTGCCCGTTATCCGATTTAATAAGGTTAATAACTTCATGCCCTATATTATCGTTGAGATATCTTCCCACATACATTTTGTTTATGAGAATTTCTTTATTATTATCAACTTTGTGTAAAATTTCATTATTATTCATATTTTTTATTTGTAAGCTTCTTTCAATATTTTTATTTCTTTGGCATATCCGTCTATTTCGTTAGGAGTTTCCAAATAAAAAGGCAAATTTTTTAATTTAGGATGATTTATTACTTTACTTATTGCATCAAGTCCTAAATGACCTTCTCCTATTTTTTCATGTCTATCTTTATGAGAAGCAAACGGATTTTTTGTATCATTTAAATGAATTGCTTTTAATTTTTCCAAACCGATAATACTATCAAATTGTTTTATTACATTATCCAAATCGTTAACAATATCGTAACCACCATCGTAAATGTGGCAAGTATCCAAACATACTCCAACTTTATCTTTTAATTCAACTAAATCTATTATTTGTTTTAATTCTTCAAATTTAGAACCAACTTCACTTCCTTTTCCCGACATTGTTTCAAGCAACACTGTTGTTGTTTGTTTTTTTGTTAATACCTCATTTAATGTATCTGCTATTATTTTTATTCCGGCATCAATACCTTGACCTACATGACTTCCGGGATGAAAGTTATACATATTGTTTGGAGTATATTCCATTCTTTTTAAATCATCTATAAATATTTCTTTTGCAAGTTCTCTTACTCTTTTATCTGCAGAGCATGGATTTAATGTGTATGGTGCATGAGCAAGAATTTTAACGAACTTGTGAGCTTTTATAATTTCTAAAAATTCTTTAATATCCTGTTCATCTATATCTTTTGCTTTAAAACCTCTCGGATTTCTTGTAAAAAACTGAAAAGTATTAGCACCTATTTCAATGGCTTGTTTTGCCATGGCAACATAACCATCGGAAGCAGATAAATGACACCCTATATTTAACATAAAACTCTCCTTGATTTATTAGTTTAATTATAAACTATAAATTATAAATTGTAAATTAGAGTTTTTATTGACATTTTTGTTATAGTTTGTTTTACTAAATATTATGGAAGAAATTATTTATAATTTACAATTATCGGAAAATAAAACTGTTCCCGTTCATATAGAGAGAAAAAAGATAAAAAATTACTATATAAGAATTTCCCCCGATTTGAATATAGTAGTGCCTATTCCGCTAAATATGAACATAGAAACCATTTATAAATTTTTGAATTCAAATAAAACAAAAAAATGGATAGAAAAAAATATAAACAAATTTCAAAAAGCTAAAGAAGAAAACATAAAAGACGAATTGGTTAACGGAGGAACGGTAAAAATATTGGACAGCCAATACATTGTTTATATTTATGAAAGCATGAACGACAAAGTTGTGTTGGACGGATTTAATTTATACATATATTCAAAAAATTCCAAAGATAAAGATTATTTACAGAAACAATATAACGAATTCCTTAAAGCCGAAGCAAAACCGTATTTTCAAAAAGTTATGGATAAGTTCTTACCGATATTTAAGAAATATAATGTTCCCCAACCCACACTGAAAATTAAACCGTTAAAAAGTAAATGGGGCAGCTGCAAAATTACAACTGCCGAAATTACATTGAATTTACATTTGTATAAAGCTTCCGCAGAATGTATAGATTATGTCGTTCTTCACGAACTTACACACCTTGTTCACCCCGGACATAAAAAGAGATTTTATAATTTTTTAGAAAAGTATATGCCGAACTATCAGGAAATAGAAAAACGCCTCGACATTGAGGCGGGACAAATTCTTTGTTAAAAGAATTTGTAGCGAAACGGATTTATCTTTTAAATTCTAACTTCGTATTTTGCTCAATCGAGTACCAACCGCTATCGCTTACTTTTATGTACACTTCATTCACCAAATACTTCGTTATAATTTAAAATCTTAAAATCCTTTAAAAGTCAACAACGGCAACGGCGAGATCCCGCATCAAGTGCGGGATGACAGTCTCAACAATTAGTAATTAGAAATTTCGGTGTCCTGCGGACGATTTTTTATAGATTCCGAATCAAGTTCGGAATAACAAAGGAAAGAGTTGTCTTTGGACCGTTAAAGACCTTAAGATTTTGTGTTAGAATGAAGCAACTAACGAATGAAGTGTATATGGATCCCGCAAGGGCATACTCGATTGAGTTAGTTGCAAAAGTATAACCAAAATATTAAGGTCGCTATAAAATAGTAAAAGGCAAACTCGTTTCGCTAAAAAAATTAAAATTTTTTTTGTATAATCTAAACATTATGAATTATATAATACTTTTATTAAACAAAATCGGTTTACCGCAACAATATGTAGAAACTGTAGCAACATTAACGGCAATTTTACTTTTTATTTTGCTTTTATACTTTATTTGGTATTTTTCCAGAATTCTTTCAAGAATGTATATAAACAGCAAATACTTTAAATTAAGAAGCAAAAAATGGGTTTATGCAATAAGAGAAGCTAATATTTTTTCCGTTATCGGTTATGTTGCCGCCGGTTTTATTGCAAACTTTGTTTCAATTCTTTTCTTTCCGGAAGAGTTTGCTCAGTTGCAACATGTAATCAACAAAATTATAAACATTTATTTCTTAATATGTATAGTTCTTATAGTTAATAAAGTATTAACCGTTATACAAATTATTCACGATACCGGCAGAGAAATTCCTATTAAAGGTTTTATTCAGTTCATAAAAATATTTATAAACTTTTTTGCTTTTTTAATAATATTGGCATATACCGTCGGTAAACAACCGATGTATTTTATTTCTTCACTCGGAATAATGGCATCTGTTTTAATGATAGTGTTTAAAGATACTATTGTAGGTCTTACTGCGGGTTGGCAACTTTCAATGAACAAGATGATAAGACTCGGTGATTGGATAGAAATGCCGGCTTACGGTGTAGACGGAAATGTTACGGACATTTCTTTAACAACGGTATATGTTAAAAATTGGGATAACAGAATAGTTACAATCCCCGCTTACGATTTAATATCCAAATCTTTTCAAAGTTGGAGAGAAATGCAGAAAGTAGGTGCACGAAGAATAAAAAGAAGTTTTTATATAGATATGCAGAGTATAAAGTTTGTTGATGAACAATTGCTTAAGAAATTACAAAAGTTTGAACTTTTAAAAGAATATATCGACAGAAAAGAAAAAGAAATTACAGACTATAATACCAAACATAATACACAAGATACAATGTATAACGGAAGATATTTAACCAATATCGGTATGTTTAGAATATATTGTCAACAATATATCAAAACAAGACCTTTCATAAACAACAACTTTTCCGCATTTGTAAGACAATTGGATCCTACACCGGAAGGACTTCCTTTAGAAGTTTATTGTTTTACCAACACTGCAGATTGGTTAGTTTACGAATCTTATCAAGCGGATGTTTTCGATCATTTGTTATCGGTAATAGGTGAGTTTGATTTACATGTATTCCAAAATCCGTCCGGAAGAGATTTGAAAGGTATAAACTTACAATCCAAGATCAATAAATAGGCGGTGTCTGTAATAAATAATGAAAGTATAAAATATCATTATTAAACCGGATACTATAAGAATTGTAATTAAACACCCCCACTTTCTTTTCTTTTTTTGGGGAGTTTCCATGTTTGCTTGGGCTTGTTGTTCGGCTTCTTTCAATAAATTATATTTTTCTTGATCAATCATTTTTTATTTCTTTAAAATTGTTCCGAATAAAATCAGTAACGTTAAAGCTACGGGAGTAACAAACCTTAATAAAAAGTTAAATATTGCATATATGGTTTTGTTACGAAATGCTCTGATATTTCTTAATTTAACAAACCATCCTATTATAATACAGAGTATGATTGTATTTAAAGGTAACAATATGTTGGATGTTATATAGTCGAAGAAATCAAATAAGTTTAAGCCGAACAATTTAAATCCACCGAATATTCCCATAGATAAAGTTACCGGAACAGCTAATGCAAAAACAATAACGGAAACTATAGCGGCAGCTTTATTTCTTGATAAATGGAAGTTTTCTATTAATGCCGCCGTAGGAACTTCCACAATACTTATGGAAGAAGTAAATGCCGCAAAAAACAGCAATACGAAAAATAATACGGCAAATATGTTGCCGTAAGGAATTTGTGCAAAAATGTTAGGTAATGTAATAAATGCAAGCCCTGCTCCGGAATTAACATTCAAACCGAACGAAAAAGCCGCAGGAAAAATCATGATGGCTGCAAGAAGAGCAAACATTGTATCGGAAAAAATTATCATAAAAGCACTTCTTGCCGCATTTTCTTTTTTTGTCATATAACTGCCGTAAACGAGTAATATTCCCATACCGATACTTAAAGTAAACAATGATTGCCCGAGTGCAGCAAGCAACATTTCCCCGTTTATTTTTGAAAAGTCCGGCATGAACATAAATTTCAGCCCGGAAGAGGCATTAGGTAACGACATTGAGAAAATGCATAAAATAATTATTATAAGTAAAAATAAAGGCATCATAACTTTGTTTATAAATTCGATTCCTTTATTTACTCCCCTGAATATAAAAAACATAACCATAAAAAGAAAAAGAGTTGTTAGTATGCACGGAAGAACAGGCGAAGAAACAAAGTTTTCAAAGTAAGAACCGTAATCCGTTATAATAGTGTTTGCTATATTGATATATATATAATTAAGTAACCATCCGCCTATAACAAAATAAAAAGATGCTATTATTGTGGCTGTTATAACATTTGACCATCCGAAAATTTTTAATTTTTTGTTTACCGAACCGTAAGCACCGATACTTTCTTTTTTTGTTCTTTTTCCGAAAGCGAGTTCACAAATTAAAGGTAAAGAGCATACGAAAAGAATTATGAGTAAATATACCAAAAGAAATGCGGAACCGCCGTATTTACCCATAATATAAGGAAATCTCCATATATTGCCTAAACCTACGGCAGAACCTACCGCCGCTAAAATAAAACCTATTCTTGATGACCATTCGGGCCTGGTTACATTGTTTTCCATAATGGTATATATTATACAATTTACAATTTATAATTTACAATTTATAATTAACGACAATGAAAAAAGACAGGTGAAGAGGTGAATGGGTGAAAGGGTGAAAAGTTTTCGGTGTGCCTGCGGCACAAATTTTTTATAGATTACTTCGCTGTGCTCGTAATGACAACCTTTTGTCATTGCGAAGGGTTCCGGTCCTGTGGCAATCCATGTTTTTTTATACATATATACATCCATACATCTATACTTCAAAATTGCAAAGCAATTTTTATAATGCTAAAATATACTTTTTAAAGGTGTTATTATGCCAAACATTACGGAAATTAGAAA
This sequence comes from Candidatus Ruminimicrobiellum ovillum, assembly GCA_002448285.1. Lineage (GTDB taxonomy): Bacteria > Elusimicrobiota > Endomicrobiia > Endomicrobiales > Endomicrobiaceae > Ruminimicrobiellum > Ruminimicrobiellum ovillum. Next base: position 1,508 of record DJWX01000023.1, on the reverse strand, counting down.
GTATCCTAAGATAAAAGATTATTTTAAAATCTTTTTCGATAACGAAACGGCAATTTTGATTGATGCCGAAACAATTGTAAGTTTCGGTTTAAAAAAAAGTCTGTTTATTGACGAAGATACTTTCAATAAAGTGTTGAAGCATAATAATTTCAACAGAATTACAAGTTATGCTTTTTATTTAATATCACATAAACTTTACAGCAAAAAAAGTTTGTCCGATAAACTGTTATCGAGAGGCTTTGAAAAAAAAGATATTGAAAAAGTTATAACAAGATTTGTTGAACTTAATTATATAAACGACGAAGTTTTTGCACAAAATTTGGTTGAATATTTGCAAAGCAGAGGGAAAGGTCCTTTTTATATAAAAAACGAGTTAAAACAACACGATATAGATAACGAAATAATTTCAAAAGTAATGGAAAGTGACGAAGAAAACGAACCTTACATGCAAATTATAAATATAATGAAAAAGAAATTTTCTAAATTTGACGGTAAGGATAAAAACGAAGTCAGAAAGACGGCTATGTTTTTTCAGAGAAGAGGTTTTGCTTCGCAGGACATAGCTAAAGCATTTAGAGAATTTGATGCGGAAATAGAAGAAGACTAAACTACAGCTTAAAGCTTAGAGCTTACAGCTGAAAGTTTAATGTAAAATTTTGTAAAACAAAATTTTCTAATAAATATCAAAAATTCACTTTGTGAATTTTTACCGAAAACCATAAGCTATAAACTATAAGCTAAAATATAAGGAGATTAAAAATGGCAACAGCATTGTTAAGTGTATGTGATAAAACGGGAATAGTAGAATTTGCTAAAGAATTAAAATCTTTAGGTTATGATATTATCTCCAGCGGAGGAACCGCAAAAAAATTAAAAGAAAATTCAATAGAATGTAAAGAAATATCCGATGTTACGGGATTTCCGGAAATGCTCGACGGCAGAGTAAAAACATTAAATCCTAAAATTCACGGCGGAATACTTGCAAGAAGAGATATTCCCAAACACATGGAAGAATTAAAAAAGCTCGGAATCAACACAATAGATATAGTAGCGGTAAATTTGTATCCTTTTGAAGAAACTGCAAAAAAAATTGCAAAACCTGCGGATAAAAATATATCCCAGGATATTATCGAAAATATAGATATCGGCGGAGTAACTCTCATAAGAGCAGCCGCAAAAAATTATAAAGATGTTTTAATAGTTTGTTCCCCTGCCGATTATTCCGTAATAATAGATAATTTAAAAAATAAAACCGTAAATAACGATTTAAGACTTAAACTTGCCGGAACGGCATTCAGACATACCGCATATTACGATGCATTAATTTCAAATTATTTGTCTTATGAAGATTTTCCTTCTCAACAGGCAATTCCTTTAAAAAAACTTGCTTCTTTAAGATACGGCGAAAATCCTCATCAAAGAGCAGCATTATACAGCTTCGGTAACGAAGAAAATTCTTGTGCGGCAATTTCCGCAAAACAATTGCACGGTAAAGAACTTTCTTATAA
>DJWX01000016.1 GCA_002448285.1 Candidatus Ruminimicrobiellum ovillum | reverse complement strand
GGAAACATCCGAATTTTTAGGACAGGCAAGCAACAATATAACCGCAAACTGCCCCGATAACAATGTCATTGTGGAATCTTCAATGTTGCAACCTAACTTAAAAAGAATTTCCGATATTGAACTTACAATACCTGTTCTGTCTTTTCCTATTGCCGACAAAGATAACATTTTCATTATTTTAATATTTCCCCTATATTTTCTATAACAGATTTTAAATTATCTGTTTTTTTACCGCCGCCTTGTGCAAAATCGGGTTTTCCTCCGCCGGAACCTTCAATTTTTGCAGCAAATTGTTTTGCAATTTTTCCTGCGGCATAACCTTGTTTAACTATATCCTGGCTTACGGATATAACAAAAGATATTTTGTCTTGAAGCTTTGATGCTATAACGATAATTGCAGATGCTTGTTTTTCTTTAACTTTATCTGCCATCTCTCTTAAAGTTTTAACATCAACACCTTCAACGGCAAATGCAATTACATTAACACCGTTTATATCTTTTGCGGATTTTATATATTCGTCAATTTCTCCTGCAATCAACTTACTCTTTAAAGAAGAAATTTCCGTATCGAGATTTTTTGCATCCTGCAACATTTTTTCAATTGCCGGAACAACCATAACTTTTGAAGTTTTTAATAATGCTGCGATCTCGTCTATCTTGTTTTCCAAACCGTCAACATATTTCTCGCATGCACTGCCGCAAACAGCTTCTATTCTTCTTATTCCGCTGCCTACCGAACTTTCGGAAACGATTTTAAACATTCCGATATCGCCTGTTTTTTGAACATGTGTTCCGCCGCAAAGTTCCATTGAATAATATTTGTCGTCGGTTTCTATAACTTTGACTGTTCTTACAACATCGCCGTACTTTTCACCGAACAAAGCCATAGCACCTTCTTTTCTTGCTTGTTCTATAGGCATTTCCGTAATAGATACGGGATAATTTTGTCTTATGGCTTTATTTACATCTTTTTCTATTTTTTTAAGTTCTTCTTTTGTTACCGCTTTAAAGTGGTTAAAGTCGAACCTTAAATTATCGGAACCAACCAAAGAACCCGCCTGAGCAACATGGTTACCTAACACGGATCTCAACACTTTTTGTAACAAATGTGTTGCGGTATGATGTCTTGCGGTTTGATTTCTTTTATCGGTATTTATAGATGCAGTTAAAACATCACCTGCTTTTACTTTCCCTTTTTCAACTATAACTTTATGAACAAAAAGTTTTCCGATAGGTTTTGTTACGTCGGTAACTTCTATATTTACAGACTCGTTAAACATTATTCCGGTATCTGCAACTTGTCCTCCGGATTCGGCATAAAAAGGAGAATTAGATAAAATCATTTCGCCTTTCTCACCTTTAGATAACGATTCAACTTTTTTACCGTCTTTTACGAGTGCAATAACTTTTACGGAAGAACTGTTTTGTGTGTATCCTTCGAAAGTTGTATCTCCGCACTCTTTATGTAATACCGAATAAAATGTTATATCTTGTTCTCCTGAACCGCTCCATGCTCCTCTGGATTTTTCCTGAGCAAGTTTCTTTTCCTGCTCAAAACCTTTTTCGTCTATTGTTAAACCCTGTTCAAGTGCAATTTCTTTTGTAAGTTCGTGAGGAAATCCGTAAGTATCGTAAAGTTTAAATACATCTTCACCTTTCAATACAGAAACATTTTTCGCTTTATATTGTGATATAAGATTATTCAATAAATCCGTTCCGGTATTTAATGTTTCAAGGAATTTTTCCTCTTCAACTTTTGCCATAGACTTTATGTTATCAAGTCTTGCGGTAAGTTCCGGATATGCGGGTTTCATAACATCGTGAACAACATCTACGAGTTTGTACAAGAAAGGTTCGTTCATACCGAAAACTTTTCCTTGTCTAACGGCTCTTCTTAAAATTCTTCTTAAAACATAACCTCTGCCTTCATTTGAAGGATGAATACCGTCGGAAATTAAGAATGTTATTGCTCTTGCATGGTCTGCAATCATTCTTAATTTAGGTATATTATCGTTAAACGAAACTTTCAATAATTCCGATGCTGCATTCATCATAGGTAAAAACAAATCAGTATCAAAAACATTATTTTTACCGTTAGCCGCAGCAACTATTCTTTCAAGTCCCATACCGGTATCTATATTTTTTCTTCCCAACGGTTTTAACGAACCGTCTTCTTGTCTGTCGAACTGTGTGAAAACAAGATTCCATATTTCAAGATATCTGTTACAATCGCACCACGGACCGCATGTAGGTTTATGACAACCCATATCTTCGCCCAAATCTATCAATATTTCCGAGCACGGACCGCAAGGGCCTGTAGGTCCCATTGTCCAAAAGTTTGTTTCGTCGCCCATCTTTATAATTCTTGATTCGGGAACAAATTTTTTCCACATTTGTCCGGCTTCATCGTCGTCTTTATAAATTGTTGCATAAAGTTTTTCTTTGGGCAACTGCATATAGTTGGTAAGAAAATCCCATGCCCATGCAATAGCTTCTTCTTTAAAATAATCACCGAAAGAAAAGTTACCTAACATTTCAAAAAATGTTAAGTGTCTGTTAGTTACTCCCACTTGATCTATATCTGAAGTTCTAAAACATTTTTGCGAGGATGTTGCTCTTGTAAAAGTATCCTTACTTTGACCTAAAAAATGTTTCTTAAATTGAACCATTCCCGCGGAAGTAAACAATAATGTTTTATCTCCCGAAGGTACTAATGAATCCGACGGTACAACTTTGCAACCTTTTTCACTAAAAAAGTCCAAAAAAGTTTTCCTGATATATGCTGATTGTTTATTCATAATAGATAATTTTAGCAAACTAAAAAGGTATTGTAAACGGCAAATGCATGGATGTATAGAGGTATGGAGGTATAGAGGGATGGAAACTGCAACGACCAACTACGGGATCCCGCATCAAGTGCGGGATGACAGACTTAACGACAATGTATAATGTATAATTTACAATGTATAATTAACTACCAACTACAAACTACAAACGACAAACTACTAACGACGGGATTCCGCATCAAGTGCTGGATGACAACCTAATTTCCTATTTTTCTGTCATTAAACTTTTCAACCTTTCACCAACGAATTGTAAAACAATTCGTGTTCACCCGTTCATCTGTTGTTATTAGTATTTCATCAATTGAATAAGGTAATAAAATATCGGAGCACAGAATAAATAAGAATCGAATCTGTCGAGCATTCCCCCGTGCCCCGGAAGAATGTTACCGGAATCTTTTATGTTGCAATCTCTCTTGAACAAAGATTCGGCAAGATCCGAAAATTGACCTACAAAAGAAATAACAAGAGCAAATATTATTGCTTCGTTATTTGTTATTATATTCTGCATAAAGAAATGTCTGTATACCAAAGAAACAAGCACTGCCGTAACAACACCCGCAATTGCACCTTCTATTGTTTTTTTTGGACTTATAAGTGAAGCAAGTTTATGTTTACCGAATTTTTTACCGATAAAATATGCTCCCGTATCCAACATCCAAATATTAACGAACAAAAATATAATGTAATGCATACCGTATTTTGGAATATCTCTTATTAAAACCATATGAAAAAGTGCCCAGGTAATAAAAAAAGTTCCAAAACATGTAACCGCTAAAGAAGCCGAAATATTTTCTATTGACTTTCTGAACATTGCAAAAAAGAATATTAAAAATATTGAAGCTATTGCAATTTCCTGAACATAAGTTCCCGTGCATAAAGATAAATAAAAAGCTATTGCAAACAATGTTCCGAAAAAACTTAAAGGATTATACTTTTTGCAAATCGAAAAGAATTCCATAACGGAAAAAAGTATAACTGCAAAAAACATAATATAAAATGCAAGTCCGCCGTAATATATACATGCAATAACTACAGGTATTCCTACTAATGCGGTTAATATTCTTGGTATCAACATTTTTTTATCCTTTATATTTGGCTTATAGCTTACAGCTTATTAAAAAATTGCAGAGCAATTTTCAGCTTACAGTTTAACTGCGAGATCCCGTATCAAGTACGGGATGACAAACTAAAAAAATTTTCTTTCTTAAATTACTAATTACTAATTGCTAATTACTAATTGTCATTCTAAATTTTTCCGAATCTTCTGTCCCTTTTTTGGTAGTCGATAATTGCTTTACAAAATTCATCTTCGTTAAAATCAGGCCACAAAACATCGGTTACATAAATTTCGGTATAAGCAATTTGCCACAACAAAAAATTCGAAATTCTCATTTCACCGGAAGTTCTTATCAACAAATCGGGATCCGGCAACCCTTTCGTATACAAACAATCTGAAAAATCTTGCTCGGTAGGATCTGTTATTCCTTTACTCATCAAATCCCTGCAGGCCATTAAAATTTCTTGTCTGGAACCATAATTTAATGCAAGGTTCAAAACAAGACTTTTCATATCTTTTGTTTTATCTACAGCTTCTTTAAGTTCCGCCTGAATATCTTCCGACATTCTTGAAATATCACCGCTTACTCTAAACGAAATTTGGTTTTCAATCATATTCTCCAATTCGCTTTTCAAATATGTTTTCAACAATGTCATTATTCCGGATACTTCGTCTTTCGGTCTTTGCCAATTCTCCGTAGAAAAAGCATATAGGGTCAAAACCTGTATATTGAGTTTTCTTGCAAACTCAACTATCTTTTTAACAGTCTTGACCCCATTAGTATGACCGATTATTCTGGGCAACATTCTTTTCTTTGCCCATCTTCCGTTACCGTCCATGATTATTGCAACATGTTTCGGTAACTTTGTTAAATCTATTTGTTCTTTCAAAGACACTTTTTTACTACTTTATAAAAATTACTTTTGAGATATTGCGTTTACAGGGCAATTTGCTGCACATGCACCACATTCAACACATGCATCACCAATTGCATACTTGCCGTCATCACCTGCTTTTATTGCTTCTACAGGACAATTTGCTGCACAAGAACCGCAACCTACACAAGTTTCCTTATCTATTGAATAAGCCATTTTACAACCTCCCCTTTTTTATTGATTATATTTTCATTAATTCTTCTTCTTTTTGTTTTACCAATTCTTCTATTTTACCTACATAAGTATCCGTCAATTTTTGAACATCAACTTCATATTTCTTTCTGTCGTCTTCAGTAATTGTTTTTTCTTTTTCCAATTTCTTTATTTCATCAACAATATGTCTTCTTTCATTTCTTATTGCAACTTTATAATCTTCAGACATTTTGTTAACAACTTTAACGATTTCTTTTCTTCTTTCTTCCGTAAGTGCAGGTATTGAAATTCTTACGATTTTACCGTCATTTACAGGTGTAAGTCCCAAATCGGATTTCAATATAGCTTTTTCTATTGCACCGAGCTGAGTTAAATCCCAAGGTCTTATTTCCAATGTTCTTCCGTCGGGAACACTAACTCCGGCAACCTGATTTAAAGCCAATAATGAACCGTAACTTTCAACTTTTATTCCGTCCAAAAGAGCTGCATTTGCTCTGCCAGTTCTAACTGTAGAAAAATCATGTTTTGTTTTTTCTATTGTTTTTTTCATAGCATCTTCGCCGGATGCCAAAAGTTCTTTAGGTAACATTACTCCTCCGTTATTTGGATACTATAGTTCCGATTTTTTGTTTATTCAACACTTTTTTTAAGTTGCCTTTTTTGTGGAAATCGAAAACATAAATATCAATATTGTTTTCCATGCACAACAAAAAAGCGGAAATGTCCATTATTTTTAAATTTTTATTTATTGCTTCGCTGTAAGTTATTCTATCATATTTCTTTGCTTTAGGATCTTTCTTTGGATCTGCGGAATAAACACCGTCAACTTGTGTAGCTTTTAACAAAATGTCGGCTTTTATTTCACAAGCTCTTAATGCAGCCGTGGTATCCGTCGTGAAAAAAGGGCTTCCCGTTCCGCCGCCGAATACAACCACATAACCTTCTTTTAAATATTTATCCGCTTTTGCTTGAGAAAATGTTTCGCAGAAATTTGAAACACCGCTTGCGGCAAGTGCAACAGATTTTATACCGTTGGATTTTAAACCTTCGGATATTGCTATCGCATTCATCACGGTAGCAAGCATACCCATTTTATCCGCCGATACTCTGTCTATTTCTTTTCCGGCACCTCTCCAAATATTTCCCGCACCTACAACAATAGAGAGTTCTACTTTTTTCGATAAAACAGATTTTATTTCATCTACAACTTTTTGAAGACTTTCGGAACAAATGGATTTACCGTTTCCCGATAAAGTTTCTCCTGAAAGTTTAAGTAAAACTCTCTTATTATTTTTCATTTAATTATTCACCTATTTTAAATCTTGCAAAATTTTTAACAACTATATCTTTGCTTACTTTTGCTATAACATTTTTAATAGATTCTTTTTCTTCTCTCATATAAGGTTGTTCCATCAAACATATTTGAGAATAGAATTTGTTCAATTTTCCTAAAACGATTTTATCTATTATGTTAGCAGGTTTTCCTTCTTCTTGAAGTTGTTTAACATAAATTTCTTTTTCTTTTGCAATTTCATCAGCTGTAACTTGATCTCTTGTTATATAAAGAGGACTTACTGCAGCTATTTGCATTGCAATTTCTTTTTCAAGATTTTTGAAAGCATCACTTGCTATAACATCTGCAGGAGCTTCAAAATCTACCAAAACACCCAAAGAATTGTTCATATGAATATATGAAGCAATTTCACCGGTTGTTGTATATTTTGCCGTTCTTTTTAAAACAATATTTTCACCTATTGTTCCGATAGCTTCTTTTATAACATCCTGAACTGTTCTTGTATCATCGAATTTTTGTTCCAAGATATTATCCTGAGAAGAAGATTTCATAACGAAAGATGCCAAACTGTTTGCAAGTTCTTTAAATTTGTCTGTTCTTGCAACGAAATCCGTTTCGCAGTTTAATTCAACAAGTACACCTTGTTTTTTATCATCACTGAGTTGAGCAACAACAACACCTTGTTTTGCAGATCTGTCTGCTCTTTTAACAGCAGATGCAATACCTTTTTCTCTTAATATTTTTACTGCTTCTTCTATATTGTTATTTGCTTCTTTAAGAGCATTGTTACAATCTTTTATTCCTGCTCCTGTCATTTCTCTTAATTTTGTTATAAGTTCAATAGCTGACATAATTACTCTCCTTTAACTTCTTCTGCTTTTTCTGCTTCTGCTTCCGCTGCGGCAACTTCTTCTTCTTTTACTTCAGCTTGAGCTTCTGTTGTTCCGTCAGCTTGTTTATTTTCTATTCCTTTACCTTCGAGAATTGCATCTGCAATAACCGAGCAGAAAAGTTTTACGGCTCTTATTGCATCATCGTTTCCCGGTATAGGATGATCTATTAAATCAGGATCACAGTTTGTATCACAAACTGCAACTACGGGAATATTTAATTTTCTTGCTTCTGCTAAAGCTGTAGCTTCTTCAACAGGATCTATAATGAACATAACTTCAGGAAGCTTGTTCATTTGTTTTAAACCTTCAAGAGATTTTTCAAGTTTAATTCTTTCTTTTTCTTTTTGAGATTGTTCTTTTTTTGAGAGAACTTGAAATATTCCGTTTTCTTTCATAGCTTCAAGTTCTTTTAATCTTGCGATAGATTTCTTTAATGTTTCGAAATTTGTAAGAGTTCCGCCCAACCATCTTTCACAAACAAAATAAGAACCGCATCTTAAAGCTTCTTCTTTGATAGGTCCTTGAGCTTGTTTTTTTGTTCCTACGAAAAGAACATCTTTTCCTTCTGCAGCATAATCTCTTACAACTTTGTAAACTTTTTTAAGTTCTTTTAAAGTTTTTTGAAGATCAATGATGTGAATTTTGTTTCTGCTTCCAAAAATGAATTTTCCCATTTTTGGGTTCCATCTTCTTGTCTGATGTCCGAAATGAACACCGGATTCCAACAACGACTTCATTGTTACGTTTGCCATTTTACTTCTCTCCTTTAGTTTTTTTTCATCCTTTGAGATGACCTCCACAAGTTTCAGAACTCAAACCCTTTTTACGGGGACTTTTGATTAATCCGCTTGTGTGTGTATTTTAGCCTGCTGACTAAATTTTAAAGATTGTACCAAAATTATTATATTTTTTCAATACATTTTATATATGTATCTTTTTGTAAAGCATTGTTTAAAGTTTTTATTGTTTTATGTTGTGTCGGATGAACAAAATTCGAAGCAACTTCTTTCATCGGTACAAGAACAAAAGCTCTGTTTATTATTTCTTTGTGCGGTATTATAAGATTTTTACTCTTTATTACCTGTTTACCGTAAAATAATATATCAATATCTATAACTCTCGGTCCCCAATGATAAGTTTTTGTTCTTCCCAACTTTTGTTCCGTTTGCTTTAAAACTTTTAACAATTCCTGCGGATTTAAATTTGTTTTAAATTTTCCGGCAATATTATAAAAGTTTCTTTGTTTGGGACCCACAGGCTCTGTTTCATATAAAGAAGATATCTTTATTTCTTTTATATTATTCTTATTTAACTCGGCAACAGCTTTTTCTAAATTTTTTTTCCTGTTACCGATATTTGAACCTAATGATAAATATATTGTTGTCATGTTTTATATTATACATTTTATTTAAAATAAAAAATTTTTATATCGAAAATTTTGAAAATAAAGAATAAAAAATATATAATTTATGAAAATTTATTTAAGGAGAAAGTAAATGAAAAAGTATGTTGCAGAATTTACCGGAACATTTTTCTTAGTGTTCATCGCTTGCGGAGTTGCAGCAGTATCAGGTTGCAAATTTCCGGAAGCAGGTTACATTGCCACAGCTTTGGCATTCGGTTTAACAATCGTTGCTATGGCTTATTCTATCGGTAA
>DJWX01000018.1:23691-103492 GCA_002448285.1 Candidatus Ruminimicrobiellum ovillum | reverse complement strand
ATATTTGTTATTATTGTTCGTACCATAAACCTCTATATAAACACTATCATTATATTCGCCGGCATCATAATAAGATTTTTGTCCGGAACTCGCACTAAACCAGTTAAAATATTTATTAGCATACGAATCTATATCAAGTTCTCTTGAATAATCGGTCTCTCCATTTGTATCACAAAAATAACCATGTTCTACATGATATGCCAATTCCGCTTTCGCTATTGCACTTAACAACACTTTTCCTTCAGTCATCATTGCTTTTTCTACATATCCTCTGTATATCGGCACGGATATTACAGATAGAATGCCTACAATAACTATCACTATTACCAACTCTACAAGGGTAAATCCCTTTCTTGTTTTTATTATTTTGTCCATTTTTCCCATCCTTTGAAAAAAATTAAACATAAGCCTTATCACAAAAACTATAGTTTAAATTTCTCTCTATTGCAACAAATAAAAATTTTTAATTTTTTTATTCAACCCTAACAACTTCATGTTCAGAATCTACAATTTCCCTGTTATTGCCAAATCCATACAATGCACCATTTGCCTGTTGTACTGCCCTAAGTGTCCAACTTTTACCATTATTCCAGCCATAAACTCGAATTTCAACAACATCATTATATTCATCACTGCCAACTTTACTAACAGCACTTGCATTAATACTTGATCCATAATAATTTGAACCGGAACCTGATGTTGCATTAAATTCCTTGAAATATTTGTTTCCTCTCGCATCTATATCTAATACACTATCATTTTCAACCCTGCCGGTACTATAAAAACAATCGTTTTTTACATGATATGCAAGCTCCGCTTTTCCTATTGCGTTTATTAACACTTTACCTTCCGTCATTATTGCCTTTTCCACATATCCTCTGTATATCGGCACAGATATTATAGACAATATTCCTACTATCACTATTACTATTACCAACTCTACTAACGTAAAACCTTTTTTTGCTTTTATCATCATTTTTCTCCTATTTTTTTATTTATACAATAAAAAGTTTTTCCATCAAGATAATTATAGTGTATTTTTGTTTTATTTGCAACAAAAAAAGACCTGCTTTTAAACAGGCCTTTTTTATATTAGTTTTTTTGTTCCTTAAAATTACAGAAGCATTGGGAGTTCATCTCTTTCGTCAACGATGTCACCATTCGGTCCATACCCCCACAATCCGCCATCTGCATATTGCATTGCTCTAAGTCTCCAACTTTTTCCATTGTTCCAACCATAAACTTCAATATAAACACTGTCATTATCATAGTTATATGAATCTTTCTCAATTGATGCTACTGCCGATATATTAGAGGAAGTATAATAAGAACCTCCACCGGACTGGGCATAAAATTCTCTAAAATATTTATTTCCTCTGACATCTATATCAAGTTCTCGTGATGAATTTGTCCATCCGACATTTAAGAAATAACCATGTTCTACATGATAAGCTAACTCTGACTTAGCTATTGCCCCTATTAACACCTTTCCTTCAGTCATCATCGCTTTTTCTACATACCCTCTGTATATCGGTACAGATATTACAGATAGAATACCTACAATAACTATCACTATTACCAACTCTACTAACGTAAAACCTTTTCTTTTTTTTATTATATTATCCATAGTTTTTTCCTCCTTTACTACCACTATATATACAACTCATATATGCAATTTTTCTACTTTAAGTATAATATAAAATAATCATATCCGCAACAAAAAAAAGACCTGCTTTTAAACAGATCTTTTTTGTTACTTATATAAAAATTTTAACAAGAAAAAGCTACACTGGCTCATAATAATCTTCCATGTAACCATTATCAATATCAGAACAACCGCCATTAGAACTTACCGTCATATGAAGAACAACATTGCCTTGCGGAGATTCATACCCCACATAAATATCAACATAATCCTCATAATCATCATAACCAATCATACCTTTACTGACATAACTTTCAACTTTCATTTTCTTTCCGGAATAATTATGTGCATAGGTTAACCAATATTTAAAATATTTGTTCCCTTCTGCATTTATATCAAGTACCGTATCCCAAGAAACAATATCCCAGGTAGAATAAAATTCTCCGTATTGTACATGATAGGCCAATTCCGCTTTTGCTATTGCATTTAACAATACCTTTCCTTCAGTCATTTTTGCCTTTTCTACATACCCTCTGTATATCGGAACAGATATTACGGATAGAATACCTACAATAACTATCACTATTACCAACTCTACCAGGGTAAAACCTTTTCTTTTTTTTATTATATTATTCATAGTTTTTTCCTCCTTTACTACCGCTATATATACAATCTCATATATATATACCCTTCTACTTCAAGTATAATGCAATTTTTTTTATATTCAACAACAAAAAAGGCTTACATTTAAGTAAGCCTTTTTTGTTACAATCATATTATATATTTTTTCTATTAAATTTTATCTAACCTATGCAATTTCTTCATCGCCTCCGCCACCATATCCATATCTATAAGTTTCCATATCAGAAAAGCCACCATTAGAATATGCAATCATGGAAACAACTAACCACCCTTGCGGAGATTCATATCCTGCCTCTATTAAAACAGAATCTATAATTTCATTCGCTACAAGTGCACCTTTGCTAATAGAATTCAATGATTCTTGCTGACGAGTAGTTACAGTCATTGGCGTATTTGAACGGGCAAAAAACAATCTAAAATATTTATTTCCACTTGCATCTATATCAAGAACAGAGTCTCGGCTAATTGTTCCAGGAGTATTATAAAAGTATCCATGTTGTACATGGTATGCTAACTCAGACTTAGCTATTGCACTTACCAATACCTTTCCCTCCGTCATTTTTGCCTTTTCCACATATCCTCTGTATATCGGAACAGATATTACAGACAATATTCCCACTATTACTATTACTATTACCAATTCTACAAGGGTAAAACCTCTTTTTGTTTTCTTCATATAATTTCTCCTATACTAAACACTACTTTTGTATACAAAATATCAACAACAGGCCGTAGGAGTATCATCGTAGCCACCTTCGTAATACCCCATGATATCGTTTCTGATATCGGAACATCCGCCATTGGAGCTTACCGTCATAAAAAGAGTCACTATACCTTTTGGTGACTCATAACCCACGGCTATTTCAACAAAATCCTCATAATCGCCATAATCGATACCTTCTTTTAACTTATTTACCGCACTTTTTGCTCTTTCGAGCCTTGAATTATTTTCTGCCATTGTCTCCCACATTGTGAAGTACTTATTTCCTTCTGAGTTTATATCGAGATACTGAGGTCTTATTCCATAATAACAACCGTCATTAACAAAATAGCCATATTGAACATGAAATGCAAGTTCCGCTTTTGCTATTGCATTTAACAATACCTTTCCTTCAGTCATTTTTGCCTTTTCTACATATCCTCTGTATATCGGCACGGATATTACGGATAGAATACCTACAATAACTATCACTATCACCAACTCTACCAGGGTAAAACCTTTTCTTTTTTTTATTATATTATTCATAGTTTTTTCCTCCTTTACTACACATAATCACAAGTATGCCCTACTATAAGTATAATATTAAACTTATAAATTTTCAATAAAAACTTTGTTTCAAATTTTAATTACAAATCTGAAAACTTTATTAATTCTATATTGTTTCTTTGGCAATACTCTTTCAATAAAACATCACAACAAACTAAAAGTTCTTTTTCTCTCCAAATTTCACCATATCCCGGATGAGTCATAATTTCGGAAACATTATAATCTTCATCGACATTACCGTAATACCAACCTTCAATAAAATGTTCCGGAAATTTTATACCATTAGAAACCAACAATTCTTTTTGTTTATCGTAATCACCGAATTTGTTAAAAAATCTTATTTTATTAACATTGTATTCTTTACATAGTTCTACAACTATCGGTAATACACCCGGAAATAGATGCGTGTGGTGATGACTGTCAAAATGATCTATTTGTATACCTGCGGACAACAACTTTTCTATTTGTTTTTTTATTTCGTCTTTTATAATCTGTTGTGTAGGAACAGTATTATTAGCCCATCCTTTTACTGTACCTACACCATGTTCAATATCAAAGTATTTGTCCAAATCTATATGAAGACCTATACCCAACCCCGGATTTTCTTTTGCCAATAAAACAGCTTCTTCAAAAGCATCTCTGTTTACAAGCATTGAAGTACTTCTTACAACACCATTTTTATAAGCATAAACAATGGCATTATTTATTTGTGTTCTGTATCCGAAATCATCGGCATTTACTATAATTTTTTTCATATCAGTGTTATTATACCATAAAAAAACTCACATCCTAAAAATCAAAGATGTGAGCTTTTATTTATAGAACTTTATATTACAAAATACCTTTAGATACTAACATTTCCGCAATTTCTACGGCATTAAGCGCAGCACCTTTTAACAAGTTATCCGATACTACCCAAAATGTTAAACCTTTGTCACAAGAAATATCTTTTCTTATTCTGCCGACAAATGTTTTTTGTTGGTTTTGTGCAAATAACGGCATTGGATATTTGTTTTCCGCGGGATTATCTATAACTTCCACACCTTTTGCCGCAGACAAAAGTTCTCTCGCTTTTTCAGGTGTTAATTCTTTTTCTGTTTCAATCCATACGGATTCACTGTGAGCTCTTAAAACAGGAACTCTTACACAAGTTGCACTTACTTTTATACTTTTATCACCCATAATTTTCATGGTTTCGTTTGTCATTTTCATTTCTTCTTTTGTATATCCGTTTTCTTCGAAAACATCTATATGAGGAAGCAAATTAAATGCTATTTGATAAGGGAATTTTTCCAACGGAGGTATAGGTTTGCCTTTACCCAAAGCTTTTGTTTGGTTTTCCAAATCATGAATACCTTTTGAACCTGCACCCGAAACCGCTTGATATGTAGAAACTATTACTCTTTTAATTTTTGCATAATCGTGTAACGGTTTTAACGCAACAACCATTTGAATTGTTGAACAGTTAGGGTTAGCAATGATTTTTTTATCTTTACTTAAATCGTTAGGATTAACTTCAGGAACTACTAACGGACAATTGTCATCCATTCTCCAAGCACTTGAATTATCTACAACAAAACAACCGTCTTTTGCAAACGAAGGTGCAAATTCTTTTGATGTTCCTCCGCCGGCGCTGAACAAAGCCAAATCCATACCTTTACCGCTGTCGTGTGTTAAAAGTTCTACAGGTATATCTTGTCCTTTAAATTTTAATTTTTTACCTACACTTCTTTGTGATGCTAAAAGTTTTATTGATTCTACCGGAAAATTTCTGTTTTCCAACATTTTTATCATTTCGTTACCTACTACTCCGGTAGCACCTACTACTGCAACTTTGTACTTCTTCATTTTCTTCTCCTATATTGACCTTAATATGTCATATTTTTGCTTTGCAAAATTATATTAACTTTTCTTAGTTCTTGCCGAAACACTTAATTAGGTTTTAAGATTTTAGACGAACCGAAGCATTTTTTTAATGAAGTTTACTCTTTGCGGTAAATGAATTAGAAAAATGCAAAGGTGCAGCCAAAATATTAAAATCGTTATAAATTGTTTGCAATCAAATCTCCGACTTGATTGGTTCCCATTCCCATCTTTCCTGCCGCCAACGATTTTATCTTACCGCTTGCCAAAGATTTTGCCATGGAATTTTCTACCATTTTAGCTTCTTTTTCAAGACCTAATGTTTCAAGCATCATAGCACCGGCACTAATTGCTGCCAACGGATTAATAACATTTTGTCCCGTATATTTAGGTGCGGATCCGCCCATAGGTTCAAACATTGACACCCCTTCAGGATTAATGTTTCCGCCTGCGGAAATACCGATACCGCCTTGAATCATTGCTGCTAAATCCGTAATTATATCGCCGAACAAATTGTCTGTAACTATAACATCAAACCATTCGGGATTTTTTATCATCCACATACATACTGCATCAACATTTACATAGTTTAATGCTATATCCGGATAACTTTTTGCACCCATTGCTCTGAATGCTCTTTCCCACAAGTTAGATGCAAATGTTAAAACATTTGTTTTACCGCACAATGTAAGTTTTTTATCTTTATTTCTTTTCTTTGTTAATTCAAAAGCATATTTTAAGCATCTGTCTACACCGAATCTTGTATTTATGGATTCTTGTGTTGCAACTTCGTAAGGAGTATCTTTTTTCAAAAATCCCCCCGCTCCCAAATAAAGACCTTCGGTATTTTCTCTGACCACTACAAAATCTATATCTTTCGGTTCTTTATTTTTTAAAGGACAATCTACACCTTCATAAAGTTTTACCGGTCTTAAATTTATGTATTGGTCAAGTTCAAATCTTAATCTTAACAAAATACCTTTTTCAAGTATTCCCGGTTTAACATCGGGATGACCAATTGCTCCGAGATACATTGCATCAAATTTCTTAAATTCTTCAACACAACTGTCAGGCAAAATTTCGCCTGTTCTTTTATATCTTTCTCCGCCTAAATCAAAATTTGTAAATTCAAATTTCGCACCTGTTTTAGCTGCAACGGCATTTATAACTTTTACACCTTCCGCTATTACTTCAGGACCTGTTCCGTCACCGGGAATAAGAGCAATTTTATAAGTTTTAGACATTTTTATTTTCCTCCTTTAAGGGAACTCTGATAAATTCTGAATGAGCAAAGATTGAGAACAGATTTTGTCTGTAAATAGGCGGAGTTTCGTAGGGATAGTTGGTAACTTATCTTGAGAAACTCCAACGAATTTAGAGGCAAAATATGCCTCAAGATTTCCGTTCAGGATTTATCAGCGTTTCCTTTTATGTAAGAAAGCAAACCGCCGGCTTTTATTAATTTCTGCATAAATTCCGGAAAAGGTTGAGCTTTATATGTTTGTTTTTTTGTCACATTTTTTATTTCGCCTTTTGCCAAATCTATTTCAAGTTTATCGCCTTTATCTATGTTATCAACAGCTTCATCGGATTCTATAATCGGAAGGCCTATATTTATACAATTTCTAAAAAATATTCTTGCAAAAGATTTTGCAATAACACAAGAAACTCCTGCGCCTTTGATTGATATAGGAGCATGTTCTCTGGAAGAACCGCAGCCGAAATTTTTATCTGCAACGATAATGTCACCCGGTTTTACTTGTGATGCAAAATTGTCGTCTATATCTTTCATACAAAATTTTGCAAGTTCTTTAGGATCTGAAGTTGTTAAATATCTTGCGGGAATAATTTCATCGGTATTAACATTTGCGCCATACTTAAAAACTTTACCTTTTAAGATTATATTAGCCATAAAAACCTCTTTGACTTTGGATTTAAATTCAATAGTAGATTTTATAACATTTATAACTAAAAATCAAAAGAACTGATGATTTGAGGATTGGAAGATTAGAAGATTGGAAGTTCAAATGTAAAATTTGCTTCGCAAATTTTATTATTATTTATTTTTTCTTCCTATCTAATCCTCTATTCTTCTACTCTTCAAATCTTCCAAAAATCACTCCGTGATTTTTTGTTGACAACAATAATTTTTTATGTTAGATTTTAAACATTAAATCAGTGAGAAAAAATTTATGATTATACCAATAAAGTTCGTAGAAATAGAAAACATAAAAGCAAAACCCGAAACTGTTAAAGAATTGGTACATTTGTGGAAAACAGTCGCAAAAGAACCGATATCAAAAAGAGTTCAACATTATAAAGATGTGTTCGTAAAAGGGAACGATGAAGCAATTTTTGCGGAACTCGCATTTTGTATTTTTACTCCGCAATCAAAAGCATTGTCTTGTTGGAACGCCGTAAATGTTTTAAACGATAAGAAACTTTTATTTACCGCTTCCGCTGAAGAAATATCAAAAAATATAAACAATGTAAGATTTCAAAACAACAAAGCAAACTTTTTGGTTCAAGCAAGAAAACAGTTTACTTCCAACGGGAAACTTGATATAAAAAATTTCTTAAAATCTTTTGATGATCCTGTAACTTTAAGAAAATGGATTATCGATAATATTAAAGGTATCGGTTATAAAGAAGCGGGACATTTTTTAAGGAATATCGGATTAGGTCTTGATTTGGCAATTTTAGACAGGCATATTTTAAGAAACTTGAAATTTTATAATGCAATAGACGAAATTCCTTCAACTTTAACGCCTAAAATTTATTTAGAGACAGAACAAAAAATGATAAAATTTTGTAATGATATAAAAATACCGATGTCACATATGGATTTACTTATGTGGGCCATGCAGACAGGCGGAATATTTAAATAATTAGTAATTAGAAATTAGCAATTAGTAATCAAAAAAGGAAGATATTTTTATCTTCCTTTTTTATTAAACTATAAATTTTTAGATCTAAGTTATTAATTATTTTTGTATAAATGTCGGAGCGTTTTTCGGAGTTAAACCTTTCTTTACTTTGTGATAATAATCATAAGTCATTGTAGGATTATCGTTTAATACTTCACAATTTATTACCTTACATAAAAACACTGTATGAGTTTCCGTTTCAAACTGTGAAATGATTTCTGTTTCAAAATATGAATTTACAAATTGAGTTACTATAGGTAGCCCGTTTTCATTTGTTTTATATTCCACGCCTTCAAATTTATTAAAATCTCTTGAACTTCTAAAACCGAATTTTCCTATAAATTCGAAACTTGCTTCTTCGGTTATTGTAGATATAACTGCTTTTTTGCTGTTGGATAATAAAGAGTGAGTATTATTTTGTTTTGAAATACTTATTGCTATAGTCGCGGGATTAGAGTTTATTTGGAAGACAGTATTTGCTATCTGCCCGCCGATTTTTCCGTCAAAAGCAGATGTAATAATAAACATTCCGTAAGGTATCTTTGTTAATGCCAAAGTATTCATTTTATTCCTCCATTCTCTTCTAATCTTCTAATCTTCTATTCTTCCAATCTTCCAAAATTGCCTTTGGCAATTTTTAAATATCTCTATACTGAAGTGTGACTGTTCCGGGTCCCAACAATGTTTCCAAATCTTTTATACATTCGTCACTGTATTTTACCGTATATTCGGTTTCTATGGTATAATCTTCCGTTTTATAATCTTTAATTTCCAAATATACTTTAGATTTCCCGGGATATTTTTCAATTGTTTTTAAAATTTTGTCGGACATTGCATCATCTAAAGCAACAGCCGAAACTTGTATTCTTAACGAGCCCAAAAACGGCGGAAATTTTTTCTTTGCTTCTTCCATGGAATAAAATTCTTCTATTGAAAGTTTAGGTTTACCTTTATCGTGCAACACTTTACCTTTAACAACAACTATCATCTTTTCCTGCAACTTATCACTTATCTTTTCGTACAATTTATGGAACACTATACAATCCAAATAACCGTACATATCTTCAACTCTGAACGTCGCATAAGTTTTTGTTTTATCGCTTTTTGCCGTTAAATGTTTTAAAGATGTTATCATTCCGGCAACTCTTATAATTTTTGCCGTTTCAAAAGTAGTGTTTTCTGGCGGAACAGGAACTGTATCAAGCCTGTACATTGAAAAAGCTATCATGTCTCTTTTATATTTTTCCAAAGGATGTCCCGAAAGATAGAAATCCAACACTTCTTTTTCATATTCCAATGCTACTGTTTCATCCAAAGGAGGAATTTTTTTGTCCATTACACTAACAGTGGCCGTAGATATTTCGTCACTGCCGAACAAAAAGCCCTGACTATCGTTTTGCTCTTTTTTTGTTTTTATTGCCTGTTGCAATGTCTCTTCTATATTATCAAGTATCTTTGCTCTTACTTCCAACTTATTTTTACCGAAACAATCAAAAACACCGGCTTTACACAAACACTCTATTGCTCTTTTGTTTACCGCTGATAAATCTATTTTCGATAAAAAATCTTCAAAAGATTCAAACTTACCGAATTTTTCTCTTGCTTCAACTATATTTTGTGCCGCACCTTCACCGACATTTTTTATGGCAAGAAGGCCGAATCTTATATTTTTTCCTTCAACCGAAAATTCGCTTTGTGAATATCTTATATCAGGCGGTAAAGTTTTTATACCGAACTGTTTAACATCATCAATATATTCAATTATTTTGCTGTCTGCCGATTTACCTATTTCATTATTCATACATGCTGTCATATATTCAAGTGTATAATGAGCTTTCAAATATGCGGTTCTGTACGTAACATAAGCATATGCTGCGGAATGGGATTTATTAAAACCGTAGCCTGCAAAAGTTACCATATTATCGTAAATTTTATTTGTTATTGAAGGATCTATTCCTTTCGCTCTTCCTCCTTCAACAAACTTTTCTCTTGCGGCCTGCATTTTATCTATAAGTTTTTTACCCATAGCTTTTCTTAAACCGTCAGCCTGACCTGCCGTGAAACCGCCTATAGCCATAGCCATTTGCATAACTTGTTCCTGATACAAAATAACACCGTAAGTGTTTCTAAGTATCGGTTCCTGCAAAGGATGATCGTAAGTAACTTTTCTTCTGCCATGTTTACAATCAACAAAAACATCAAGCATACCGGCACCGATAGGTCCCGGACGATAAAGAGCATTTAAAGCTGTTATATCTTCTATAGTTGTCGGTTTCATTCTTCTAACCAAATCTTTCATACCTTCCGATTCAAGCTGGAATATACCGAACGTTTTGGCTTCCTGTAAAAGTTTAAATGTTTTTTTATCTTCAAGAGAAATTTTTTCCAAATCGAAATCCGGTTCTTTTTTCTTTATAAGTTTTACAGCTTCATTTATAATTGTTAAGTTTTGAAGTCCCAAAAAGTCAACTTTTAAAAGTCCTAAATCCGGCAAGATTCTACCGTCGTACTGAGTAGTTACTACATTTTTTTTACCTATTGCAAGAGGTGAAAAATGCCTTACATCTTCAGGAGCGACTATCAAACCCGCGGCATGAACTCCGGTATGTCTTTTTGTTCCTTCGAGTTTTGATGATATTTTTATAAGTTCGGCAACTCTGGAATCTTTCTTTATAATTTCCTGTAATTCTTTGGAACCTACCATAGCATCAGGTATTGAAGAGCCCGCGGGAATTGCATTTGCTATTTTTTGTGTTTCGGCAGGTGTAAACCCTAAAACTCTGCCTACATCTTTTACTACCATTTTCGCTTCCATAGCTCCGAAAGTTATAATTTGAGCACAGTTGTTTTGACCGTATTTGTTTCTAACATAATCTATAACCTGTTCTCTGCCGAAATCCGCAAAATCGATATCAAGATCAGGCATGGAAACTCTTTCGGGGTTCAAAAATCTTTCAAAAAGCAAATCGTATTTTAACGGACAAATATCCGTAATTCCAAGTGTATAAGTTACAATCGAACCTGCTCCGGAACCTCTTCCGGGACCTACAGGAATTCCGTGATCTTTTGAATATTTTATGAAATCCCAAACAATTAAAAAGTATGAAGCAAATCCCATTTTTTTAATAACGGAAAGCTCATATTCCAACCTGTCGGTATGTTTTTTTTCTATAACAGGATATCTTTTTTTAAGACCTTCTCTGCAAAGATGTTCGAGATAAGTTTGAGATGTATATCCTTCGGGCACTTCAAAGTTAGGTAAAAGGTCTCCGTTACCTTTTCTTATTTTAACATCTACCATATCGGCAATAACAAGTGTATTTTTTATTGCTTCGGGAACATAAGAAAATGTTTTTATCATATCTTCCGGTGAACGATAATAAAACAAGTCCGAACCCATTCTCATTCTGTTAGGATCATTAACACTTTTTTGTGTGTTTATACACAACAAGATATCGTGATAATATGCATCTTCCTGTTTTAAATAGTGACAATCGTTTGTTGCTACAAGCGGTATTCCCGTTTCTTTTGAAAGTTCAAGTAAAGGCGCGATTATTGCTTTTTGTTGTTCAAGCCCGTTATCCATAATTTCAAGATAGTAGTTACCTTTACCGAACACATCCTGATACCAACCTGCAACTTCTTTTGCTTTTTCTTTATTGCCTGCGGAAAGAAGCGTCGCAATTTCTCCTGCCAAGCAGGCTGAAGAACAAATAAGTCCTTTAGAATATTTTTGTAATATTTCTTTATCTATTCTCGGTTTATAATAAAAACCTTCCGTAAAACCCGCACTTACAAGATAACATAAATTTCTGTAACCTTCGTTATCTTTAGCAAGAAGTATCAAATGGTGATACCCGCCGTTTTCTTTATCTTTATCGAATCTGCTTTTTTTAGCAATATAAACTTCGCACCCTATAATGGGTTTTATGCCGCTGTCCAAACATGCCCAATAAAATTCCATTGCACCATACATATTACCGTGATCGGTAATTGCAAGTGCCGGCATTTGATATTGTTTTCCTATAATATTAAAAAGTTCCAACGGTTTACCTTTTTTGGTTAATTTGGTTAAACCGTCCAACAATGAATATTCGGTATGATTATGTAAATGTACAAACTCCGCAGCCACTTTTTACCTCAAATTTCAGTTATTACTTCTTTGCTTTTTTACTTACCGTCTTTTTGGTTGCAGTCTTTTTGGCGGCAACTTTTTTAACGACTTTTCTTTTTTTCGGTTTAGGTTCATCACTTTCCCATATATGTTCAAGATTATATAACTGTCTTAAATCCTGGCTCATAACATGAATGATGATACCGCCGAAATCCAAGACTTTCCAATTAACCGCAGCATTTCCGCCATCTCTTCTTAATACTTCAACGGAATAATCATATTTAAAAGTTTTTTCTATTTCGTTTATAATTGCATTTATTTGGGGCATAGAATTTGCGGTTGCAATAACAAAATAATTTGTGATAGGAGTTTTTTCCTGCACATCCAACAAGACAACATTTTCAGCCTTTTTATCTTCGGCTATTTTTACTGCCTTTTTTGCAAGCTTTAAAAAATCTATTTTTTTCATTTGTCCCCCCCAAAAAATCCTACGGATTTTTGAAGTATAGATGTATGGAGATATGGATGCATGGAAACAATAACGACTAACGGCGAGATCCCGCATCAAGTGCGGGATGACAAAAAGCTTGTCTGTTTCTATACTTCTATTTCTCTATTCTTCCATACTTCAACAAAATGCTTTGCATTTTGTTTCTATACCTCTATACTTCTATGCATCAACTTTTTGCTTTGCAAAAAGTTTAATCTTCCGATTCTCTGTCCAATTTATCGTATATTGTACAATCTTGTCCCAAAAGTACAGATACATTCATTAATGAGTTTTCTTTCGGCCTGAAAATTATTTCACCGCAATCTAAAATATCTTTTATTTCTTTTATCTTTTCATAATCATTTACAAAGTCAAAAATCGTTGTAAATTCATATTTTTTTGAAGATGAACCCCAATCCATAACATCAAAATCATTGTCTCTTATTTTATCAACAGCTTTTATTGCAAGCCTTGATTTGTTTGTTGTGTTTAACACTTCAACTTTTAAATAATTTCCGCTGTTTGAATAATCATTATCAAAAAAGTCGACGATTTTTGTTCTGTTTTCTTCGTCTAATTCTATTCTTTTTCTTTTGTTCACAGTAGGTATATCGGCATATTTTATCGTTTTGTCTTCGTTTAAGAAATAGGAATACAATAAAAACAAATCTTTCGCTTCAAAGTTTGTATTTATAACAATATTTTTATTATACAAATCTTTTATTAACTTTATAAAAGAAAATCTGTTAAAGTTGTTGTATATATAATTGAAAATTTTTATCCAGGCAACCATTCTTGTATCTCTGTCAATTTCGGGTTGCAAGCACATATCAAATAATTTTAAATTATTTCCCAAATCCTGTTGTTTGGAAAAAACATTTATAATATTTTTAAAACTTTCGTTATTTAAGCATACATAATAATCTATACTTAGCTTATCATCTAAAAGTTTTTGTGTTTCGGATTTTATGAAATCTATTCTCTTTTCCGGAGAAGTTTCTAAAATCATATCTTTTAATTCTCTTGCTTTTTTAGTTTTGTATAGTATTGTAATATTTTCATCCGTAAACAATACTTTTATATACTCACTTAAAGAATTGTATTTTACAACAAAAAACTTTATATTTTCATTATTATCAACATCATCTAAAACAAACAACACATTAATATTTTTCCCGTCTTTAAAATCTTTAACAATTTTAGAAGTTGCGGAAAAATAAATTAATACACCTAACACGGCAACTATTAAAAGCAACAAAATTTTTTTTATCATTTTACCTGTTATAATAATTCCATATCTTTATAATATCGGGATGCAAAACTTTAAATTTTGATATCACATATTTTATTTTGCTTTGTAACACCAACTTAAATGTTTCATCCAAATCGCTAAACATTATTTTTTTTGACACAAAAGCCTTTTTATATTTTCTGTCTAAAGATAACGCATCCGCTATAAAAATTACCTTTTCGTAATCACTCATACCTATTCTTCCGATGGTATGATTATATATCGAATTTATAATCTCTTTATCTTTTATATTAAATTCTTTCTTTGCAATATCGGCACCTATATAAGAATGCAAAACCTGCGGAAGATACTTTACAACAAAATCTATATTTTTTATTTTTAGTTTGTGTTTTTTTATATATTTTATATTTTCTTCCAAAGTCATGTTTTTTGCACAATCGTGAAGCAAAGCGGCAGTCGATATTTTCATAATATCAAGTTTATAAGTTTTTGCAAGTTTCACAGCTAAATCATTAACCGCCAACACATGATTGTATCTTTCCGGTTTTAAATGTGATGATAAATAGTTGTATATTTTTTGTTCTGTATTTTTATTCACTGTAAAGTCCGTTTCTTTTTATATAGTCAGCCGCTTGTTTAGGTACAAGTTCGGAAATATCTTTTTTATCATTCAAATATTGTCTTATATCCGTTGATGATATGTTTTTCATAACATATTTTGAAAATTTACAATATTTATAATACGGGCTTTCAATATCTATCGTTATGTTCGGTCTCGGAAATACTATAAACCCGTATTTTTTTACTATATAGTCCGTGTTTTTCCACAAAGTTAAATTATTAAACGAGTCCGCACCTATTATCATTTTTATCTTATCTGAATTATGTTTACTTTTAATGTAATCTAACATCTCATAAGAATAAACGGATTTTTTTGAATCAAGTTCGTAAGTATCAATTTCATATTGTTCTATATCTTTTGTCACATCAAAAAGCATATTATATCTGTCTTTATCCGATGCAACAAGTTTCTTCTTATGAGGTGGAACATATGCGGGAACGAAAATAATTTTGTCTAACTTAAACTCTTTTAAAGCAACTTCCGCCATTTGAAGGTGTGCATTATGAACAGGATCGAAAGAACCGCCTAAAACCCCGATATTCATAATTTGCTTACACCCCCAAACATATATAAAAATTATTTTCTTATAACTCCGTTACCTCTGACAACATATTTCGTTGTGGTTAACTCTCTTGCACCCATTGCACCTCTTGCATGCAACTTACCGGTAGATATTCCTATTTCCGCACCCAACCCGAAAACTCCGCCGTCATGAAGTCTTGTAGAAACATTATGGAATACCGCCGCGGAATCAACTTCTTTCAAAAACTTTTCCGCTCTTTGTTTATCTTCCGTAATTATTGAGTCGGAATGCTTTGAACCGTATCTGTTAATATGGTTTATTGCTTCTTCCAAAGAGTTAACAACTTTTATTGATACTATCTTATCCAAATATTCCGTTTCCCAATCTTGTTCGGTAGCATCTTTAACTTCCGGAACAATAGTTTTTGTCAACTTGCAACCTCTTACTTCGGTATCATTGGCAAAAAACTGTTTACATAATTTCGGTAAAACTTTGTTTGCTATATCTCTGTGAACAAGAACGGTTTCGGTAGCATTACATACTCCCGGTCTTTGACATTTGGCATTTATTGTAACTTTTATTGCCATATCGATATCGGCAGCTTTATCAATGTAAGTGTGACATAACCCGCTGCCGTGAGAAAGTATAGGAATGGTGGAATGTTGTTTTATAAACTCTATCATTTTCCCGCTTCCTCTCGGTATCAACAAATCTATATAATTATCAAGTTTTATCATTTCGGAAACTGCAGCTCTGTCAACCACATCTATAAAAGTAATCGCACCTACCGGCATACCCGCGGATTCGCCTGCGGAAGAAATAATCTTCGCAAGTATTTTGTTTGAATTTATAGCTTCCGAACCGCCTCTTAAAATGATAGCATTACCAGACTTTATACATAATGCCGCAGCATCAACGGTAACATTAGGTCTTGATTCGTATATCATTGCTATAGTTCCTATAGGAACTCTTATTTTTTGAATATTTATACCGTCAACATCTCTCGTTTCCATAATTTCGCCGATCGGATCTTTTTGATTAACGATACTTCTTACACCGTGTATCATATCTTCAATTCTTTTATTCGTTAATGTAAGTCTTTCTATCAAAACTTTATCCATACCGGAATTTTTTGCGGTTTCAACATCGATATCGTTATGAAACTGTATTTCACTGATATTTTTTTCCAAAGCATTAGCTATCGATAACAATATAGCGTTTCTTTGTTTAAAATCCAAAAGTCCCAACTGCATGGAAGCAACTTTTGCCAAAGAAACTTTTTTATTAACTATTTGTTTTATTTCCTGTTCTTCCATATTATTTTATTCCCTCTTTAATCCAATTTAACAAACCGCCGGCAAACAATATTTCTTTTTGTCTTTCGGTAAAACTGTAATTCAATTTAATATTTTTACCGTTAACGGTTATAACCAAATCTTTATTTTCTTTTATAATATTTTTTATATTTTTAAACTCTATTTTATCTGCAAGTTTTATAAGTTCATAATCGTTGACATCAGCAAATGTTAACGGAATAATTCCGAAATTTATTAAGTTTGCCAAATGTATTCTTGCAAATGTTTTTGTAATAACAACTTTTATTCCCAAATATCTCGGTGCAAGTGCGGCATGCTCTCTTGAAGACCCCTGCCCGTAATTTTCCGCACCAACTATAACTCCGTTCTTAACGGATTTTGCTCTTGCAACAAAATCTTTATCTACGGCACCGAAAGTATATTCCGATATTGCCGGTAAATTAGATCTTAAAGGCAAAATCTTTGCACCTGCAGGCAATATATGGTCGGTAGAAATATTGTCACCGACTTTCAAAACTACATCTGCCGAAATCGAATCGGGCATCGGCTCAAATTTCGGTAACGGTTTTATATTCGGACCTCTTACAATTTCTCCTTCATTGGAAGGTTTTTGGAAATGGTCATCGTTAATATAAAAACTGTCCGGCAAACTTATTTTAGGTTTTGCACCGAACAAAGTTGTAGGATCTGTTATTTCTCCCGTTAAAGCTGCAGCCAAAGCAACTTCAGGTGAACACAAATAGACTTGAGCATCTTTTGTTCCGCTTCTGCCTTCAAAGTTTCTGTTAAATGTTCTAAGTGACACCGCTTTAGTCTTTGGAGCTTGTCCCATACCGATACACGGTCCGCAAGCACATTCCAATATTCTTGCACCGGCATTTATTATGTTAAACAATTTACCGGAACTTGCAAGCATTGAAAACACTTGTCTTGATCCCGGAGAAATAGTTAAACTTGTATTTTTGTTTATCTTTTTATCTTTTAATGTTTCGGCACATAACATCATATCCGCATAAGATGAATTTGTGCAGGAACCGATACAAACCTGATCAACTTTTGTTCCTTTCAAATCTTTAACTTTTTTTACATTATCGGGACTGTGCGGCATAGCAATCAACGGTTCAAGTTCGGACAAATTTATTGTCAATTCATCGTCGTATGTTGCATCGGAATCTGCAACCATTTCAACCCAATCTTTTTCTCTGTTTTGTCTTTTTAAGAAATCTTTCGTTATTTCGTCCGAAGGAAATATTGTAGTTGTTGCACCGAGTTCCGTTCCCATGTTCGTAATTGTCGCTCTTTCCGGAACAGACAACGTTTTAACACCTTCACCCGCGAACTCAAATATTTTTCCTCTCCCGCCCTTAACGGACAATATTCTTAAAAGTTCAAGAATTATATCTTTAGCACTTACCCAATCTCTTAATTTTCCCGTTAAATTAACTTTAACTATTTTAGGCATTGTTATATAAAAAGGCTGCCCTGCCATGGCACATGCAACATCAAGTCCTCCCGCTCCGAAAGCAAGCATACCGATTCCGCCGCCCGTAGGTGTGTGTGAATCGGAACCTATCAATGTTTTACCCGGAACACCGAATCTTTCCAAATGTACCTGATGACAAATTCCGTTACCTGCAGGTGAAAAAACTATTCCATGCTTATTTGCTATAGTTTGTAAAAACTTATGATCATCGGCATTTTCAAAACCGGACTGCAATGTGTTATGATCAACGTAACTTACGGAAAGTTCCGTTTTTACTTTAGGAACGTTCATTGCTTCAAACTGTAAATATGCCATAGTTCCCGTTGCATCTTGAGTTAATGTCTGATCTATCTTTAATGCAACTTCACTGCCTACTTCCATTGATCCCGAAACCAAATGCTTTTTAATAATTTTTCTTGCTAAATTCATAACAAACTCCGTATATATAAAGTATTATTTTATTATCTTTAATATTTTACAAAATTATAAGAAATTTTTACATAAAAAAAGAGCAAAATTTTATAAATTAAAATCCTGCTCTTTTATATTTAAAACAAATACTAAATTAGAATGTAACGGTTATTTGTTTTGCTTGTCTGTTTCTTATTTTTTCGGCGCTTTTTCCCGCAACAACGTCACCGTCTACAACATCTTTTGAATTATCGTTCCATAAAATTTCGATTTTTTTGATATTCATATTCGGTAAATATGTGCTCTTTTTAGATTTGTTTACATAAACCAAATCGGTTGTTGAAAACAATTTTGCCTTAAATTCGCCTTTCTTATCAAAGAATTCTCCGCTGATTATAGGTTTTAAACTGAACACCAACTCATTTTTATCGTTTACGGAAAAAGGTTTATACCCTAAACTCATTGTAAGCCACATATCTATAAACTCGGCTGTTGAACCGCTGAGTCTTGCAACAAAGCCTCTGCCCCAATTTCTTTTATCAGGGAATGCACTTGAAGAAATAAATGAAGAATTTTCAAGTATACTTCTTCCGTAGACTTCAGGTTTTAAAAAGCACGGAAAACATGTTTTTATGGATGAGAAAAATTCTTCATACAAACCAGCTCTTAAAAGGCCCAACAAATATTTGAATTCCATATGCATAAATACTGATTCATTTTCAAGCCAACCCGGTAAAAATACTCTCGATCTTCCTATTTCGTTGGACTCGCTGAGCAATGAAGAACAAACTTTAAACATCTTTAACTCTTTATCGTAAAGTCCGCTCTTTTTAATAGATGCAAAATGTTGTTTTGCTTCCTTTTTATCTTCAGACATTCTCATATAATGTGTTTCGGATTCCAAAAATAACGGTAACGGATATCTTTGGAATTTGAAAACTTTAACACAAGGTAATCCTTTACAATTCTTTTCGTTATTCTTCTGATATTTTGTTGCTTCATATCTGAAATAAGTAACATATAATCCTGTTTTCGGATCTATAGCTTTTTTAAGACCTGCATTTATTTTTGCTACAGCTTTATCTATAAATTCTATTACCGAATTTATATTTATTTGTTCTTCTTTACCGTTTATACCGAATATAACGGATTTTCTGTACTCTTCTTTTAATGTTGTTGCTTTATCCCAGAAATCGAAAGAAGAAAGTTTTTGTTTTAATAAGGACAAAAGTCCTTTAAACAATTTTGCAACTTCTACAGGTACAAATATTTTTTCATCTTTATTTTCTTTCAAAAGATTTGAAAAGAAAACCATCATCTTTCTCAACTCAAAAACTTCAGGAGTCGACGAACCGAAAAGACCCGGCAAACCGTTTAATGCATCGTACCAACCCGGTTTATCCGATTCCATTTCTATACCGATACCTTCACTGTCCAAAGTTGCAAACTTTACAGACATTATTGTTATAAACTTTGAAGCAAGCGTCGTATAATAAATATCACCTTTACCGTTATTTGTTCTTAACGCATTGGGGTTAACTTTTCTTGATGCTATAAGTTCCGCTTTTTCATCGGATTTTGCTACGGAATTATATTGTCTTACAGTTCCTTTCGGAGTTAAAACATACTTTTGGTTTCTCGGTAAAACATAATGATCGTTATCATAATAAATAAAAGATTTATCGTTAAAGAAAATATCTTTTTTCTTATCGGGATATATTGTTAAAAAGCTTTCCAATATATCGAAATTGTATTTCCAATGGTCTACCCAATATCCTTCACCGTGATTTGCATCGTTTTGAGCTTTTGCCGTTGTTACAACTTTTGAAATAAAATCTTCAAACTTTATTTTTGTTTTTATGTTTGAAAATTCCATAAATGTTGCAAGTGAACCCGGCTCAAACGGTTTTTGGAAAAATTTGTTCAATTTTTCTTCATCTTTTTTGTTACTTAAATCACTTATTATATTTTTATATTCTTTACTTTTTGTATCAAGAACAAAAAGTGTTCCTTTAACCACCAACGGGTTACAGGCATCTATTTGTAGCAGGTTATAAAATATTTTTACCGCACTGTCTTTTACATTGGGGTTAAAGAAAATATCTTTTCTTCTGTTTTGGTTTACATCTCTGTAATTTCCGTTACCCTGCGAATAATAGTTGGGTGATACTTGGAACTCGTTATAATCTCTTTCCAAATCTCCGTGCTTTCTTGAAAACACATAATACATTGCGGATTTATCGTTATATTTAAACTCTATCGGAAGACCGCCTCTCATAACATTATCAAGATAATTTTGTCTGCAATACATATCAAATTCAGGTATTGAAGAATGTGTTTCCATATTGGAAGTAATGGAATTTATTAAATTTTTGTTCTCTTCCTGTTTTGCTTCAAAATATTTTATGTCGAACTTTTTAACAAAACTGTTTAAAGATTTTGCACTTTCAATGTGACCGACAATAGAATATATTTTAAAGCTGTCTTTTGATTTCAAATTTTGTTTTGCATAACTGAAAGCCGTAGGATACTTGTTATCCGCAAACTGTTTTTTAGGGTACACAAAATTTTCATTAAACAATTTTTCCGGACAAGCAAAACTTGTATCGGAACCGAACAAAATGTCCGGATCAATTATGATATCTGCTTTCTTTACTTTTTTGTCTTGTAATAAAGAATAATAAAAGTTACCTTCGGTAATTTCCACAACTTCGGAACTGTCTGCCGTTTCAACTTTCAATTTATAAAAAGGAACTCCGGTTTTATCGAAATTATCAACTTTCGTCCAGGCTTGAATTGTTGTAGACATATATTTTTGCGACCAGGAATTAATATAATAAGGAAGAATTTTCGGCATACCGTCAACAATTTCTACCTGAATATTTTGTTTGGATATATTTTCAACCGTAACTTTTCTTAAAAGACCGGCTAACGGTTGGTTAGGCAACGTAAAATATGTAGCCGTTGTTTTGATACCGATTTTTGTATTTGTTTCTTCTATCGTTAAATCGTAAGCGGAAACATACATATTTTGTTTTACATCTTTTATATCGGCACTATTATTTTTGAACGGTTCATAACAAATTGTTTCTTTACCTTTTTTTATTTTTAAAAATGTTCTGAATCCGAAAGTATTAACTAAATTATAACTTACATTTGCGGGATAAAATTCCATTATTGCATAATTTTTATTCTTTATACCGAATGTACAAATTCCCTGCCCTCTGTTAACATAATATGCCCACATCGGAATACCTTTTACTCCGGAAATCCCCGGGAAAAAGCTTGAAAAAGTCGGTGCCAAATTATAATTTTCAATTGTAAACTTTCCTTCATTGTTTAGATAGTACTTGAATTTGTTCATATTACCTCTTTTATTTAGTTGAATGGTTGAATAGTTGAATGGTTGAATAGTTTAATGTATTTTTTACTACAG
Source organism: Candidatus Ruminimicrobiellum ovillum (assembly GCA_002448285.1). Taxonomy (GTDB): domain Bacteria; phylum Elusimicrobiota; class Endomicrobiia; order Endomicrobiales; family Endomicrobiaceae; genus Ruminimicrobiellum; species Ruminimicrobiellum ovillum. The sequence continues at coordinate 81,501 of DJWX01000018.1, read as the reverse complement.
CAAAAAATCTAATTATCAGATTTTCCAAAAACTTTTCACCCTTTCACCCATTCACCTTTTCACCTGTCGTATTTACTTTCCAAAAACTCTCTTAAATATAAAATCTACATTTTTAAAGTGCGGTGACAAATCGCAATCTCTTCTTATTTCTTTTTCGTTCATATATTTTCTTATTTCTTCATCTTTCAATGCCACTTCTTCAAGACTGACATTTTTTTCTCTTGCCGAAAATGCAAGTCTTTGCATAATTGCATATCCTTGTTCTCTTGTTAACCCTTTATCTACCAATGTTAACAAAAGTGTTCCGGAACAAATAACATCTTGTGTTTTATTAAGATTTTTTTTCATGTTTTCAGGATAAACATTTAATCCCGAAAGTAATCCCTGCATTCTTTTTAAAATATAGAAAAGTCCCATTGTTGCATCCGGCAACATTATTCTTTCCGTCGAAGAATGACTTATATCTCTTTCATGCCATAAAGCAATGTTTTCCATAGCGGTTACTGCATAACCTCTCAAAAGTCTTGCGAAACCGCAAACATTTTCCGATATTATCGGATTTCTCTTATGCGGCATTGCGGATGATCCCTTTTGACCTTTTGTAAAAGGTTCTTCGGCTTCTGCTACTTCTGTTCTTTGTAAATGTCTTATTTCAAGAGCTATTCTTTCAAGGTTAGCACCAACATGTGCAATTGTTGATAAAAATATTGAATGTCTGTCTCTGGGAACTATTTGTGTTGAAACAGGTTCCGGTTTCAAGTTTAATTTTTTGCAAACATACTCTTCAACTTTCGGGCTTAAATGTGCAAATGTTCCTACAGCGCCGGAAATTGCTCCGTAACTTACGGTTTCCAATGCATAGTTTAATCTGTCGAGAGAACGACTAAGTTCGCTGTACCAGTTTGCAACTTTCAAACCGAATGTTGTCGGTTCTGCATGAACACCATGACTTCTTCCCATTGTAGGAGTATATTTATATTTGAAAGCCAACTTTTTTGTTATTTCCATTAACTCTTTAGTTTCTTTTATAAGAAGCAAACATGCCTGTCTCATTTGAACGGCAAGTGAAGTATCCAAAACATCGGAAGATGTCATACCCATATGCAAAAATCTTGCTTCGGGACCTACCGTCTCAACGACACTTGTTAAAAATGCAATTACGTCGTGCTTAACCGTTTTTTCTATTTCGTTTATTCTGTCTTTGTTTATCTTAGCTTTTTTTCTTACCTTTGCAATTGCCGATTTCGGAACTACTCCCAACTTGCTCATAGCTTCGGATGCTAAAATCTCAACTTCCAACATTATTTTGAACTTGTTATCATCGGTCCAAATTGATTCCATTTCAGGTTTTGCATATCTTGGTATCATACTTTTAATCCGTCCTTTTTTTAAATTAGTACTTTCGGTATTTTATTATTAAAAAATCTGCTCTGCAAATTTTACATTAAGCCATAACAACTACCAACCTTTCGACTTTTCACCCTTTCACCCATTCAACTTCTCAATAACTTTTTTTATTGCTTGAGGAAATATTATATGTTCTTGAACCAATACCCTTGCAGCCACATCTTCCGGACTATCCGTTTCATAAACTGGCACTTCTTTTTGAAGTATTATAGAACCGGTATCATAATTTTCATCCACATAATGAACCGTAGGACCTGACTTTTTTTCCTTAGCTTTTACTACAGCTTCGTGAACAAAATGTCCGTACATTCCTTTACCGCCGAATTTCGGAAGTAAAGCCGGATGAATATTTAATATTCTTGATTTATATTCTTTAACAATTTTGTCGGAAACTTTTTTAAGATACCCCGCCAAACAAATTATGTCCGCACCGGATTCTTTTATAAGTTTATACATTTTATCGTCATAATCCTGTTTATCCATATTCTTATAATCAAGAGCGACTGCTTTTATATTTTCTTTTTTTGCTCTTTCAAGTCCGTAAGCGGAAGGATTGTTTGATATAACGATAACAACTTCGGCAATATTTTTTAATATTCCGCTTTTTGTTGAATCTATTATAGATTGTAAATTTGAACCGCCGCCGGAAACTAATACCGCTAACTTTTTCATTATATTATTTCCACACCTTTTTTCCCTTTTTGAACAAATCCTATAACTTTAGAACCTTTCAAAAATTTGTGAACGGCTTGTGCATGTTCCGGTCTGACAAATATTGCCATACCGATACCCATATTCAATGTTCTGTAAATATCTTTTTCCGGAACATTACCTTTCTTTTGAATTATGTTAAATATTTCAGGAACTTTCCAAGAACCTTTGTTTATTATTACATGTGCATCCTGCGGTAAAATCCTTCCGATTTTATCGTAAAAACTTCCGCCCGTAATATGTGCAATACCGACTATTTTATTCTTTTTACCGTTATTAAATTTTTTAAGTGCCGCCAAAACTTCTTTAACATAAATTTTTGTAGGTGCCAACAATTCTTTGGAATATTTTTTCAATTCTTTTTCACTAAAAACTTTTCTTATCAAAGAGTATCCGTTGGAGTGAGGACCGCTTGAAGGAAGACCGATTACAACATCCCCTTCTTTAATATCTTTACCTGTAATTTCTTTACCTTTTTCGATTATACCTACGGCAAAACCCGCCAAATCGTATTCTTCACCTTTATAAAAGCTCGGCATTTCCGCTGTTTCACCACCGATAAGTTGAGCATTGGATTGTTTGCAACCGTTAATAATGCCGCCTACAACTTTTTCCGTAAGAGAAACATTTAATTTTCCGCAAGCAAAATAATCCAAAAAGAAAAGAGGTTTTGCTCCAACACAAATTATATCGTTAACATTCATTGCAACCAAATCTATACCTACGGTATCGTGTTTATTTACCAAAAACGCAATTTTCAATTTTGTTCCTACTCCGTCGGTGGAACTAACCAAATTATATTTCGTGTTTTCTACGGGAAATGCTCCTCCGAATCCGCCGACTTTAGGAAGTTTTTTCTTAAGTCTTTTAACCAACTCGTTTCCAGCATCAATATTTACGCCTGCTTTTTGATAAGTAATAGCCATTTTTCCCCCACTATAAGGCATTTTATAATTTATATTTTATAATTTATAATTAAAGACAAAATATATTTTATAATTATAGAATATTTATTGATAAAAGACAAAAGAAAAATCAATATATTTTTTTGTTTGACAAAAGGTGAATTTTTATAGTATCATAAATTATCATTTTAAATAGAATATGTTATGGGGGTCACCACCTCGGGTGGCAAAAACTTCATTCATATTCTATTTTTTTATTAAGGAGTTAAAATGAAAGTTAACGGAAAAGATATAGTATTAAAAGAAACAAAAACATTAGCCGATTTTTTAAAAGAAAACAACTACAATTTGGAACGAATTGTAATTGAGTTAAACGGTAAAATTGTTTCCAAAGATAAATATAACACTGTAAATTTAAAAGATACGGATGTTATGGAAGTGCTGACTTTTGTCGGCGGCGGCTAAAAATTTGCAAAGCAAATTTTTAGAGGTATAGATGCATGGAATTTTTGCAAAGCAAAAATATTACTAAAAATCGCAGGGCGATTTTTTAAGACCGCAAAGTTTAATACGAACCGAAGCATTTGGCGACTGCAGTGTGCTGAAAGAAAGCGAAGCGGTTGGCACATAAAGGAGCCAAATGTAAAGGTGCAGTTTAAAATCTGCGGTCGTTATATAGGAGAATTTATGGATAAATTAATAATTGCAGGGCACGAGTTTAGTTCTCGATTTATTTTAGGATCGGGAAAATTTTCGTTGGATTTGGTAAAAGCTGCGGTTGAATCGGCAGGTGCGGAAATCGTAACACTTGCATTAAGACGAGCAAACACTAAAACAGAATATAATATATTGGATTTTATACCTAAAACGGTAACTCTTTTACCTAACACTTCGGGTGCAAGAACTGCGGAAGAAGCCGTTAGAATCGCAAGACTTTCCAGAGAACTCGGATGCGGAGATTTTGTAAAAATTGAAGTTATAAAAGATACAAAATTTTTGTTGCCGGATAACTATGAAACTATAAAAGCAACGGAAATTCTTGCAAAAGAAGGGTTTGTTGTAATGCCTTACATGTATCCTGACTTAAATGCAGCAAGAGATTTGGCAAATGCGGGAGCTGCAACAATTATGCCGCTTGCCGCACCTATCGGCAGCAACTTAGGACTTCTTACAAAACATTTTATTAAAATAATTATAGATGAAATAAAATTGCCTGTAATTGTTGATGCAGGTATCGGGTCACCCTCTCAAGCTTGTGAAATTATGCAGGAAGGTGCTGCCGCCGTTATGGTAAACACAGCAATTGCAACTGCTAAAAACATAAACGAAATGGCAGAAGCTTTTAAACTTGCAATTATTGCGGGAAGAAAAGCTTATCTTGCAGGTCTTGGCAGAGTGTTAAATTTTAAAGCGGAAGCATCCAGTCCTTTGATAGACTTTTTGGAGGACAAATAAAATGTATTACAAAAATATGGAACAAATAAACTCCGATATGTTGGAACAAGTTTTAAACTTAACTAAGGGCTATGATTACAATATCTATACCGAAAACGATGTTCAAAAAACATTAAACAAAGAAATTTTGGATATTGAAGATTTAAAAATTTTGTTATCTCCCGCAGCGACGGATTTTTTAAACTTAATAGCACACAAAGCGCAATATGAAACAAGAAAACATTTCGGTTCAAGTATATCTTTGTTTACACCTTTATACATTTCAAACTATTGCGAAAATCAGTGCACTTATTGCGGATACAATTGCAAAAACAATATACACAGAGGCAAACTTACAATTGAAGAAATAGAAAAAGAATTTAAAGCAATATCTCAAACAGGACTTGAAGATATTCTTATTCTTACGGGCGAATCAAGAACGGCATCAAGTGTGGAATATATCGGTGAAGCAGTAAAACTGGCAAAAAAATATTTTTCTTCCATATCTATAGAAATTTATCCTTTAAATACCGATGAATATAAATATCTTTGCCAATGCGGAGCGGATTTTGTTTGTGTTTATCAGGAAACATACAACAAAGACAGATATAAACAGTTACATTTGGCAGGACCGAAATCCGTTTTTGAGTACAGATTTTATGCCCAGGAAAGAGCAGCTCTTGCAGGTATGAGAGGTGTATCTTTAGGTATTCTTTTCGGGTTAGACGATTTCAGGAAAGATGCTTTTTCCACCGCGGTTCATGCTTATTTGTTACAACAAAAATATCCGGATCTTAAAATAGGTTTTTCCGTTCCCAGATTAAGACCTTACATTCACGAACATAAAGAACAAAACCCGCACTATGTTAACGAAAAGCAATTGTTCCAGGCATTGTGTGCTTACAGATTATTTATGCCGTTTTCCGATATTACAATTTCCACAAGAGAAAGAGCAGGTTTCAGAGATAATGTTATAGGTGTATGTGCAACAAAAATTTCGGCAGGTGTAAAAACTTCCGTAGGCGGACATAAAGACGATGCTAAAGGTGACGAACAATTTGAAATTTCCGATTCAAGAACAGTTGCGGAAATTGTGGATACGATAAAACAAAAAGGACTTTATCCTGTGTTCAGTAACCACATTAGACTATAAAACAATTAGTAATTCAAGACGACAATTTATAATTAACAACCAACTGTGAGATCCCGTATCAAGTACGGGATGACAAACTATTTATTATCAATAGGAATATAAGGACACAAAAAAAACAGAAAAGATTTTGTGTACCTTGTTCTTTACTCTCGAAGACTTTTAAGATTTTTAATTATAACGAAGTATTTGGCGAATGAAGTGTACGTAAAAGAAAGCGAAGCATTGGTACTCGATTGAGCCAAATACAAAGTTATAATTCAAAAGATAAAGTCGCTTCGCTATAATAACAAAACAAAAAAAAACACAGAAAGAAAAATTCTTTCTGTGTTTTTATTTAATTGTTTTTTTATTATAAAGAAAATTTGTAACCTACATTAATCGTTGTTGCCGTATATTGTAAATCACCATTCATTCCATCTTCGGACATACTGCCGTTAGATGAAGATATTAACAATTCAACTATAAATGCATCTTTTATTATTGTTCCCGCACCGAAACCTAAATGTATTCCGATATCTGCAGTATCGGATTCACCGTTTGCTTCCACAGTAATACTGCTTCCGCCGATTTGTCCGATTAAATATACACTTGAAAATATATTTGATTCTACTTTAAATTCAGGTTTTACTGCCAAATAAAAGTTAACTGTTTTTGCTTCGGGCTTTGTGCCTCCCATATCAGCTTTAGACTCGGAACCGAAATTATAATTTATACCTGCACCTATGGATAAATTATCCATTAATCCGTAAAAAAATTCCGCACCTACTGAAACAGGCATTTCCATTTTAAAACCTTCTTGCATACCATCCGGCATACTATCATAACTTATATTTAAATTATTACTTACACCCAAACCCAATTTTCCGTTGATAGACATATCTCCTTTTTGTGCAAATGCCGGTACTACCATTGCTACTGCCAATATTAAAGACAATAAACTTTTTTTCATTATTTTTTTCTCCTTATATAAAAAATTATTTCATAATTTTTTGCTTATAGCTTAGAGCTTACAGTTTATAGTTTTCGGTAAAATTTTGTTTCACAAAATTTATATTAACTACAAACTATCAACTACAAACCACAAACTGCTTACAATGCAAATTTATAACCTACATTAATTGTTGTTGCTGTATACTGCACATCAACATCTTCACCGCCCAAAAAGAATTTCTCTAATGTTCCGTTAGCCGATGAGCATACAAGTTCAACAATAAAACAATCTTTTATTATTGTTCCTATACCGAAACCTAAATATAAACCGCTCTTCATATCTAAATCAGGTGCATGTGAATCATCAATTTCCGCTCTCAACATAGATATACCTAATTGTCCTATTAAATATATACTTGAAAATATATTAGATTCTAATTTTACTTCGGGTTTTACCGCTGCATAAATATTTGTTGCTCCTACCTCTATATCAGGAGGAAAAGGTGATTTTTTAAATTTAGAATCAAAACCATAATTTACACCTAAACCTACAGACAAATTATCCATTAATCCGTAAAAAAATTCCGCACCAATCGAAACAGGCATTTCCATGTCAAACTTATAATAAATATCATCTACCATATCAATAGACACACTATTATTTATGCCCAAACCTAACTTTGCATTTACGGACATATCTCCTTTTGCTGCAAATGCAGGTACTACCATTGCTACCGCCAACAATACTGCCAAAACTACTTTTTTCATTTACTTCCTCCTTTTATAAATTTACTTCATTATTGTTTTTATTGTATTTATTTTATATCTTATAGTCAACAGAAATTATGAAAACCGTTTGTATAACCAACCGACTATTATGTAGAAATGATTTTTTCGAGCAAATAGAATATATTTGCAAACAAAATCTTTATGCCTTGGTTTTAAGAGAAAAAGATTTGGATGATAAAACCTACGAAGAGTTTGCCGTTAAATGTAATGATATTTGTAAAAAAAATAATGTATTGTTTTTTATAAACACAAAAATTAACATTGCAAAAAAACTAAATATAAAAAACATACAGGTTTCATTTAAAGATTTTTTTAACAACAAAGATATTTTAAATTCGTTTGATACCGTTGCTGTTTCGGTACACTCGTTGGAAGAAGCGAAAATGGCAGAAGATTGGAAGAAAGAAACGACAATGTATAATGTACAATGTAGAATGTATAATAAACGACAACTACAAACACAACAAACAGATTGCCACGGCGACAAGTCGCCTCGCAATGACAGTTTAAATTTGTTTCTTATTGCGGGACATATTTTTGAAACAGACTGTAAAAAAGGATTAGAGCCGAGAGGTATAGAATTTTTAAAAGAGATTTGTGCCAATGTAGAAATTCCCGTATTTGCAATAGGCGGAATAAACCAAACCACAATAAAACAATTAAAAGGTATAAATATCGAAGGTGTATGTTTGATGTCGGAATTGATGAAAAAATCACAAAGCGATTTTTTAGACAATGTATAATTTATAATTTACAATTAATGTAAAAAACGGGAAGAAATTTCTTCCCGTTTTTTTATTTTCATAGAGTCCGTATCAAGTCCGGAATTTTTTGTCTTTCTTGGCTTCCAAAGGATTTTAATATTTTAAGCTATAACGAAATATTTGGCGTTTACTATCAATAGAATACAAGGACACAAGAAAAAAACAGAAAAAATTTTGTGCGAAATGAAGAAACGCAAGGGCGATGTGTATGCCTTATAATACTCAAGGCCTTGCGTTTCAAAATTGTAGCCAAAATATTTCTTTTTTTACTTTAAGAAGCCGTTAATTATGTGCTCTTCCGCTTCATGTTCGGTCAATCCGAGTGTCATTAACTTTATAAGTTGTTCCCCCGCAATTTTACCGATAGCCGCTTCGTGAATTAATGCGGCATCTATATTATTTGCTTCAAGTGATGGTATTGCCAATATTTTACCTTCATCCATAATTATTGAATCACATTCGGTATGACCGCTGCAACGATTGTTTCCGGTAAGTTTAACTTCAAATTTCTGGTAAGATTTTTCTTTTGCCACCGACCTTGATACTATATCCGCAGTTGAACCTTCACCGTCCAAAGTAACGGTGTAACCGCTTACGGCTTGTTGATTGTCGTGAGTTAACAGTCTTTCTCTTACAACAAGTTTTGCACCTTTATTAAGTTTTGCGGTTGTTTGTCTGTTAGTGTTATCCACCCCTTTAATTTGTACCATTTCCATTTCCATAACACTGTTATCCTGCAAATAAACTTCCGTTCCGGGATTTAATATTCTTTTGCCTGTTCCGGTACCTGACCCGAAATGTTTTTCAACATATTTCACTTTAGAATTTTTGCCTACATAAAATCTGTGAATACCGTCATGTTGCGAATCCTGGTTACCGCAATTATCTATACCGCAACCGGCAACTATAACAACATCACAATTTTCACCTATATAAAAATCGTTATAAACAACTTCTTTGTACCCGCTGTCACTTAAAACTACGGGAATATGAACACTTTCGTTTCTGGTATTATCTTTTATTCTTATATCTATTCCGCTGCCTTCTGTTTTTGTTTGAATATCTATATTGGCGGTAGTATTTCTGCCTGCAAGTTTGCCGTTAGCTCTGAAATTGTATGCTCCCATAGGAACATCATGTAAATCGGCAACTTCGGCTATTAATCTTTTTTGTATTTCGTTCATTTCCATATCTTTGATGCTCCTAATTTAGTTTTGCACAAGTTGTAACTGCTGATTCCGTTCCTAAAATTTTCGGTAAAATTTCGTCTCTTGAACCCTGCATTGTTATCTTACCGTCCGCAAGAACAAGAATTTCGTCCGCAATTTCCAAAATTCTTTCCTGATGAGAAATAACAACTATTGTTCCGTTATTGATATTTTGTCTCATAGAATTAAATATCTTTGTTAAATTTTGAAAACTCCACAAATCTATTCCGGCTTCAGGTTCATCAAAAACGGACAGTTTCGATTGTTTTGCAAGAATAGTTGCTATTTCGATTCTTTTAAGTTCCCCGCCGGACAAAGAACCGTTAACTTCTCTTCTTATATATTCGCCTGCACACAAACCAACTTTACTTAAATAGTTGCATGCCTGTTCCAAACTTAAAGTTCCTTTAGATGCGATTTTTAATAAATCGTAAACTTGTAATCCTTTAAATTTTACGGGTTGTTGAAAAGCATAACCTATTCCGGATTTTGCTCTGTCGGTTATACTTTTATCCGTAATGTCTGTTTCATCAAACAAGATTTGTCCTTGTGTGGGAATTACTATACCCGCAATTATTTTTGCAAGTGTGGATTTACCGCTTCCGTTAGGACCGGTAATAACTATAAACTTGTTATTATCAAATTTTATATTAAGATTTTTTAATATTTCTTTTTTCTGTCCGTTTACCATAACATCAAAAGAAATATTTTTTAATTCTAACATTGTTCTCTCCAAAAATTGTTATTAAATGTTTTCATATTGTACCAATATATTTTTTTTAAATAAAGCATTAAACCAATTTATTTTTAATTTATTCCGGTATTTATAAAAGCTTGTTTACAAAGTTTTACAACTTGTTTCATTTCTTTTTCGGTTATCGTTAACGGCGGATTAAAATACATAATATCACCCAACGGTCTTAACAAAAGTCCAAGTTTCAACGCTTGTTTATATATTTGGTAACCTGTTCTTTTTTTGGAATCCAACGGCTGTTTAGTTTTTTTATCTTTAACAAGCTCTATAGCATTTATTAAACCTATACTTCTTATATCGCCAACGAACTTATTTTGAGAAAAAGTTTCTTTTATTAAGTTGTTAAAAAATACAGCTTTTTTTTGTGCTTTTTCTATTATTTTTTCATCTTTTAAAATATTCAACACTTCCAAAGCGGCAGCACTTGCAAGCGGATTACCTGAAAAAGTGTGTGAATGTATAAACATTTTTCCTTTATTATAATCGGCATAAAATGCTTTATAAATTTTATTGTTGGTTAATGTCAGTGCCATAGGTAAATAACCGCCTGTTAACCCTTTACCCACACACATAATATCCGGTGTTATATCTGCATGATTACATGCAAACATTTTACCGGTTCTTCCGTAACCGGAAGCAATTTCGTCCGCTATTAAATGGATATTATATTTTGTACATACTTTTCTTAACTTTTTTAAATAGTTCGGTGAATAAATTCGCATACCTGCAGAACCTTGCAACATAGGTTCTATTATAAATGCGGCAATATTTTTATGCTGTTTTTCCAATACTTTTTCGGCATAACAAAAACATTCGGCATTGCAACTTTTTCTATCTTTGTTAAACGGACACCTGTAACAGTCCGGGCCTTGCACTCTTAAAATATCTATAAGCAACGGTTGAAATATTTTTGAATATAAATCCACCCCTCCTACAGACAATGCACCAACTGTTTCACCATGATAAGCATCGGATATAGCCATAAATTTTTTCTTTTGCGGGTTACCTGTTTGATAATGGTACTGAAAACTCATTTTAAGTGCTGATTCAACAGCAGATGAACCGTTATCCGTAAAAAAAACTTTTGATAAACCTTTCGGTGCAACAGATATAAGTTTTTCGGATAAATCTATTGCTGACTTGTTACTGAAATTTGCAAATATAACATGCTCCAACTTTTTTAATTGGTTTGATACTGCTTTATTTATTCTAGGATTACAATGTCCTAAAAGGTTACACCACCACGAACTTATAACATCGGCATACTTTTTGCCGTATATATCGTACAAATATAAACCTTTGGCATGATCTATTATCATCGGAAGCAAAGTTTCATAATCTTTCATTTGTGAGCATGGATGCCAAATATATTTTAAATCTTTTTGTTCCAAATTCATTTTATTACCTCAAATAAATTTTGTTCTATAAAAATTTCTTTGGCGTTTTTTTCTACGGTTGCTATTACCGGAATACCTGTAAGATATTCTATTTGTTTTTTATTATCTGCATGCATAAAATTTTCTTTATCATAAAAGTTCATTATTATACCTTTTATATTTATGTTCAACTTTTTTGCATATTCCACTGTTAATACTGTAGAGTTTATTGTGCCAAGTACTGATGATGCAACAAGTATAACATCAAGATTTAAACTTTTTATTATATCCGTAAGAAAAATTTCATTATTTTTTTGTGTAGAAATTTGGCAAATTATTCCCCCGCACCCTTCAACAACCAAAAAATCATATCCGGGTTTTAAATTATTAAAATCCATTTTTATTTTATCCAACGAAATTATTGTATTTTCCATTTGTGCTGCAAGGTGCGGTGATACAGCCGTTTTAAAAGTATAAGAAACCAAATCCTGCGGTTGAACATTTATTCCTGCAATATCACAAACATATTTCGCATCACCCGGAACTAACTTATTATCTACAATTTCAGCACCGCTTAAAACAGGTTTAAAATATCCGGCATTTATATTTTTATCTCTTAAATATTTTACAAGTAAAGCGGTAACGAAAGTTTTACCGATATCGGTTGATGTTCCCGCTATAAAAATCGATTTTGTCATTTTTCAAATCCTAATTTTTTTATTGTATCAAAATCTTCATCTATTGAAGTACCGGAAGTTGTTAACATATCACCGGTAATTGTGGCATTTGCACCTGAAGAAAACATCGATACACCTTTATCTTTAAATAAAAGTCTTCCGCCGGCAAGACGAATAAATGCATCGGGTAAAATAAATCTTGCTATTGCAACTGTTCTGTTAATTTCTTCCTGCGATAAAATTTTATTGTTTTCAAAAGGTGTTCCTTTTATAGGGTTTAAAACATTTACAGGAACGGATTTTATACCCAGATTATAAATATCAAAAAACATATCTATTCTGTCTTCAAAAGTTTCTCCCAACCCGAAAATTCCGCCGCTGCAAATTTCAAGTCCGGCTTTCTTTGCAAGGTTTATTGTATTTATTTTATCATCGTAAGTGTGTGTAGAACATATACTTGGGAAAAATCTTCTTGATGTTTCCAGGTTGCAATGATATCTTGTAACACCTGCCTGTTTTAATTTTACAAGCTGTTCATAAGACAAAAGTCCCATGGAAGCACATAACAAAATATCACATTTGTTTTTTATATCTTTATAAGTTTGGCAAACGGAATCTATTTCCGTATCGGAAAGTTTTTTACCGGATGTAACAATGGAAAACCTTTTAACTTTTTTATCCGCATTATGTTTTGCTTCTTTAAATATATTTGGACTGTCAAGTAAAGGATACTCTTTTATGCTTGTTTTATAATGTGAAGATTGTGCACAGAACTTACAGTTTTCGCTGCACTTACCGCTTTTACCGCTGACTATTGAACACATATCGAATTTGTTACCGCAAAATTTTTGTTTTATTTTTTCGGCACACAAAGAAAGCTCTTGTAAATCTGTATCTATAAGAGATATTGCTTCCTGTTTTGTTATATGATAATTTTCATTTAAAATTTTATTACTAAGTTCTTTTAACATAATATTTTCTGCTCCATATAACGAAGATTATAGAATATTTTAAAAATAAAAACGACTGAGGCAAAGATGTATGGATGCATGGATAGATGGAAACGACAATACGGCAATTTATAATTAATGTAAAAAGCAGGAAGAAAAAGCTCTTCCTGCTTTTTGTTATTTTATGGATTGCTTCGGCACTTATAGTGCCTCGCAATGACTAAAATACAAACTTATATCCAACTTTCAATTGTAATGTTGAATATTTTACATCAGCAGTTTCAGGTCCATGCGGATCTCCAATTACTGCATTGTTATTTGAGTAAAGAAGTTCAAAAACAAAATTTTCTTTTATTGTTGTTCCTGCACCTATTCCCCAATATAATCCGTTTGAATCCACATCATTCCAATCTTCAGGATCCATTCTTAAAATACCATAGCCGATTTGAACTAACGGATAAACATTGTTAAAAATATCATTTCCTGTTTCAAACACATATTTTGCTTGAGCATATAGATTTGTCCAACCTGCTTTTAATCCTTCCCAATTTGATATTTCCGAATTGAAAACATATTGTACACCTGCACCGATTGCCAACTGAGGCATTACATAATAAAAGAAATCTACACCTGCTGTAAATGCAGGGTCAACACTTTCACTTACTGTTTCAAAACTATAATCAACATCTACATTAGACATGAGATTAAAACCAACCTTAACATCCAATTCCATTGCTCCTTCATCTGCCGCAAATACAGGTGCTACCATTGCTACTGCCAACAAAACTGCCAACAAACTTTTTCTCATTTACCTTCTCCTTTTTTAGTTTTACTTCATAAATATTGTTTTAATTCTACTAAAATTCTGATATTATTTACAATTTCCTTAGAAAAAGATCTTTTTGTGTTTATCATTTAAGACCTTAAGATTTTAGGTTACATTTCTCTTTACATTCAAAGGATTTACAGATTTTAAGCTATAACGAAATATTTGACGACTGAAGTGTACTGAAATGTAGCGGAGCGAGTGGTACTCGAAGGAGGCAAATATAAAGTTATAGCTTAAAAGATAAATCCGTTTAGCTTTAATTATTTTTGAATGTGTTACTTTCTGCTGCCGGGCTTAATCGGTTTCGAACCACCCTTACATAACGGACATTCTTCAGGTTTATAACTTTTAACTTCCAAACTCAACAATGAAAATCTCGGAACACCGAAATCCACTTTGCCGGCACTTCTGTCTACCAAAGAACATACGGCAACAATTTCTGCTCCCGTTTCTTTTAAACTTTCTATAACTTCTCTTGTGGAAAGTCCTGTTGTTATAACATCTTCAACTACAAGAACTTTTTCACCTTTACTTACTGAAAAACCCCTTCTTAATGTAACTTTACCGTCAACTCTTTCGGTAAAAATTGCTCTTGTTCCGAAAGCTCTGCCCATTTCATGACCGATTATTACTCCGCCCATTGCAGGTGAAACTACAACATCTATATCTTTTACTGCTTGTACAATTTTTTCTTTTAAGTTCTGTGCCAACACTTGTGCAACTTCAGGATGTTGCAATATAAGTGCAGACTGAAAATATGTATCGGAATGTAATCCGCTGGACAACAAAAAGTGTCCGTTTAATAATGCATTGTGTTTTTTAAACAACTCTTTCATTTCTTCTTGGTTCATTTTATTATAACTCCTTAATGGATTCGTAAATATTCTTTGCAACTTCTACAGGATTTTCCGCCTGAATTATAGGCCTTCCGACAACTATAAAATTTGCACCCGCTTTAACTGCGGATTCCGGAGTTGCTACTCTTTTTTGGTCATCTTGAACTTTAACAGGTCTTATACCCGGTGTAACGACTTCAAACTCTTTACCGCAATTTGATTTTATTGTTTCTATTTCAAGCGGTGAAGATATTACTCCGTCAACTCCGCAATCTTTGGCAAGTTTTGCTCTTCTTACAACTTCTTCCGGAGTTGTAACTTGGCTTGTTAAAACGGTCACCGCCCAAATTTTCGGCCTGTTTTCAACAGATGTTGCAAGTTTTAACATTTCCTCTCCGCCGCAGGAATGAACGGTTAAACTGTAAACTCCCAAATCTCTTGCAGATTGCACCGCCCTTTGAACGGTTGCCGGAATATCATGAAACTTCAAATCCAAAAATACTTTTTTACCGTTATCGTTTATCATTTTTATTATTTCTTTACCGGACTGTAAAAAAAGTATGGGACCGACTTTAAAAACATCTATATAAGGACTTAAATCTTTAACTAATTTTTCTGCTTTTTTAAAATCAAAAACATCTAATGCCAATATGGTTTTGTTCATAGTTTGACCTTACCTTGCAACTCTTTAATATTCTTTATTTTTTTATCTTTCAAATATTTTTCAAGACCGTCATATGTGTGTTCAAATACTTTCGGTTCCACCAAAACTTGTGTTCCTATACTTACACAAGTTGCACCGGCAAGTATAAATTCTATAACATCATCACTGTTTGTTATTCCGCCGCAACCTATTATAGGTATTGAAACTTTTTGAAATGCATCAAAAACACACCTTAAAGCCATAGGTTTTACACAAGGGCCTGACATTCCGCCTTTAACGGTAGAAAGTTTCGGTTTAAATGTGTTTATATCTATAGCCATTGCAGGAAATGTATTTGTTAATGTTACGGCATCCGCACCGCAATTTTGTGCCGTAAGTGAAAGTGCCGCAATATCTTGCACCTGCGGTGACAATTTTGCGATTACGGGAAACTTTGATATATGTTTTACGCTTTTTATTATATTACTTAAAAGTTCAACATCTTGTGATATGATTGTTTTTTTTAAGTTAGGACAAGAAAGGTTTAATTCTATTGCCGATATTTTAGGATATCTGTTAAGCTCCATTACAGTTCTTGCATAATCACTTACACAAGCGCCTGCAACACTTACGATTATAGGAACTTTTAATTTCAATATTGCATCCAACTTCGTTTCTATAAATTTTTTTACACCGATATTTTGAAGTCCGATAGTGTTAAGCATACCGCTTGCAACTTCGGCAATTCTGGGTTGCGGGTTTCCCAACCTTTCTTCCAAAGTTATGGTTTTTGTTACTATGGCGCCGATTTTTGTAATATCGATTAAATCCGTTAATTCATTACCGTAACCGAAAGTTCCCGATGCTGTGAGCAACGGGCTTTTCATTTTTATTCCTAAAAAGTTTGTACTTAAACTATTCATAACGGTATTATTATATCTTTTAAGAGTATTTTTTTCAATTATTATTCTACGGTTTCAATATAAAAAGTTACCGGACGGAACCCATCGTTGCAAGATATCATTGCGGAATGTTTATTTTTCATCCAACCGTCAAAAAAGTTTCCGCCGCCTTCGGCAAGTTCTTTAACGAACTTTTCCATACTTTCCCATGCACTGTCGCATAAATTTTCAGGTTTTTGTGCATTTACCGAAACAAAAGTGTCTCCGACTTTTAAAGTGCATGCATGTTCTATAGGATTTTCATACTTTTGTATTAAATCTTTATATTGAGTTTGTTTCAGTACGGTAATTTTTACAGATTTCATAATTATTTTAAAGATAAAAATTTATTTTTGAAATCTTTAAGAGCCATTGCTCTGTGACTGATTTGATTCTTTATTTCTTCACCGAGCTCTGCAAAAGTTTTTTCGTATTTAGGAACATAAAATAAAGGATCATATCCGAACCCCGTAGTTCCGGATAAACTTTCGGCAATGTATCCCTTTATTTTACCTTCTCCGAGTATTTTTACATTACCCTGCGGATCACTTAATGCAATAACACATCTGAATTGTGCTTGTCTGTTTTCCATTTGAACACCGTTAAGTGCTTTCAATAATTTGTTGTTGTTATCCGCATAAGAACAATTTTCTCCGGCATATCTTGAAGAATATACTCCGGGTGCACCGTTCAAATAATTTACTTCAAGACCGGTATCATCTGCTATTGCCCAGGAATTAAAATATTTTGCAACTTCGGTTGCTTTTTTTATTGCATTATCCTGCAAAGTTTGTCCGTCTTCAACAACTTCGGGATACTTTTCGAAATCGGTCATAGGTTTTATTGTTACCGACAAATCTTTTAAAATATCTTTTATTTCCACAACTTTATGTTTATTTCCAGTGGCAAGTATTATTTCTTTCATTTTATTCTCCTGTAATATTAACTCTATTTACTTTATATATATAAATATCACACTTTTTTGTTTTAGCAAAATAAAGTTTTTCAAATTTTATTTTATCATTGTTATATTCGTCTAAAGGTCTGTACGACATAATATAATTAATATTCAGTTTTAAAATATCATTAACGGTAATATTTATAAGGAAAGCATCTTGCTTTAACAGAACAAATTTGTCCATAATGTTATTTTCATGAACCAAATTCATCAAAATATTTGCATATCTGTTATATATGTTACTGTATTTGTTGTCCTCATCCAATTGTTTTAAAAATTTAAAATTAGGATATGTATTAGTACAATTTAATGTTCTTACTTTTTGAAACATTAAAAAATTATTTAAAATAAAATTGTGTCCTTCAAATATCCACAAACCTTTTTCTTGTGCATTTATTTCTTTTACCGTTTTTGAAAGTTCCAAATCGGTCACTACATTTATTCCTTTTTGTATCGGATTTACAAACAGCCCGGAAACTATCATTATCAACATTATCAAAAATACGAAAAGTTTGTCTATTTTGTTTCTCAATATTAAATAAAACAAAACTAGACTTAGTATAGATACTATAAAGATTTTAAATATATCAAAGTATTGTCCATATACAAGTATGTTTGATACAACAATCAATGCGGTAAGTATAAAACTTACAACAGATGAATAAATTTTGTTCATTTTATATTTAACTAACGAAACACTTCTAACAAATATCAAAACATTTAAAAATCCTAAGACAACAAATGTTCTATAAGCAGGAGAAACCTTCATCATTGTTATTTGAGCTAAAAATTTAGGAAAACCTACTGCACACCATACCGTAAAAAACAAGTATAAAAACAAAAGCATAATTAAAAGTTTATCTTTTATTTTATCTTTGAATAATACAATAGCAGACACTATTAACCCAATTGGAAACAAATCAAAAAAAACGGCAAAATTACATGGCTGTGTTTTTAGATTGGTATTAAAAATCGGTAAAAATATATTTCCCCAATATCTAAAAACATGAACAAAAGAGTTACAACCTGCATCAAATTCGGTATATTTATCCCCGCTTGTTTCAAACCTTATTCCGGGATATACAGTGTTAGTAACCAAATCCATTGTTTCTTTTGATTTATTAAATATGTATATTAGAGCAATAATAAACAATATTGAAAAAGCACTTATAGGTAAAATATCTTTTTTATCAAATTTAAAATTCTTATAATTTTCGATAAAAGCCCACAAAATAATCGCTGCAAGAATATAACCAATCGGAACTTGCCATGCCGGATATAAAACAAACAAAAAACTTCCAATAAATAGCATTATAAAAAAAATCATTATCACTCTTTTTATAAAAGATTTCTGCACAATATAATTACTAAGCAACAGTATTAACAATTCTCCATAAATAATTATTTCTACTATTCCGGAAGGAGTCCACCACCACTGAACGACAGGAGCAAAAGTTATAAGCAGAGTTCCGACTAAAGAAATTATTTTATTTTTATTCGATATCAACATTAAAAATTCAAAAGAAATTAAAAACAGTAAAACAAGTCTTAATATCCAGAAAAAAGAAAGACCTTTTGCCGTTCCTAAAAAAAGAAATCCCAACAAAAACGGTCTAAACACGGAAACAATATTTTTTACGGGCTGACCGTAAACCATAAACACATCGGTTTTTGTTCCTCTTAAATAGTTATTAAAATATCCGTAATTAGGATCTTGAGAGAATAACATCGGTGTGTATACTGCATATTCATCAGATCTAATATCTCTTGCCTTACCGAAAATAATATCCGATTGTTCTTTTGAAAAGTCTGTACTTAATAAATTCCATAAACCTATAGAAGAATTATTTAACTCAAAAACGATTGCAAATAAAATTATTCCCAAACCTATAAAATATCTTTTTTTATATAGCCAATTATACAAGACATTTACATTAAAAAAGAAATGCGAAAATAAGAATATTAAAAATGTTAAAAGAATTAAAAACCTTATCCAAAAGTTTATATTTTTCAATTGTAAAAAGCAGTCTTGCCAATTTATACCGGAAAAATAAAAAGTATTATTGTTACAAGCAATATTATCAAGATAAAAGCTGTCTCCCTTTTTGTCTCCTGCAACAACAACAATTTCTTTTATATTTCTGTCTATATGTATATTATACCGATACAAAGGCTTATTTTCAGCTTCGTAAACCAACAGAGAACTGCCTAAATCCGTATCACCGACAAACAACTTTAAAGAAATATTTTCATCCAACGGTTTTCTTAAATTTATTCTTATATCTTTTATAAACGAATTTATATTATCAATATACAAAAAATGTTCATCCGCCGTAGCAACAAGTTTATTATCAATTTGTTTATAATTATAATATCCGACATCAGGCGTTTTAAAAAGAAACGATTTTACGGAAAAAAAGATTCTATTCTTTACCGGATAAAAAAAACACAACGAAGAAGATATTAGAATTGATATAAAAAAAATAAAAATTAATGATTTTAATTTTTTTGAAAGAATACTCATTTAGTTTTTATTTGGTTCAGCATAACTTCATATATTTCATTATGTTTCCTGACTATTGTTTGTAATATAATACCGCAAATCCACATGATTAAAGACATTGTAGCTATTGCACCCGAAACAATAAGTGTCGGATATCTCGGAACCTTACTTGTTTGTAAGAACTCTATAAATATTGGTACAAACAATATCATTGAAACAGCAAACAATATAAATGCTATTATTGAAAAGAAATAAAACGGTTTATAATTTTTAAACAATGAAAATATTGTTTTTAATACTAAAAGACCATCCGAAAAAGTATTCAATTTTGAAAAACTGCCCTCGGGTCTATCATTATAATCTATCGGCACTTCTTTTATTGCAAATCTTCTGTCGAGTGCATGAATTGTCATTTCCGTTTCAATTTCAAAACCTTCCGATAAAACAGGAAAGGTTTTAACAAAAAACTTACTCATCACTCTGTAACCTGACATTATATCTTTAACTTTACTTTTGAAAATTTTGTTTATAATAAACCTTACAAGTTTGTTTCCTATATTATGAAAAGGTCTCTTGTTTTTATTAAAATATGCAACAGATCTATCCCCTATCACCATATCAACATTCTCTTTTAAAACTAAATTACACATATCATCAGCATAACTTAAAGGATGTGCACCGTCACCGTCAATCATAACATAACAATCTGCATCTATTTCTCTGAACATTTTTCTTACGGCATTACCTTTACCTTGTCTTGTTTCATACATAACAACAGCACCCGACTCTTTGGCTATTTTTGCGGTGTCATCGGTAGAATTATTGTCACAAACATAAATTTCCGCTTGCGGCAAATATTTTTTACATTCGTTAATTACATTTGCTATCGTTAATTGTTCATTATAACAAGGTATTAATATTGCTGTTTTAGACACTAAATTTTCCCTAATGCTTTTTTCTGTGCTTTTATTACTTGGAATATTCCCGTTTTTGCACTGTCCAACATTTTATCCAAATCTTTTCTTGAAAATGTGTGACCTTCGGCTGTTCCCTGAACTTCAACCAAATCACCGTTATCAAGCATAACAACATTCATATCTATATCGGCAACATTATCTTCTTTTGCGGACAAATCCAACACCATTTGTTTACCTACAAAACCTACACTTATTGCCGCTAAAAATCCTTTCAAAGGTAATGTTTCTATCAATTTTTGTTTTTGTAATTTTTTAAGTGCAAGAGCAAGCGCTATAAAACCGCCGTTAATTGATGCTGTTCTTGTTCCGCCGTCTGCTCTTATAACATCGCAATCTATGGTTATTGTTCTTTTACCTAACTTTTCCAAATCCACACAGGCTCTTAAAGATCTTCCTACAAGCCTTGAAATTTCCTGTGCTCTGCCGTTCTGTAATTTCTTTCTTGAAATTCTGTCGTTGCAAGATCTAGGCATCATGGAATATTCCGCAGTTACCCAACCTTGTTCTCTTTTTTCCGCTTCTATAAAAGGCGGAACTTTTTCTTCAACGGTTGCAACACACAAAACTTTTGTTTCGCCTAAAGAAAACATACACGAACCTTCGGCATGTTTCAAATAATTTTTTACTATTTTAATTTTTCTCATCTTTTCCTCATTTCGTTCCAAAATTATACATTCTACATTGTACATTATACATTGCCGTTTTTAGTTTTCGTAGTTCTTTAAAGTTTCTTCCAATGTTGCAATCTTGCTTTGTGTATCCGCAAGTTTTTGTCTTATTCTTGCAACTTCTTCGGCAGGAGCTTTTTCTACGAATTTCGGATTAGACAATTTTTTATTATATTTTTCCTGTTCCGCTATAATATTTTTTATTTCTTTGTTTATTCTTGCTTTTTCTTTTTCTATGTCTATAAGACCTTCCAAAGGTATAAGCATTTCAAAACCGGTAGCAACAGTAAGTGCGGAATTTTTTTCTCTTTGAATATCTTTACCGATAACCAAATCTTTTATTTTGCCTAATGCTTTTATGTATGCTTGGTTATTTTCAACAACAGCTAATTTACTTTCGTCCAACACTTTTATTTTTGTTGTAATAAATGCCGCGGGTGAAATATTCATTTCACTTCTTACATTTCTTATTTTAGAAACAATTTCCTGAACTACAGCCATTTGGTTTGCTTCGTTTGCAAAAACAAGTTTATCGTCATAAACAGGAAAACTTGAATTTACTATACTTTCCGTTGTGTTATTAAATATTGACCACAACTCATCACTTATAAACGGCATAATAGGTGCAAGCATTTTTATTGTTCCTTTCAATATGTAAATAAGAACGGACAACACCTGTTTCTTTTCTTCAACATTTTCGGATGTCATTCTGATTTTTGAAAGTTCTATATACCAATCACAGAATTTCGTCCAAATAAAATCGTAAAGAGTTCTTGAAGCAACATCTATATCGTAAACCTCAAATGCTCTTGTAACGGTTTTTATTGTTTGGTTATATTCGTTAAGAATCCACTTATCCGAAAGTTCTTTTACCTGCGGAGTATCGGATATTTCCAATTCGCCTTTATTCATAAGAATAAATCTTGAAGCATTCCAAATTTTGTTTGCAAAGTTTCTTGCGGCAAGGAAAGAATCGTTCGATATTTGCATATCTCTTCCCGGAGCTGCGGATTGTGCCAAAGCAAACCTTAAAGCATCCGTTCCGAATTGATCCATAATTTCCAACGGATTAATAACATTACCTTTGGATTTAGACATTTTCAGTCCGTGCTTATCTCTAACTATACCGTGAATAAATACATCTCTGAACGGTATATCGTTCAAGAATTCAAGTCCCATTTGAACCATTCTTGCAACCCACAAATAAAGTATTTCGTGACCTGTTACAAGAACTCCGGTAGGATAATAATATTTCAATTCTTCATTGTCCGGGTTTTCTCCCCAATTAAATACACTGAACGGCCACATTGCCGATGAAAACCATGTATCCAAAACATCGTTATCCTGAACTAAATGTGTGTTACCGCAATGAGGACATTTTGCAGGAGTATCCTGTTCAACTATAGGAGGACAACTTGTTTTGTTACCGTTTTCATCAACGCAATAGAAAACAGGTATTCTGTGTCCCCACCAAATTTGTCTGCTTATACACCAATCTCTTAAATTGTCCAACCATAATGTGTAAGGCTTTTTCCAAGACGCCGGATAAAATTTTACTTTTTCATCTTTTGCAACTTGAGATGCTCTTTTAGACATTTCTTCAACTTTTAAAAACCATTGTTCCGACATTATCGGTTCTATTGTAGTTCCGCATCTGTAACATTTTCCTACGGAATGACTGTAATCTTCCGTTTTTAGAAGGTATCCTTGTTCCTGCAAATCCGCAACTATCTGTTCCCTTGCATCTTTTGCGGACATACCCTTATATTTTTCCATTATATCCGTCATGTTACCGTTGGCATCTATAACTTCAAGTATTTCAAGGTTATGTCTTCTTGCTATTTCATAATCAACCGCATCGTGAGCAGGTGTTACTTTTACCGCACCCGTTCCGAACTGCATATCGACAATATAATCGGCAACAACTTTTATTTCTCTTCCTACCAAAGGAAGAATTATTGTTTTACCTACTATATTTTTGTATCTTTCATCATTGGGATTTACTGCAACGGCAGTATCACCTATCATCGTTTCAGGTCTTGTTGTTGCAACCGTTAAAAATTCGTTGGAATCTTTTATAGGATATTTTATGTACCACAAATTACCTTTTTCGGGATGATATTCAACTTCAATGTCGGATAAAGCGGTATTACATCTCGGACACCAGTTAACTAATCTTTTTCCTCTGTAAATTAAACCTTTATCATAAAATTTTTTGAATGCTCTTTTAACCGCTTTTGAACAAGCCTCATCCATAGTAAATCTTGTTCTGTCCCAATCGAGACCGCAACCCAACTTTTTCAATTGGTCTAAAATCGTGTCACCAGTTTCCTGTCTCCACTGCCACATTTTTTCTATAAATTTTTCTCGTCCCAAATCGTATTTTGTTTTTCCTTCTTTTTTAAGAAGTTTTTCAACAACGTTTTGTGTTGCAATTCCGCCGTGGTCGGTTCCCGGAACCCACAAAGTGTTATATCCCTGCATTTTTTTGAATCTGATAATCGCATCCTGTAAAGAATCGTTTAATGCATGTCCCATATGCAAAGAACCGGTAACATTCGGAGGCGGTATAACTATCGTAAAAGATTTTTTTGTTTTATCCGGTTTAGAAGAAAACGTTTTGTTCTCTATCCAATATTTTACCCATTTTTCTTCAACTTTTTTTGAATCGTAAACTTTTTCCATTTCCATAATTTTAGCCCTTATATCTTATTATAAACTTTGTTCCAAATATCGTTGTTTTCCATACACAAATAAACAACAACACTGCTGTCATGTTGTTTTATTAAATCAACAAGATACTTGTATATTTTTATTCTTGTATTATCATCGTATCTTAACTTATTATCGTGAGACAACAAAAGTTCTTCATCGAGTATTTTATTATCTGAAAATCTGTTTTCTATGACTTTTTTCAGATTTGCAACCATTCTTAAAGAACCGATACTTATCCATTTTATATATTTTCCATCTATAAAATCAAATATATTTTCAATAGTTTTTTTGTAACCGTCTTTCCAATCTTCATACAGTATTACAGGGTCAAAATGGAACCCGACACTATAACCTGCTTTTATGCACTTTTGTGCAGCTTGTAACCTTTCTTTTAAGCTCGGTGTACAATGTTCGTTTTCTTTTATCATCTGTTGTGCATTTACGGACCACGAAACCACAATATTTTCGCTTCCGCCGAGTTTTAACAAATTATCTATATTTACACTTTTAGTTTTGAATTCAAAAGATATATCTTTATTTTCTTTAAAGAATTTAACAATGTCGTTTGAAAAAAGTGTTATATCATCAAATATTAAAGAATCGGTAAATTCACCGCTGCCGACTCTCGGCAAAAAAAACATTTTGTTATCAACCGGTTTTATCTTTTCTCTGTTTAAAAAGTCCGGCAAGTTGCAAGGCAATATTATTCCGGCAACATTTTGGTATCCCTGCAAAAAGCAATAACTGCACTCGTATAAACAACCGTAACCTATGTTTAATATGGAATAATTGCAGCATCTTACATTTTTTGTGCACGGACACGGCTTAAAAAAGTCATACTTTTCGTTTACCAAAAAAAGATTTTCTCTTCTGTCGTTATATTTTGCAACAGAAAATTTTTCTTTTTTTAAAAAACTTTTTAACGATTCTATTTCAACAAAGTTTGCATCGGGATAAAGATTTTTTATTCTTTTATATAAAGCGGAACCTGTAACTTCGTTCGTATAATAAACATTTTTAGGGTTAAATTTTTCGGAAACCAATTTTGCCTGTTCATTAGTTAAACTTAAATCGGGTAAATAAAAGTTTTCTTTTTTTGATACTGAATAAGTTTTCGGATATCTTCTTTTTAAAAGAATTTCTTTTACTTTTTCGTAAGATTTTTCTTCTATGGAATTTATTACATCAACCGAATTTATGTTTTCTTTTTTGGAAATTTCAAAAACAAGTCTTGTAAGTTCTCTTACTTTATTTATTCCGAAAAAAGGAAATTTTTGTTGAATATTGCGGCTGATTAAAGAAATGTTGCTATCCATTGTTGCTTATAAAATCGCAAATAGAATCTGCAAGTTCCTGGCGAACGGATAACAATTTAGCTTTTTGACTTTCATCCAATTCCGTTTCAAACGGACTTGCTTCCGATATGTGGTCGGTAACATAAAACAATGCTATGGCTTTTTTGTTTATCGCAGAAGCCGCGGAAAACACGGACGAACATTCCATATCCACAGCATTTATCTTGTTCTTATCAAACCAATCTTTATATGTTCTTTGTAAAACTATAGAGTTTGATGTAATACATTTAACCTGTTTTATATCTTGTTTGGTTTTAGATAAAAAAGTTTCCAATAACATAGTTGACGGATAATAAGAATCGGGATTTCTTTTCATTTCAAGCATTTCGGAAAAGCTTTCAAAATTAAATGTTTTTTTCACTATAAGTTTATCTGCTATTTTTACATCTCCGACACCGCCGCAACTGCCGAACAATATTATATTTTCACAAGCTGAATTTTTTAAACATAAAACTATATCGCCGACCAAAAAATTATTTTTCGTTGAAATTACGGTTACATTTTCATAGTTCATTATTTTCGCAAAGAAAAGGTTTTTCCTTTTCGGTTTTCCCAATTTAGAAAACAAAGAATGATCCGAAACAGGACAAATTACACAAGTTTTTTTTATTTCTTTTAAATTAATTCCTAAATTCAGTGATAAATCTAACATTGTTTTTCCTAATGGTGATGATGGTGGCAACAACCGTTACAACATCCCGAACTTTGTTTTGCCGCACAAGACGAAACCGTTGTATTGGAGTTTCCTGCGGAAAATGTCGAAAACTGTTTTTCCACTTCTTTACTTTTACATTGCGGACATTCTATTTCTTCTTTATCCGTTGAAAAAACTATTTTCTCAAATTTCGAACCGCACTTTTTACAAACAAATTCAAATAAAGGCATACTATTTTCCTTGTGCTTTTTCTACCGCTACTTTGTGACCTTTTATATTACTGTTATTTAATGCATCAATAATCTGTTGCGCATATTCGTTCGGAACTTCAACAAAAGAAAATTTGTCGAAAATATCTATGGAACCGACAATATCTCCGCTTAACCCCGTTTCACCTGCTATCGCACCCACAAAATCGCCCGGTCTTACTTTTTTGCTTTTACCGATACTCATAAATAATCTTGTCATACCGGCTTCTTTTGCTATTCCGTGTCTGTTTTTTTTGCTTTTCGAAAATTTTTTCCCGGAATTTCTGTCTCTTGAAAAATCTCTTTCAAAACTGTTTACGGTCATATCTATATCTTCATGCTTTTCGGGATTTTCTACCTGCAACATCATTTCAAAAAGTGCTGCGGCAACATCCACGGATGTTATATTATCCGTTATTAAAGATTCTATTTTAGTTATATATTTTTCAAATGTGTTTTTCTTTAAAGTTTCTTTAAGTTTTTCCATAAAGGAAGAAACTCTTACATTTTCAACATCGGCAAGTGACGGAACAGGCATTCTTTTTATTGTAACTTTAGTATATCTTTGAATATCTCTTATTTTGTATATATCTTTCCCCGCAACAAAACTGTATGCTTTACCTGCTCTTCCGGCTCTGCCGGTTCTGCCTATTCTGTGAACGTAAGATTCTATATCTTGGGGAATATCGAAATTAAATACGGCTTCAACATCATCGACATCTATACCCCTGGCGGCAACATCGGTAGCAACAAGAATTTCTATTTTGCAGTTTCTGAATTTGTCCATAACTCTGTCTCTTTGAGTTTGGTTCATGTCTCCGTGAATCGCATCCGCGGAATAACCTCTTATTTGTAACTGTGCTGTAACTTCGTCCACTCTCTTTTTTGTATTACAAAAAACCAACGAAAGTTTGGCATCTGCCATATCTATGCATCTTGCCAATGCTTCAAGTTTTTGATGTTCTCTTACTTCGCAATACAATTGTTCCGTTTGAGGAACGGTCAACTTTTCATGAACAACTTTTATGTTTACGGGATT
This sequence comes from Candidatus Ruminimicrobiellum ovillum, assembly GCA_002448285.1. Lineage (GTDB taxonomy): Bacteria > Elusimicrobiota > Endomicrobiia > Endomicrobiales > Endomicrobiaceae > Ruminimicrobiellum > Ruminimicrobiellum ovillum. The sequence continues at coordinate 54,076 of DJWX01000018.1, read as the reverse complement.
TTTTTGATACTTTTTTGTAAGCACCAAAAATTCTCTCGGCATAGTTGCGGAAAAAAATACCGTCTGTTTATCCTGAGGCAAATTTTTCAATATTAATTCTATATCATCTCTAAACCCCATATCCAACATTTCGTCGGCTTCATCCAAAACCACGGTTTTTGTGTTATCGAGTTTTATTGTCTGTCTTTCGATATGATCTATAATTCTTCCCGGAGTACCTATTACGATATGTGCGCCTTTATGAAGTGCAGACATTTGTCTGACTATAGGTTGTCCGCCGTAAACGGGAACAATATTTATACCTTTTTTATATTTTGATAACGATTTAAGTTCTTCCGCCACCTGTATCGCAAGTTCTCTTGTAGGGCACATAATAAGTGCCTGAACTTTCTTTTCTTTAGGAACTATTTTTTCAAGGATAGGTATTCCGAAAGCAGCCGTTTTCCCGGTACCTGTTTGTGCCTGTCCTATTAAATCTACACCTTCTATCATCTTGGGTATTGCCAAAGATTGTATGGGAGTCGTTTCTTCAAACCCCATATCCGTAACGGCTTTTAATATCTCGGGTGACAAATTCAGTTCCGTAAATTTTAGTTTATCCATTATTTATTTTTGCTCCATAATTTTCTTAACCGCTTCAACATCAACATCGGTATCGCAACAACCGTCTTTAAGTAACGGAACAAACTGAGCCATAACTTTTAACCCGTCGGTCATTTTTATGCCTTGCGCTCCTTCAAAGTGGCAGGCAACGGCAACAACAGCTTTTATTTTTTGTTCCACCAAAATATTATAAATGGCTTTTCCGCCTTTCATAACATAAACTTTTTTATATCCGAGTTCATCGGCAAGTTTTTGTATTTGTGCGATTTTGCAAGCTCCGCACTTCATACAAGTATAATAAGTTCCTTCATCTACGGCTTTACAACTTTTGGTGCTTCTCATACAGTGCGGTAAAAGAACAATCCTTTCGGAAACAGGAACTGTTTTAAACTTTTCCGCCATTGCCGAATTTTTCTTGTTTATAAATTTAGTGTAATTATTTTTGTTAACATTTTTAAAATTAATACATAGTTTCATATCTTTTTATTTTATCAAATACTGCCGAAAATCGCAAAGCAGAAAATCGCTTTGCGATTTTGAGGGACAGATGTATGTATAGAAGTATGGAAACGACAACAATAAATTACATCACTTCGTTTATAATAACATATATTTTTGTTATTCTAAATTTTTAAAAATTTTGTCAAATTCTTCGAGAGTTGTTATTTTGTTAAAACTGTTTCTTATACTGCAGGCATTAGGTAACCCTTTAATATAATAAGGAGCAATTTTTCTTAACACGACAAGCCCTTTTTCTTTCCCGTAATATTGTATGGAATCTATTGCATGCTGTCTAAACCATCTTAACCTTGTTTTTATTGTTGAAGGAGGTGTCATTTGTTCTTTATCAAAAAAGTATTCTATCTGTTTAAATATATCATAGTTGCCTATTGCTCCTCTGCCTATCATAAGACCTGAACAATTTTTTATTTTCAAAAACTTTTCCGCGGTTTTTATATCAACTATTCCACCGTTAGCAACTATAGGAATTTTCGCACCTTCGCAAGCTAAAGCAAAAGCTTCCAAATCGGGATCTCCGCTGTGAGCAAATTCAGCATATCTTGCATGAAGTGACACCATTTTAATTCCGCAATTTTGTGCTATCTCAATAATTTCCGGTGCAACATTTTGCCCTTGCAACAAACCTATTCTTGTTTTTATAGTTACCGGAACAGACACCGCTTTTACAACTGCAGATAAAACATTTTCTACTTGTTTGGGATTTGCCAAAAGTCTTGAACCTGCACCGACCTTAGTAATTTTTTTTGCCGGGCACCCCAGATTTATATCTATAATTTTGTATCCCAAATCCTGAACTCTTTTGGCACATTCAGACATAATTTCCGGTTTGGTTCCGAAAATTTGTGCGGCAACACAATTTTTTTCTTTATCGGATGTAGTTAAAAGTTTGTAAGTTTTTTTGTCTCCGTAAACCATTGCTGTTGCAGACACCATTTCCGTAAATACAAGTCCCGCTCCGCCATCAACGGCTAACTGTCTTAACGGTAAATCGGTAATGCCTGCCATAGGTGCAAGCATTAAACAATTCTTTAATTTAATATTTCCGATGGTAAGTTTGGGAAGTTTTAACATAATATTACCAATTTTCGAGTTCCAAAGAAGGTTTTATCGAAACAACTTGTTTATTCGGATAAACATATTTTTTCTTTAGTGCTTTATGATATGCAACATGAGCTATCATAGCGGCATTATCGGTACAAAAAACAGGAGACGGTAAAAATATATTTATCTTATTTTTCTTACACTCTTTTTTAAACATATTTCTTATTAAACTGTTACAAGATACACCGCCGCCTAAAGCAATCGATTTTAGTCCGTATTTTTTTGCAGCCTCAACGGATTTAGTAACAACCGTTTCCGCAACGGCTTGTCTGAACGATGCACAAATATCGTTAATTACATTTTGTTTTTTTATATCAACTTTTTTTGAATAATTCAGTACTGCGGTTTTTATTCCCGAAAAAGAAAAGTCCCAAGTGCCTTTCATCATAGGTCTTGTAAAATGCACGGCATCATTGTTACCTTGTTCGGCAAGTTTATCTATTATCGGACCTCCCGGATAAGGTAACCCCAAAATTTTTGCGGCTTTATCAAAAGCTTCGCCGCAAGCATCGTCTCTTGTCCCGCCCAAAAATTTATATTTACCGTAATCTTTTATTATCACAAGTTCCGTATGTCCGCCTGAAATAACAACCGCTAAAAACGGAGGTTTTAGTTCTTTATTTTCTATTGCCGCGGAAAATATATGACCTTCTATATGATTTATCGGGATTAACGGTTTTTTATAAATACAAGATAAAGTTTTTGCCGTCATTACACCTACAAGCAAAGAACCGGCAAGTCCCGGTCCGTAAGTGCAAGTTATATAATCTATTTCTTTATCGAAATTTTCAAAAGAAATATTTGCCTGTTTTAATGCTTGTTCAACCACAATATTTACATTTTTTATATGTTCTCTTGAAGCAAGTTCGGGAACAACTCCGTTATATTTTGCATGAACGGATATTTGAGAAGATATTATATTTGATAACACTTTATTCCCGTTTTCCACAACGGAAGAAGATGTATCATCACATGATGTTTCTATTGCCAATATTCTCATTTTGTTAAAGTTACTACGGAATATGTTCTTTTTTTATCGTAGAAAGTATATTGAATAGAACCGTCTTTATACTTTGTTTTTGATAAATCTATTTTAAAGTTTCTTGCCAATGTTTTAAATATAGGTTCAAAGTTTTCCGGTTTTTGCTTTTCGGAAAGCTTTATTGTTTTATAATATTCATTACAAGTAACACCGCTTATTTTCACTTCTTTTACAAATTGTGAAACAACATTTATTTGTTCTATACCGCTTGATGTAAGAGCCGTAACAAGATTATTATCCAAAGGCACATCTATTGCGGTAAGAGTATTTTTGTTTGCGGACAAATATGAAAAACCTAAAATTATACCTGCAATAAAGAGTATAAACAAATATACTTTTATTAAAAATTTACTTTTTTTCTTTTTAGTTTCTTTTGCCATTTTTATTTATCTTCTTTTTTTGAATCTTTTTTTTCGGTTTTGGTTTCGGTGTTATCTTCTTCTTTTAAATCTTTTTTTTCTTCTTTAGGAAAATCTTGCTCATATTTTGAAGGTTTTTCTATATATTCCGAAACTTTATTTGCTTTTATTATCTTTATTGCAGTATCCAAAACTTCATCTCTTACAATTTCTTCTTTTTTATCTTTATTTTTCGGTGTTCCTTCGGATTCTGCCTGCATATACAACTTTCCTTCCGTTTCCGGAGAAACTTCTACATATACATCCGGTGCCACCCCGTTTTTCTTATCTTTTTTATTATCGGAATGAGATATCATTTTTCCGGAAGGCAAACAATATTTTGCTATAGTTAATCTTAAAGCACTGCCGTCGGATAACGGAAGTATTGTTTGAACCGTTCCTTTACCGAACGAATTTGAACCTATAACCAGTGCCCTTTTATAATCTTGTAATGTACCCGTAACGATTTCGGATGCGGAAGCCGAACCTCTGTTTATTAATACTACAACAGGAATATCGGAATAATCCGGTTTTTTCTGTGTATAGTAATATTGTTCCATAGTTTTATCTTTACATTTTGTGGATACAACCAGACTGTCTTCCTTAATAAACAAACTGCATATATTTATTGCGGAATCCAAAAGCCCGCCCGGATTGTTTCTTAAATCCAAAATAAAGGCTTTCATATTTTCTTTTGAAAGTTCTTTTAACATACTGCTGACATCGTTATAACTTTGTGCATTGAATTCCGATAATCTTATATATCCGATATTATCTTCCAACATTTTTTTCTTAACCGTTTCTATTTTTATTTTTTTTCTTATTATCGTAAATGTAAGTTCTTCTTTCGTGGAAGGTCTGTATATGGTTAACACAACTTTTGTTCCGGGATTTCCTCTCATAAGTTTTACCGCTTCATCGCTTGTAATATCCTGAGTAGATTTATCGTCTATTTTAATAATTTTATCTTCCGGCAAAATTCCGGCATAATATGCGGGTGTATCGGGCATAGGAGTTACAACGGTAAGTTCGTTATTTTGTATTGTTATTCTTATACCAACTCCGCCGAAAGAACCTTGTGTTTCCGTTTTCATTTCTTTATAATCTTTTTCGGTCATATACTGAGAATAAGGATCCAACGTTCTTACCAAACCTCTTATTGCACCTATTATCAAATCTTTATTTTCTCTTTCTTCAACATATTTGTTATCTATTATTTCCATTATGTCTATCATTTTTCTGAGTTCGTCGTATGTCGTATCCGACTTGGCATACACATTACCGAGAAAAACAAAACAAAATAAAGCTATCATCAAAACTTTAATTTTATTCTTAAACATTTTTTCCCCTTGCTTGCATATAATTTGAAAATTTTAATAATAATGTTTTATTATAGCATTTTAAAACTTATTTTTTTTCTTTCAGCCACAATAACGGATTTTCCGGAACATTATACTGTCTTATCTCGAAATAAAGTATTGACTCATCACCTTTTCCGACTTTCGCAACTTCCTGTTGTCTTACGATTTTTTGATCTTCTTTAACGGATATTTTATCTAACTGTCCGTAAACACTAAAGAAAATACCTTTGTGGTCCACTATTATCATCTTTCCGTAACTTCTAAACTCTCCGACAAAAACAACGGTTCCGTCTTCAACGGACTTTATGGTTGAATAATCTTGTGCTTTTATTTTTATACCGTTACTTATAACATTCGTATCCAAATCGGGATGCTTGTTTTTCCCGTAATTCAAAACTATTTTCCCGTTGACGGGCCAAGGTAAATTATTTTTCCTTGTGTTGGTACTTGCGGGTTTTGTTGTTTTGTTTTGATTTTGACTTGCTTTCATTAACTTGTCTACTAATGCTTTTAATGCTTTTTCCGAATTGTTAAGTTCTTTGATATCATGTTCGGCTTTAACCCTTTTACCTGCGGTGGTTTTTAATAAAGCATTTTTATCTTTCTGTAATTTTTTGTTTTTTTCCATTAAATTTTGTTGCTTGTTTTTTAGATTTTCATATTCTTTCTTTGCGGTTGTATATTTATTTATATCGGATTGTGCCGTTATGTTTGTGTCTTTTGCAACGTTATATTTTCGGGAATTATTTTCTATATCCTCATATTTTATTTTGTACTCTATCGGATAATCGAAATACGATACAAGTTTCATTTTTGTATAAGATAAGTATTTATTATTTAACTTTTGCGCATACTTTTGTTTGCTCATATCGGACTCATTGTATACATCCGAAGCAAACTGCAATTTCTTTTCCGTTTCGGAAATTTTATCTTTTAAAGATTTTAATTCTTTTTCGTTTTTATCTATTGATTTTTGTATCCTTTGGAGTTCTTGCTTTACTTTTTTTTCTTCTTTTACAAGTTTATTTTTTTCGGCTTTTTTGTTGGAAATATCGGTATGCAGTTTGTTTAATTCTTGTTTTCTGTTTTTTAAATCCGAATTGACATCCGTAAAAGAAACATTTACGGAAAAAAGCATAAGTAGCAGGATGATAAATGTTTTGATTATATTAAACATTTGATTCTTTTGTTACAAGAGTAACCATTGAACTGAGCGGAACCAAGACATATAAAATTTGTTCGCTCAACATAAAAATATCGTTTTGTTTGAATATTGTTGCCAAACATATTAATGCATATGCACACAAACCTAATAAAATACCGCAAATCATTTCAAACAATATGTCTTTATATAAACCTTTCAATATATAAAACAAAAACTTAAAAAAGAATACCGCTGTTATTAAATAAAAAATTACTCTGAATATTTTGTTATATCTGTTTAAAAGAATTTTATTATCAAAAAACATTTTATATGCTTTTTGATCGTAAACAATATCGTTTATAAAATCAGTATTTAAAAGTTCTTTTTTCAAATTTTCAAGTTCGGATAAACTGTTCATATCCGTTATATTTACCAACATAAAAGAAGGAAATATAATTGCATCTTCCGGCACAACGGTTTCCAATTCTGGATTTATTTTCGAAAATTTGTCGTCATCGTAAGAATTTACAAATTCAACACTTTTTAATTTTTTATATTTCAACATTTCGGATAAAATATCGTCTTCAGTTTTTTCCGAAGAACTGTCTATAAACATTGCTATTTTTAAATCGGACAAAGATTTATTTATGTTCGTTTGCAAATTCAAATAGTATTGTAAAACAAATATAAACGAAATATTTATCAATACTATTAAAATATATCTGAGAATTTTTGACAGGTTTATTTTCATATGTTTTTTTGATATATATTATATGCCGTTTTTCTGTTTACGGCAACATTATACATATTTTCATATTCTTGAACGGAATTTTTCCAAGAATATTCGCTTGCAAAAGCATTTTTCATAACTTCGTTCCACAAGAACTGATTTTTATATATATCGTATGCTCTTAATACACAATCAATAAATTTTTCACCTTTATAAAAATCAAAAACGAAACCGTTACCCTTTGTATTATATGTGGAAAAATCATTTATTGTATCGGCTAAACCGCCTGTTTTGTTTACTATAGGAATGGTTCCGTAAGCCAATGCTATTATTTGGCTAAGTCCGCAAGGTTCAAATTTCGAAGGCATCAAAAAAGCATCTGCACCGGCATATATTTGATGAGATAAAGGCTCGTTATAATCCGTACATACACTCACTTTATCCTTATACAAGCTTTGCAAATATAACATACCGTCTTTTATATATCTGTCGCCCGAACCCAAAATAACTATTTGAATATTGAATTGTGTAAGTTTCCCTATCGCATCCATTATCAGGTCAAAACCTTTTTGCATATCAAATCTCGACACACAACCTAACATAAAAGCATTTTCATCTTGTTTAAATCCGCATTTTTCCTGCAAATATTTTTTACAGAGTTTTTTGTTTTCATAATTATCCGCAGAAAAATTCGCAACTATATTTTTATCGTCTTTGGGATTCCAATAAGAATAATCTATTCCGTTTAATATTCCGTAAACATCGTTTTTCCTTGTTTGCAAAACCACTTCCATACCTTTACCCGCCGGTCCCTGAATTTCTTTCGCATAAGTAGGACTAACCGTAGATATGATATCGGTATATGCAAGACCTGCTTTCATATAATTGAATGTATTATAAAATTCCAATTTATCGCTTTTATAATCTTCCCAGGAAAAGCCCGCCAAAGGAACTGTCGATGCGGCATCGTAACTGCCTTGAAAGGCTATATTATGAATTGTATAAACGGTTGATGTATTCCAAAAAAAGCCGTCATTTAAATTTGTCGTTTTTAAATATGCCGGAATTAAACCCGTATGCCAATCGTGACAATGAATAATGTCCGGTCTGAACATTAAAGCTTTTGTTGCTTCTATTGCGGCTTTTGAAAAGAAAATAAATCTTTCTCTGTTATCGCCGTAACCCACACCGGAATCATCTCCGTAAACACCGAGTCTGTTAAAATATCTTAAATTTTCTATAAAATATACGGGAATGTTCCCGTCCAACATACAAGTTTTTATCCTGAAATTTTCCTGTTCTTTGCCTACAAATACGGACAATTTGTAAGGAAGAGCTTGTAAGTTATACTTAGCTCCGTCAATTAAACGATATTTCGGGATTATTATTCTGACATCGTGACCTTGCTGTTTTAAATATTTCGGAAGGGTTCCGACAACATCCGCCAAACCGCCTGTTTTTATAAAAGGGACACATTCGGCTGCAACCATTAATATATTCATTTATTCCGCTTCCCTTAAAAATTTAGCAGATTCTTCCGGTATCGTGGGATTAACATAAATACCCGAACCGAACTCAAAGCCGCTAAACTTTGTTATTTTAGGAATAATTTCTATATACCAGTGATAATGAGGGATTCTTTCCTGCTTTAACGGATAAGAATGTACCACCAAATTATACGGCATATCTCCTAAAGCTTTTTTTAATCTTCTTAAAACACTTATTGAAATTTCCGCAAGTTCTTCCAACTTGTATTTATCTTTCAAATTTCTAAAATCTTCACTGTGCTCTTTCGGTAAAATCCATGTTTCAAAAGGATATCTCGAAGCAAAAGGAACAAAAGCGACAAAAGAACTTGTTTCCATAACTATTCTTGTTCCGAAAGTTATTTCCTGATCTATAATGTCACAAAACAAACATCTTTCTTTAAAATCATAGTATTTTTTTGATATTGTCATTTCTTCCTTAACGGATTTAGGAATGATTGGTAATGCCACCAACTGAAAATGCGGATGTGCAATAGTTGAACCTGCACTTTTTCCATGATTTTTAAAAACCAAAATATACTCAAATCTCAAATCATTTTTTAAATCGTTTATTCTGTCTTGTGCAGCTAAAATACTTGCAACGAAATTTTCGGTTTTTATAGCGTCAACTCTATGATTTTGGCTTTCTATCAAAATTTCATGAGCACCGACACCTTTCATTTTGTCGTATATTCCTTCGGCCTTTCTTAAAATACTGCCTTCGATAGTAAGTATAGGTTTATTGTTCGGAATTACCTTTACCTGCCATTTACTGCTGTATTTGTCGATTCTGTTACCTTTTTGATCATAACATGCTATAGGCTCGGGAATAAGATTTTCTTTTCCTATACAAAAAGGACATACGGAATTATCATCGGTATTTTCTGCCAAATCAAATTGAAAATCTCTTGAATCGTTTATTATAACCCATCTTGCCGTTATAGGATCTTTTCTAAGTTCTATCATTTTAAATTTTGTATCCTCTCCAATGCTCTCGTAGCTTCTATTTTGGTAGGTTCGGCTTCCAAAGATTTTTTCAACAACTCTATCGCTTTATTTTTATCTCCGGAAGCAAAAGCTTTTAATCCGTCATCATAATATTTTTGTGCCGTAACGGCATTTATCTTATCCATTGCTTTCTTAGCCGACGAATTTGTTTCATCGTAAGATAATGCTTCTTTATATTTCTCGTAAGCTTCCGTCAACTTTTCTTTCAATTCCAAATCTCTTCCTTCGGTATAAAGAATTTTGGACACTTCTTTGTTGGATTTGGAAAGATATGTTTTTATTTGTTCGTTATAACTGTAATATTTGTGTTCTTCAGACATTGCTTTCAATTTAGTAAATGTTTTTATTGCCTCTTCATAATCTTTTAATGTGTATTGTTCCACACCTAAATTATAAATTTTCTTCATTTGCGCTTCTAATTGTTTATTGGTTAATGTTTTATTCGGATTGTTTTTGCTTTCTTCCAAAGCTGCTTGCTTTGCAAGATTTATTTGTTCTTCGCATTTAACAATATATTCTTTAATATCGTTTCTTGAAGTATTGGATAAGTATGCCGCATTGAAATAAGACAACGCTTTCTCGTAATTTTGTTTTTCATATTCAACAAGTCCCTGTTTAAATATGTTATGCGATTGAACCGCAGTCACCTTATCAACTTTTTTCTGTATGAATTCCAAATATTGCAATGCACCGGCATTTTCCGGATCTATTTCCAATATTTTATTAAATTCGTCTTTTGCATATACAAACTCACCGTCGTCATAGTGCTTAACGGCTTTTATCCAATGTTCGGAAATTTCTTTTTGATGTTTTTTTCTGTTTGCATATATTTCTTCTTCTCTTATTCTATTGTTTGTTTTTTCCATCCCTTCCAAAGCTTGTTTATTTCTGGGTGATAATTCCAATGCCTTTTCATAGTAATTTTTTGCTTTTACCAAATTGTTTCTCAACAATGCGGAATCGGCTCTTGCCAAATATTTCTCTGTCTTATCGGAAAGATCCATATCCGTTTGATACAAATCTTCGGATAAAAGTTTAACATATCTTTTTGCCGAAGGTTCATTAGGATATACAGCCAAAATATCTTCGTATTGCTTTCTTGCGGAAACATAATTTTTCTTATCGTAATCGTATTTTGCCTTATTTAAATAATATCCCAAATAATGCTCATACGCTTTACCCGAATTGGCTATTTTTCCGAAATATATTCCCAAAGAAAAAATATGTTGATCGTTATCGCTGCCCGCTATATCGGAAAAAGAGTAAGATAAATTTACTCTGTCAAAAATCAAACTTAAACCTGCCGTTATACCTTTGTTAAATCCGTCTCTGTAATCTCTCCAACCTACTCTTACCGATAACGGATATATCGGCACGGCTTCAACACCGCAAGCATATCCCAAATCCGTAATCTGTAAATTTTTTACCATATCGGCAACCATTGCCACTTTATATAAATCATACAAATTGTATCTTGCGGATGCCGTCAACAACTGTGCCTGATTTACGGAATAATCATCATACTCAAAAGCATTACCTAAATTTTTTATGGTAAGTGCTCCGGTTAAATCGTTATCTATAAAATCCAAAGAATATATGCACCCCAAATCAACACTGAACAGGTTTATTGATTTATCCGAGCCATCGTCCGCATATGTTGATATATTGTAAAATTTAACGGTAGCACCTACGGAACCTTTTTCCACCGGAACCGGATATTTACTTATTATGGGATACACATAATTGACTGCTGCCATTAAAAAATTCTTAAATCCCGTTTCGTCTTCATTCAGGTCGGCACCGGAAACCGTAATTGAAAAGTTACCGTTTTTTTCGGTAGGTATTATCAAACCGACATTGGCACCATAGTTTTTATTATATACGGTGTAATACGAAAGTTGAACTTCTTTTGAAATATTTTTGTAATTGGATGCCGGATTTATAAAAAAGCCGAAAACGGAAGGTGACAAAGCTAAAATACTCGCACCTATAGATTGAGAATAAGCATCCGGATTTAACACATAAATAAAATCGTCCGAAGCCGCAAATACAGGCGCGGATAAAAATCCTGCCAATATCACCGGCAATATTTTTTTTAATATCATTTTAATAATTTTCTTATCCTTTTTATTGTTTCTTTTAAATTTAAAGGTTTAAAGATACAATCGTCCGCACCTTTATCAAAAGCTTCATCAACGGATATTGTAGTATCTGCCGTTATCAACATAACCGGAGGCATTTCGGAAAAAGTTTTACTTTTTTTCATGGCCTTAAGAACTTCAAATCCGCTTTTATCCGGCAAATTCTTATCCAATATAACCAAATCCGGATGTATATTAACCAAAGCTTCAAAACCGCTTTCTGCGGTAGTGGCTTCATAAACTTCAAAACCTTCTTCTTCTAAAACCACGGTAACTGTTTTTAAAAAAATTTCGTCGTCATCTATTACCAAAATTTTATTTTTTTCGTTCTTTTGCATTTACTACTCCTTTCTAAAAATCCCTTTCAGGAACCATTATTATTAACATTTTAGACAACTCATCGGAAGTTTCCAACGTAACACTTACTGTATCTTTTAAATTTAAATTTGCATCCAACATTTTATATTCAGGATACGACAATGTCATATCGTAAGTTCCTTTAGGCAACTTTATGTCCAAAGGTCTAAAACTGGATAATCCCATGTACTTATTCTGCCCGTCTTGAGATAAAGTAACCGTAACATTCTGCATCGGTGTAAGAAAGCTTTCGGGATTTGAAAAACATTCTTGTATAACCTGAATTTTAAACACCTTGTCTTTTATGGTTTTTATTTCTACAAGTTTATCACTGTTCAATGTCATAATGTTTAAATTTATTCCGGAAATATTACCGGTTAATTCAACAATGCTTTTTTGCTCGCCTTTATCTTTAAACACAGCAGTGTAAACAAAAACTCCGCATATAAGAACCAATACCAAGGCTATTGCAATAAAAAGAGGGCTCTTTAACAAGTTTTTCTCTTTTGCCAATTTAGGGATAGGAACGGTAAAACCTTTTTCAAATTTACGAATTAAAGAATGTTCCTTATCGGAATGATTTTTCAATTCGTCCGGAAAAATAATTATACCTTCCGTAGGCTCTCCTATTACATTAGCACTGTCATTAAAATCATCTTGTATGCATACGGTTATGACAGTAGTATTGTCTCTTCCGCCGGCATTATTTGCAGCTGTTATCAATTCTTTTGAAATAGCGACAACATCCGGTTTTTGTAAATTAACGATATCGTTTATTGTAAAGTCGGAAAGTTCACCGTTTAATCCGTCCGTACAAAGAACATATATATCACCGTTTTTAACTATTTCGGACTTATAATCAACTTTTACCGTTTTGTTTATACCGAGAGCTCTCGTTATCATGCTTTGAATTTCTGCCATTTTGGCATCTTCTTTGGTCATTTTCCCGCTATCTATAAGCTCTTGAATTTTAGAATGATCTTCCGTTAAAAGTTGTATTTTCCCGTTTCTTATTCTATATACTCTGCTGTCTCCGACATTGTATATATGTACTAACTTAGCTTCTCTGTCGAACCAAACTCCCGAACAAGTTGTTCCCATACCCGACAACTTCGGATATTTTTTCGTTAAACCGTGCAAATAATTATTTGCTATTTTTATTAAAGCTATCGGTTTAAGGACTTCTTCGTCATATGTGTAATACAAATCGCCCAAAATATCCAAACAATCTTGTTTGTTTATATTGTCATACAAAGAAAGCATTACATCTACTGCACTTTTGCTTGCAAAATCACCGGCAACTCCGCCGCCCATACCATCACAAACGAAGAAAAAATCTCTTTCTTGCTTAACACCAAAACAATCCTGATTCTCCGTTCTTACAACACCCGTATTTGTTTGCGCCGAACTTAATATCATCATAAATATGTAACCTTAACTTTTTTCTTCGATTTCTTTAATGATGACCTTATCTTAAAGAAGAAGAACAAAAGTAACAACACTAAACCTATTCCCATAAGTTCTATAGATTTTAACTTATAGTCCTTTAAGGAAAAAGTAGAAGTGTGTTCCGGATTTGCCAAGAACATCGGCCAAACTCTAAGATTCTTCAGGATTTTAGCATTGGTGTTTACTATTTGTATAGAATCTTGCATATTTGTATATAAAATTTCTATTAATTTATCACCGTTTAAATCCGCAAGTACAGGTGTAGAAGTTATTGCCAAATTACTTGCTTTAATATCTGCCATTACTTCAACTTCTTTTCTCTTAACATTACTCTTTGCAACTATTAATCTTCCGTCTTCCGTTCCGAAAACAAGTTCCGGAATATTATCTTTATCGAAATCGTAAACCGCAGGCGAAGATATTAATCTCTTTGATTCCGGAAGAGCTAATTTCCATAACATTTCTCCGGAAAGGTATGTAGTGTTACCTTTCAATATTTGAACCGTTCCGTTTGCAGAAACAACTCCTACATCGCACATACCGTTACCGGTAAAATCAGCAATAACCGGAGATGCATTGAACTTTAAATTTGCAGGAGGTACCGGTTCTATAAAATATGTCCACATAGCAGAAAACTTGGATGTATTTATAGCTGAAACATATTGAGGAACATTAGACATAACAACAACTTCATCTATACCGTCACCGTTTAAATCTCCTACGGCAGGTGCACCTGCTACAAGATGAGGTTTACCTGTTAACTCCTGTAAGTTAATTGTTTTTTTCGTTCTTGTTTTACCGTCAATGAAATAAACTTTACTGTCATAATTTGCAATCACAACAAAAGGTGAAAAATCTTTTCTTGTTAATATTACCGGGCTTGCATATATAGGACCGTCAATAAATTCGGAATATTTTGCATAGTTACTGTCAAAGCCCGGTGCATACATAAAATGAACAGCACCGTCTTCGGAAGTAACGACAATATCTTTTCTTCCGTCGCCATCCAAATCGCAAATAACCGGTGTAGTTTCCGAAATATGTCCGCCTAAAATTTCTCTTCTTATTATATTACCTGTCTGTCCGTCGATAATATAAATTAAAGACGAATCGGAAACAGCAACAATATCGGGAACATTATCATTATTAACATCATCACAAACCAACGATGCTATACCCGAATTATAAACTTCCACGGGTTTCCACATTCTATCACCCGTTGCTCCGCTCCATGCATATAAAAAGCCGGAACTTGTTAACATTGCAATATCGTTTTTCCCGTCGTTATCAAGATCCGCAACTATAGGCGTGGATGTAATTTCATAAGATGATGTATCGGCCTTTAACGGAATTTCTTTAGACCAATCCAAATCCAACGACAAATTCAATTTATTAGGTGAAGAAGTTATCAAAGAGTAAGATGTATATCCCAAATATATTGATAATGCCGCTCCGACCAACACCAATAATGTTACAAACACTCTCATAAACTTAAAAATCTTTAATGCGAGTATATGCTGTTTTGAAGGCAAAGAATAATCTTCACTGAAATAATCAACAAGTCTGAAAATTGTTCTACCTATTGAAATTTCATCGCCTATTGCAAGTTGTGTACTGTTTAATTGACCGAGTTTTTCTCCGTTTATGGCAACTCCGCCTGTACTACCTATATCTGTAATCGTGTATTGTCCCTGAACGGCACTTATTTTCGCGTGACCTTTAGACACCGTCATATCTCCGGACAAAACAACATCGTTTTCTATTCCTCTGGGAGAAAGACTTTCCCTACCGATAAAAGTATCTCCGTCCGATTTCAAGAAAAACTTTTTACCGAAAAATCTTCCGTAAACTCCTATCAAATAATATTGCGGTATAACAACATCTTGTTTACTTAAAGCATCATCCAAGAACATAATCTTGTAATCACCTATCGAAATTTCATCACCGAAATTCAAAGGTGCTTCCGTTATGGAACGGAAATTTATTTGCGTTCCCATTATGGTATTTTGATCTTTTAACGTATATTGGTTATTTGCAAAAATAATAGTACAATGATGTTCGGAAACATTTTTATCCGGAATTACGATATCGTTTCCTTTTTTGCTGCCTATAAAAATTTTTAATTTATTTTTTCTGGCAACATATTCAGATATAATTTCTTCTCTTTTCTTTACTAATAGTCTTGGCATTTAAGACTCCTTTTTTATCTGGCTATAAATAATGCTGCAACTAAAGATAATCCTAAACTTACTTTTGCGATTGTTCCGCCTTTTCCCGAACCGGAATCGGAATCCGAACCGCCGGAACTTCTGTCTGAATTTTCCAAATTAGACAATCTCTTTTCTATTCTCTTTATATCTGCAGTATTTTTATTACTTGTATCGGAAGAAGAACTTCCTACTTTTATATTATCAACTTCTTCTCTTATTGAACTTATTTTTGCATTTATAAGTCTCATTTGAGAAGTGCTTAAAGCCGAACCTTCGGAAGAATCTTTAGAAGAAGCTACCATACTTTGCTCCTTTTCTATAGAATCCAACCTTTTACCTAAAGCAACATAACTCTGCTGCATTTGAACAAGAGTCTTTTTAAGTTCATTAACTTCTTCTTGAGAAGGTGCACTTGAAACGGAAGATTCCGTTTTTGCATTTGCCAACTTTGATTCCATTTCTGAAATCTTTTTATTTACGGTATTTATTTCATCTTTAAAGTTCTTTACTTCATACAAAACTTGAGCATTGTTTGCGGAAGAACTGACTTTCGAACTGTCTTTACCTAAAGAAGCTAATGATGTTTCAACATTATTAACTTTTGAATTTAAATCGTTCATATTCTTTTGTATATTTTTCAATACGGATGAAGATAGTTCCGAACTTGCTCCGGTACTTTTAGCTAAATTTGTTTCCATACTGTTAATTTTTTTGTTTAAATCGTTTATATTCTTTTGCAAAGATGCAACTTCTGCAGATGATGCCGAAGATTTCGAATCGGATTTTGCCGATGCCAATGCCGATTCCATACTGTTAAGTTTTGTTGTTAATTCGCTGACATTCTTTTTCAAGACAGACACTTCCGCTGCTTGTGTTGCAGCAGCTTTCGTATCAACATTTTTAGCTACCGATGCTTCCACATTATTTATTTTCTTACTTAAAGCGTTTATATTTTTTTGTAAATATGTTATTTCAGCAGAAGTAGGAGCGGACTTTGAATCGGACTTTGCCGCTACCAATGTCGATTCCATACTGTTAAACTTTGAAGATAAATCGCTCATTTCTTTTTTCAATGCCGTCAGTTCTGCTTGAGATGCATTTGATTTCGCATCGGAACTGCTTTTAGCCATTGCCGTTTCCATATCACTTATTTTCTTACTCAAAACATTTATATTTTTTTGTAAGTATGTTACTTCTGCCGATGTTGCGGAAGATTTCGAATCGGATTTTGCCGATACCAATGTCGATTCCATACTGTTAAACTTTGCCGTCAAATCACTGACATTTTTCTTTAAAACATTTAATTCGGCCTGTTGTGCCGTGGAAACTTTTGTGTCCGTATTTTTGGCTAACGATGTTTCAACTTTATTAACTTTTGTATTTAAATCCGTTATATTCTTCTGTAAGTCTTTTAAAACCGCCGCAGAAACATCGGACTTGGAAGCATCCGCTTTTTTAGCCAAATTTGTTTCAACGGTGGTAACTTTTTTACTTAAATCGTTTATATTTTTCTGCAAGTTGTTTACCACTGCAACGGAAACACCAGTGCTTGAACCTGTTCCCGAACCACCGCCTGCTTTAACTTGTGCTTCTAAATTTTTGAACACTTTCGAAGAAGACAATGTGTTATCCAACATCATAGGCATGTTCGTTTCCAAATCGTTCATCAACTCAACCATATCTACCGAAGCATTTCCGGAACCTTTTGATGAAGAAGCCGTTCCGCCGCTTTGAACTTTCTTTTCCAATGCGGCAAGTTTTGCATTAAGAGCATCATAATCCTTTTTGGAAATAACTCCCGAAGCGGATGCACTGCTGCCGGAAGAAGATTTCTTATCAAATTCATACAAGGCCTGTAACAAAGAACCTCTTGTTATTTGTTCGTCCGCAACGAAAACAGCGGCTCCGTACTTATTGATAAATCTCGGCATTTTACTGCTCAATTCCGTTATAATAGCCTGTAAAGCCGGATCGGCAACATCTTTCTTTTCTGCGAAAACGATACCGCTTGAATTCAACAAAAATAAAACTGAAACCAAGACACTAAGAATTTTTTTATTCATATTCTACCCTCTAAAAAAAGAAATTAAGAGCAAACTTTGTATTCTGCTCAAATATATTACCGCTGCATATTGCAATATCCAACTGTAAATATGTGTTCATAATACTAAAGTCAAACCCTAAACCGAAATTATAAGATGCGGTTTCGTTGTAGTCGGAAGTTATATCGTATCTGCTTTCAACCGCATAACCTTCAACACCGCCTCTTAAATATATTCCGTTAATGGAAAACATTTCCATTTTTAAAAGATCTATAACCCCAAACTCAAGTCCAAGGTTTCCGCTTAAAGGTTCGTTTTGTCTTTGAACCAAATCCAATGCTCCGGTAAGTTGATATTTTTCCGCAAAAAGAACTTTATCGGAAGCACCGACTTTTGTTGTCATAGGTGCACTATCATCACCGATATTTACACCCTTTTGAAATATCGCACCGAAACTTATTAATCCGTAATCTGCGGCATCTATCGAATATATAACACCCGCATCTATATCCAAACCGCCATCCGATACACCTACTTCGGACATATTTTTAGTAATGTATTTTAAAGAAGCACCTACATATAAACTTGTTGTAGATTGCCATAAAGGAATACCGGCAGATAAATAGTATGCCGCATCGGTATCACTTATTGTTCCGAGTCTTTCTCCGCTTTCATCCGTATGTTGAATATTGTCCATTTTAGAAGATATATAACCTATACCTACAACTGTTTTACCCAAAACATCGGTAAATTTTTGTAACGGTATTGAAGCTGCAAAGAATTGATGTGTGGGCGTAACATCTTTAAGTCCGGGATATTTATCCGAACCGCCTGTTGTAGCCATTGCATATACAGAATAATAATCCTGTATTTGTGCAAGACCTGCAGGGTTCCAATAAATTGCCGATGTGTCATCCGCAAGTGAAGTATAAGCTCCGCCCATACCTATAGCTTTAACACCGACACTTTTCTTCAAGAAAGCTGCTGCATCTGTTCCTGCAAAAGCATTTGTTACTCCTACAAAAACCAAACAAGCTAAAACCAATGATAATTTGTTTATTTTTTTCATATTATTTACCCACTATAGCTAATGCCGTATATCTTCTGTCACTTCCGGCAATTATTTCTACTATATAAGCACCTGTTGCAAGAGTTTCACCTGCATAATTTCTACCATCCCACTCTTCTTCATTTGTGCCTGCCGACCTTTGTTCACCATCAACCAACTTACATACAACTTTACCTGCTTTATCGTATAACCTGATAGTAACATTTGATGTTTTTGCTAATAAATATCTAATCTTAACTTTTTGTCTCTTAGGATTAAACGGTGACGGATAAGTCAAGATATCCGCAACTCCACCGGATAAAGTTTTAAATATTACATAATCTCTGTTTATGGTTGAAGAATCATTATTCTGAGATTTTATTACTAAGGTATATGTTGTGTTATTATCAAGTGTTTTGGGAACACTTTCAAGTTGACTAGCAATGTCCGAATGAACATATGATATTTTGCCCTTTTCTGTTTTATACAAGCCATAAGTATCACTACTACTACTTACAGTAGCGGTATAAACAACACTATCTTCAAAAGTCGTTTCATAGCCTTCATCTTCAACTTTTACCTCGCCTCTATACAAAGTAATCGTTGCTGAAGTTAAATCTATTGAATAATTTGTTGTTTCAATCGTCGGATCGATAGTTGCCAATCCTGTAAATTTATCCGGAGATGTAATTTCCACACCACTTGACAAACCTGAGAAAAGCCTTACAGTGTAAGCATCCGACCATCTCTTTGAACCATCTTTCAATTGTGCATAAACCATAAAAGAATTTATGGGGTTTCCTTTTGAAAAAGATACACTTTGTTCAAAATCAACAGTTCCATCATCATTGATAGAAAAATCAGGATAGTCATACTCCGGACTTGTAGTATAATCATTCCAATCAGCATTCTCTCCCTGCCAAAACCTATATCTTATTTTTGTTATTTCCCCACCATATTCAGGTTTTATATTAACTTTTAATGTAACATTGATATCTTCAAATGGATCACTGCCTGTATCATTTTTAAAAGTAATACTGGAACTTTGTGTAATGTAAAACACAGATGCAAATGCAGATTGGGAAGTTGTATCTGTTCCTTCCGTAGTAGCAAAAACTACCGGTTGACCGATAAAAGAATACGAATTCTTACCGGAATCAGTTTTAAAATTTGCACCATTTAATATGGTAACAAAATTTTTACCATCAGCACAATTGTAAGCCACTAAAAAGACAAACAACAACAAAAAAGATAATACAAATAATTTTTTATTTATCATTGTAAGTTCACCAAAACCAATATGGTCCCTTTTTGAGAATCTGAATTTTCAAGTGCTTTTCCTATAACCGTTCCTACTTTCGGATTGTCACCTGCTTTCTTTGCATACCCCGGTATCGAGGCGGATACAAGCAAATCTCCTCTTTTTATAGCTCCTCCTTCGTTACAAACTTTTGTTGGAACTTTACCGACCAAGGCCAACTTATATCCTTTTTCGTCTTGATTCATTAATACACCCGGTTCGGTAGAAATGACTCCCGCAACCATAGTGTCTTCGGCTACTTTTGTTTTTACTATTGCATTATCTTTTGCCGGGTCTATCGAAACCACATCACCCGGAACAAGTTTTTCGGTTGATTGATAAATTTCTGCAAGGTCTGCACCATTTATACGATTGTTATTAGATTTTTGTATATTATACCAACCTTGTTTTTCTACACCATTAACAGTTCTTTTTGCCCAAACTTTCGCAGTATCGTTTTGCGCCATTGCTCCTATATCTTCTCCACTGTCAATCTGTTGTGCATATGGTGCTGTAGTTACATTCACAGTATTACCAACTCTTTCTAATCCTGTACCCGGTGTAAATGAACCAGATACTAAAGTATCCAGTGCAACCTTTACACCTTGTCCAGAAATAGCTTCCGTACTTGTCGCAACATAACTATTTGTTACTGTTGGTATTGTCGGCTTATCACTCAAATCATTATAACTTCCGCTTGTTGCCACTTCTGCTAAATCTGGCTTATTGCTTATGTATGCTAAACTTTCAGTATTTGTTTCTGCCCAATTCGATTGTACTGGAGCTGCAGGTATTGTCGGCTTATCACTCAAATCATTATAACTTCCGCTTGTTGCCACTTCTGCTAAAGTCGTATTTTTAGTAACAGTTATTGTTCCATTTAATGCTGTTACACTATCTACTACATTTCCTTCTCCGGTTGTTATAACATTTGAAGATCCTAATGTGGCTTGTTTTCCGCTCAATGCCGTATATACTGCTCCGCTGGTTATAGGCTCACTTGAACCTGCTTCTGGGATAGTATTAAGTGCGGCTGTATCTAAGTGTATATAATAAGTATATTTTGGACCGAACCAAGAACTTTCTTGTCTAGAAGTTATTCTTATGTCATGACCTGCAGCAATATTTCCAGAAACACTCCCAAACGAGGTCGGCTCCCATTTATTTCCATTCCATGCTAGTACATCACCCTCTTGTACA
Source organism: Candidatus Ruminimicrobiellum ovillum (assembly GCA_002448285.1). Classification (GTDB taxonomy): domain Bacteria; phylum Elusimicrobiota; class Endomicrobiia; order Endomicrobiales; family Endomicrobiaceae; genus Ruminimicrobiellum; species Ruminimicrobiellum ovillum. Next base: position 32,894 of record DJWX01000018.1, on the reverse strand, counting down.
CTACCACTACTTATATTGGTCTTAAAAGCTATACTATATAAAGCATCTGTATTTGCCTTGCTATTATTTAATGCCGTATATGTGGCATTTATAACCGAATATATTGCACTGCTGTATACTACATTTGTTCCATCCGATGTAATCGCGCTGCTAACTTTCACTGTTCCATATTGATTTGCCGACGCCGAACTTATTGTTATTGCACCACTGCTTAACGACAAGCCGTAGTCTGAAGTCGGTACTGACACTACTCCCCAAGCGGAGTTTGTTGCTGCTGCTAAAGGTATATCTGAAGTAGTTGTGTTGTCCCCTTTGTGTATTGTTATTGTACTTCCGCTTACCGATAAATCTTTTATATAGTTAGTCGCTATTTCCTGACCAATATAATCATACTGTGCATATGTCGCTGTCTCTACATGTACTCCACTATTTACAGATATAACACCTTCTCCCGACACATCTAATCCTTTTCCTACTTTTACTATACCGAATGTATAAGTTGATGCTCTTATAAAGTCTCTAGGTATATGAGTACCATCACCCTTTGTTATCGTCATTGAAGTTTGATACACTTTTAAATCTTTTATATATGTATCTGCTATCATCTGATTTCTGGAATCGCCCTGTGCCCACGTGGATGATGAAGCATAGAAAGCATATGGACTGGAAGAAAAAGGGGTTTTACTTGATGTTACATTACCTGCTACAACCTCAAAATCCAACGGCTTACTGAAATCTACAGTTTTAACATCAATATTAGCAGTATATATACCATCAGAGTCAACATTTGCCGTTGTAGAACTAGTCTTTATTGGGGTTTCAGAATTTTTACCATATATTTTTAGCTTTATTTCTTGAGCACCTGCAGTTATCGGTCCACCGGAATCGGTAGTCAACTTTCCCTGCACATTTATGGTTTTAGGGACATTATCCGTAGGCGTCTTTGACAATACTATAGGCTCCCTCTCGTCACCCGCAAAGACTCCAACCGAACAAAACAACAAACTTAAAATCATAAAACTTTTTAATAACATTACTTTTTTCATTATATTTCTCCAAATATAATTTTGTTAACTTATTTTAAAGATTTTGCACAATTTATACAAAATCTAAGTTTCTTTCCTGCAGGTGCGGTATTAACATAACCGCAGTTCAAACAAACAACAACCTGATTTTCCGTAGTAATATCTTCATCCGTTGTCGTTAATTTTTCTTCCTGTTTTTTCTTCTTTTCTTTCTTTGTTGCTACCGGTTTAGAAGTTTCTTTAGGAACAATCTTATCGTTAGTAGGAGCTATCTCGTCTGAAATATCGGAATTAGCATCGGTTTGTGTAGGCACATAAGCATTTGTATTTATAGGAACTATTTCTTCTTCTTTAACTTCCGGTTCCATTATAACTTGCAATTCTGATTTTTTACCGGACAATACTTCAACAAATACTATTTGTTCTTTATATCCTTTTGCAATTACCTTAAATTCATATTTACCGGGCTTAAATGTTCCGTTATAAATACCTGATTTATCCGTTTTTCCTATCATCTTTTTATCGAGCCATACATAAGCTCCGGATAACGGATTTGCAGTTTTGCTGTCGGTAGCTTTTAATGCCAATGCAACTTTCAAATATTCCATTTCACCGACAACGGAACTCGTATTATTTATATCTACATTCGTTAATTTACAAGGTCTGTATTCGTTATCACCATGGAATGTTACATTGTAAACAGCCACAGGTAACGGAATTCTTATAGGTTTGGATGTAGAAATATCTTTTGTAATTTCCATATCTTTATTGGATATTGTAACTTTTGTTAAGAATGTATCTGTAGGACTATCTTTCGATTTTACTTTGAAAGAAATAATCTTATTCATTTTTACAAACAAATCTGTTTTTGAATCTTTGTTTACTTCAAAATCTTTCAAAGCTTCACCGTATTTTGCACTCGGATCCAAAAATCTTACCTTATAGTTACCTACTTTAAACAATGTGTTCAAAGGAGTATCTCCTCTGGGTTGACTTTCTCCCTGAACATGAACCATCATTCCTTTAGGTTCGGAATCTATTTTTACTTTCTTAAATAACGAACCCGTCACACTGAATATATTTTCACCTTCTATATTTTTAAGTTCGCAATTCCAGAATCTTCTGTCAACTCCGGAGAACATTTCTTCTATAATGCTCTTGGTGAAATCAATATCGCATTGACCTTCCTTACCGCCGGAAGCAGAATCGTATCCCAAATTATCAAAACCTTCCAATGTAAGTTTTACGGTGTGTGCTCCTGCCAAAAGTTGAGCTTTGCAAGGTGTTACACCAAATTTGTTTCCGTCTATATAAACACTTGCTCCTCTGGGCTCGGAATCAACATTTAACAAGAAATCGAACATTATTTCTATTTTTTCTTTTCTTACTTTTTTACCTTTATCGCTTTGTTCTATTTGAACAACTCTTTGAACGGGCTTAAATCCTTCCTTTATTGCGGTTACAATATAAGTTTTAGGAAGAACTTTTCTTACCGGTATAGGATTTGTGGAAGACACATTATTCAAAACAACGTCGCCTTCTTTAGTTTTCATACTTACAACAGCTCCGGCAGGAACCGTGGTTATAACTACATCCGGAGGATATAATCTTGAATATATACTCTTACCGAACGGTGTTATTTGCAATAAGAAAATATCTAAAAGCCCGAAAATTAAAAGAGCCAAAATAATAGCAATTATTATTCTTATTAAGCTCTTTTTCATTTCATCAAACTTATTGAACAACCAATCGCCCACTTCTTCAAAAACGGTTTTACCTTTTTCTTCTCCTTTTGGTTGTTGCGGTCTTTGGACATTGTTAACTTGCCCTTGAGCTTGTGCGGCAGAAAGTCTTTGAGTTAAAACTTTACCTGTTCCGCCTTGAGAGGCTGCACCCATTGCTGCAGCACCTACGGCAGCTCCTCCAACGGCAGCTGCTCCGAGATTTTTTGTTTGACCTACTATAAAATCCTGACAGGTAATTTTTCTTATACCTTGAGTTTGACCTACATCCTGAACCGTTAAAGTTTTTACTTTTTCTATAAGTTTTTCGGAATTAGCAACAGACTCTCTCATCATTTTCAATATAAATTCGGACAGTTCAACCGAAAGTTCGTCGGTTTCGACACCTTTCAAAACTCTCCTTATATCTCTGTACATTTCAATGGCTCTTTCGTATCTGTTATCTCTGTCTTTTTCCAAAGCTTTTGCAATAATATCGCCTATTTCCGCAGGAACACTTGCATCTAATTTTAAATCTGCGGGATTGAATTTTTTATTTAAAACTTGTTCTTTTATTTCTTCGTTGGTACCTTGATACAATTTTTGTCCGGTTAACATTTCGGAATACAATATCGCAACCGAAAAAATATCTGTTCTGTGATCTATATCGGGCAAACCTTGTATTTGTTCCGGAGACATGTAAGGATATTTTCCGGTAATAACTTTTTCCGGAATGGAATCTCTTATTTCATCGGCTGTTTTTGCAATACCGAAATCACTTAATTTTATATTTCCGTCAAAAGATAACAAAACATTTCCGGGAGAAATATCTCTGTAAACTATTCCGTAAGCATTACCCGTGATAGAGTCTCTTGCGATTCTGTTGGCATAATCTATAGCTTTTAAAACACTCATACAGATAAACGTAGATAATTGCCACGGAATTTTTGTGTTCATCTCGTTACATTTTTGAATCAAATTCTCTAAGTCGGTTCCTCTGACATAATCGAGAACTACATAATATGAACCGTTGCTGCCTTGCCAAAAATGCTGAACTCTCACGATGTTATCGTGTATAATATTTTTGGCTATAAGCGCTTCTTTATAAAACATCTCTACAAATTTAGGCTGGGCATATTCGGGAAGGAGTTCTTTTATTGCGATAAAATTTCTTAAACTAAAATCGTATGCTTGCCAAACGATACCAAAACCGCCGACACCGATTTTCTTTACTGCGACATACTGATTATTTATAAAAAGACCTAATTGCAATTCGTTCCTATTGGGAACAGGTTGATTATTATCTGCCATCAAAATCCCCTTTTATAATATTTAACTGTAAATTGTACTAAACATTATAGTAAAAATTATAACATATAAATTTTATAAAAACAATATTTTTTTTATAAAACTTATTTATTTTTCAGTATTATTTTGTTCTTCAACCGAATTTTGAGTTTCAATATTATCAACATTTGTTTCACTGTTTTTATCAGAACTATTATCCGAACCGGGCTCAACAACCGTATTTTCTTCGGTAACGGCAGATTATTGCAAATCGTTATTTTCTGTATAGAAATTTTGATTTTCACTTGAATTTTCAACGGTATCGGAAGCAGGTTGTTCACTGTTTACCTGATTATCAAAAGGTAACTCTTGTATATTTTCTTTTTGATCCGGTAAAACATCTTTTGCTGCTTCAATAACGGGAAGTTCGCTTAAATGACTTAAACCGAAATGTCTTAAAAATTCTTGTGTTGTCCCGTACAACAACGGTCTTCCCAAAGTTTCTTTTCTTCCAACGATTTTTATAAATTTTCTATCGGTTAAAGTATCTATAACACCGCCGGAATCCACACCTCTTACAGTATCTATTTCAGCTCTTGTTATAGGTTGCTTATATGCGATTATCGCAAGAACTTCCATTGCGGACGGTGAAAGTTTCAATATTGTTTTTTCTTTAAGAAGTTTTTTTATCCACGGAGAATATTCCGGTTTTGTGGCAAATGTCCAACCGTCGGCAACGAATTTAAGTTCGTATGCTCTGTTAAGTTGAACATATTCCTGCTGCATTTCTTGCATTATGTCTTCAAGTTTTACATTTTCGGGTAACTCTTCTTTTATAACAGCTTTTATTTCTCTGTTAAGTAACGGTTTATCAGAAACGAACAATAAAGATTCTATTACTTTTTTTAAATCACTAATTTCCATCTGTTACCCCTATATCTTTGTTTTGCGAATTTACGGATTCCGCTTCCAATTTGAAAGGAACTTCCTGCCGAACAACCGGTTCTTCTTGTTCCGGTATATTTTTTTCTATTTCCAAACTTAATTCATCTCTCGTTTCTTTTACAATACTTTCATTTTCTTCATCGTTGTATACTCTGTAAATTCTTATATCTTCAAACAGTTCCGATTGCTTTGCAACAACCTGTTTATTTTTTACCAATTCCAAAACCGCCATAAAACATACCACCATTGCAGATCTTGAAGTTTGAATTTTTGCTATTTCGCTGAATGTAAGATACTGCTTTCCCTCAAGAATATCGAGAATTTCCCTTATTTTTGTTTCTATGGGAATTTCTTTATACATTATTTCTCTTACTTCTTCGGGTAATGTTCTTAAAGCATTTTGAAAACTTTTTACCAAATCGTAAATTGTTGCATCTATTTCATATTCCTGTTCGGGAATTACGGGTTCCGGTCTGTAATATGTTTGAGAATATTCCTGTTCTTTGTTGGACAAAAGTTTAGAAACCTCTTTATATTTTTGATACTCGAGCAATCTTTCTTTTATTTTATCAAGTTCCGTATCGGCATCTTCTTTATCTTTTTCGTTATCGGGATGCAACATTTTTGCTTTTATCTGCATAAGAGTAGATGCCATAACCAAAAAATCGCCGGCAGTATCAAGATCCAAATTTTGTATTGTATCAAGATATGCCAAATATTCGGTTGTTATTTCCGAAACTTGAATTTCCTGTATTTCAAGATCGGTCTTTCTAACCAAATGTAGAAGAAGATCCAACGGACCTTCGAAAGTGTCTAAATGTACATCATATTCCATTAAAAAATACTCCGTATTTTTATTGAACGGTTGAACAGTTTAACAGTTGAACGGTTTAATGTATTTTTTGCAGAGCAAAAAATATAATATTTAGGTTTTCCGAAAACCTTTCAACCTTTCAACCATTCACCCTTTCAACTGCCGTTTCTATACTTCTATATCTCACAAAATCTTTACTGCTTTTTTTACTTCCTGCATTGTTTTGTTTGCTTCAAATCTTGCTTTTTCTTTACCTTCAGCCAATATTTTTTCTATGTATGCTTTATCTTTTAAAAGTTCGTTTCTTTTTTCCACCAACGGTTTTGAAAATTCGCACATCAAAGCGGTCAATTCTTTTTTACATTTTACACAACCTATACAACCTTGTTTACATTCTTGTTTTCTGGCTTCACTGTTTTTGTTAAAAAGTTCGTGGAAAGCAAACACAACGCAACCTTCGGGATGACCTTCATCGGTAGCTTTTATTCTTAAAGGATCCGTATACATTGTTTTAACTTTTTTCGCGATTTCGTCTTCGGTTTCAGCTATAAGAATAGAATTTCCGTAAGATTTCGACATTTTTCTTTTATCAAGCCCCGGAACCTTTGCGGATTTTGTAAGTAATGCCTGAGGTTCCAACAAAACTTCACCGTAGAAATTATTAAATCTTCTTGCAATTTCCCTTGTCATTTCCAAATGTGCAAGTTGATCTTCACCTACCGGAACATTTTGTGCTTTATACAACAAAATGTCGGAAGCCATTAAAACCGGATATCCCAAAAATCCGTAATTGTTTAAATCTTTATTTTGAATTTCTTTTAATTGTTCCTTATATGTCGGGCATCTCTGCAACCAACCCAACGGTGTTATCATCGATAAAATCAAAAAAAGTTCCGCATGTTCTTTAACTTCCGACTGTCTGAAAATCACTGCTTTTTGAGGGTCTATTCCAACGGTTAACCAATCGATAACCATATCTATTGAATCATCTTTTATTTTTGATGTATCCGCATAATTGCTTGTTAAAGCGTGCAAATCCGCCACTGCATAAAAACATTCGAAATCCTGTTGAATTTTAATCCAATTTTGTAAAGCTCCGAAATAGTGACCTAAATGTAATCTTCCTGTCGGTCTCATTGCCGACAAAACTCTTTTATTTGCCATTATAAAATCCTTATTACATAGCTCCGCTGAGCAATTTTATTAAAAAATTTGCAGCGGGACCAATTATTTTCCATAAAATATTTGTCATAAGTAATATCAATATTATCCAAAAGCCGTATCTTTCTATTTTTGCATATTTTTGTGCCAAATCTCTCGGCAACAAAAACAATACAACTCTTGAACCGTCCAACGGCGGAACAGGTATTAAATTGAATATCATAAGAACAATATTTATAACTATAACATATTGCATTATGATATAAACGGAAACCAATACGGAAACATCCGCACCGAAAGTTCTTATAAGAAACATTATTAAACCTGCAGACACCGCAAGTAAAAAGTTTGCCGTTACACCCGCCAAAGAAACAAAAATCATATCTCTTTTGGGATTTTTTAAGTTGTACATATTAACAGGAACAGGTTTTGCCCAACCGAAAGCGGGAGCACCTATCAACAACAAAACCGCCGGAAGTATTATTGAACCGAATATGTCTATATGATATATAGGGTTCAAAGTCAGTCGCCCCATAAGCTTTGCCGTAGAGTCTCCCCTTTTATATGCGACAAAACCGTGTGCCACTTCATGAACTATTACAGAAAACAATAATACAACTACCGATATAACGTATTTCATTTTTCGCCTGATTTATCAATATAAAATATCAATAGATTTTATACTTTTTTATAGTCGGTTGTCAACAAAAATCGCAAAGCGATTTTTGAGGCATGGATACATGGAAGTATGGAGGTATAGAAATGACTTAACCGTGAATTGTTTAATTTTTATTTTTTTTTGTATAATCAAACTTTGAATATTTGTTTTTTATTTTTTGAGGTTTAAAATGAAAAAAATTAAGCTGTTGGCAAAAATTTTATTTTGTTTTTTAGTTCTTTTATCTTTACTTGTTGCGGGATTACATTTCGCACTTGTTTATTTTGCTCCGTTGGATTCCGTAAAAGCTAAAATTATAAACACAGTTCACGAACAAACTTTAGCGGATATAAAAATAGGTTCCATATCCGCAAGTATATTTGATTTTCATGTAAAAGATATAGAGCTCAATATAAAAAATCAAAATATAGCAAAAATAGATTCTTTATATATACATTTTTCCCTTATCAAATTATTAAAAGGTCAGCTTAAAGTTAACAGAATAACAATCGAAAACATGGATATGCTTATAGTTAAAGATAAGCAAGGTAAGTTTAATTTTGATCCTATACTCGAATCACCGATGTTCAAAACCGATCCCGAAGAAGAGGCAAATAAAGAAGAAGAAAAAAACAATAACAAGGAAGACGAAAAAACAAATCCGTTAGACCTTTTATTAAACAGCACGCAATTACAAAATTGCAATATAACATATATTGATGAACAATCCGGCATGACAATTGCATTATCCGAAACTTCTTTTGATATGAAAAGTTTTAAGTTCGATAACTTTTTTAAAATAGATTTTTTTACAGATGTTTATTTAAAAACCGCTGAAATGGAGATACAATCTTTGGATATCGCATTAAGTGCCAATGCAAGTTTAAATGAAATGGATTTAACAACGGCAGAAATACAAATTCTATCTTTTGTTTTAAGATTAAAAGATACCATTATCACTACAAAAGGTGTTATTTCCGATTTTACAAATCCTAAAGCAAACATATTGGTAAAAATTATAAATTTATGTTCGGAAAGTTTTTCCGAAATTGCGGATCTTCCCGAATTTAAAATACCTGAAATAAGAATTCAAACATTAACTAATGTAAACTTGGATAACAGTTTGGTTAAAATTGAAAAATTTGATGTTTCGGTTTTAGATTCCACAATAAATGCATCCGGAAACTTAAATTACGGAAAAGAACAACTTGAATACAACATAAATGTTATTATAAATTTTATACTCGATAAAATACATAATGTAACAAAATTAATAAATCCGTATAATCCTACGGGAACTATTAAAGCTAACCTTAATATAACACACACGGAATCGGTATTATCGGGAAATATTTCTTTGTTTGATATTTCCGCTTTCACCCCGCAACTCGGGAATTTTACGGAAATAAATTCGCAGGTAAATATCAATAGTATAAACGATATAAAAATTCCTTCTCTTACCGGAAAGTTGAACAAGTATCCGTTTAAAAGTTCCGCTTCTTATGTTATAGGAAAAGATAAAGGAACAATAACCGCAAACTTTACCGCAGACAGATTTTACGGAAAAATGGCTAAAGGTTACGAACAAGAAA
>DJWX01000018.1:0-23632 GCA_002448285.1 Candidatus Ruminimicrobiellum ovillum | reverse complement strand
GAACAAGAAAAGAAAATCGAACAGGAAACAACGCAAAAAGATAATAAAACGGAAGGACAAAATAAAGTAAAAGAAGAATCTTCTTTACCACCGTTGGATATTCTTGTTTCTGCAAATGTAAAGGATATGGATGTTCCTTATTTTATGGGAAAAAACATAGACTTTAAAATGAACATGGAAAAAGTAACTTCCGATATGAACAATGTTGTGGGCACATTAAGTTTAACAACCGATAACGGAACCATTAAAGATATTTATAAATTGACCGAAGCAAATACGGTTGTAAAAGTAATGTTTATGTCTTTAAAAATAGTAAGCGATGTAATAAATGCTTTAAATGTTTTGGAAATTTTAGGTAATATCGGAAGTGCACTTCTTTCTTCCGATAAAGAAGAAGAAAATATTACCGAAATGACCGAGGAGCATGCACAGGAACAAAGCAAAAAAATTGACGGAAAAATAGATTTTCTGTCGTTTATAACTTCAATAAATTTTGAAGAAGGTAAAGGACTTTTCGATAAATGTTCTTTTGTCTCAAATCTTTTGTCTTTTAAAGTTACCGGTGAAATAAATTTTAAAGACGATTTATTAAAAATGACGGTAAATGCAGCCCCCGGAAGACACGAAGATGACGGTATAATGCCGTTAACCATGAAAATAGGCGGAACGATGGAAGAACCGAGCGGTTCGTTAAGTTTATTGGGAAGTGTTACGACTCTTGTAGGAGATGCTTTAATGAAAAATGCGGTATCGGATACATTAAAGTCCGGTTTTACAAAATTGTTGGGCTTAAAAAAACATGATGAAAACGGTAACGAAATTATAGAATCGACAGATACAATAAATACAAATTCAATCGAAACTTCTACGGAAACGGAAACAACCGTAAACCAATCGGGTATTTAAATTTTAAATTTAGTTTTGTATAATTGTTGCTAAAAATAAAAAGGAAAGGTGTAAAAAATCATGAAAAAATTTGGCGGATTAGTATTGTTGTTTTTATGTTTGGTTATTACGGGTTGTACAAAGGAGCAAGTTCAAACTGCTGTTGCAACGGTAAACGGAGTGGAATTATCTTCCGTTGAATTCGATAACAATTTGGAAAGAGTTGTTAATGTAGTTAAAAATCAAAATCCTCAAGCTCTGCAACAACCTTTTGCAAGAGATATTTTAGGTAAAAGAGTTCTTCAGGATATGATAGTAAAAGAAGTATTTTTACAACAAGCAAAGAAATCGAATATCGAAGCAACACAAGAAGAAATAGACAGCATATTAACAAAAGTAAAAGAACAATTTAAATTTAATGCCGACGGTAAAGAATTAACTCCGGAAGAAAAAGATACCGCTCTTGACAATGCAATAAAAGAACAGGGAATAACAAAAGAGCAATATTTAGCTGCAATAGCTGACGATGTCATAATAGAAAAATACAGAAAAGGTCTTATATCTACAAACTTAAAACCTGTAAGTGACGAAGAAACAAAGACTTTCTTCGATAATGTTTCTGCTATTTACAACAACGACAAAAAGAAAATAGAAGAATTACAAAAAAATGAAGGAAGATATAACGAAGCCGATATCGTTGCACAGCAATTAAAAATTTCTCTTGCTCCTAAAGTACAATTTGACTTGATTTTGGTTTATGCGGATAACAACATGTCCAAAGAAGAATTGGCACAAAGAAAACAAATAGCAAACGCAATAAGAAAAGAAATTAAAGATAAATCAAACTTCGCAGATGTCGCAAATAAATATGCTCAACAACAGGATTCAAGAATTTATTCTTCAAAAATGAGTATGTATGAAGGTATGAAACCTGTAGAATTGTCATCAAAAGCTTTCAAATTGAATGTAGGCGAAGTAAGCAATGTTTTTGAGATATTTAGAGATAACGCAGAACCAAATGCAGCTCAAGGATACTTTATAATGAATATTATTGAAAAAGCTGCGGGACAAAAGTTTACCTATGCTTCTTTTGAACAACAATTAAAAGATTATATAAATCAAAAAAGAGCCGAAAGCATAGTTTCACAAGCTGTACAAACTCTTTTGAAAGAAGCTGATATAAAAATAATTAAAACTTTTAAAATGGATAAAGTTGCTCAAAGTTCACAACCGGCAAATCAAACAACAGAGCAACCTGCCGCTTAACAGAAACAGTTTATAAATAAGAAATAGCTCATATCTTTCCCGATATGAGCTATTTTTTCGTTTTTGCGAGTTTGAATTATTAACTGCCTATTGCCGCAGCCAAAACAGCTAAGCAAAGCCCCGTTCCTATACATTGCAGTGCAATATCGCTGCCGTTATTGTAAGAATAATAAACAACTTTATCGTGATGATGTTTGTGATGCGGTTTATGATGAGGTTTAACCTCTTTATAAACTTTTACTACTTTTACATCTTTCTTATGATGCTCTTTTTTATGGACATTTTTATGAGCAGAAACCTGTACTTTCTTTTCGATTTTAGGTTTATTATCCGGTTTGCTCGGTTTACTGCTATGGCCTGCAGCAAAGCTTGAAGTTGTAAGTCCGAACATTAACATTAAACTCAATAAAATTTTTGTAATTTTTAAATTTCTCATTTTGTCCTCCTTTGAAACTTTTTTCAAGTACACAATTAAGACAAAACAAAAAATAAAAAAGTTACAGTATTTTTTTACATTATGATATCAGCCAACTTAAATTCTATGGCTTTTTGAAGTTCTTTAACGGTGGTTTCTATCTGGTAACCTATCTTTCCCGCACTGAAAATAATTACGGGATTATTTTGTGCGGATATATCTATTACGGTAGTAAAAAACTTTTTCATACCGAGCGGAGAACATCCGCCGTGCACATATCCTGTTAAATTAAACAAATCTTTTTGTTTAAGCATTTCTACCGATTTTTCTCCTACGGATAATGCCGCTTTTTTTAAATCGAGCTCTTTTGCCACCGGAACTAAAAAAACATAATGATTTTTGGATTTTGCTACCGTTACAAGAGTTTTAAAAACATATGCCGGATTTTGATTCAACGATTGTGCGACTTCTATACCGCTTATTGCTTTGGAACTGTCGTAAGAATAAGTTTTATATTCGGCATTATTTTTATCCAAAATTCTCATTGCATTTGTTTTTATCATATTTTTATCCATAACTTAAAATAAAAAGACCTATGATTTTTAGTCATAGGCCTTTTATATTTTTAAAGAATTACCATTTATAAGATGCTCCGATATTTCCGCCGAACTGCGATACGGCGCCGGCATCAACACTTAAATCAAGCGAAATATTAATATTTGAATTTATATCATATGCACATCCCAATCCGCCCGAGAAAGATGTACCGGAAAGTTTTGTACTTTCTATTTCAAATTCATAATCGGGAGCATTTATAAAACTACCTTTTGTCGTGAATTTATCTCCCGACAAAATTTGTTTAATTGCCGTTGATACATACCAATTAAACGGTGAAACGGCTCTGCTTTGTAAGCCGACACCTACTCTTGCTTCAGCCTTGGAATATGTATCTTTATTTATTTTTAATCTCTGTTCCGTATTACCGTCTTCTTCAATATCTCCGTTGGAAACTACGGCACAATTTGCACCGACAATAGGTCTTATGGATACTCTGTCATTGAAATCGTATTTATATCCGGCTTCAACATCAAAACTTATTGTATTTGTGGCATATTTGGATGTTATTTCCTGTTTATTAAATCTTAACTTTCTTGTTGTATCATAATCCTGCATAGAGTAACCTATTAAACCTTTAATATCTATATTATCGTTAATTTTGTAATCTCCGTATGCATTAATACCGGCATCAATAACATCCGCTTTGTCATCCATTTGTTTTAACTCACCTTGTCCGTAAAATCCCGCAATACCGAATACCAAATTATCTTCTTTAATTGTATCGTATCCGGCAAGTAAGCCATACATATTATTTTCGAATTTAGGATTTTCTTCGTTTTCGGCAACAGTAAAATTAGTTGTATAAACTTGTGCCCAAACTCTGTTAATATCTTCTCTTCTTTCGGAATAATCGTTTAATCTGTTATAAATAATACCTGCCTTGGAAAACATTGTACTTGCCATAAAAGAATTCGAATAGAAAATTCCGGACAAATCTTGAAGAGCATTAAGGAATGCCGCCTTATCTCCCGTATCTACGTAATTAGAATAATATTGGTTCAATGTAGACAAAACGGATTCCATGTTTCTTGATGCAACATCATCGGAAGCGATTTTGTTAAACAAATCAATCATTTCTTCCTGATTCTTTGTTACACCGGGAATATCATACATTGACCATTCTTGTGCTATCGCCAAGAAAATAGAATTTCCTATTAAAGCCGTACTTGCACTGAATTTAGGATTGCTTAAAATTATATCGAAAATTTTATTTGTAGTATTATCAAAATTATAACTTCCGGTAAATGTTATAAATTCAAATTCTTTCAATGTATTATCATATTCGCTGTCGTCGCCCATAAGATTAACATATAATGTCGAATTTGATTGAACCGTTATATCACCGGAAACTTCAAGAACATCTGTTGCGGTAACACCGTTTTGACTATCAACATCTATATACAATGAAGAGCCTGATCCAAAAGTAACATTTTTGGCTTTCATTTTTTCTCCGGTTTCCCCGTCGGAACCTATGTATACGCTTGAACCGTTTCTGACATTAACGGTTGCATTAAGATTTCCAAAACCTTTAAGTACGGAATTTCCTAAATTAATTGTTCCGGCATTAATAACGGAAGTATCTGTTGTTAAGTCTATCATAGCATCGCTGCAATCTATAACATCGGCATTTATGACGGAATTATTATTAATGATATTTCCCGAAATCATTCTTAAATCATCAAGATTCAATGTTGATGTTGATACCGATAAAGTACCACCGCTTGCCAACGATAAATTATTGGCAATCGTCGCATTGTTTACATCTTCAAAAGATAATAAAGCATTCTCTCCGAGAACGGAAATGGAATTGACTTCAATATCTGATTTTACAAGTAAATTTCCTCCCAACGACCTCAATTCACCCATTCTAAAAGTTCCTTCGGAATCTATTATCATGTCTCCGTTACCGTCTTTTGCCAATATACCTGCGGTAGAAGGGTCATAATCAATGGAATCTCCGGAAAATGTTAATGTATTTTCATTTTCAATAATCACACCCGTTCTAACATAAATGTCGTTTGTTAAATTTACATCCGCCGCTTCAACAACCAATCGTGAAAGATTTTCTTCATCTGTTCCTTCAAAACTGAGTTTTGTATCTCCGTCTATACTGTTATCATCATAAATTCCGATACCGCCGCCATCTAAAACGGTTATTTTCTTTTCATCGGCCGTAGATGCAAAATGAGATGTGCTGCTTATAGACAAAATTCCACCGTCTATAAGAGTTGTATTTGAAACTGTCATATCCGTATCTTCTATTCTAAATCTTCCGCCGTTTATATATAAGCTGTCCAATGCAAAATCCCCATTGCCTTCGGCAATCAAATCTCCGTCTCCGGATTTTACTATTGTTGTATCCGCACCCGATTGAAAATTAATTTTATCCATTTGTACAGTTGTTGTTGCATCGGTAACAAACTCTATATTTTTGGCAATATTTATACCGCCGTCCAAAATATCATTAGATAAAACGGCATCACTTTTTATATGAAATTTAGAGAAAGCTTCCGTAGATGTGGCCTCATTATAAAAATTTATAGCCGTTGCAGACGAGATATTTTTTTCGTTAAATATTATTAAATCTCCGTTAAATATATCTATATCATTATTTTTTATTCCGGAATTTTCTCTAAGTTCCAAGAAAGCCTGTTGACCATCCAAAGAAAAATAAGAATCCGAGTTTACACCTTTATCTAAAATAAATCCGCCTTCGGTAACGGTGAAAGAAGAAATGTTTATTTTTCTGTCTACACCTTCAATTCCGGATATTGTTGCATTACCAAGTCCGTTTTTAATAAATTCAGCTTCGTATCCGGGTCTTGCATCATAACGAACCAAGTCTCCCTGCAAATATAAATTCTGATTATCCGCAACATCTAAAATTGCACCGTTTTTAACATGTATATTGTTAGTTACAATTACATCACCGGCCGTTGTGTTACTGGATACACCGATTGAAGCATAGGTGGTAGAATCTCCTTTAACACCTCCGTCAAACAAAATATTTCCCGTTCCGATTGAATTTGATGTCGCAAGTAATAATCCGCCTTCGGTAATATATGTTCCCCTATCATATGTATTTTCTCCGGAAATAGTTACTAATCCCGATCCCAACTTCCTCAAATACATTTCACCTCTTAAAGAACCGGAATATTCTTTATCTTCATCTTCTTGTAACACAAGTTCAAAGAAAGCAGTTTCTTTTTCTATACAATCTTCTGTAATACCATTGGCAACCGTTATTGTTTCATCCGCTAAATTATCAACATTCGACACTAAATAATTAGATTCTCCTCCACCCAATTCTTTATTTCCGAAAGATATATAAAAATGTTTCATATCATTAGCTTCATCACTTGACAATTTTAACAATGAATTACGAACAAAAGCAAAACCCAAAGAATCTTTGCCTTCTTCGGCTTTTATTTGACCGGTAAGTTCTACCTGATCTCCGCCGGTAATTGATATACTTCCGTTTGAACTGAAAATAGTATTATTGAACTTATTTGTTTCTAACTCATTATTTTTAATTTGATTAATAACTTGCGAAGGATTTAGGGATATATTGGGAGAAGAAAGACCCAAAGAGCCTCCGTTAGCTATATATATATCAGCACTTCCTAAATTTTCCTGAAAGTTTGCTATAACCATACCTTCTTCTATAGACCAGCCCAAACCGCCGGAATTTGCACCTGTTAATCCCGTTCCGTCGGCAGAAGCTAACGACAACCATCCTGCACCTTTTTTTACAAAAGTTCCGCTACCGGATATATCACTATAATCTAAATAAACAACTCTTTTGGATATACCGGTTTCATCAGGACCTTCTCCTTCAACATTAAAAACAGCTCTATTGGAGTTGATTATGAAATTATTTGTCATATGAGCAATATTATTTTGATTATCCATTTGAACAAGATCTTGAACTTCCGTAATACTATCTCCCTCTTTAGCCTCGGGAAGGATATAATCTTCGCTTGTAACATCGGAAACATTTCTAAAAGTTAAAATTGTTTCGGCATCTCCGTCTTCAAAAACAATGTCGCCCGTAAACAAATAATCATCGACATTTCCTTCTGAAAAATTTGTTTCTCTATTGAAATAAAATCTTTCTTTCCCCTCATATACATGTAATCCGTTATTAAAGGATACAGATGAAATATTAATTGTTTCATCATCATATGGATCTTGCTTATATTGCAAAGAAACATCATACAGTTTAGTTACTAAATTATATTCATTTCTTATCGACAATTCACTGCCCGAGTTTAAAATTATTTTTCCTGCATTATTTATTGACAATGTCGCTAAATTTTCTTCATTGGCATAAATATATTCTTTTTCTCCTTCCCCCTCGCCTTTATACATATACTCCCAATCACTATTTAAAATAACTTTCGTTCCCGCTCCAATATTTACATTATCATATATTTGTGTATCGTCATACCAATCGTTAAAACCTTTAAAATCGAACTTTAAATTTTTACCCTCTTCGATTTCAAGATTATTATCTTCTGCAAAAACAAAACCCGTCGGAATACAAAAAAGACTCAAAACTAAAAAAACAATAAGTTTTTTTAAATTCATTAATCCTCCAAATTATTTATAAATATTTGCATAAAATTTATGTAAGTGTATAACGACATAATTATAGTATATTTTTTAATTTATTTCTATAACATTTTTATAAAAAAACAGGCACTCTACCGACAATGGTAAAGTGCCTGTTGTATTTTCGATTATTTTAAATTATATAACCAATTTAACTACTGCCATTTCCGCAGCATCGCCTCTTCTTAATCCGAGCTTAAATATCTGTGTGTATCCGCCGTTTCTTTCTTTGTATCTCGGAACCAAAACTTCAAACACTTTTTTAACAACTTCTTTATCCGTTATTTCGGAATGTAAAGCTTTCTTGGCATTCAAGTCTGCTGCTTTTGCTTTTGTTATAAGTTTTTCCGCATATCTTACAACTTCTTTTGCTCTTGGAACTGTTGTTGTAACTTTTTCGTGCAAGAACAAAGATGTTGTCATATTTCTCATCATAGCTCTTTTATGTGATGGTGTAACTGCTAATTTTCTTGTGTTATGATTTTTTATCATTATAATTGCTCCTTCAAAGACAAGCCGATTGCCGACAATTTTTCTTTAATTTCTTTCAATGAAGTTTTTCCGAACTTATCGAATTCCATCAAATCAACTTCGGAATAAGAAATAAGCTGTCCTATTGTTTCTATTTCTGCATTTTTTAAACTGTTTGAAGCTCTTGTTGTCAAATCCAATATACTGATTGGTTGAGCTTTCAATTCTTCGGTTTTATCTTCCTGTTTTGGTTGTTCTGCCGCTACAGCTTCTTGTTGTGCTTCGTCAGCAACGGAAGCTTCACCGGTGAAAATCGTAAGAGTATTTCTTAAAATTTTTGCAGATTCTATTAAAGCATCTTGTGGAGAAATAGAACCGTCTGTCCATATTTCCATAACGAGTCTGTCATAGTTTAAATCTTGACCTACTCTGGTGTTTTCAACCTGATAGTTTACTTTTGTTATAGGAGAAAATAAAGCATCCATAACAATCGTATTTGCTGCATATTTGTGTTCTTTTATAGATTCCGCTCTGACATATCCTCTGCCTTTAGAAACTTCCATTTCCATTTCCAAAGTTGTTCCGGCATCTATGTTGGCAATTTCCTGTTCGGGATTCATAATCTCTACGGAAGCATTTTTTTCTATATCCGCAGCCGTAACTTGTCCGCCTTTATTTACTTTTAAGTAAATTTTTTCAGGACCGTCGGAATTTAATTTAACTCTGATTTTTTTAAGATTAAGAACTATTTGTAAAGCATCTTCTCTAACGCCTTTAAGAACAGCATATTCGTGATCTGCACCTTTTATTGTAACAGAAGTTATAGCTGCACCTTCAATGCTTGAAAGCAATATTCTTCTTAAAGAGTTACCGATTGTATTACCGTAACCTCTGTCGAAAGGCTGAGCAATAAATCTTCCGAATGTTTTTGTAGCTGTTTTTTCTTCCAATTGTAATTTCTTTAATTTTTCTAAATCTGGCATTTTCATGCTATATTACTCCATTTTAACCCACTGTCTTTCAAGCGGTTATTTTTTATTTTGAATAGAATTCTACAATCAACTGACCGTTTATAGGATGTGAAAAATCTTCCTTTAAAGGTTCATTAACAACTTTGCCTTCAATAGCATTTTTATCAAATGTTAACCAACTCGGAACCGCTACCGGGTTTTCCATAAGTTTCTTCAAATTAACATTATCTTTATAACTTGCTTTAACCGTTATAACATCATCTTTTTTAACTTGGTATCTCGGAACATCTATCTTCTTTCCGTTAACACAAATTAATCCGTGCATAACCATTTGTCTTGCATTCTTTCTTGAATAAGAAAGACCTAATTTATAAACAACATTATCGAGTCTCATTTCAAGAAGTTTCAACAATGTATCGCTTGTAAGACCGGGCATTTTTTCTGCAACAACGAAATATCTCTTAAATTGTTGCTCGGTCAAACCGAATACTCTTCTTGCTTTCTGTTTTTCTCTCAAATGTTTTCCGTAATCCGAAATTTTACCTTTCTTTGCTCCGTGCTGTCCCGGTGCATTTTTACCTCTTTTTCTGTCTAATGCACACTTTGTAGAGCATCTTTCACCTTTTAAAAATAATTTTTCTCTTTCTGCCCTGCATTGTTTGCAGGCTGAACCAATATAACGAGCCATCTATTAAAATCCTCCGAATAATTTTTACCTTTTTATATTACAAAACTACTATACTCTTCTTGGCTTTGGCGGACGGCAACCATCATGAGGAACCGGTGTAACATCCTTAATTGCAGATATCATAAGGCCCGAAGATTGAAGTCCTCTGATTGCGGTTTCTCTTCCCGGCCCAGGACCGTTAACGAAAACTGAAACTTGTTTTACGCCGCAATCCATAGCTTTTTTACCTACTGCCGCTGCTGTCATTTGAGCCGCAAACGGAGTTCCTTTTTTTGCACCTTTAAATCCTGAACCTCCTGCTGATGCCCAAACCAATGTATTTCCTTTATCGTCGGTAATACTAACGATTGTATTGTTAAATGTTGACTGAATATATGCTCTTGCCATTCCGCCGGCAAATTTTATTTTTCTTTTTGATGAGCTAACTTTCTTTTCTGCCATTATCTTTAAGCCTCCAACTTATATTTGACACTATTTTTTATTTTTTTGCACCTTTAGCTTGTGCTGCTTTTCCTGCACCTGCACCTACGGTCTTTCTCTTTCCTCTTCTTGTTCTTGCATTTGTTTTACTTCTTTGTCCTCTTACAGGAAGATTTCTTTTATGTCTCATTCCTCTGTAACTGCCGATATCTATCAATCTCTTGATATTAGCTTGAATTTCTCTTCTCAAATCACCTTCAACCTTATATTCTTTCGTGATAAGATTGTTGATTTGGTTAACTTCACCTTCAGTAAGATCTTTTACTCTTTTTGCAGGATCAAGATTAAGTTCTTTGATAATCGCATCTGAGAAAACAGGTCCGATACCGTAAATATATCTTAATGCTATATCTAATCTTTTGTTTTTTGGTAAATCTACACCGGCAACTCTTGCCATCTTTTCCTCCGCTAAAAATATTTATTTTATATTATTTGACTTCTAAATTCAACAACTTAAAAATTAACCTTGTCTCTGTTTGTGTCTCGGATCATCACAAACAACTCTTACAACACCTTTTCTTTTTATAACCTTGCATTTCTGGCATATAGGTTTTACTGATGCTCTAACTTTCATTATTTTACTCCTATTTATCTCTATATGTGATTCTTCCTCTTGTTAAATCATAAGGAGAAAGTTCAACTTTTACTTTGTCGCCCGGCAAAATTTTTATGTAGTGCATTCTCATTTTGCCACAAATATGTGCCAAAATTACATGACCGCCTTCTATTTCTACTTTGAACATTGCATTAGGCAACGATTCAAGTATTTTACCGGAAACTTCAATTTTTTCTTCTTTTGCCATTTTTTTACCTTCGGTACTCACTTTTTATCTTAAAAAAGATAACCTTACACACTACTGCCGTTACTTTTTTGTTAAAATTTCGTAACCTGTTTCCGTTACGGCAACAGTATGTTCAAAATGAGCACACATACTACCATCTCTTGTTACTACTGTCCAATTGTTGGATAACACATCGACTTTATGTGTTCCGACATTGACCATTGGCTCTATAGCAATAACCATACCCGGCACTAATCTCGGTCCTGTTCCTGGTTTTCCGTAGTTAGGAACACTCGGTTCTTCATGCAGATGTCTGCCAAGCCCGTGACCGCAATAATCACGAACTATTGAAAATCCGAAAGGTTCTACATAACTTTGGACTGCGTAAGAAACATCTCCCAACCTATTGCCCGGTTTGACCTGCTCTATAGCCTTATATAATGAGTCTTCGGTAACCTGTAAAAGTTTCTGTGTTTGTGCATCTATCTTACCTACGGGATATGTATAAGCCGCATCTGAGTAATACCCCTGATAAATACAACCTACATCAACAGTTACTATGTCGCCTGAAGAAAGTTCACGAGAGTCATTCGGTATCCCATGAACAAGCTCATCATTAACTGAAACACATGCCGATCCGGGAAAACCACCGTATCCCAAAAAAGCAGGTTTCATTTTAAAAGAACTTATCATTCTGTATACTTCAACGTCTATATCTTTCGTAGACAATCCCGGCTTTATAAAACTTTTTAAACTCTCCAAAATTTCCGCAGTTGCTTTACATGCAACTCTCATTTTGTCAAGTTCTTCTTTACTTTTTAATTCAATGTTGCTGGCCAAGATATCCTTCTTATTTTACATTATTATTAACAAAATTTTCAATCTGTTCAAAAACTTTATCCGGAGAAACGGCACCGTCTATTTTCGCAACAACACCGCTTTTATCGTAGTATTCCGCCAAAGGTTTTGTTTGTTTTTCATAAACAACCAATCTTTCCTTTATTGTGTCCGGATTATCATCTTTTCTTTGCACAAGTTTTGCACCGCAAAAATCGCAAATACCTTCTTGTTTAGGCGGTTTTAATTCTATATTAAAACTGCCTCCGCATGAAGGACAAACTCTTCTTCCGGCTAATCTTTTTATAACTTCTTCCTGTGCAATATCTATATAAAAAACCGCTGCTATTTTTCTGTTTAATTGTTGTAAAAACTTATCAAGTTCTTGTGCTTGAAATATTGTTCTCGGAAAACCGTCCAATAAAAATCCGTTTTTACAATCGTCTTTTTGTAATCTTTTTACAACCATGTCAACAATCACACTGTCCGGAACCAACTGACCTGAAGTTAAATATTTTGCAAACATAGGATCATCTTTAGCTTCTCTTATCATATCACCGGTAGAAAGGTGAACTACATTAAATTTGCTGCTTATTGTTTTTGCTTGTGTTCCTTTTCCCGCTCCCGGAGGTCCGAATAATATAAAATTAAATTGTTTCATAGTTTATTCTCTTAAAATTATTTTATGTTAAACCATCTGCCTTTAATTCTGCCTTCTTTCATGAAACCTTCATAATGTCTCATTATAAGGTGAGATTCTATCTGACCGATAGTATCCAAAGATACACCCACAACGATAAGTAATGAAGTTCCGCCGAAGAAGAAAGGTGCAGACATCATGGTTCTTAAATAATCAGGCAAAACTGCTATACATGCTACAAACAATGCACCGCCCAATGTAACTCTTTCCAAAACTTTTTGAATATATACTGCTGTCGGTTCGCCCGGTCTGATACCCGGAACAAATCCGCCAGACTTTTTCATATTTTCCGCTAAATCTTTCGGGTTGAAAGAAATTGAGTTATAGAAATAGCAGAAGAATATTACCAAACCTGCATATACTAAATTATAAACCCATGAACTTCTGTTAAACCAATCTGTTATTGTTTTTGATACGGGAATTCCCCATACTGTCCAATCCGGAGCAAACTGTGCAATTGTCAAAGGAGCTGACAAAATTGATACTGCGAAGATAACTGCGATAACACCGGACTGATCAACTTTAATAGGCAAGAAAGATGTTTGTCCGCCGTACATTCTTCTTCCAACCATTCTTTTTGCATAGTTAATAGGAATTCTTCTTTGTGCTGTTTCTACCCAAACAACGAGTGTTAAAACAACCAAAACCAAAGCCAATAAAACTATTGCCAAAAGCAATGAAAGTTCTTCCATTTGTATAAGCTTTATAACACCTAAACATGCCGACGGTAGTCTTTCAACGATACCTGCAAAAATGATTAAAGAAATACCGTTACCGATACCTCTTTCCGTTACCTGCTCACCGAGCCACATTATAAGAACGGTTCCCGTTACAAGTGTAAATACCGTCATAACCATCCAAGACATTGTAGGATCCAAAACTATAGGCATACCGCTTGGGGTAGGCATTCTCATTATAGCCATTGTAAGACCGAATGATTGTATTGCACCGAGTATAAGAGTTCCGTATCTTGTAATTTGGGTAAGTTTTTTTCTTCCCTGCTCGCCTTCTTTTGCCAATCTGTCTAAATAAGGAATAACATGGGCACCCTGCATCAAACTCATGATAATGGATGCGTTGATGTAAGGCATAATACCCATTGAAAAAACAGACATTCTGTTTAATGCTCCACCGGAGAACATATCCAAAAATCCGAGCAACCCGTTACTGTTTGCCTCAAACAAAGATCTTACGGCATCTGCATTGATTCCCGGAATAGGTACTGCCGCACCTATTCTGTAGGCAACGATTATCGCTAATGTAAATAACACTTTACTTCTGAGTTGTGGTATCTTAAAGATATCTGCAATTTTATTAAACATAATTATTCCCTATATATAAATTTTTAATTACTTAACTATTTCAGCTTTTCCGCCTGCTTTTTCTATTTTTTCTTTTGCTGTTTTTGAAAAAGCATCTGCTTTAACGATGAAATTTTTCTTTACATCACCTTTAGCAAGAATTTTTACCAAACCGTTTTTCTTTATTATTCCGGCTTTTTTAAGAGATTCTTTTGTTATTTCGGCACCTGCATCGAATTTTGATTCGATGGAGCTTACATTAACAATTTCATATTCCGTACGGAACATTGCATGACTGAAACCTCTCTTAGGGGTTCTTCTAACGATAGACATCTGTCCGCCTTCGAACCAAGACATTTTTCCGTCGCCGGATCTTGCTTTTTGGCCTTTATGTCCTCTCGTTGAGGTTTTACCGTGACCTGAGCTTTCACCTCTACCAACAATTTTCTTTCTATGTTTTGCACCTGCTGCAGGTGCTAATGTGTTAAGACCTATCATATTTCTGCAACCTCTTTATTTCTTATTTTAGCAACATCTTCTTTTGTTCTTAAACCTTTCAATGCTTCTATTGTTGCATAAACAACATTAAATTTGTTTGCTGTTCTCATAGACTTTGTAAGAATATCTGAAATTCCTACTGCTTCAAGAACGGCTCTAACAGGACCACCGGCAATAACACCTGTTCCCGGAACTGCAGGTTTCAACAAAACTTTTCCTGCACCGGAAACTCCGATGATTTCGTGTGGAATTGTTGTGTTTCTTAAAGCTATGGATACCATGTTCTTTTGAGCATAAGCACTGCCTTTTTTAATTGCAGCTTGAACTTCGTTTGCTTTACCTAAACCACAACCTATTTTACCTTTGCCGTCACCAACAACCACCAAAGCGTTAAAAGAGAATCTTTTTCCACCCTTAACAACTTTTGCAACTCTGTTGACAGCTACTACGGTTTCTATTAAACCGCTTTCATTTTCATTTTCTTTTTCTTTTTTATTTACTTTATTATCAGCCAACTTATCCCCCTGTACGACAACAAGCCAATTATATAAATTTTTAGTTTTAATTAAAACTCAAGTCCACCGGCTCTTGCTTCGTCGGCAAGTGCTTTTACTTTACCGGTATAAACTTTTCCTGCTCTATCGAAAACAACTTTTTTAATATTCTTTTCAACAGCTTTTTTAGCAATCAATTGTCCTACTGCTTTTGCTGCTTCAACGGTATCTGTAGATTTCAATGTACCTTTAATTTCTGCAGACAAAGTTGATGCTGCTGCCAAAGTAAAACCTTTAGAATCGTCTATTACTTGTGCATAAATATGTTTATGACCACATTTAATATTGAGTCTTGGTCTTTCAGTTGTTCCTTCAACTTTACTTCTTATTCTTTTCTTACGAAAACCTAATCTTATTTTTGAACTTTTCATTTACAACCCTCTATTTATTTATCAGATTATTTCTTAGAACCTGCTGCTGCTTTACCTGCTTTTCTAATAATCTTTTCACCGACATATTTTATACCGAATCCTTTATATGGTTCCGGCGGTTTTACAGCTCTGACTTGTGCTGCAAAAGCTCCTACTTTTTGTTTATCTGCACCAGAGATTGTTAATGTAGGAATTTTGTCTTGTGTCATACCGGTAACAACTTTTATTCCCTCGGGAATATCCAATGTTACTGTATGAGAATAACCTACTGTCAAAGTGATTTGTTTCCCGCTAATAACAGCTTTAAAACCCAAACCGTCAAGTTCAAGTTCTTTTTTGTATCCGCTTGTTACACCTTCAATCATATTGCAAACAAGACCTCTCATAAGACCTTGCATCATATTTGCTTCTTTTGATTCTGCTTTCTGTTCCAATGTAACAGTTGAATTTTCAATTTTTACATTTATTCTCTCGTCGATTAATTGAGAGAGTTTTCCATTTGCACCCGAAATTTCCAAAATTCCGTTTTTGAATTCTGCTTTTACTTTTTCAGGTATTGTTATTGGTTTTTTTCCTAAGCGACTCATTTCAAAACCTCATATTTAAATTTTACCAAACATATCCGATTACTTCGCCACCGACTCCGGCTTGTTTTGCTTTTTTGCTCGACATCATTCCTTTTGATGTAGAAATTATTGCTACACCGAAACTGCCGAGAACATTTTTCAATTCTTCAGCTCTTTTGAAAATTCTCAAGCTTGGTTTTGAGCTTCTTTTTATTCCCTGAAGAACTGCCTTTCCGTTTACATCATACTTCAAATAAACTCTTAAAACACCTTGTTTTTGATCTTCAATGTGTTTATAGTTTGCAATATATCCTTCTTCTTTCAAAACTCTTGCTATTTCTGTTTTTACTTTTGAAGATGGGATATCAACTTTTTCATGAAGTTTTGCATTCGCATTGCGAATTCTAACAAACATGTCTGATATAGGATCTGTAATCATTACACCTAACCTCTTTTTAATTTTAAATTACTTCTAACTGCAAATTACCAACTTGACTTTGAAACACCCGGTATTTCACCATTGTGTGCAAGTTTACGAAAGCATATTCTGCATAAACCGAAATCTCTGTAGTAGCCTCTAGGTCTTCCGCACAGGCGACATCTATTCCTGAACCTAGTTGCAAACTTTTGAGGTTTGCGCATTTTTGCTTCTGCTGATGTTGTTGCCATAAACGCCTCTATTTTTTAAAATTTATATACATTGTTTACTACAATGTCCGTCAATAACTACTATTTTCTTTTCTTGAAAGGCATACCTAAAAATTCCAATAATGCCTTTGCATGTTCGTCTTTCTTTGCCGTCGTTACGATTGTTATATTCATTCCTCTGGGTTTATCGGATTTTTCAACGTTGATTTCAGGGAATATATATTGTTCCGTAAGACCGATATTAAAGTTTCCTCTACCGTCGAATTTATTAGGTTCTACACCTCTAAAATCTCTGATTCTAGGCATTGCGATGTTCATGAGTCTGTCTAAGAACTCAAACATCATTGCTCCTCTTAAAGTAACTTTAACACCTATCGGCATACCTTCTCTGATTTTAAAGTTGGAAACTGATGCTTTTGCTCTGCAGGTAACAGGTTTTTGACCGGTTATAGCTGCAAGTTCCGCACTTGCTGTTTCCAAAACTTTAACATTTTCTTTTGCTTCTGAAAGTCCGATGTTTATAACAACTTTTGAAACTTTCGGAACTTCGTTTGCATTCTTAAAACCGAACTCTTTTTCCAAGGCCGGTATTACATTTTTTACATACAATTCTTTTAATCTAGGAACTTGATTCATATTTATCTTTCCTTATAACTAAACTATAATTTCTCCGCATTTTCTGCAAACTCTAACTTTCTTTCCGTCTGACAATTTGTCAAATTTAGGTCTGTTAGGTTTATTACATTTCGGACATACCAACATAACATTTGAGATTGAAATAGGTGATTCTTTTTCTTTTATACCACCCGGGTCTCTCTGTGTAGGTTTTGTATGTCTTTTAACAAAGTTAACTTTAGAAACGACAACTTTATTGGTTTCATCATAAACCTTTAAAACTTCGCCCTCTTTACCTTTGTCTTTTCCTGCTAAAACTACAACTTTATCTTTTTTCTTAATGTTAAGCATATTTCTATCCCGTTAAACTTAATTATATTACTTCCGGTGCAAGAGAAATAATCTTAAGATAATTTGCTTCTCTCAACTCTCTTGCTATAGGGCCAAATATACGAGTACCTTTTGGTTCCCCTTCGTCGTTGATGATTACTGCTGCATTATCATCAAATCTGATATATGTTCCGTCTTCTCTGCGATATTCTTTTGCTGTTCTAACGATAACAACCTTAACAACATCACCTTTTTTAATGTTGCCGTGAGGTATAGCATCTTGAACAGAAGCCATTACAACATCACCGAGGCCGGCATATCTTCTTTTCAAACCTTTCATAACTCTGAAGCATCTTACTTTTTTTGCTCCTGAATTATCTGCTACATTTAAAATTGTTCTTTCTTGAATCATTGTCTTTTTCCTTATGCTTTGTTTACAACTGCCGTCAAAATCCATCTTTTGGTTTTTGACATAGGTCTTGATTCCATTATAGAAACTAAATCACCCATTTTAGACTCATTTTTTTCGTCATGAACAGAAAATTTAGATTTTACTCTTATTATTCTGCCATACAATGGATGTTTAATTGTTCTTTCAACAGCTACAACTCTTGTTTTAGAAGACTTGTCGCTAACTACTATTCCTTGCATTACTTTTCTTTTTCCTCTAGCTTCCATTGTTCCTTCCTATTGGGAATTAGTTTCCCTTTTTTTGCTCAGCAAGAAGAGTTTTTATTCTTGCTATTGTTCTTCTCATCTCTCTTATTTCGAGAGGATTTTTTACCGGTGCCGTTGAGTTTCTAAACTTTAACTTGTAGTATTTATCTTCTAATTCAACAAGTTTAGCATTCAATTCAACCGATGACATACTTTTTATTTCTTGCCAATTTTTCTGTTTCATCTTTCTCTTCCGTTATTATATTTCTTGTCTTACTAAAATTTTGCAATGTATCGGAAGTTTATCTGAAGCAAGTTTCAATGCTGCTCTTGCGTCTGCTTCAGGAATACCTTCCATTTCAAACATTACTCTGCCGGGTCTAACTACGGCTACCCAAAATGCTGGATCTCCTTTTCCTTTACCCATTCTGGTTTCTGCAGGTTTCTTCGTAATAGCTTTATCCGGGAATACTCTTATCCAGATTTTTCCGCCTTTTTTTGTGTATTTTGTCAAAGCTATACGAGCTGCTTCGATTTGGTTACTGTTTAACCAAACCGGCTCAAGAGCTTGAAGTCCGAAAGTACCAAAAGAAAGAGTTGTTCCGCCTTTTGCATACCCTTTCATTCTTCCTCTTTGAGTCTTTCTGTATTTTACTCTCTTTGGCATCAACATATATTTTGTCCTTCCTTACTTATTATCTTGGCCAACTTGTGAAGCACCTACTTCTTCAACATTTTCAACAAGTTTAGCTTCTTCCAAAAGTTCTTTTGCTGTCTTTTGGAAATGTTCTTTTTTGAATATCCAAACTTTTATTCCGATTTTTCCCATTGTTGTGTTTGCTTCGGAAAAACCGTAATCAATTTCTGCTCTGAATGTTTGAAGAGGAACTCTTCCTTCTTTCAACCATTCTGTTCTTGCGATTTCGGCTCCGCCTAATCTTCCAGAACACATAACTTTTATACCTTGAGCACCTGCTGCCATTGCTTTTTCAATAACTTTTTTCATTGCTCTTCTGAAAGCAACTTGTTTTTCCAATTGATAAGCAATACCATCAGCGGCAAGCTGAGCATCGATTTCAGCTCTCTTAATTTCCATAACATTAACGAAAGCTTTTCTTCCTGTCATTTGCTCAACTTCCATTCTAATGTTTTCTATACCCTGACCGCCTTTACCGATAACGATACCGGGTCTTGAAGTATAGATGTTTACTCTAATATATTTTCCTGCTCTTTCAAGTCCGATTTTTGAAACTGAAGCCATTTTCAATTTTTCTTTCAAATAAGCTCTTATTCTAAAATCTTCTTCTATAAAGTCAGGCATTTCTTTTAGGTTAAACCATTTAGAATCCCAATCCTTAATGTAACCGACTCTAACGCTCTTAGGATGAATTTTATGACCCATATTTCCTTACCTTTTACTAAATTTTCTATTTTTCAGCAGTTTCTTTTTTTTCTGCTTTTTTTGCTGTTTTTTTAACAGCTGTTTTTCTTGTCTTTTTTGCAGGAGCTTTTTCTTCTGTTGCTGCCGCATCTGCAGGAGCTACAGGAGCTTTAACTGCTGCTGCTTTTTTCTTTCTTTTTGCCGGAACAACACCTTCATCCGTAACAATTATTGTTAAGTGAGATGTTTTTCTCTTGTAACCTAAACCTCTGCCCATAGGACCTGGTCTCATTCTTTTCAATGTAGGACCTTGACCTACCCAAGCTTCTTTAATCTTGATGCTAGAAAGGTCTTTAAGTTTGCCTGCATTTGCTACTGCACTTTTCAAAACTTTTTCTACAAGTTCAGTTGCATTTTTAGGTAAGAAAGAAAGAATTTCAAATGCTTTATCAACTCTTTGATTTCTTATAACAGTCAAAACTTGATTAACTTTTCTAGGAGCATATCTTACAAATCTTGCTATTGCTCTTGCTTCCATCTTTTTCGTCCTTTGCCTTTTTTTATTCGTCTCTATTTTTCAACTTTCATCATTATGTTAATGATGTTTCTTGCTTTGTCATTCCACCGTGACCTTTAAAAATTCTGGTAGGTGCGAATTCACCAAGCTTGTGTCCAACCATTTGTTCCGATATAAATACCGGAAGAAATTTTTTACCGTTATGTATAGCTAATGTATGTCCTACAAAATCCGGTGTAATAACCGATGCTCTTGCCCAAGTTTTTATAATCTTTTTCTCGCCGGACTCATTTAACTTTTGCATTTTCTTTAAAAGTTTCGCATCTACATAAGGTCCTTTTTTAATTGACCTACTCATCTGTTAAACTCCTGTTGCTAAAATTACTTAGCTTTGTTTCTGTGACTTACAATCATCCAATCCCAAACTTTTCTTGGTCTTGTTTTGAAACCCTTTGCTGGTTGATTCCATGGACTGCGAGGTTGATTGTTGCCTTTTGATCTACCTCTACCACCACCGTGCGGATGGTCAACTGAGTTCATGGCGGTACCGCGCACATGAGGTTTCTTACCGAAGTGGCGATGTCTTCCAGCTGAACCTATTGACATGTTTTCATGTTCAACATTTCCAACTTGTCCCACTGTTGCATAACACCTAACTAGAACTA
Organism: Candidatus Ruminimicrobiellum ovillum; assembly: GCA_002448285.1. Classification (GTDB taxonomy): domain Bacteria; phylum Elusimicrobiota; class Endomicrobiia; order Endomicrobiales; family Endomicrobiaceae; genus Ruminimicrobiellum; species Ruminimicrobiellum ovillum. Next base: position 2,802 of record DJWX01000018.1, on the reverse strand, counting down.
GTCTTATTTCTCCGGAAGGCATTCTTACGTGAGCATATTCGTCTTCTTTTGCGAGTAACTGCGCAGAAGAACCAGCAGTTCTTACCAACTGTGCTCCTTTACCCGGAACTAATTCCAAATTATGGATAAACGTACCTACAGGCATAGCGGAAAGAGGAAGTGCATTACCTTCTTTTATCTCGGCATTCGGACCGGACATTACAACATCCCCAACCTTTAAACCTTTAGGTTGTATTATGTATCTTTTTTCTCCGTCTTCATATTGAACCAAAGCAATTCTGCTCGATCTGTTAGGATCGTATTCAATAGAAAGAACTTTTGCAGGCATATTGATTTTATCTCTTTTAAAATCAATAATTCTGTAGTATCTTTTGTGTTCACCGCCTCTAAATCTTACCATTACTTGACCGGTATTATTTCTGCCGCCGGTTTTCTTTGCGGGAACAATCAAAGACTTTTCAGGTTTCTTTGTTGTGATTTCTGAAAAATCTTCTACCGTAATGAATCTTCTTACGGGAGTGTACGGCTTAAACGTTTTGATTGCCATCTTTTTTTCCTTTTTTTCGGGCGGAAAAGCTATTCAATACCGAATGTTCATTCTTATCTGAATTAGCTCTCTCTTTATTACCTGCTTAGACTTCTATCTTTTACAATATAACTTCTAAGAGATGACCCATATTTTTTTTGCTTAACTAAATTAAGCTTCTTCTATTGTTATTTCCTGACCTTCTTTAAGCTTTACTATAGCTTTTTTCCAGTCACTTTTTGTACCTTCGTGCATACCCATTCTTTTTGTTTTACCGTTAAAAATTGCGGTATGAACACTAACTACATTTACACCAAACATTTCTTCTACTGCTTGTTTGATTTGATATTTGTTAGCATCTTTATCAACTACGAAAGTATATTTTCCTTCTTTTTCTTTTGCAACAGCTGCTTTTTCTGTTACAAGAGGTTTCTTAATAATGTTTCTTATATCCATTTTACTCTCTCTTATGCTTGCTTTTCTTTTATGCTATCAATTGCTTCAGGTGTTGTAACGATTTTATCTGCCCACATAACTTGATAAGCATTCAAATTTGCAATTTGTTCTACAACAACATCTTTTATATTTTTTGCTGCTGTTTTAACAACATCATCTTTCTTTGAAAGTGCGATAATAACTTTCTTTCCGTCAACTTTCAAATTCTTTAAGAATGTTGCTACATTCTTTGTTTTAGCTTCTTCAAATTTTATCAAATCAACCAAAACCAAATTGTTTTCTTGTGCTAAGTTAGCAAATGCCATACTTAATGCAAGTTTTCTTTTTTGTTTAGGCATCTTCTGATAATAATCTCTCGGTTGAGGACCAAATACGATACCACCTTTTCTCCAAAGAGGTGAATTTCTTTGTCCTGCTCTTGCATTACCTGTACCTTTCTGCTTCCAAGGTTTTGCACCTGAGAAAGAAACTTCTCCTCTGGTCTTGGTAGCATGTGTTCCGGATCTCAAGTTTGCAAGATAACCTGTTGTAATTTCATGAAGAAGAGCTGTTTTAACTTCTGTATTAAAATATTCCGGAAGTTCATATCTTCCTTTTTCTTTACCTTCAACGGTATAAACTATTGTATCCATTATCTTTTTGTCCTATTTACTAATTTTTATTTTTTCTTTGCTGCTTTCTTTTCTTCTACTTTAACAGGAACTTTCTTTATTGTATTATTAACAATAAGAGTACCTGTTTTAACAGAAGGAACTGCTCCTCTAACGAGAAGTACGTTCTTTTCTGCATCAACATTTACAACAAGCAATTTTTGTATTGTAACATATTCTTGACCCATATGTCCAGACATTCTCATGCCTTTGAACAATTTTTGAGGGCCTTGTCCGCCTGATGAACCTCTTGCTCTCATTCTATCAGATTGACCTCTTGTTCTCGGTTGCATTCCAAAATTGTGTCTTTTTATAACACCGGCAAAACCTTTACCTTTTGAAATACCGCTAACATCAACATAGTCTCCTGCTTTAAAAATATCAGCTTTTATTTCTTGACCTACTGTATATCCGGAAACATCATCAGTTCTGAACTCTCTCAAGATTTTTTTAGGAGCTATATTATTTTTCTTTAAATGCCCTAATTGAGCTTTTGTAAGTTTCTTTTCTGCAACATCTTTGAAACCTAACTGAACGGCATTATAACCGTCATTTTCAACAGTTTTAATAGCAGTAACTACACATGGTCCTGCTTCTATAACTGTTACCGGCACAAGTTTGCCTTTTTCATCAAAAACCTGTGTCATACCTATTTTTGAACCAATTATTGACTTTAACATATTTTCTCTCTACTTTAAATTTTAGTTTAATGTATCGAGGATGTATGGAAACAAAATTCCATACTTTTATCCCTCTATACCTCGCAACTTTGCTTTCGCAAAATTACATTTTTATTTCAATATCTACTCCGGCAGGAAGATCCAATTTCATCAATTCTTCCACCGTATTTCCTGAAGGTTCACAGATATCAACCAATCTCTTATGAACTCTCATTTCAAACTGCTCTCTCGATTTCTTATCAGTATGAACTGATCTGTTAACCGTATATTTCTTTATGTTTGTAGGCAAAAGCATAGGACCGGTTATTGTTGCACCTGTTCTTCTTGCTGTTTCTACAATTTTCTTTAAAGAATCGTCTAACATTTTACAATCGTAAGAACGAAGTTTTATTCTTATTCTATCTGTTTTGTTTACTGCTACTTTTTCGTTTGACATATTATTTTTCCTGTATTTTAATTATTCAATGATCTTTGTAACAACGCCTGATCC
>DJWX01000005.1 GCA_002448285.1 Candidatus Ruminimicrobiellum ovillum | reverse complement strand
TAGCGATAGTAAAGGAAATTACGTAGGCGGAATAAAGATAGAAGGAAACGAGGAAGACGGTTATAAAGTATACGGAGCAAAAGGAGCTTCGGAGCAACTAAAGAGCGGAGAATACGATGTATTTATGGGAACATTAAGTGCAGATACATTGATAAGTGATATATTAAGTAATCAAACCAACTCTGTATTTACAACAGCATATACAACGAGGTTCGGAACACCTGTATATACGAGTGCGGAAGAAGGAGAAAGCTTAACATTCGGAACGGATTATTTTAGTGTAGATACAATCAATGCAGATGCAGCAAAAGTAACAGCCGCAACAGAAGAAAAGCCATATACGGCAAAATACTTCTACAGTGACAGTAAAGGAAACTACGTTGGCGGAATAAAGATAGAAGGAGACGGCTCGGACGATAATCCTTACAAAGTATACGGAGCAAAAGGAGCCTCGGTACAATTAAAGAGCGGAGCCGATGATGTATTCATGGGATCTGTAAGCGAAGATACATTAATAAGTGATATATTGAACAATAGAACAAATACGGTATTCACAACGGCATATACAACAAGATTCGGAACGCCGGTATATACAAATGCTGAAGAAGGAGAATCTTTAACATTCGGAACGGATTATTTTGATGTAGAAACAATAAATGCAGATGCAGATGCATTAGAAGCATCATTAGCGGAAGGTGCGGAACCGTATACACCTAAATATTTCTATACTGATAACAAAGGCAATTATGTAGGCGGAGTAAGAATAACAGGAGACGGAACGAGAGGTCATGAGTATACTGTAAATGGTGCGAAGGGAGCGGCAGTAAGAGTAAAAGATAGTGCTGGAGACACATATATAGGAACATTAGATGCTGATACCGCAATACCATCCGTATTAAAAGGTGAGGGTGCGACATTTACAAGGGCCGAAACAAATAGATATGGAAACACAGTAGCACTTGTTGCCGAAGAAGGAGAAAGTATAGCATTTGGTAAAGCTGATTTCAGTGCAAATGCTATAGAAACAAATAATGACAACTATTACGGTTTGGCAAGTAACGGAGCATGGGTAAAAGGAATAACCGTAGATGAGCAAGGGAATGTATCTATTCAAGACAAAGCATCTTTTGATATAACTGTGGACGGAATAAGGTATACAGGAATATTACAAGGAGAACATGCTCTTGATGATTGGACAGACGGTTTACAATATGAAAATCCTGAAACAGGATTATTAAAGAACGTAAATGCATATGGAACGAATCCGGATACAAAAGAATTAATAAGAACGAGTGAAGGATTAACTTTTGATAAAGAAAGTAATACATTCGGCGGAGCAGATTTCAGTACGGATGCAATAAATTCAAATAAGGCTGCATATGCGGTATATGATGATACAACCGGAGCATGGATACAAGGAATAGAGATAGCATTGGCAGGCAGAAATAGAAGAGAGACTACTATATTGACTATAGAAGGAAGTACTTTTGATGTGACATATGAAGATGGAACTAGATATACCGGCAGTTTAAAAGCAGGATATAGTGCAAAAGGACTAGGTGGATTGTATTATGATGATGATAACAATTTAATAAATGTAACGGCATATGATAAGTCCGGAAAGATAAGAATGAATGGTGGCTTTACTTTTGATAAAGAAACAAAGAAATTCAGCGGAGCAGACTTTAGTAGAAAAGCAATAAATGCAAACAGTCAAAATTATTCAGGTTTAGCCGCGGATGGTGCATGGATAACGGGAATAACGATGGACGAAGACGGTCAAATATTTACCATAGATGGTTCAACATTCGATATAACAACGGAAGATAAAATAAGATATACAGGTACATTAAAAGGTGGCTTTGCTCTTGATAATTGGACTGACGGATTAGAACGTGATAATGATGGATACTTAAAGGGTGTAACCGCATACGGAAAGAACTCCGAGACAGGTGCGATTGTAAGAACAAGTAAAGGATTGACGTTTGATGAAGAAACTAAGACATTTGGCGGAGCGGACTTCAGCGCGAGTGCCATAAATTCAGATCCTAATGCATATGCTGCATATGATGAAGGAACCGGAGTATGGGTACAAGGTATAAATGTAGTTGGAAACGAAATGCATAATGTATCCGGTGCAAAGGTATTAAATTCTAATGGTGAGACTATAGTTGAATTGTCTGAAACCGGTAATATAGCAAATTGGGAAAATACATATTGTAGAGGACAGTTAGGAGATTTAGCTAACTCTGTAAATGGTCAGATTGGAGATAATAGTCTTTCTGTAGGTAGTGATGGCGAATCTTTAGTATTAACAAAAGCCGATGGAACAACAAGATCCTTTACAATGAAAGAAATACAAGACGGAACGTTCTTAGAAGCTATGGTTGATTTGATGCCTAAACAGGATAATCCTTCTTATGAAGTTCCTGAAGTTTCTGCGGAAGATAGAGCAATTGCGGAAGAGGTATGGTACTACATGTATAATGGTGTCGATGTTGAAATGACTGATGTCGATGCATACTATGTAAGTTCAATCTTTAGGGCATATTGTAGTGAATTCGGTATATACGATTTTTCTGAAATGGATAGTAATGAGTTGGCTATGCATGCATCAAGTTGTGCAAATATGTTGAATTCAGGATATGGACCTTTAAGTACATTGTCTAACTTAAATATTCAGAAAGCACTTGATCCTGACGATAAAGATCATGATGCATATATGGGAGAGGTTCAAATTACCGAAATGTATATGGATAGATATGGCGCTGCCAATATGGCATACATGGTTTACCATGCAGGGAATCCTTCCATAAAAATTAACTATGTTGAATTTTTACAATATAAATATGGACTTGGTGATGAAGGGGATAAGAAAATAGAAATAACAGCGCTTATTAATAATTTGTATGGTGAGACTATGACTTCGTACGAATCGGAAATTTTCTCGTCACTTATAAGTGCAGTTGATTACTATTGTGAGGCATATGATGGTACAAGATGGGCGGTAACCGGTATAGATAGAGCAGGTTTGTCCGATGCAAGAGAAAAATTGGAAAATGCGGTTAACAATGCTTTGGATGCCGGTCTCGGTGATAATTGGAAGATGAATTCAGAATGTACCGTAATAACAGATAAGTATACTTTGTTATTAAGTGATGATGCCGATATTCCTTCCGGAATATATACATTAGGAATTAGAAATGATGGTGTTTATACGGTAATAGGTCCTGATAATGTTTTTGGTATAAAAGGAACATATAGAAATGTTGATAAAGATTTCAATCAAACAGATGATCCCGCTATGGAAGTTATTTACGAACTTGGTCTTACCGATTTTTCAGGCGGTGGGAAAAATGTCTTCGCAATAGATAGATCTGTCGATCAAAATATATATTTAACAGATGATACTTCTTATATCACTCAACAGGTACCTAATAAATCGGAAGGTAGTAGCGGGGATGATAAATCAAATAGTGCTGTTCAAACCAAAGTATATAATTTCGGTGTTGTTATTGATGAGGATGTTACAACTTATGTAGCCAGAGGAAAAGGCACTAAAGTAACTATAGATATGGAAACAGGTGGAGCTGAGATATATGCAGAAGGAGCAACTTATTGGGGTAGTATGACAATATATGCAAATGGCTCTAATCTCTCAGACTCTTCCGGAGCTTCGACAATAAATTTTGATTCCGGATATATGACTGTTCACAATGGTCAGCTCGAAGTAACCAATAATTTTGAAGCTTCTTTCGCAGATGAACAATCCGCTACGAATTATGTAAGGAATTATATTGCTCCCAATTATACGAATGGTACAGGGTTATCTCTTGCCGGTATAGTTGATTCCGGTGGTAAACTTTTACCTAATGCCGGTGAATATCTTGCCGGTATGAAATTTAATGTAAATCCTTTGGATTATCTTGCTGTTATGAATAATATTCATGATGCAAATAATGACGAGGTTGGTTTCGGTATTAGATTTAAAACAGATAATGGTATTGCAAATCTCAATGATGCTTCCGGTATAGCAACAATAACAACAAGTGATATTGATACAATAGATTTATTCTCGGAAAAACTTGACAGTGGACAGTATATAGAAAACTTCCAAGTTTCCGGTTTAGTCGGTAATGCAGATGCTGGAAGAATAGAAGCAACGAATCTCGATCCTAACTTTAAGCCAAGCAAAGATGTAGAGTTGGCAACAGATGTTGTTGTCGGTGACAGAATATCATTGGGAACAATATTGCATAGAAACAGTGTAACTCTTTCTACAGATGAAAAAGTATACACTACAGGCCCTAACGGCGAAATTATTGAATTGGACGGTGCAACTTTTGGTGGTGATGAAGCCGGACATTTTGTGTTGGCAGACACTGTGTCATTGAGAGGTGCAGATGGTAAGCCTATTACTTATAAAAACGATGATGATGTATTTAATATAGATAATATTGGTGCAGGAAGCATTATCCAATTGAATCAAGATAAAAATGGTGGCGGATATGGCTTGAATGTACTATCCGGAAAATCAGATGTTTCCGGAACAATGCAGGGTAGTGTTTTAGATGAAAAAGATCCTAATGCCGATAAGAGTTTTCTTGCAGGAAAATCTTCAGCATTGTTTGATGGTAAATTGACGGAAGCTGAAGATGGAAAATCTACGACATTCGAAGGAACCATAACCGGTTGGAGTACTTCCACAATGGCTCAGGATTTTTCAAAAGATACATTTACAAGAGAAGGAAGTACTTGGAAAAAAGATTCTATAGTTGGTGGCAGAAGAGTAACAGAAGATGCAAAAGTAGATGCAACCGGTAATATAGATAGTAAATATTATCAGAAAACAGCTTGGGAAATAGTAGGCGGTGCTCTTGCCGTAGCTGCGGTGATTGCGGTTAGTGTTGTAGCTGCAATATGTACATTAGGTGCAAGTTTGGCGGTAGAAGCTTCTTTATTGGCTATGGTAGCAGTAGGTACCGCTGCGGGTGTTGCTGCTGCGATATTTGTAGCTCCGGCGGCATTTGAACACGGTGCCGGTATTGCAAGATGTTTTGAAACAGGCAACTATGATGATTTCGGTTCGAACTTATTAGGTTTAGGTATAGATTTATTCTCCGCATATATGATTGGCACTTCCGTAGGTAAAATGGGTGCCAGCTTATTACTTGATGGTGCACTGAAAGAGACGCTGAAAGCAACTTTTAAAACCGCAATGAAATATACCTTTGGAGGAGCTGTCGTAGGAGCTACTGCCGGTGGAATTATAGCTGGAGTCAACGGTGGTAATGTTTTGGAAGGAATAGGTGTAGGTGCTTTATCGGGAGCTCTTATAGGCTTCTCTACATATTTCGGGGCTAAAACTTTAGGTGTGGGTTTCAACACTGCAAGCGGATTCCTCGGAAAAGCAGGCCTTGTTACAAGATTTGCAATGAATACCGTATTGGATTCGGTAATATTAGTAAAAACTTCACAATCTTTTGTACATAATCTTTTTGTTGAAGGTGATTTAAGAGCTGCAGCATCAGATTTATTAATACTTGTTTCTGTAGGTATTATAAATCCTATATCTCAATATAATGGTGCATTAAAAGCAAGAAATGCAGCGCCGCCTTCTAAAGTAGATGCAAAAACTTTATTTGAAAGAGGTAAAGCAAATGTTACTGCTGGTCTTGTTGGCGGAAATCGTGTAACAAATGCTTTGTTTACAGGTTTATCGGTTGGTGTTGCTATACCGTTAATGAATTTAATGGGAACAATAGCTCAGAACTTTATGAATGGCAGAGAAATATTTGAAGGTATTGACTTAAAGGGATTAGCTGTTGAGTTTGGTATAGGATTTGTTGCAGGATTTACTATAGGAGTGATAAACCCTCAACTCGGATATAATTGGTCAACAAGAAATATTTGGGGAACAATAGGAGAAGTGGTATACAATCCTGCGAGTGTTTTACAAAAAGGTATAACATCCGGTATAGATTTGATGAGATTTAATGTATTGTCACCTATATTAAATGCTATAGTTGCTCCTATTACAGGAAAAATTAACAATTGGTTGAATGCAGGTAATGAAGGTTATGAAGCATTTGATTACGGTGATTTCTGGAATAGTTGGGGAAAACAATTTAGCAGTATAGGCGACAAATATAATTTAATGTTATTCGGTGATTTGGATGATCAAAACGGATGGGCAGCTGTTAAGAGTTCATTTGGAACAGGTTTCTTCCAAAGCCACTTCTTCGGTATGGCAATTCCGGGAGCAGCAATATTTAAAGCAGCCACATATGAAGAAGCAAGCCTTTTATCTAAAGTATTTACAGTTTGGGGTGAGGGTGGTATAACGGCATTACCAAGTTTGGTTCTTGGCGGTAAATGGATGAGCTTTACAGGTGGTGCTATTATGTCAATGATAACCAAACCTATAAATATGTTGCAATATTCAGTAGCAGAAAAATTGTTTGGTGGATTAGGTAAAAACTTGGATGATATGTTGGCTGATTCTGCCTTCTATGGCATGTTAGAAAACTTAGGATTGAGTTCGTTCCAAAAAGGAGAAGAAGAACAAGGTCTCTTTGAATATGTATTTGGATCTGCCGCTATGTTGTTCGTTCCTTCGGCTATGAGAGCTACAAGTTGGTCGACTGAAAGAGATATGTCTAAACTCAAAAAAGAAACAAAAGGCGGTACTTATTCCGAAACAGCCAAAAAGATACTTGAAAATCAAGATTATTTCAGAAATAAAAATGCTTTGGAAGTAGATATGTTGTTGGGTGCAGCAATTAGAGCAAGTGCTGCATGTGGCCAGCCCGAACTCTTGAAAAATTTATTTAAAGAAATAGTATACAACTATGGAGCCGGAGAAAGAGAAAAAGGTACCAAACTTGAAGGAGAAGTATTAGCACATTATCAACTCACAGCACTGAAAGTTATAGGATCCAATCCATCGTTGTTATACGATATTTTAAGTGATAGTAACAGTAACTATGGATTTGTTATTGAAAACGGTGAACAAGTTAGTGTTAAAGATGCTGTTATTTCCAATTTTGCTTCAGCAACAAAAGCTATGATAGAACAAGCTAAAACCGGAACTTTCAATATTAATGGAAGAGAATTAACTTATTCCGGATTATTTGATGAGTTTGCTAAGACCGATGCAGGTTTAGAAACAGGAATGAAGATATTAAGTGCATTGGATAAATTATATGCAGAAGATGCTCTTTATGCCGGTGTATTTATAGATGCTTTGACGGAAATATCCAAGAATCATGAAAATGTAAAAGACTTTGTTGAAACTCTTGAATGTAAGCAACAGCAAGAAGCATTAGAAAAAGCAAAGAGTGCTATAGAAACAACACATGATCAAATACGTGATAGTTGGAATAATCTTAGTGCAGAACAAAAGAAGGCTTATCATGATAGTGAAAGTTTATATTTGCTTTCGAAAATAAGTGAAGCTAAAGGAAGTTTAAGAATAGGTTTAACTCATTTCTTAGATTGGACAGATGTTGCATTGTTAAAAACTTTAGCATCGGATTCATTTAAAAATGTTATGCAGGAATATAATACAAAGATGGCCGAATTTACTCAGAATATTCAAGATAATTTGATGAAAGACGGCGAAGCTGCAAAACAATTTAAAGGTAAGGATGTTTTGGAAACTAAACTGGATTTAGGTACGGGAGTTAAAATATCGTTTGATATTCAAACTTTGGCTACCATGAAATTCGATTTGGCTCATGCAAGTATATACGGATATGGAGAAAGCGGAATATCTGCCAGTGCAGATTTGACAAAAGTATATCAAAATTTCTTCGGCGAAGACCAAAAAGTATACGATCCTGCAAAAGGTATAAGTGCTGCCAAAGATGGAAAAGTGTCTGCAACGGAAGAACAAATGGTAGCATTATTTAATTCCTGTTTGGAAATGCAAATAGGAAATTGTCTTAGTGGCGGCTATGGCTTCTCAAAGGAATTGTATGAAGGTATAAATGGTATATTCAACAATACTATTCTGAGAGCATTTAGAAACAATGCTGCAATATCCAGTGAAGACATGAAAGAAGTTTTGACAAAAATACAAGAAATTAATGTCTTTGGAACCGGAGCCGGAAAAACATCTGTTGTTGCTGTTTTATTTCCTTCATTGAAACTTGTTAACGACATTCAAGGGGAATTCACTATTATTTGTGCCGATATAGATACCAACGTTAATAATTTGTTAAAGAGAGTAGGCGGATTGTATGGTAATAAGTATGAGATGTTAAAAGCAGATAAAGATAACATTACATCCGATTTGACTACAAAGACCGCTTTATTTATGACATATACGGACTTTGGATTTGCTATGCTTGATGCAAATTCTCCATTAAAAGGTAAAGTCGGATTGATTTTGGGTGATGAAGCGGATATGGCGGTATATTTATCTAAGGTTATGTCCAGTTCTTCTTCGGGATTTGAATCTAAAGATTCCGATATGTATAAATTCTTCACTGCATTAACAGATAAAGACGGTAGTGGTCAATATCTGCAAAAAGCTGTTGAACAAATGCAAGGAGTATTAAAAGGCGATGCAGTTTACAAATCAATGTTGGAGAAATTAGATAGATTTAAAAACAACACTCTAACAGAAAAAGATATTACGGATATAAGAACAGATTTGGAAAGCTTATTGGCTAAAGTAGGTGCAGATAGCTCTACGGGAATAAAGATAAAGTCAATCTTGGAAGGCTTTACTATTGTAGATGGCAGAGTTGTTGTTGCTGAAGGCTCTGCTTCCGCAGAAATGTTGGGCTTGGTTAAAGTTGCTTTGGAAATGAGTATTAATGAGAGAACGAAAGTTTTATTATCAAATGACAGTTACAGTGAAGTTTATAAATCTCAATATGAACAAATCTTAGAAGAATTTGTTAAAGAGATAAGCGGAGTAGGAAATAAGAATGATTTGTTTGGTTCAGGTTATTCATTACAAGAAGTTTTAAATAATGTTCTTATGTCTAAATTAACTTGGACATATGGTGTAGATTATGGTATAGGCAAAGCGGAGGATGGTTCTTATAAAGTTATGCTTATATGTAACGGTGCCCTTATAGATTTGGTTCCGGGTGTAGGTTATAAACAGATTGTTGAAGCGGAAATATTAAACGGAATGGTAAAGGGAGTAACGCCGGAAAGCATTGGCGGTATGACCGGTATAGGAGACAGAGAACACAGTTCCATTGCAATAATACAAGCAATAAGAGAAGCCAGTGGTTTTATAGGTTTAACAGGTACATATTCTGCTTCGGCACAACAAGCAATGGGATTTGATGCAAATTATTATACTCCTGCAACATCTGTAAAACTTACCGATGTAACGAGCTATGTTGATAAAGGTGATAAGGTTGTTGCATTACATATTTCTCAACCGGCACAAACATCATTCGGCGCATTTGAAAAAGCTATAGTATCAATTCTAAATGGTGATATCACAATAATGGCTTTGAATAATCAAGCTAAAATAGACTTATTTAAAGATTATACAAAGTTATTGGGTGTTCTTAGTGACAGAGATTGTTCAGTAGATGAAACAGGTCAGGCTATGGGTAAGGTTGCATGGTTCGATGCCGGAATGTCAAAAGAAATGGGTTTAATATATGCAGATAACAAAGCCGGACAATACAAATGCTTTATTGGAACATATGAGCAATTAGGTAGAGGTGTTGATATACACATTGAAAACGTTGAAGGTGTAGATAAAAATACACATGTTAATTTATATGCTGTTGATGCTCATCTCAGTTATAAATCAGCGGTTGAGCAATTGGTAGGTAGAGTATTGGGTACTCGTTTCAGTGATCAAGCACAAGTTACAACTGATGGTAGAATTATAAAGAATATTAATGTATATTTTGAATCCGATATTTCAACAATCAATACATATTATGCCGATAAAGAAAAAGCTGTTTTGAAAGAGAGTATTCCTTCTCAAGTTACAAATAATCAATATTTAGATTTGATTAATGCCAGAGTTTATGGCAGTGATTATAGCGGTAGGGAAGCCGAAGATAGAGTTGTTGCACAAAGCGGAGCACTTAATTACAATGCAAAAGGTGCGGTTTCTCAAGCAGACAGACCTTATGTTCGCTCGACAGCGGATTTAGAGGCATCATTGTCGAGAATTGGATTAAATTCTTCGGAAAGATCTGAAGTGGTAAGAGTATTGCAGACTCAAGGTTTGCATAATGGTTATGAATTGACAGAAAGAGGTTCTGTTTCTGTAGGTTATGCTTTGCAAATGTTGGGATATACACAAACCGGATATCCTGCAGGGAAATCTTCTGTTGCAACCATAAATGCTATTTTGGGTAACGATGTTAAAGATGTTCCTACGGTTGTAAATAAAGATGCTGTTATTTCTGCAATAAATAATGTTGTCAGATTACAAAGCAGAGATGTAAATTTATTAACAACTAACCAATCAAACGGAAATACGTTAAACGATATTATTTCAGTAATGCCAGTGGTACAAAGAGGAGCGGCAACGGATGCTGGAGTTGATATTGCAAGTGTAAGAAATGCATTATCAACATATAGCCACACCGGTGTTACGGGTGTAATGCCGCAATTTACAGTTCCTGAAATTAGTGCGAAAACAACTGCTTTACACCAGGCGGTACAACATAGAGATAATGTTCAACAACAACATCAGGAAAGAGCTGAAAATTTATCTGCTAACCCGATAGTAAGAGCTTTTGAAAATTGGACAATGGGTGTTGAAAGCAGAAGAGCAGATTCTCAAGTAGCAAAAGCGGAGAAAGATTTGGAAGGTATTAAACAAAAATTGTTTAATGATTATATGAACGGAAATCTTGATGGACAGAATGTTCCTGTCGTATTGGCTATGTTTAATGACCAAACTGCAGCTTTGCAAAATGCGATACAGAATAGAACGGATATTCAACAACAACAGCAAGATAGAATGGAAAGTTTATCCACTAACCCGATAATAAGAGCATTTGAGAAATTTACAATGAGAATTGAAGCTAATAGAGCTAACTCTAAAGTAACGGAAGCGGAAAAAACTTTAAATGAAATGAAACAAAAATTATTTGAAGATTATATGAACGGAAATATTGCGGAACAGGACATACCTATTGTATTGGATATATTGAATTCTCAAATATCTTCCGGAAAGTTGGTATTTGGTAATAATTCTGTTGCACAAACATTGGAAAATTTACGTTCAAATGAAAACTTTAATGTTGATTGGTTAAAAACGGATAGAAACAGAGTTTTACAGTATTTAGGCAATGGTGATATGGTTGGATTAACCGAGTATTTGTCTACAACTCAAAGAGCCAAGATACCTGTATTAAGTTCGATGAAAGACAAACAACAGATGGCTCAAATAATCAAAGGAGAACAAGTTAATCCGATAGTAACAATGGCAATGAATATGCTTTTCTTACCGGTAACGATTTTGGAATCGATAGTTACTTTATTTAAATCTCCGGCATTGAGTTTATCTGATGATCAGAAAACATTATTGGAAGGCTTAAGAGGTAAAAAGAATGTAACCGTCAATGATGTTGTTAAATTGGCAAATACGGATATACCTAATTATTCCGCTACGACAATACCTACACAAGAAGAAATAGATAGAGCGTCCGAAGAAAGATTAAGAAGCTTGTTTGCTATTATCAGACCGGATGTTTCCGCTGACACATTGTTGGCAAGATATCAATATGTTAGAGATAACAGTGAATTTGGAGTGCTTGATTCTATTACGGTAGATATGTTGGCAAATGATACTCTTTTTGATGGTAACATAGCAAACGGAAACTTCGAAGAAGAATATGGAAAATTATTAGGAAAACTTACATATGATGAATTGAAAGAATTGAGAAAGAATCTTAACAGTCCGGAAAGAAAAGCTTTGGCTAATGCAGGTATAAACTACAGCAGAAAAGAGAATAAAGCCGATAATGTAGCTTCGAATTATGCCTATGTGGTAAGATTCTTAAAGAGACAAGGATTAACAGATGAACAAGCAGAACAATTGGCCGGATCGTTTACATTGGAAGAATTAAATAGCACCTCGCTTGGAACAGCATTGGATTTAATGGTAGTACAAAAAGGCTTGATAAAGATAGATGCTGATACAAATACAACAAGAGAAGATTTGATAAAAGCTATAAGAAAATTGACAAATGAACAGTTGAGAAATGCAGGTGTTGAAATTGCGGATATAAGTCCGTTATTAACATTGGCAGGATTAGATGCGGGCCAAATACAAATGAACGATGGTGCTATAGCATTCTGGATGTCAAGATCGGAAGTTGTAAGAGAATTTGGAGATAAGATAGAATTTAAATACGAAGCCAGTATGGTTGATTTATCAAGTGTTTACTTCCAAAAAGATATTATGGGAGAAGATTACACAGTGACATTAAAGAAACAATTTGAGGGAATGACATATACGGATTATACGGAAACAGATGTTGCCGCGAAATTGAATTTGAAAGAGACAAGAGAATTTTTCAAATTTATAGGATTGGATTACGACAATGTTGTAGAGGCTTATGATAAGTTAAGAGAACAAACTAAATCGGGAAGATTAAGCGATATTGAAGCTGCAATTGCCGAAAATATGGCAGACAGAGCAATGGGAATAAAAGAATTTAATGAGGAAGTATTAAAGCAACTTGCTGCTGCATTGAATAATTTTG
Organism: Candidatus Ruminimicrobiellum ovillum; assembly: GCA_002448285.1. Taxonomy (GTDB): domain Bacteria; phylum Elusimicrobiota; class Endomicrobiia; order Endomicrobiales; family Endomicrobiaceae; genus Ruminimicrobiellum; species Ruminimicrobiellum ovillum. Next base: position 25,477 of record DJWX01000005.1, on the reverse strand, counting down.
CAGGAAGTGCGACATTAGCACAATTGTCAGATCCTAAATATGTTGCAGGTATGGAAGCTTTGATAGGTAGCGATTTAATTACTGTTGATGATGTTATAAGAGGTAAAGACTTAGTAGCAACGATAAAAGAAAAATCGATAGGTGATGTAAGAAACATATTAGGAACTCAATATTATTCAGCTATGAGAGCATTTGGTTTGGAAATTGTGTTTGATAATGTTACCACGTTGGAAGAAAAATATACAAGTGATGCTGAAAGAGCAATAATAAGCGAAATGAAGATATCTGAATTAATTAACATAAATTCGTTATTAAAAGATGAGAATGTAATGAGAACAAAATTAACAAATTTTGCAAAAACAGCGACAATGGCTGATATAGAGAGAATAGCAGAAAGAGAAGCAAAAGAAGGAGAGAACAGAGATGCGATAAGAAGAAATATAGTCGGAATAGTTAATGACTTATTTAAAGATAAACATTTATACGGATATGCAACATATGATGATATCTCTAAAGAATTAGCAAAACAAGGAATTGATACCAAGGATATAGCAATAAAGACAATAATAGATAATTCTAATATAGTAGAAGAGGTAAAATTCCTGAAAAATAATCTTAATATGGATTCCGCAAAAATAACGGAAATAATAAGAAATGCAAAAGAAGTAAAGACCATAACGGATGCAATAAAAGGAATGACATTGAATGAATTCGAATCCTTAACTGAAGGAATGAGTCAAGAGAACAAAGATAAATTGTACGAATATCTCGGAATGAACAGAAAGACAATAGAAAAGAAAATAAGTGTATTAAGATCAAGGGTTAATACACCGGAAGAATTAGCAAAAGATGCTGTGACAATCGGTGAAATAGACAGAGCAAAAGATGTTAAAGTATTAGCAAACAGAGTAGATATAAGAGTGGAAAGAAAGGGGTATCAGGACGTTACTGTAGAAAAATACTTAGGATTAAGCGAAGAAGATAGAGCAAAATACGGGAAAGACAAAGGAAGAATAGATAGAAGAATAAGAGAACTTACAAGTGAAGGCGAAGAACAAGTATTAAGAGGGTACATAGTTGGAGAAATGAGATTGAAAGATATACTCGGAGAAGGTGTAGCTGAGAAGAAGATCGCTGATATATTGGATAAAACTGATATGCATAAATATTACGATAAGACGAGAAGATATTATGAGAATATGACTGCGGAAGAATTTATGAAAGCAACACAAGTATTAGGAAAAGACGGTAAAGTAAATGTAACACAGACGACTGCAAAGAGAAGAGGAATATTGGGAGACGAAGGATATAAATCATTTATAACAAATTACAATACCTTAAGCAGAAAGGCAAGATTTAAAGAAGGAGTAAAAGGAGTAAGCGTAGAAGTATTGGAAGCAAGCAGTGCGGATGTATATAGAGCAATAGAAAAAGTGGCCGGTACAGGTAAATTAAACATAGAAGATGCTGCGAAAGTAGAGATAGTAAAAGAAGAACCTAAAGCAGAGCAGAAGGCTACAGTTGCTGAAGCAAAAACACCGGAACAAAAAGTAACAGAAACACCGGTAGTATCACAAGCAGAGGAAAAAGCAGATGTAGAAGATTGTGTAGATGTAGCGGTAGAGACAATGGGCAAGATAATACCGTTGAGAGCATTAACGGAATCAGCATTAAGAGCAACGCCGTATGCACAGGATAAATTGAAAGCAGCAGGAGTAGAAGATACATTGGAAGGAACAGAATTAGGCGAGTTAAGACAGAGAACAGGATTAAGATATGCTACATTATCCGAACAAGATATTGATTTAAGAAAACTTAATCCGAGAGAAGTTAAGAAAGCGCCTGTTACAGTTTATATACCGGAAACCGGAGAAGTATTAACAATAACAGGTATTAAAGCTATTAAGGGAAAAGACATAAAAGATAGAGTGGTAACATACACAATAACAACACCGGAAGGAGAAGAAATATCCGGAGAGAAGAAGATAGGAACATTTGAAGAAGAAGGTTTGTCCGGAGTAGTTGTACCGTCAGCATTCATAGCATATAAAGAAAATGCCGGAAAAGATACGGGCCATGTTATAACCATAACAGAAATAGCCGGAGGATATTTAACCTACACAGGTACTGATGCAAATGGTAAGAAAATAGAAGAAACAATATCGATAGATGAATTCTTTAAAGAAAAAGGATTCACCGGCTTGATGTTGACACAGAAAGGACAAAAGGGTGTAAGATATTTGGACAGCGGAGTAAAAGAAGTAATAGAAGATATGTTCAAAGGAAAGAAAATGAACAGATATGGAGCCGGTAAAGAGATGTTAGCGAATATAATAGACGGAGTAACTGCACCGGGAGAGTTGAATAAAGCATTGAAGTATGTATTATCAATATGGAATAAAGATGCAACAGCGATGTTAAAGTATATAGGATTGAATGAAGGAGATTTAGGCAACAAAGAAAAGATAATACAAAATGCAACGAGAAAGATAACAGAGGCAATAGCATTAGGAAAAGAAGGTAAGTTAAGTGAAGCTGAAGTGAAAGTGGAAATAGAATTAGTAACTACATTGAGAGACTTGTTGATAACAACAGGTAGACAAGATGCTGATTGGTTGAAGACAGCAAGTGATGAAGAAATAATGGCAAAATTGATAGTAAGTAAAGCAGTAAATCAAAATGTGATAGTTAATATGTTTGAACAGGGTGTAAAGACATCGGTATCAGATGCAAAGGACGGAGATTTTGTAATAGATGTTAAGAAGTTACAGAGTACGATAGTAGATAAGAACTTGAAATTTGCAAAAGATGCAAAGATAGAAGATGTAATGGAATTGTTGGCCGGAGCAGATAAGAAATATATGACACCGATGATGAACTTCAACTTGAGAAATATCCATGCGGTAGCTGCGGCGGCATAATCGAAAAAACGGCAATAACGAAAAAGGCAGATGAAAAAATCATCTGCCTTTTTTAATTGTAAAATAATATAATAATGGTATGATAAAAAATATAGTAAATAAATTCATAATTGAAGAATACAAATTGAAATATTTAATATTCTCGATAATATCGGGAATATTGCTTGCATTGTCATTTCAAAAATTCAATTTCTTTTTTCTTGCCTGGATAGCATTTGTTCCGTTGATATATTGTATATATAAAAACGATTTAAAGTTTTCAGCTTTATATAGCTTCATTACGGGAATAATGTATTCGATAATAGCATTTAATTGGATGTATTTGTTTTTGTTAAAAAATACGAGTTCATTTTCCGATTCTTGTACTATTTCAATGATTGTGTGGATATGTTTATCGTTATATTTTGTCGTTTGGGGGATAGGCATAAATTTTATAAAGAAAAAAAATAAAATTACATTGATTCTTTTTGCACCGGCTCTTTGGGTGTCATTAGAATATATAAGAAATTACTATTTCGGTAGCTTTCCTATAAATCTTTTAGGATATTCACAGAGTTCCGTTACACAAGTAATACAATTTGCCGACATCTTCGGAGTATTCGGAATTTCATTTATAATAATGTTGATAAATGTGTTATTGTTTTGTTGGATATGTAACAGAGAGAAAAAATATTTGTTAATTGTAATATTCGTTGTTTGTTCTATGTTTGTTTACGGTTATATAAGAATAAATCAAATATCTCAAATAAACAATGAAAAAGAGATTAAAATCGGCATTGTTCAACCTAACATTGAACAAAAATATAAGTTTAAAAAACGTTATGTGAAAAAGATTTTATATGATTTAAAACAAGCAGGAATAAGCCTCGAAAATAAAAATTTAGATATCGTATTGTATCCGGAAACGGTTTTGCCGAAGAATATAAAAGAAAATCAAGATGTTAAAAATTTTGTAAATAATATCTCTCCTTGGTCGAATTATACATTGATTGGCGGTTTTGATGTGGAAAATTATAAAGTATATAATTCAATCTTTGTTGTATCTAACGTTGGAGAAGTGATAGATAGTTACAGAAAAAAACATCTGATATTGTTTGGAGAATATGTTCCTTTTGAAGGACTGTTAGCGAAAATGTTCTCTAAATTTATTACGGATAACAATTTAACAAAAGAAATAGAACTAAAAGCTTTTACATTGGATAAATGTAGTTTGGGTATAAATATCTGTTCGGAAAATTATTATCCTTACTTATCGAGAGAATTAGTTTTGAAAGGAGCAAATTTATTAACCACACATTCAAATGATGCTTGGTGTGACGGCCTTTCGTATCCGTATCAACATTTTGTTCTAAATATTTTTAGAGCAATAGAAAACAGAAAGTATCTTATTGTTGCTTCAAATACCGGAATATCGGGAGTGATTGCGCCAACGGGTAAAATTGTAAGACAAACAAAAAACCAAGAACAAATAGTTTTAGAAGAAACGGTTTATACAAATAATTACATAACAATATATGATAAAATCGGTGATTTATTTGTATATTTGTGTATGGCATACGCTGTGATAATATTGTTGTTTTTCTTTTTTCGAACAAAAAATAAAAGCTCCCGATAAACGAGAGCGTTTTATTAATAGCTATAATTAAAATACAATTATTATCTTATCAACGAAATTTTATAAGTGTATTCAAAAGGTACAATATTAACTTTGCCTTCTCTTGAAAGCCATCCCAATGCCAAATAAAGCATTGTGTTTGAAAGTCCTAAATGAGCTTTAATCTTTATCGGTGTAGATTCACCGTTTTCATTTAAGAAGTGCCATATTTGTCCAGCTGCCATACCTATTCTATCTTGCATATTTTTTTCCTTAAATTACATTTTTTCTATAACAAACAAATCTTGTTGGCTATTTATGGGCTCGCCGTTTTCTACCAAAGCTTTTACTATCTTTGCTCTTTCGGTGGCCTTAATTTCATTCATAACCTTCATGGCTTCAATAATACACAAAGTTTTGCCTACTTCAACAACATCACCTTCTTTTACAAACATCGGAGATGTCGGTGAAGGAGATCTGTAAAACACTCCCGTGATGGGGGATTTTATCGTGCTTTCACCTAAAACAACTTCTTGTTGTTGTTCAGGAGAAGGAACTTCCTGTTTTGCAGGTGCATTTGCCGTTGATTGTGCAACTCTTTGAACAGGTCTTGAATAGTTTTTTCTTCTGATATGCAACTTCATATCTGAAGAATCTATTCTTATTTCTTCAACCTTTTCCTGTTGCATCACTTCATATAAAGATTTTACTTTTTCTTCTAAATTATTTTCTTTAGCGGACATAATTATACCTTTTATAATTACATAGTTTTACTTAAATTAATTCTTCCCTGCTTATCTATTTCGTCAACTTTAACTACTATTTCTTCGCCGATACTAACAACATCTTCCACTTTTTTAACATGCTTTTTGGAAAGTTTTGAAATATGAACAAGACCTTCTTTTCCCGGAAGAATTTCTACAAAAGCACCGAAATTCATAATTCTTGTAACTTTGCCTTTGTATTCTTTTCCTACTTCAACTTCCGCCGTTAAACCTTCAACCATGCTCTTTGCCGTTTCAACAGCTAAAGCATTAGGACTTGAAATAAATACTGTTCCGTCTTCTTCAATAGATATTTCAACTCCGGTGGTTTCTTGAATACCTTTTATTGTTTTTCCGCCGGGGCCGATTACGGTTCCTATTTTACTTTGCGGAATTACAAAAGATACCATTCTCGGAGCATATTTTGAAAGTTCCGGTCTAGGCTGCGGGAGAGTAGCTTCTATCTTACCGATAATTTCCATTCTTCCTACTCTTGCTTGTTCAAGAGCTTTTGCCATAATTTCGGTTGTTAATCCGTCAATTTTTATATCCATTTGTAAAGCTGTAATACCTTTTCTTGTACCTACAACTTTAAAATCCATATCACCTAAATGATCTTCCATTCCCATGATATCGGTTAAGATAACATAGTTGTCACCTTCTTTCATAAGTCCCATTGCGATACCTGCACAAGTTGCCTTAATAGGAACTCCGGCATCAAGCAGTGCCAAGCAACCGCCGCAAACGGATGCCATTGAAGATGAACCGTTGGATTCGGTAATATCGGAAACTATTCTTATTGCATAAGGGAAATCTTTTTCATCGGGAAGAACAGGTTTTAAACCTCTTCTTGCCAAATTACCGTGACCGATTTCTCTTCTTCCCGGAGATCTTTCGGGTTTTGGTTCACCTGTTGCATATCCCGGGAAATTATAATGTAATAAGAATCTTTCTTTGTATTCACCCGTTAATTCGTCCATAACTTGTTTATCTTCCGGACTGCCTAAAGTAACGGTTGCAAGAGATTGTGTTTGACCTCTTGTAAATATTGCACTTCCGTGAGCTCTCGGTAAATAGCCTACTTCACAAGTTATAGGTCTGATTTCAGTTAATGCTCTGCCGTCGGTTCTTATATTTTTTGTTAAAACAAGTTTTCTTGCCTCTTTATAAAAAATATCTTCCATAACAAAATCTATTAATGCGGATTGTTCGGGATATTTTTCTGCAAGTTTATCCTGCATTTCTTTTTTGAATGTTGCCCAGGTAACTTCTCTTTGAGTTTTTTCTTTTATTGTTACACACTCTTGAGCTTTAGGCAACGTTTCCGCTTCAACTTCGGCTTTTAAGTTTGCATCTATAACAGGTTCCGTTATAGGAAGTTTTTCTTTTGTAGGAAGAGCTTTTATAAATTTACAAATTTTGCTGATTTCTTCTTTTGCAAGATTCAATGCATCCAACATTTCCTGTTCGGAAAGTTCCGATGCACCTGCTTCAACCATTGTTAAAGCTTCTTCGGTTCCGCTGACAACCAAATCCAAGTCGGATTGTTCTCTTTCCTGAATTGTAGGATTTACAACGAATTCTCCGTTGATTCTTCCTATTCTTACGGAAGCGATATCTTTTTCAAAAGGTATGTTTGAAAGATGAAGTGCAACCGATGCACCTATTATACTTATAATATCGGACGGATTTTCTCCATCGTGAGATATTACCATTGCAACTATCTGAGTATCGTTTCTCCAAAATTCCGAAAATAACGGTCTGATACTTCTGTCTATAAGTCTGCTTACAAGAATTTCGCTTTCTTTCGGCTTGGCTTCTCTTTTAAAGAAACCGCCCGGAAATCTTCCGGTAGAATAAGCTCTTTCTTTGTAATCTACGGTTAACGGCATGAAATCCGTTCCTTCTTTTGGTGTCGATGATGCAACAGCAGTAACCAATACCATAGTGTCGCCAACTCTAACAACACAAGCACCATTAGCTTGTTTTGCGAGTTTGCCCGATTCAATGGAAATTTCTTTGCCTGCAACAATCAACGATGTTTTTATTTGTTCCATTTTTACTCCATCAGTCCGCCTATAAACATCACACAAAAGATCCACACAACTACATATGTAATGGAATTGAGTGCATCCTTTGTGTTTACGACGGACTTAAATTTTTTTTACTTTCTTAAGTCTAATTTTTTCAAAATAGCTGTGTAAGACTCTTTGTCTGTTCTTTTTAAATAATCAAGAAGTCTTCTTCTTTGACCAATCATCTTTAAGAAACCTACTCTTGAAGCAAAATCCTTAGGAAACTTTTTAAAATGATTTGCCAAATAATTGATTCTTGTTGTCAACAATGCAACTTGAACTTCAGGTGAACCTGTATCGGTTGCATGTGTTTTAAATTTTTCTACTACTTCTTTCTTTTGAAATGCCATTTACTTCTCCCCCAAATATAAATTGCTAAATAATTTTTAATTTTCAAACTATTTAAACTAAGCAAATATTTTACAAAATTGATTTTTAAAAGTAAATATTGGAGGTATAGATGTATGGAAACCACCAAAACCGTTTTTTCTTGCTGTTGTCGTTTCTCTACCTCTATTCTTCCAGTCCTCCAAATTGCCAAAGGCAATTTCCCATTCTTCTATCCTTCTATACTTCTATACCTCTATCCCTCAAAACTGCCTTTGGCAATTTTTAGTGTTTGCAAAATTTATAAAATTTAGGTAACATTAAAAAACATACATATTATTATATATGTACATTTTTCGAAGGGTATTGACAAAAAGAAAACTAACAAATATAATCTAAACTTAATTTAGGTTATGGAAAAATTGTTAGTAAGTTTTGATGATTTTAAGAAAAGTAAGAAATTAGTCGTCGAAAATAAACCCTTTCATTTTGAGTATGATAAGGAAATTATAAAGTCGGCTAATCTCGTTTTTTCTTTTGAAGCAAACAAGTATGACGATGTTATAAGTGTTACCGGAACCGTAACCGGAACAATGTCTTTTGAATGTTCGAGATGTTTAAAAGAGTTTGAACAAAATATAAAGATACCTTTTGAATGTTCTTTTACCAAAGAAGAATATGAGTATGATATAGCGGAAGAAATGAGAGAATCTGTTTTGTTAAACATTCCCATGAAACCGTTATGCAAAAATGATTGCAAAGGGCTTTGTCCTGTTTGCGGTAATAACAGAAATGAAAAAGATTGCTTTTGTGAACAAAAAATGAAAGATGAATTTGTTGCCGAAAAGTGGTCAAAAATAAAAAAATTAAAAATATAATCGGAGGGAAAAATGCCAAATCCAAAAAGAAAACACACTCCTCATCGTAGGGACAGCAGGAGATCTGCAAATTCAAAAATAGAAGCTGAAAATTCCAGCAAATGTTCAAACTGCGGAGCACCTAAGATGCCTCACAAAGTTTGTCCTGAATGCGGATTTTATAATGGAAAATTGGTAGTTCCAAGAAAAGTAAAAAAATCTAAAGCTAAAGAACAACAAGCAAAAGAAGCACAAGAGGAAGCAAAGTAAAATGATTCTTGCTCTTGATGTAATGGGCGGAGACAAAGCACCCGATATAAATGTAGAAGGTGCAATCCTTGCTGTTAAGCAAACCGACAATAATGTTATACTTGTCGGTAAAGAAGATGTTGTTGCCGCTCAGTTGGAAAAGTGGTCAAGAAAATATAAGTTTCCCAAAGAACGAATATCTGTTGTAAATGCAACCGAAGTTATTGAAATGGATGAACATCCGGCAAATGCTGCCAGACACAAAAAAGATTCTTCAATGGCGGTTTGCTGCAAATTGGTTGCGGAAGGTAAAGCGGATGCTTTCGTTTCAATGGGAAATTCCGGTGCTGCTATGGCAGTATCACTTTTGTATTTAAAAAGAATACCGGGTGTTTCAAGACCGGTAATTTCCGTTCCTTTCCCTACTATAAGCGGTAAATGTATTATTGTTGATACCGGTGCTAATGTAGATTGTAAACCGGAACATCTTTTACAGTTCGGGATAATGGGAAACATCTATGCAAAAAATGTAATAGGAATAAAAAATCCTAAAGTTGCTGTTTTGTCTATAGGTGAAGAAGATACAAAAGGTAACGAATTAACTTTGCAGGCAAGCGAACTTTTGAAGAAAGCAAATTTAAATTTCATAGGTAATATAGAAGGCGGAGATGTCCCGAAAGCCAAAGCCGATGTTATAGTTTGCGACGGTTTTGTAGGTAATGTCTTTTTAAAGACAAGTGAAGGTATTGCCGAAATGGTAACAAAGTTTATAAAGAACAGTATAAAAAGTAATCCTTTATATTGGGGTGCCGCACCGTTCTTAAAACTTGCTATGAAAAAAGTTAAAAAGAAAATTGATTATGATGATGTCGGCGGAGCACCGCTACTTGGTGTGAACGGTCCATGCATAATAGGGCACGGAAAATCTAATTCAAGAGCGGTAAAAAATGCTTTAATTGCAGCTGCAAAGTTTGCAAAAAGCAACATAAATAAAAAAATAGAAGAAGAAGTAAATAATTTTAACGGATAGAAAAAAATAATGGATAAAAAAATCGGTGTAAAAATTTTATCATCAGGTTCATATGTTCCGGAAAAAGTTTTAACAAACTTCGATTTGGAAAAAATGGTGGAAACTTCCGATGAATGGATTTCCACAAGAACCGGTATAAAAGAAAGAAGAATATTAGATAAAAATCAAACCACATCCGATTTGGCATATAATGCTGCAGTAAATGCAATAGAAAAAGCAAAAATTTCAGTTGATGATATCGATTTGATTATTCTTGCGACAATAAGTCCGGATGCGCCAATGCCTTCAACGGCTTGCTACTTGCAAAAAAAGTTGAAAGCATTTAATGCGGTTGCTTTTGATATATCGGCTGCATGTTCGGGATTTATATATGGTGTATCCATAGCAAAAGCATTTATTTCTTCCGGAATGTATAAAAGAATTCTGCTTGTAGGAGTTGAAGCTCTTTCAAGAGTAACCGATTGGACAGACAGAAATACATGCGTTTTGTTCGGCGATGGTGCGGGAGCTATGATATTTGAAGCATCCGAAACAGAAAATGATATTGTTTCAACATATTTAGGTACGGATGGTACTCATACCGATATTTTAAATATTCCGGCAGGTGGGTCTGCAATGCCTGCAACAAAGGAGACAGTTGAACAAAGACTTCATTTTGTTAAAATGCTGGGAAAAGAAGTTTTTAAAGTTGCAGTTTCAAAAATGGCCTTAGCGGTAAACAAGGCACAAGAGTTGGTAGGATTAACCGATAACGATATAGATTTATATATACCGCATCAGGCAAACATAAGAATTATAGAAGCGGTAGCAAAAAAAGCAGGTGTTACAAAAGAAAAAGTTTATGTAAATGTTCATAAATACGGAAATATGTCCGCGGCAACAACAATAGTTGCATTGGACGAAGCATACCAAGAAGGTAGAATAAAAAAAGGCAATTTGGTAGAATTGGTTGCTTTCGGAGCAGGTCTTACTTGGGGTGCTTGTATATTAAAAATTAATTTTTGAGGTAATATGAAAAAAGTATTATTAATGTTTCCCGGTCAGGGATCACAAACCGTTGGTATGGGAAAAGAATTTTACGATAAATTTCCGGCATCTAAAAATATAATAGATAAGTTGGATGATGAACTGAAAAATATTATATTTTCAGGTCCGGAAGAAAGTTTGAAAGATACAAAATATGCACAACCTGCAATATTTGCGGTATCTGTTGCAATATTTGAAGCATTAAAAAACTCTATTGATTTATCAAAATTCGAAATAGCAACGGCAGGTCACTCGTTAGGTGAATATTCCGCTTTGGCTGTTTCCGGTTTCTTCAATTTTGAAGACGGATTAAAAATGGTTAAAGCAAGAGGCCGATTTATAGGTGAAGCATCAGCTGAAAATCCGGGTTCCATGGCAGCACTTATCGGTATGAAAAAAGAAACCGTTATAGACGTTTGCAAACAAGCATCGGAACTCGGTGTATGCGAACCTGTAAATTTTAATTCTCCGGTTCAAATAGTAATATCGGGAACAAAAGCCGCTGTGGAAAAAGCGGTGGAACTTGCAAAAGCTAACGGAGCATTAAAAGCAGTAATGTTAAATGTTTCGGGACCTTTTCATTCTTCACTTATGAAATCTGCTTCCGAAAAAATGAAAGTTGAATTGGAAAAATATAATTTGGCAGAACCTAAATATCCTATCATTACAAACTGCGATGCGCAATTTACAAAAGATTCTTCGTTGATTAAAGAAAAATCGGTAAAACAAATTTGCAATCCTGTTTTGTGGGATACATCAATGTCAAATGCAATAGCGGAAGGGTTTGATACATTTATAGAAATAGGTCCGGGAAGAGTATTAACCGGTCTTATGAAGAAAATAGATAGAACTAAAAAAGCAATGAATATAGAAACAGTTGCAAATTTAGAAACTGTAATAGAGGAGTTAAGTAAATGAAGTTAAAAGATCAGGTTGCCGTTATAACGGGAAGTGCACAAGGTATAGGTAAAACAATAGCCGAAACATTTGCAAAAGAAGGTGCAAATATTGTTATTACCGATATCAATATTGAAAAAGCTCAAGCTACGGCTGATGAGATAAAAAGTAAATATAATGTGGAAACAATTGCCATTGCAAGCAATGTTACGAAATTGTCCGATTGCGAAAATTTAATAGCAAAGACACTTGACAAATTTCAAAAAATAGATATATTAGTAAATAATGCGGGTATAACAAAAGATAACTTAGTTTTGAGAATGACCGAACAAGAATGGGATGCCGTAATATCTGTAAACTTGAAAGGTGTATTTAATTCTATCAAAGCTGTTACAAGAACAATGTTCAAACAGAGACACGGCAGAATCATAAATATAGCTTCCGTTGTAGGTATAATGGGAAATCCGGGTCAGGCAAACTATTCCGCATCTAAAGGCGGAGTTATAGCTTTAACAAAAACTTGCGCAAAAGAATTTTCATCAAGAAACATTTTGGTTAATGCAATAGCACCGGGTTTTATAAAAACGGCAATGACCGATGCTTTATCAGATGAAGTTAAAGCAAAATATGCGGAAGTTATTCCTTTAAAAAGATTGGGCGAAGCTCAGGATATTGCAAATTCGGCATTGTTCTTGGCAAGCGAAGATTCGTCTTATATCACCGGAAACGTTATAAATGTTAACGGCGGAATGTACATGTAATTAAAGTAGTAAAAAATAAAAAAGGGTTTTAAAAAACTCAAAAACACAGAGGGAGGAAGTATCATGGCAGACATAGAAACAAGAGTAAAAGAAATTATCGTTGAACAGTTAGGTGTAGATCCGGCTGAAGTTGTTCCAGGTGCATCTTTTATAAACGATTTAGGTGCAGATTCATTGGATACAGTAGAATTGGTTATGGCTTTCGAAGAAGAATTCGGTATCGAAATTCCGGATGAAGAAGCAGAAAAAATTCAATCTGTAGGTCAGGCAATAGAATATATTACAGCTCACCAAGCTAAGTAATATAAAGTAAAAAAAAGTTGGTTTTAGCATGGAAAAAAAGAGAATAGTTATTACAGGTATAGGAGTAGTTTCTCCTATAGGTATAGGCAGCCAAAATTTTGTTAATGCTTTAAGAGAAGGTAAATCGGGTGCATCTTTAATAGATACTTTCGATACAACGGACTATAATTCTAAGTTTGCAGGTCTTGTAAAAGACTTCAATGCCGAAGATTATATGGACAAAAAGAAAGCAAGAAGATCCGCAAGATTTATTAAGCTCGGTATAGCAGCGGCAAAAATGGCAATAGAAGATTCCGGTCTCGATCTTGAAAAAGAAGATAAGACAAGAATCGGTTGTGTTACCGGAACCGGTATCGGCGGTATGGATGTTCTTGAAGAAGAACATACAAACTTAATCACCAAAGGACCTAAAAGAGTTAGCCCTTTTTTAATTCCTATGATGATCAGCAATATGCTTCCGGGAGAAATTGCCATAGAGTACGGATTTATGGGTCCCAACTATGCAGTAACGAGTGCATGTTCATCTTCAAATCATGCTATGGGGGATTCCTTAAGACTTTTAAGATACGGTGATGCCGATATTATGATTACCGGCGGAGCCGAAGGAACCGTTACACCTATAGCGGTATCGGGTTTTTGCAACATGAAAGCACTTTCCACAAGAAATGATGACATAAAAACCGCATCAAGACCTTTCGATAAAAACAGAGATGGATTTATGATAGGTGAAGGTGCAGGTATACTTGTGTTTGAAACTTTGGATCATGCTTTGGCAAGAGGTGCAAAAATTTATGCCGAAGTTTTGGGATACGGCGCTTCCGATGATGCATTCCATATGACAGCTCCGCATGCGGAAGCTAAAGGGGCTGTTGAAGCTATGGAAAGAGCTATCAAAGATGCATGTATTTCAAAAGATGAAATAGATTATATTAATGCACACGGAACATCAACACACATGAACGATGCTATAGAAACTATGGCAATCAAAAAAGTGTTTGGTGAAAGAGCATACAAGATTCCCGTAAATTCAACAAAATCTATGACTGGACATTTGTTGGGTGCGGCAGGTGCGGTTGAAGCAATAGCAATGGTATTATGTATGAAAGAAGGTTTCATTCATCCTACCATAAACTATGAAACACCGGATCCTGAATGTGACCTTGACTATGTTCCCAACAAGGCAAGACAACAACAAATTACATGCGGACTTTCAAACTCTTTAGGGTTTGGCGGTCATAACGGTGTAATTATACTTAAAAAATATGTCGGATAATTTTGAGGAAGTTCAAAAAAATTTAGGTTATGAATTCCATGACCTAAATTTTTTAAAGATAGCATTAACTCACAGATCTTATTCTTCGGAATATGGATTAAAATATTGTAACGAGCGGATGGAATTTCTCGGAGACGGTATTCTGTCCGCCGTTGTAAGTGAATATTTGTACAATAAGTACGGTGAAGATAATGAAGGAAAACTTTCCCAAATAAAAGCTCAAATAGTTTCCGCAAAAAGTTTAAGTACTTGGTCTAAAAAAATAAAGTTAGACAAATTTATTTTGATCAGCAAAAGCGAAGATTCAAACTTTGCAAGACAAAGAGAATCTCTCCTTTGCGATTCTTTTGAAGCGATTATAGGTGCGATATATTTAGATTCGAACTTTGAAACAGTAAAAAATTTTATACATAAATTTTTAAGCTTGGAACAAACCGTAGAGTTAACGGACTATAAAACATCTTTACAGGAATTGGTTCAAGCGCAATTTCAAACTTTGCCGGAATATAAAGTCGTAAGGGAATATGGTCCCGACCACGATAAAAAGTTTGAAATAGCTGTTTTTATAGAAGGTAAAAAGTTCGGGTTGGGTATCGGCAGTTCCAAAAAAGAAGCTGAACAAAATTCTGCTAAACAAGCTTATAGAAAACTTAACAAATAGCTTAAAGCTGAAAGCTTAAAGTTAAAAAAGTATAAACTATCAGCTGTAAGCTATAAACTAATAATGGAGTGTAACAAAAATGATGAATTATTTTTTAAGTGAAGAAGAGCAAATGATTGTTGATACAGCAAGACAAATTGCTCAAGAAAAAATGAAACCTGTTAGAGAAAAATATGATGAAGAAGGAACTTTTCCTTGGGATATCGTAAAAGAATTGGCAGATGCAGGATTATGCGGTTCTTATATTCCCGAAAAATACGGCGGATTCGGTGACGGAAACATAATGAATTTGGTTCTTGCTACCGAAGAACTTTGTAAGGTTGACGGCGGTGTTGCATTATGTTTGGCAGCAACGGCATTGGGAACATTACCTATCCTTATCGGCGGAAACGAAGAACAAAAACAAAAATATTTGCCTAAAATTGCAGCAGGAACAGTTGCGGCATTCGGTTTAACAGAACCTTCGGCAGGCTCGGATGCAACCGGTATGAAAACGGTTGCGACAAAAGATGCTAACGGCGATTATATTCTTAACGGAACAAAATGTTTTATAACAAATGCAGGTGACGCTGAAGTTTATACGGTATTTGCAAAAACAAATCCTTCAAGAGGTGCAAGAGGAATTTCCGCTTTCATACTTGAAAAAGGTATGGAAGGTTTTTCTTTCGGTAAAAAAGAAAATAAAATGGGTATCAGAGCATCTTCTACAAGAGAATTGATATTCAATAACTGTAAAGTTCCCAAAGAAAATCTTTTGGGTAAAGAAGGTCACGGTTTAATGATAGCTCAAGCAACTCTTGATGCTTCAAGACCGGGAGTAGCAGCACAAGCTTTGGGTATAGCAGCCGGTGCATTGGAAGAAGCTGTAGCATATTCAAGAACAAGAGTACAGTTCGGTCAACCTATATCATCTTTCCAGGCAATACAACATATGCTTGCAGAAATGGCAACAAAAGTTGAAGCTGCAAGAGCACTCTTATACTCTGTTGCAAGAATGATAGACGATAACAACAAAAAAGATCCTAAAGACAGAATCAGAACAAGTAAAGAGTCCGCAATGGCAAAATTGTTTGCTTCCGAAATTGCAATGCAAGTTACAACAGACGCGGTTCAAATTTTCGGCGGATACGGATATTGCAAAGAATATCCTGTAGAAAAAATGATGAGAGATGCAAAAATTACAACATTGTATGAAGGTACAAGCCAAATACAAAAGAACGAAATTGCTTTGAACTTAATAAAAGAACAAGCAAAAATTGCAAAATAAGTAGCACATTATTTATATAAAAGGAGAAAGTATCATGCCACAAGCAAGATGTATGAAATGCAAAAAGCAAGTAGAAGTTAAAAATCCTGAAGAAACAATCATGAAAAACGGAATGAAAGCAGTTAAAGGTGTATGCCCTGATTGCGGAACAAAAGTTTTCAAGATTTTAGGAAAGAAATAAACTTCGAAAACAAAATTTTAAGGAGCTAATTATACTTAGGTATTTTATACCGTATATTAGCTCCTGTTTTACAACTACGGAAGATTTGAAGATTAGAAGAATAGAAGATTAGAAGGAAAATCGGAAAAATATTTGAATAGATTGCGGATCAGACCCGCAATGACAAAAAGACAGGATGTCATCCCGCACAACCAACAATGTCATCCCGCACAACCAACAATGTCATCCCGCACTTGATGCGGGATCTCGTCGGTGTCATTCTGAACTTGATCCGGAATCTATAAACAATAACAAAATTTGCAAGGCAAATTTTACCTTTGAACTTCCAATCCTCCAATCTTCCAATCCTCCAATCTTCAATATGACTGTAATATAAATCACTAAGATTTAAAGTCTTAATTAAAAATATATAGGATGGGTTATATATGTCTACTCAACAAAATATTATCAGTTGGATAAGTGAAGAATTAAGTTTAAATGAAGGTTCCGTAACGGCAACGGTAAGTATGTTAGGTCAAGGCGATACCGTTCCTTTCATTTCAAGATACAGAAAAGAAAGAACGGGAAACTTAACCGAAACCGAAGTTAGAGGTGTTGCCGACAAACTTCAATATTATATAGAGCTTGAAACAAGAAAAGAAACAATACTAAAAAGTATCGACGAACAAAAAAAGTTAACGCCGGAACTTAAAAAGCAAATAGAACTTTGCAGAGAAAAAACAAAGTTGGAAGATATATATTTACCTTACAAACCGAAAAGAACAACAAAAGCTACAATCGCAAAACAGAAAGGTCTTGAACCGTTGGCACAAATGATACTTGCTCAAGATATTATGGTATCAAAAACCGTAAACAAAGATGAAATCGTATCCAAATTTTTAAATAAAGAAAAAGGTGTATTAACGGTAAAAGATGCTTTAACCGGTGCAATAGATATTATTGCCGAACAAATATCCGATAATGCCGTATACAGAGGCCTTATAAGAAATTTTATACTTACTACCGGCGTTTTGAAATCCAAAGTTAAAAAAGGTCTTGAAGATCAAAAAACAAAATTCGAAATGTATTACGATTATTCCGAACCTGTAAAAGCTATAGTATCTCACAGAATACTTGCTATCAGAAGGGGAGCAAAAGAAGGAATTTTAACTTGGAAAATAGATGTAGATACTGAACAGGCAATAGAAACAATAGCATCAAAAATAGTTAAAACGAACATGGCATTGTTTTATCCCGAACTTTGGACAGCAATGAAAACCGCTTTCGACAGACACTTATATCCTTCTTTGCAGGTAGAAATATTTTTGGCAAAAATGGAAGAAGCCGATAAAGAAGCAATAAATGTGTTTGCAACAAACGCAAAAAATCTTTTGTTGGCATCACCTGCAGGCCCGAAAGTTATTATGGGTGTGGATCCCGGTTTTAGAACAGGTTGCAAAGTTGCAATAATAGACAGAAACGGAAACTATAAAGAATATAAACCTATATTTCCGCACGAACCTATGTGCAGATTGGAAGAAGCACAAGAAATAGTTGTAAATTTTATTAAAAAATATAATGTTGAACTTATAGCAATAGGTAACGGAACGGCATCCAAAGAAACGGTTAACTTTATAAAAGCCGTATTGAAAAAGAATCAGTTAAAAGCTAAAGCCGTTGTGGTAAGCGAAGCGGGGGCTTCCGTATATTCGGCATCACCTTTAGCCGTCAGCGAATTTCCTGACTTGGATGTTACCGTCAGAGGTGCAATAAGTATTGCAAGAAGATTGCAGGATCCGTTGGCAGAACTTGTAAAAATAGATCCTAAATCTATCGGTGTAGGTCAGTATCAACACGATGTTAACCAAACACAATTGAAAAAGAATCTAGATGAAACCGTAGAATCTTGTGTTAATTATGTAGGTGTAAACCTTAACTCCGCATCGACGGAACTTTTAAGTTATGTTGCAGGTATCGGCAGACTTGCCGCAAAAAATATAGTTCAATACAGAGCCAAAAACGGTTCGTTTACAAACAAAAAACAATTGTTAAACGTCAGTATGTTCGGTGAAAAAACATTTACTCAATGTGCCGGATTTTTAAGAATTGCCGACGGTGATAACCCGTTGGATAATTCCGCAATACATCCTGAAAGTTATCCGATAGTAGAAAAAATGGCACAAGATTTATCTATGACACCGGACCAACTTATAGGAAACACATCGGCAATTTCAAAAATAAATTTGAAAAATTATGTTACCGATACCGTAGGAATGTTAACATTAAACGATATTGTTGCCGAACTTAAAAAACCGGGAGTAGATCCCAGAGAAACTTTTGTTTCAACCGAATTCAGCGACGAAATAAATTCCATAGAAGATTTAAAAGAAGATATGATTTTAGACGGTACCGTTACAAACGTTACCAATTTCGGAGCATTTGTGGATATCGGTGTTCACCAGGACGGTTTGGTTCATATATCAAAACTCAGCGACAAGTTTGTATCTAATCCGCACGATATAGTTTCTGTTGGACAAACGATAAAGGTCAGGGTTTTAAAAGTAGATACCGACCTTTCAAGAATAAGCTTGGAGAAAATCTAAACGACGGGTGAATGGGTGAACACAAATTGTAAACAATTTGTTGGTGAAAGGGTGAAAGGTTTGTCATTCCGGACTTTGATCCGGAATCTCGTCGTTGCCGTTTTTCAGTTCTAAACTATAAGCTAAAAATTGCTCTGCAATTTTTTAATAAGCTTTAAGCTTTAACCTAAAAATTTTGTTTTGCAAATTTTTACTATGCAAAACAAAATTTTTTTTGTATCATTTATATTAACCTAATTAATTGGAAAAACAAATGGAAATGGAAATAAAATTATTTATTGCAGGTTGCATATTTTTGGTAATTGCCATTATTATGCAAATGGTAAAGAAGAAGTTTATTAAAACGGAAAAAGCAAACAAAGTTTTTGCCGATGTTTATTCTTGGGTGGATACATTATGGACAGCACTTATAATAGCATCCGTAATAATGTATTTTCTTATACAGGCGTTTAAAATACCTACGGGAAGTATGGAAAAAACATTACTTATAGGCGATCACTTGTTTGCCGCAAAATGTGTTTACGGTTTCAGAGTTCCTTTTACCGACGGTAAAAGAATATTGCCTATAAAGAAAGTAAAAAAAGGTGATGTCGTTATATTCAGATGTCCTCCTCCTGCATTAAGCCCTATTGAAAGAGCGGAAGGTGTAAAAAAAGATTACATAAAAAGATGTGTTGCTCTTGAAGGTGACAAAGTAGAAATAAAAGATAAAGTGCTTTATGTAAACGATGTTGCAATGCAGGAAGATTATGTTAACTACGAAGATACCGAAACTTACAAGAATTTTAATTTATATAAAAGTATGGATGAATATCAAAAAGCTTGGGAACGTGGCGAATTTGCTACACTGCCTGTCGCTTTTGTAAGAGATAATTTCGGTCCGGTTATAGTTCCTAAAGGTCATTATATGGTTTTGGGCGACAACAGAGATGCTTCGTTTGACGCAAGATTTTGGGGTCCGTTACCCGATAAATATTTGAAAGGCCAGGCACTTGTAAACTATTGGCCGTTAAAAAGAATTAAATATATAAAATAACAACGGCTTAAAGTTGAAAGCTTAAAGTTTGTTGTCATCCCGCACTTGATGTGGGATCTCGTAGTTGTCGTTAAGCTATAAGCTAAAAATCACTTTGCGATTTTTAAGGAGGTCAAATGACTACTTGGTACGTTTGGTTAATTTTATTTTTAGTTTTCTTGGGACTTGAAATAATGACTACCGGTGTATTTTTCTTTTTATGCTTTTCTACCGGTGCATTATTCGCAATGCTCTTTTCGTTGCTCGGTGCATCATTTCAGGTGGAACTTGTAGTTTTCTGTGCAGTATCGTTGGCATCAATATTACTTATAAGACCGCTGTTTAAAAAATATATCGCAAATCAAAAAACTCAAACAAATGTAGATTCTTTAATAGGTGCAAAAGCCGTTGTTACCGAAAAAATAAAAGTAAACGATATGGGTAAAGTAAAAATTGAAGGGGAAGTTTGGCTTGCCGTATCAAAAGAAGAAATAGATGTTAACGAAACCGTTACTGTAGAAGCTGTAGACGGAACAAAATTAGTTGTAAAAAAATAAAAAATATAGGAGGCAAAACATGTTAGCGGTATGGGGTGTAGTACTTGTAGTATTATTTATTTTTATTGCAAACACGGTAAGAATTGTTCAGCAGTATGAAAAAGGTTTAATAGAAACGTTAGGTAAATATTCAAGAACGGTAGGTGCCGGTGTAACGATAGTTATTCCTATATTTCAATCTTTGAAAAAAATAGATATGAGAGAGCAGGTTATGGATGTTGCTCCTCAAAATGTTATTACAAAAGATAATGTTACCGTAACGGTAGATGCTATTATCTATTTCCAAATTACGGATCCCGTAAGAGTAGTATATAATGTGGCAAACTTTGCAATGGCGGCACTTAAACTTGCACAAACTAACTTAAGAAACGTTATAGGTGATATGGAACTCGATTCCACCCTTACGTCAAGAGAAAAAATCAATAACCAGTTAAGAGCCGTTATGGATGAAGCTACCGATAAATGGGGTGTAAAAATTACCAGAGTGGAAATACAGAAAATCGATCCTCCGAGAGATATTACCGAATCCATGTCTAAACAAATGAAAGCGGAAAGAGAAAAAAGAGCAAACATTTTGGAAGCCGAAGGTTTCAGACAATCCGCGATTTTGAAAGCAGAGGGAGAAAAACAAGCAGTTATTTTGGAATCCGAAGCTAAAAAGCAAAAATCAATTTTGGAAGCCGAAGGTCAGGCGGAAGCTATTAAAAGAGTTGCCGATGCACAAAAATATGAAATCGATACTGTTTATAATGCAATACACCAAGGTAAACCTACAAACGACCTTATAGCAATAAAATATATGGAAACATTAAGCAAAGTTGCCGACGGTAAAGCAAGCAAAATATTTTTGCCTTTGGAAACATCCGGTGTTACCGCATCTCTTGCCGGTATAGCCGAACTTTTTAAAGATAAAAACGAGGCGGTAAAAAAATAGCATATATATAAATTTGTAAAAAATTTGTGAAAACGGAAAGTTTTCCTTGACATTTTACCTTTTGTTTATTATGCTATGGTAGTATCGCGAAAAAGCGTAAGGAAAAAATTATAAAATCACATGGAGGTAGTAACAATGAAGAAGTTTTTCGTTTTGGCAGTAGCACTTCTTATTGGCGGTTCTGCTTTTGCAGCAACATCTCAATTTACTGCAACAGCAACTTTCGCAGGATCGGCAGATTTCACATTTACTTTAAGAAATGTAAATGGTGATGCAGTAGCACAAAATCTTGAATGGACAAGTGCAGATGCTTTCGTTATGGGCTCAACAACAACTTGGGTAAGAGCAGATCAATATGCAGTTGTAGCAGCAACAATTACAAAAGCAAATGCTTCCGTAAAAATGTACACAAAGAACAAAGCAAACAATAATGCTTTGCAACCTAACTACAATAGTTGGAACGGAGACACCGGTGTAACCGGAACAGAAACATACGGTGCATTGGTAAGAGCAGGCGGAACAGGTGGTCCATACAGAGGATACATTCCTGTATTCTATTCTTTAGTTCCTGCAAAAAATGCAAGTTTAACATTTAACGGTACAGATGTAGCAACAGAAGCAAGAGCAGATAGAGCTTTGGTAGACCAGGCAAATGGTGAATATGGTAACGGCAACTATGCAACAATTGCTTCATTGAACGGACCTGTATTCTTTGTAAAGGATACAAATAATAATGATGTTCAATTCCCTTCACCTCAAGTTCAAAACAACACAGCTTATATGTATTTCTTCGGTGGATTCAAAGATGTAATCGGTGGCGATACATATAGCACAACAGTATATGTTGAACAATCTTGGGACTAATAGTTTTTTCAGTAAGTGCGGGTTAATTCCCGCACTTACTAAGTTGGTGTAGTTTGTTACTTTTTTATTAAGTTATTAAAAGATGGTTTAGTTGAAAAGTAATTTTAAATTCAAGAGAAGAAATTGTTAAATAGAAAAAGTTTATTATTATCTTTGTTAAGTATGGTATTCGTTTCGGGAGTTGCTTTTGCAAGTAACTTAACCGAAAGAAATATTTATGGTATATTGAGCGATAATTTTAGCGGTGCATTGCAGGAAAGAGGTCAAAGCACCGATAATATTCGTTTGAATGTTTGGGCAGAAAGTGCTGCTCCGTCACCTGTACTTATGGAAAATGATCCTACCGGTAAAGAAGGATGGACATATATGAAGTTTGTTTGTTTGAAGAAAGGTGCTACCGGTGTTGGTGCCGGAGGTTGGTCCGGTATATCTTATTGTTTTGTAAAATCGGATAATTCGACTGCACAGCCTACCGATATAAGTCATTTCAGATATCTCGATTTTTGGATTAGATTGGAGCATGGAAGCCTTACACAATTAAATGTTGGTATAACTTCTGTTGGGCAAAATTGTACTAAATCATTAAGTAATTGTGGTGTAACTAACACCCAGGGAACATGGCAACATGTTGTCATAGATTTGAACACTTTAGGTGCAAATTTAAGCAGTGTAACAAATACGTTTCTTGTTATTTGTGATAATTTGACTGTTGATACGACATTTTCTGTCGATAATATAGTTCTAAGAACTGCTGACAGTTCTTCCGCAAATTTTAACATAACCTTAAAGAATGTTGAAACAATGCAGAATATACCGAGTAATCCTAACGGAAACATTATTTGGAAAGAATCTGTTTTCCATAACGATTGGCAGGCAGCTTGCCAATATATAGAATTGGATATGGATAAATACAGTTGTGCTTGGACAGTTAGAATTTATACAAATAACGGTGGTACCGGAAGAGGCGGAATGTGGGCACAAGGTACCGAAAGAGAATATGTTATACCTATGTGTTGGAGAGCGACAAAAGTGGAATTGAAAAACCAACCGGGAAAAGAATCTTATATAATAGCACAAAGTACGGCTTCTCATCATAATTTGTATGATGCAGGTTTATCTCAAGGTGTAGATGAAGGATACTATACATGGTTCTATATGAAAGATCGTGCGGATCTTAATTTTAACGATGCGGGTGATTTGGATTATATTACTGTTTGGGATTCTTCTTTGGGATTTCACGGTGAAGTTAATGCTGTGGGTAAAGGATATTATGATTTTCAAAGCATTAACAGAAAACCGAGAATATATTTCGGCGGTGGATTTAATGAAGCTGCCGGTGGCATTACTTATGTAGGAAACGTTGTTCTTGAATATAATTTGGAATAAAGTTGTTGTTGTTTGTAAAAAAATATATTAGATTACAAAAATGAAAATGAAAAAAATATTATCACTAACATTATCTCTAACAATGGTGCTTATGTTAAATATCCCGGTTCAATCGGAAACCGAGCCTACAAGATATTTAGCTTATGCTGAATTTACCGATTATGATCCAGATTTGATTCACGATGAACCCAGAGTTGAAGAAGTTATAAGTTGTAACATGGTTGTTAAACCTAAAACTCAGGTGCTTTTAAGTCGTCTTTGTGAATCTGCAATTACAAATGTAAATTATTATTTCAACGAAGATGATGCTAATGTTCAAAAAGGTCCCGATACTCTTGCGGAAGCGGACGGAATTTATTATCCCGGAACAAGAGTAATAAGCAATTCTTATATAGGCGGAACCGTAAATTATAAAGTTAGCGGCGATTTTCAAACCAAAAAGACGACCGGTGATATAGTTCATTTGGAAGTTCCTTCAGATTCTTATCAACCTGTAGAAATTATAGATTCTAAAACCTTGTATTTAGATATGGGTGAAGAATATACATTATCTCAACCGACAGGAGACCAATCTCAACCTAACTGGATAGGTACAAAACAAGCATATCCTTCTCTTTCCGGAAGATACATTAATTGGACATTTAGATTTGGTTCTCTTAACAGCAGTAATTCATCCGGAGCTTTTGGCCTTTTTAAAGCCAAAATGGAAAATTTTGATGTTGTAAGTAATGTGAATTATAGTGGTCCTGAATTGGTAGATATGATAATTTCAGATCCTTCTAATGAGCAAACGTCTAAAGATGAAGCTACGGCGGTAGGAATGTATTATGCAAGCGGTGTTCTCTATATGAACACAGTTAAGGAGCAACCTTTAAATGAAGAAAATGGTTTGTTGCCTATTTGTAAAAAAGCAAAAAAATTGGTTATGCAATATAACTTAGATCCGAATGCTAATACAGGTGCTGCAGAGGATGGTTGGTTGGAAATAGATTCTAGTCAAGCCAACCTTTTAAAAATTGTTGAAAAAGAAGATGAAGAAGGTAATACTGCTTTTGTATTAGAATATCCTGATTTTGCTAATGCTTGGGGAAGAATAATAGCGGTAATTGAAATCCCTTCGGAAAGTTACAGACCTTCAAAGAGAGTAAGAGTAAAATCGAGAATTTCAAGTTACGGCGGATATAAGTTTAACAACTTGCAGGAAGGTGATGTTGTTAAGATATATAATGTAAACGGTAAGAAAGTTGCTGAACTCAATGCCGGAACCGCTGACGGTTTTGAATGGTTAGGTAGAGAAGGTACAAACAATAGCGGCGATTGGGCAAAGAGCGGTATCTATATTTACCAAATTAAGTTGAAAAAAGACGGAAAGATAATAAGCGGAACAATATCATTTGTTTGGTAGTATAAATTTTGAAAAAAAAGGTAAGCATGAAAAAGTTTTTGGCAGTATTATTATTAACCATAATGGTAGTAACAGCCCAGAAAGCTCAAGCGGCTTTTGAAGATACCTATTGGGGAGTAAGAGCATTAGGTATGGGCGGAGCATTTACTGCTGTAGCAAACGACGCAAATGCACCTTTGTACAACATTGCAGGTATAGCAAATTGCGGACAAAGAGAAGTAACACTCATGGGTTCAAGACTTTTTGCAGGTCTTGACGGAGTAGAAATAAGTGCAAACTATTTAGGTGCGGTATATCCTATTTCGGAAGAATGGGGAACAGTATCATTTGCATGGTCATCACTCGGGACACCTGCCCTTGCAAGATACGATACATTCAATTTAGGTTATGCAAGAAAATTAAACGATATTACCGGAATAGATATCGATATTGTAAATTTAAGTGCCGGTTTAAACATAAAGTATTTAAGACAGGAAATAAACTTTGATGAAGAAGATAATGATCTTTCAAACAGTAAAGGAGCGGTAACCGGTGATATCGGTTTACTT
>DJWX01000013.1:77865-108955 GCA_002448285.1 Candidatus Ruminimicrobiellum ovillum | reverse complement strand
CCCGGTGAAAGCGGTTGCAATCTGTGAAAAGGCTGGTGCGGATTCCATAACTACCCATTTAAGAGAAGACAGAAGACACATTCAAGATAAAGATGTGTTTGAAATAAAACAGTGCATGAGAACAAAACTTAATTTTGAAATGGCGGCTTGTGAAGAAATTGTAAATATTGCACTTAAATTAAAACCTTATTCTGTTTGCATAGTACCTGAAAAAAGACAAGAAGTTACTACCGAAGGCGGTCTTGATGTTTTCGGTCAAAAAAAATATTTGGCGGAAGTTGTAAAAAAACTTAAAGATAACGGTATAATAGTCAGCATGTTTATAGATCCGGAACCCGTACAAATAGAAGCTTGTGCAAATATCGGAGCAAATGCAATAGAAATTCATACCGGCAAATATGCAAACTTGTTTAAGTTGGGAAAAGAACAGGCATTACCGGAACTTGAAAAAATAAAACAAGCATCAATGTTGGCTCAACAACAAAATTTGATATTTAATGCCGGTCACGGGTTGGACTATAACAATGTTTATGATATATGTGCAATAAAAAATATTAATGAATTAAATATCGGTTTTTCGATTATAGCTCAGGCGGTGTTTGACGGTCTTGAAAAAGCTGTAATCGATATGAAAAAAATATTGTTAAAATATTGATTTCAATTTAACTAAATATATGATATAATTTATAAAAATTTGCCGACATAGCTCAGTTGGTAGAGCAATCGCTTCGTAAGCGATGGGTCGTAGGTTCAAATCCTATTGTCGGCTTATTTCTTTTTTTAAGGTAAAAAATGTTTTCGGGTATTATAAAAAAAGTTTCTTCAAAATTTGTACTTTACGGATTACCGCTGTTTTATTTTTTGGTGGCGGTAAGTTTTTATTTGGGCACTTACGATTCCGCACAAATAAAAATAACAATAGTTCAAATCGGCGGTATGGCATTAATCTGTTCGTGGCTTATTTATAAGTTTGAAAGTGATTTTTTTGACAGTTTCAGAAAAAATATAATTGTTTTACTGCCTATAATATTATTTTTGTTATCGGGATTAATTTCTCTTTTACATTCCCCGTTTCATTTTGCATCATTAAACGAATTTATAAGAAGATTTATATATTGTTTTTTGGCTGTTATAATAATAGATTGTTTTGAAGATAAAAAAAGTTTAAAAAGAATTTTAAATTTTTTAATTTTTGCAACATATATAGTTTGTATATATGCCGTAATTCAGTTTATAGATACAAGATATTTCCCCGCACCGCCTGCAAAAGGGTTGGATCCCTTTATTTGGAGATGGGCTTTTGGAAACAGAATATTTTCTACATTCGGCAATCCGAATTTCTTCGGAGATTTCCTTGTTGTAATGAACCCCATAGTTTTAGCGTTGTTTTTCAAAAAAAGAAGTTTTCATTTGTTACTTTTGTGGATGCTTATAACTTTTTCAACGGTTTTTTCTTATTCGAAAGGTGCTTGGATAGGTTTTGGTGTAGGTATTATAGCTTTTACATTTTTGTTTATAGGTTTTATATTAAATATATCAAGAAGAAAAAAAGTAATACTTATTTTGGTAATGGCTGTACTTACAGCATCGATTGTGGCGGGCGGAACATTTTTTCAACTTAAAAAAAGGCCGGACAGTTCATCTTTCAGAGTATTTACATGGCTTTCTTGTTGGGAAATGATAAATACTCACCCGATTATAGGTACGGGTATAGGAACATTTTATTTAACTTATCCGTCATACAGAAGACCGCAAATATTTTTTATAGAAGGTATGCATAATACCGAAAGCGATCATCCGGAAAACGAATATCTTGAAGTCTTTTACGATGAAGGAATAATAGGCCTTAGTATATTTTTATTATTGCTGTTAATGGTTTTAACCATAGGTTTCAAAAACTTAGCTTATTTTAGAAAAAACAATTTAAATAACAGCACATTATCATATTTTCAATTAGGTTTTGTTTCGGCAATAGTTGCACAACTTGCTCATGATTGTGTGTGTGTGTCATTAAGGTTTGTTTCTTCGGGTGTAATGTTGTGGATGTTGATAGGCTCTATAATTGCCGTTGCAATAATTTCTTTGAAAAAAGAAGATGCCGATAATCAAAAAGCCATAGTTGTTCCTGTTATTATAAGAAGATTATGTCAAATTGCGGTTGTATCAATGACGATATATCTTATATACATTTTTTGTGGACAGTTTCGGGCGGACGCAATTCATTCTCAGGCAATACAATACTCAAAAGCCGGCAATTATACACAGGCTATAGAATTATATTCCCGGGTAATAAAGAAAAATCCTTCATTTATTATGCCGAGATATTTTAAAGCAAATAATTATAACGACAGATGGCAAAACGATGATCCCGAAAAAGCACTTGCGGAATATAACGAAATATGGAAATTGGCACCAAACTATGTTCAATCAAAGTTTTTGGTAGGCTTGGTATATGCAAAACTGGTAAACTATTTTAATAGTTTGGCAAATCAATACGGCCTGGAAAAGAAAGAACAAGAACAACAAGATGCGATACAAAAAAGAAATTATTGTTTGAATCAAGCGGTAAAATATTATAATCAGTATAAAATAATAGATCCGATATTCCCGCAAACTTATTATCAGTTGGCAAGTTTGTATGGTCAAGCCGGGCATCCAGAATTGGCAGAAAAGGAATATTTAGATCATCTTAATTTCCCGAACAGGTTACAGGAACCGCCGCACAATTTCTATAAAGAAAACTGGAAAGAAAGACGAAGAGAAGAATATATGCAAACATGTATTTATCTCGGTAATTTAGAGTTTTCGTTGAACAATTTAGAAAATGCGGAAAAATCATATATTGAGTCTTTAAAATATGTACCTAACAATATTGAGGCATTAAAAAATTTATCAACTATTTATATTAAGAAGAAAGATAAAGAAAATTATAAAGAAGTTTATAATTTGTTGAAACAACTTTATCCGGAAGATGAGTTTGTTAAACAAATGAAAGAAAGCATATAAAGCAATTAGTAATTAACGACAAACAACAAAAAGAAAAAAGACGATTAGAAAACGGAGTAATATTTTGAAGAACATTAGAAATTTTTGCATCATCGCACATATAGATCACGGTAAAAGCACACTTGCCGACAGACTTCTTGAATATACAGGTACCATTTCAAAAAGAGAAATGAAAGACCAAATTCTCGACGGTATGGAACTTGAAAGAGAAAGAGGTATTACAATAAAAGCCAAAGCCGTTAAAATGCAGTATAAAGATAAAGACGGTCAGGAATATATTTTAAATCTCATAGATACCCCCGGTCATGTGGATTTTACTTATGAAGTTTCCCGTGCACTCGAAGCATGTGAAGGTGCACTTTTGGTTATAGATGCGTCGCAAGGCGTGGAAGCGCAAACTCTTGCAAACACTATGCTTGCAAAAAATGCAAATTTAAAAATTATTCCGGTAATAAATAAAATAGATTTGCCTACAGCCGACATAGATTCCGCTTACGAACAAATGACGGACGCTTTGGAAGTTATAGATCAACCTATACTTGCAAGTGCAAAAGAAGGTATCGGTATAAACGAAATAGTGGATTCTGTTATAGCAAATATCCCCGCACCGCAAGGCAAAAAAGAAGATCCGTTATCCGCATTAATATTCGATTCTTTTTACGATTCTTATAAAGGTGTTGTTATTATTATAAGAGTGTTCGACGGTACAATCAAAAAAGGAATGAAAGTAACGTTTATGGCTTCGGGTGCTCAATACGAAGTGCTTGAAGTCGGATATATGAAAATAAAACCTGTAGAATCCGACAGCCTTTCTGCCGGTGAAGTAGGTTTTGTGGTGGCAGGTATCAAAACAATACAAGATGTAAAAATCGGTGACACAATAACCGAAAGTTCCAGACCTACAACTCACCCGCATGCAGGGTACAAAGAAGTAAATCCTTTCGTGTTTGCAGGTCTTTATCCGTACAGCACATCCGATTACGACAGTTTAAAAGTTGCTCTTGAAAAGTTACAACTTTCGGATGCTTCATTAACTTATGTTCCGGAAACTTCCGTTGCTTTAGGGTTCGGTTACAGGTGCGGATTTTTAGGTCATCTTCATTTGGAAATTGTCAGAGAAAGGTTGGAACGAGAGTTTGGTTTAAACCTTTTGGTTACAGCACCTAACGTTATATATAATGTAAAAACAAAAAATCAGATGGTAACTATAGATAATCCCGCAAAGTTTCCCAACAATGCGGAAATCCAGGAAATTTGGGAACCGTATGTTATGGCAACGATAGTTTCTCCTACCGAATATCTCGGCGGACTAATGGATTTGTGTCAAAAGAAAAGAGGCAAACAGGTTGACATGAAATATGTTAACATGAAAATTGCCATTTTAAAATACGAAATTCCGTTGGCGGAAATAATTGTAGGTTTTTACGATGCACTCAAATCCGTATCTAAAGGTTATGCATCATTCGATTACGAACATATAGCTCCGCAACTTGGCGATTTGGTAAAACTTGAAATACTTGTTAACGGTGAAGTTGTAGATGCATTTTCGGTTATAGTTCATAAAGATAAAGCACAAACTGCCGCACACTTTTTAACGGAAAAGTTAAGAGGAATTATTCCTCGCCACATGTTTGAAATTCCTATACAGGCAAGAATAAACAACAAAATTATAGCAAGAGAAACAATCTCTGCTATGAGAAAAGATGTTCTTGCAAAATGTTATGGCGGAGATATCACCAGAAAGAGAAAACTTCTTGAAAAACAGAAAGAAGGTAAGAAGAAGATGAGACAGTTCGGGAAGGTTGAGTTGCCGCCGGAAGCGTTTGTTGCGGTGCTGCAAATCGACAAGTAGTTATGGCGATTTGCAATTTCTAACTGCAACTTCGTGTTTTCAAAACTCATGTACCCATTCGCTCCGCTATCTTTTTAGTACACTTCATTTTGAAAACACTTCGTTTCGTTTACGAACTTGCAAATCTAATGACAACGACAGCAATGGCTTATCTTTTATATATAAATTTGACAAATATACTTTTGTATGGTATAATTATGAAAAAATAAAAAGTTAATATAAAATTTTGAAATAATAATTAAAAAATAATAGAATATAAAAAATCAAATTATCAATAACATTGTTCTCATCTTAGTGTATTTTTTATAAAAATAAAAAAATGAAAACAAATTATAAAGAATTAATAAAAGCAATAGGGTTCTCTCCTAAAAACGGAACAACAGATATTTATTATAAACAATATAAAAATCATAATAATTATATAATCAATATTGATTTTTCAAAAGAAAAAATAGATTATGGAAAATTAATTAAATTTGATAGTGCAACAACTCAAAATTTTTCAAAAGATGAAAATTTTGTGGTATTAGAATGTGTAAATAGACTTTTAGAAAAAGGATATAAACCTCAAAATATAATACTTGAAAAAACATGGGCAGCAGGGCATGGAAAATCAGGAGCATTAGACATTTGTGTTACACGAAAAGATAATTCGGAATACCTGCTCATAGAATGTAAAACTTATGGTAAAGAATTTGATAAAGCTATTGATAAAATAAATAAAGACGGTGGACAACTTTTTACCTATTTCAAATTCAGTAACAAAGCAGATGTAATTATGTTGTATGCTTCAGAATTACAAGGAAATCAAATTGTTTATAAAAATGAAATTATAAAAATTGAAAATGATTATCGTGCAGGTGATGTGAAAGATTTTTATGAAAAATGGAATAAACTTACAAAAGATAATGGTATATTTGAACCTTGGGTAAAACCATATTGTTTTGAAAGTAAAGCATTAGTAAAGAATCAATTAAAACCTATTAATCAAGAAGATTCAAGTTTTATCTTTAATCAATTTCTTGAAATTTTAAGACATAATGTTGTTTCCGATAAAGGCAATGCTTTTAACAAAATATTCACTTTATTTTTATGTAAAGTTTATGATGAGACATCAAAGCAAGATGATGAAGAACTTGATTTTCAATGGAAAGAAGGTGTTGATGATAATGTAAGTTTTCAACTTCGTTTAACAGAATTATATAAAAAAGGCATGGATGTTTTTTTATCAAGAACAGTTAGTGATTTTGATGAAAAGGAATTTGATAATAAATATAAACATCTTTCACAAGAAACAAAGAATGAATTACTTAAAGAAATAAATATTTTAAGACTTGAAAAAAATAATGAATTTGCAATAAAAGAAGTTTATGATCATGATTCATTTGTTGAAAATGCAAAAATAGTTAAAGAAGTAGTTGAATTATTGCAAGGTTATAGAATAAGATACAACAAAAGGCAACAATATTTATCAGACTTTTTTGAGTTATTACTAACAACAGGTTTAAAACAAGAAGCTGGACAATTTTTTACTCCTGTTCCTATAGCACAATTCATAATAAGAAGTTTACCTTTGGAAAAAATTATAGATTCAAAATTAAAATCAAAAACTGGTGAATTATTACCGTATATGATTGATTATGCTTCAGGAAGTGGACATTTTATTACTGAATATATGCACGAAGTTCAAAACATAATTAATAAGAAGGAATCTTCAAAATTTATTGATTCTACATCAAGAAAAATTAAGAATTGGCAACTTGATCAATACGATTGGGCAACAGATTATGTTTATGGTATAGAAAAAGATTACAGGCTTGTAAAAGTAGGTAAAGTTGGTTGTTATTTGCATGGTGATGGTTTAGCAAATGTTATTTTAAGTGATGGACTTGGAAATTTTGTAAATACAAAAGATTATAAAGGCAAACTAAAAAAAGATAAAGATGATAATTTAAAAGATAATCAACAGTTTGATATTATTTTAAGCAATCCACCTTACTCTGTTTCATCTTTTAAACAAACAACGAGAGATTTTTATACAGAAAAAGATTTTGATTTATATAATGATTTAACTGATAATAGTTCTGAAATTGAATCGTTATTTGTAGAAAGAACGAAACAACTTTTAAAAGATGGTGGTATTGCCGGTATAATTTTACCAAGTACAATTTTAACAAATAATACAGGTATTTATACAAAAACAAGAGAATTGTTATTAAAATACTTTGAAATTGTTGGTATAACAGAACTGGGCTCAAATACATTCATGGCAACAAATACAAATACTGTCGTACTATTTTTACGCAGAAGAAATAATTACGAATGTACCAATCTTAAAAAAAGCGTTGATAAGTTCTTTTCAAGTCATATAGATGTTACAATTAATAGTATTGAAACTCCTGTTACAAAATATGTGAGTTATGTTTGGGAAGGATTGACATATGAAGATTATTTAACATTATTAAACCAGACACCAAATGATAAAGTTAAAAATCATGATTTATTCAAAGAATATTCAAACAAAATTGAATCAGATAAAGATTTTTGGAATAAGGTTATAGAACTTGAAAAAGAAAAGATTTATTACTTCATGCTTGCGTATTTACAAAGGATTGTTATTGTAAACACA
This sequence comes from Candidatus Ruminimicrobiellum ovillum, assembly GCA_002448285.1. Classification (GTDB taxonomy): domain Bacteria; phylum Elusimicrobiota; class Endomicrobiia; order Endomicrobiales; family Endomicrobiaceae; genus Ruminimicrobiellum; species Ruminimicrobiellum ovillum. The sequence continues at coordinate 101,468 of DJWX01000013.1, read as the reverse complement.
GGAAATACAACTAACGAAGAAAGAGAGTTTTTAGGGTATTATTTCTCTAATTCTAGAGGACAAGAAGGTATTCATTCGTATCCAAAAGGTAAGTCAGTTGATGAGTGTACAAAATTGTTTGATATAAATTCCTTTGAAAATCCTAAAAAGGCAAGTACTTATATATATAAAGCATTTAACAAATCTGATATCAATATTGATGAAACTTTAAAAGATAATATAACAAGAATTAACTTAATAGATTTAATGATTTTTGATAGAGTTGATTTTGATAAGATTATTAATATAAAAGCTAAAAAAAAAATCAGTTTTAATACTAAATATAATTTAGTAACACTAAATGAATTAGTAAATTTTCAAAGTGGATTATGGACTTCTAAAAGTGTAAATGTCAAACGAGTGAAAGTTTTGCGAAATACAAATTTCAAATTAAATAATGGATTACTATATTATGACGATATTGCTGAAATAGACGTTGATACAAAACAACTTTCTGATAGAACATTAGCATATGGAGATATAATTCTTGAAAAATCTGGTGGAAGTGATACTCAAGCAATAGGTAGAGTAGTTCTTTTTGACAAAAATGATAATGATATTTATTCTTTTTCAAATTTTTGTTCAAGAATAAGAGTAAAAGAAAAATCAATACTTAATCCATTGTATTTGTGGTCTGTGCTTTTAGATTTTTATAATAATGGTGGAACGATACCTTTACAAAGTGGTATAAGATTATTGAATATAGACATGGAAGGTTATAAAAAAATCAAAATTCCTTTACCTCCTTTAGGCATTCAGCAAAAAATTGTTGATGAAATTGAAAAGATTAAAAAAATATCATTAGATAGTAGCAACACTATAGACAATAATTATAATGACATATTAGAAATAATGAATTCTTTTAAGCAAAAGCAAGAAAAATTAGATGAATTTATTATACTTAATGAAGAAACAAGAAATCCAAAATCGTTAACTGAAAAGTATTTCACATATATTGATATTGATGCTGTTGAAAAAGCCACAGGAAAGATTAGTTTTGATAAACAAGTAGAATCACAAAAAGCACCATCAAGAGCAAGAAGAATTGCAAAAAGCAAGTCGGTACTTATTTCAACAGTTAGACCATACTTAAAAGCGTTTGCATATATTGAAAATGAATTTAAAAATACAATTTATTCAACAGGTTTTGCTATAATTCGTAGCAATAATGAAAAAATACTTATGAGCAAGTATTTGTATTATCTATTTATGTACAATGAAAATCTCATGGAACAGATGAAAGCCGCAATGCCAAAAGGTCAATATCCAAGCATTAATGACAAAGATATTAGAAATTTTACAGTTCCTATTTTACCATTAAAAGAACAACAAAAAATTGTGTCTCAAATTGAAAAACTTGAAAAACATATTTTAGATGCTCAAAAAATAATTGATAATTCTAAACTTGAGAAACAAAAAATTTTAGATAAATATTTAAAATAACTTTTATTTTCTTTATTTAAGGAGAAATTTTTATAGTGAAATTAAAAAAAATATTAATTGTTAATAGAGCTCCTTTTGAAAGACTTGAATTGGATTTTGAAGATGTAAATGTAGTAGTTTTGTCTGGTATAAATGGAACAGGAAAAACAACAATTCTTTCATATATTGTTGATTCTTTTTATGAACTGGCAAAAAAAGTCTTCAATAATGAATTTTTTAATAAAGAAAACAAATATTATAGATTATCTTCAGATTTATACTCAATGGATATGGATAAAGCATCAGTTGTTTATTTTAGGTTTGTTGATGGTACAGACATATGTGATTATGTTGATTTTAGAGGAAATTCTAAAGAAGAATATGATGAGATATTAAAGAATATTGACAATAAGATTCCTTTTTCAAAAATACAAAGTGCGATAAATAATAGAGGAAATGTTAAAGAATGGTCTATTAATGATGATAAAAAAATAGAAAAGATATTTAACGAAAAAATTTTAACATATTTTCCTGCATACAGGTATGAGCAACCGTCATATTTAAATGATCCATATAAAATTGAACTAAAATTTAAAACTGATTCTGATTTTTCTGGATATCTAAAAAATCCTATAGAAGTGACATCTGATCTTCAAAATATTTCAAATTGGATTATGGATGTTATACTGGATACTGAATTATATAAAACTCATATATTATTTGATCAATTAAATTCTATATTACAACAAATGCTTAATCTAAGCAAAGGACAAAATGTTAGATTTGGAATTGGAACAAGGAATTTAGGTGCAACAAGAATAGCAGTTATGAATAGAGATAATGACAAACGATTATATCCGAGTATTTTTAGTATGTCATCAGGGGAATTGGCACTACTTTGTCTTTTTGGTGAAATATTAAAACAATCAGATAAAATAAATAAAGTAATGAAAGATGTATTGGGTATTGTTTTAGTTGATGAAATAGATAAACATTTGCATATTAAATTGCAAAAAGAAGTTCTTCCTAAACTTATAAGAATGTTTCCTAATATCCAATTTATAGTTTCTTCTCATTCTCCATTTTTTAGTTTAGGACTTGGAGAGGAACAAGTTCAAAAATATAAAATATATGATTTGGATAATAATGGCATTCTTTGTTCTTCGCAAGACACTGAGTTGTTTAAAGAAGTTTATGATATGATGATTAAACAAAATGAAGATTTTAAAAGAAGATGTGATGAATTAAATGAAAAAATAAAAGATACTGTAAAACCTTTAATTATTACTGAAGGCAAAACTGATTGGAAACATATTAAAGCCGCTATGACAGAATTAAATATAAATGATATAGATATTAATTTTTATGAGAGCGAAGATCCTTTTGGTGATAATGAATTATTAAAATTTTTAGAACGATTCAAGATAAATCCTTTCCCTAATAAGATAATTGGCATATTTGACAGAGATAATTTTGATAAATTAAATGACAAAGAAATAAGTAGGAATTTGGAAGAAAAAAAGTATATAAAGTTAGCTAATAATGTTTTTGCTTTTGCAATACCGCTTGTTCATCAAGACATATATGAAACAAAGAAAATATCCATAGAACATTATTATATAAAGAATGATTTAACAAAAGAATATAATGGTAGACGATTATTTTTAGGAAACGAGTTTAACAGTAATGGTATTAGCCCAGATGGACAGTATCAAACAAGAATAAAAGAAATACAAAACAAAGTTAAAATTAATGGAATAATAGACGAGAAAGTTTTTAAGTATGAAGATTTGAAAAATGGTAAAGAAATTAATAATGAAAATTCAATTGCTTTATCAAAAGCTAATTTTGCTCAAATGATTCTTGATAAAAATGATTTTGCAAAAGGTTTTGATTTTTCTTCTTTTAAAGAAATATTTGCTGTTATAAAGGAAATACTTACAAAATAAGTTAACTAACCTATATCCTGGCAATTTATACTATATCTTTTTTCGGTTTCCAAATTTATTGAAAACTCATAATTTTAAATTATAATACAAAAAGATGTTTGGATTTTAGCAAGTTTATATATCAGTTTTACAAATTTTTGTTGTAAGAAAGTTTATAAGATGAGTAATTTAATGTATTTTTTGCAAAGCAAAAAATCTAAAAAACAAAAATACCGAAAATTTCTAATTACTAATTGATTTTAGTTTCTTCATTCTAACACAAAATCTTAAGGTTTTTAACGATAACAAATAATATTTATATTTTCTAATTGTTTATTCAATCTAAAGGAATCTGTTTTTCCGGCCAGCCGTAATCTTTATATTTTGTTGCTGCAATTCCGTTCTTTTTTACATAAGTCGCCAACCCTTCTGCTCTTAATCTTTCGCGATTCTTCTCATCGCTATTGATGGTTTTAAAGGAATTGAACTTATCACCGAAGATTTTCTTAGCCGTAGGCAAATATCTGGAGCCATCCTCTACTTGGTCGAAGGCAGTCACTTCGAAGCCCTTTTCAGTCTGTCGGATGTGTAATAATCCGGGATGACTGCCGCCGGAGACACATTCCAACGTGTCGCCCACTTGATTGTAGTTGAAGACCCAGAAATCGCCCCATACCTTGATGTCCTCGGCATCACGCTCGTCAACTCTCACTATGCTGTGGATGGGGACGCAATGTTCACCTTTGGCATACTTGCTACCAATGGATTCTGTCAGATATCGGTCGATGGCAGGGAAATAATTTGTTTCTTTTTTTGAAGGTTCCGAATATTTTGTATTTGTTTCAACTTCATGCATATCTTTGCTCATATCTTTGGAAAGCTGCATATTTTGAAATTTTTCTTCTTCTGGTAGAATCATTTTAAAATCTGTTTTTTTGTCTAATTGAACTGCTATTTTCTTTGACGAAAGGTTAAGTAAATGTCCTCCGCTTTTCTTATCTTGGGTTATAAAATGAAAATGCCATCCGGGAGAGTTAAGCTTATCCATAAAATCGGGACAATACAAACCTACAATAGTTCCTGTTTCGTTTTCTTTATTAAAAAATGTTTGGTCTGTTTCCATGGCTTTTGCAAGCGGTTTGTAAGGTTCTTTTTGTGCATATTCGCTTCTGTAATATAAAGTGTCAAAATAGCCGTCGATTCTAACAAAATAAAATATGTTGTTTCCGTTTTCGTTAACAAGTTTATTAAGTTGTTCTTTTAGTTCATCAATAGAACTTACATTTTCAAAATCAACATTTATATCACTATTGAAAAATGTTACTGTTGCATACGGTATTGTAGCATTATTATCCGGTACCAATATTGAACTGTCATGAATTGCCTGATATACTACACCGTCAACCATAATAAGTTCTCCGTTAACAGCTTCAAAACATCCTATACCGAAATCACCGTTTTGTTTAAGTTCACCAACCGTAGAAACAGGATAATAGTAGCCTTGCATAAGTGCTTGCAATGTTGATACTTGAAATAGTGTGTCAATGTTATTTGTTTGAGTTACTTGGTTTGGTTGATTTTGTTGATTACATCCCAACAAAAAAATAAAAAATGTAAAAACAAAAAATAATTTTTTTAAATTCATAAGTTTCTCCTTATAAAAACTAACTAATCTTTTTAGTGTAATCAAATTTTGACATTTTGTAACTAAACAAACAACTTATTATAAAAACCATAACACCTAAAAAAACAAAAGTGTTCGATATTCCAATTTTTTGTGCAACAGAACCGGTAAAAAAACTGCTTAAAGAAAATGTTCCTAAAAAGCATAAAGCATTTAAACTTATTATTCTTCCCCTTTTTTCGTCTGCAACGGCAGTTTGTACCAACACATTTTGCGGCGTTATAAAAAATGTTGAACCTACTCCCAAAAAGAACATAGCTATCAAAACAAAATAGTGGTTGGAATTTAGTCCGGTAAAAATAAAAGCGGAACTTACAAATATGCAACCGATAAACAAAATTCTTCGTAAACCTTTTACCGACATTTTAGATGCAATAAGTAAAGATGCTGTAAGTGAACCTATACCTGTTGCACCGAGCAAGTATCCTAAAATATCCGCTTTTGAAACAAGAACATCCGCAGTATATATAGGTAAAAGCATAGGATAACTCATAACCAAAAAACTAAACAGAAAAAGGTATACTTGTGCCGTTATTATCGGCGAATTTTTTATTGAATATAAAAATCCTTCTTTAATCGAACTAAATATGTTTTCTTTTTGTGTTTCTTTATTTTTAAAATCTTTTATTCTCATTGCTTTTATTAGAAAGAAAGTAGGAACCAAAACCAAGAAGTTTAAAAGAAAACAATATTTTGCACCCAAATAACCAATAATAAGTCCGCCTATTGCAGGACCTATAAACCTTGCAAGGTTAAAACAAGAAGCATTTAATGAAATTGCATTACCTAAATCTTTCGGATCATCCACCAAAAGAACAAAACTTGATTGTCTTACAGGTGCATCAATGGCTGCAACCGTATTTAAAAATACACCTAAAATTACTATAAGATAAAGGTTTAATAATCCGGAAAAAGCAACAATTGTCATTAAAAATGTTTGCAGTATATATAAAGATTGAACAATGATTAACAGTTTGTGTCTGTTATATTTATCTACAACCGCACCTGTAAAAGGGGACAAAATAAACAATGGTGCAGTACTTATAAAAGTTAAACTGCCCATAGTAAAAGCAGATTTTGTTATATCGTAAACAAGCCAACTAATAGCAACATTCTGTATCCATAACCCTATTTGGGTTATAGCAAGTGAAGGGAAAAACAGTCTGAAATTTCTGTATTTAAATCCCCTGAAAATGTTTTTTAATCTGTTCATTTTTATTTTCATTCCAACGGTTAAAAATGTTTGCTAAAATTGCTCCGGAAATGTTGTGCCATACCGAAAAAATTGCTCCCGGAACGGTAGCCATGGCAAGAGAAGCAAACGATGTTGATGCAAGGCTTGTTGCAAGACCTGAATTTTGCATACCGATTTCTATCGAAATTGCTTTAGTTTTCGGTATGTTAAATTTCAACATTTTTCCTAGCCCAAATCCGCAAGCATAACCTAAAACATTATGTAAGATAACAACGGTAAATACTATCAGACCCGTGGATAAAATTTTTGATGCGTTGTGCGATACAACACTTGCAACAATCATACAAATACCTGTAACGGAAATCACCGGAAGAACTTTTATCGCCCTTTGAGTAAATGTTCCGAAAAATTTATTTATAATAAAACCTAAAACTATCGGTATAATAACCACATTTATAATGGAAATAAACATTGAATAAGTATCGACATTGACGGTGGTACTTAATAAAAGGTATGTAATTAAAGGAGTAAGAATTGGAGCAAGTATTGTGTTAACGCTTGTCATACTTACCGATAATGCAACATCCCCTTTAGAAAGATAAGTAATAACATTGCTTGATGTTCCTCCCGGACAAGCACCTACAAGAATAACACCGGTCATAAGTGCGGCATCAAGGTTAAACAGTTTACATAACATAAAAGCAATTAACGGCATTATGGTAAACTGCGCAACACAACCTGTAATAATATCTTTCGGGCGAACAAAAACAAGCTTAAAATCTTCAAACTTTAAAGTAAGTCCCATACCGAACATTATTATCATAAGAAGATAATTTATCCACGATAACGAAACCCATAATCCCGTTTGCGGAATAAATAAAGTTGCGGCTGTAACAACAAGAACTATCACAGCCATATATTTACCGAAAAAATTGCTGATATTATTTAATAAATTCATATTTATCTTCCGAAATAAATTTCAATTATTGTATAAATTAGCAAACAAGTTAGCAAATAATTGAAATTTGTTTTTGAGCGAAACGGATTTATCTTTTAAATAATAATTTTGCATTTCCCTCCTTTATGTACCGTTTCACTTTTGTACACTGCAGTCGGTAAATGTTTTATTCTTATTTAAAATCCTTTGAGAGCAACCAACGACAAAAAAGAAATTTTCAATTTACATTAAAACTAAACTATGTTAGAATAAAATCACTAAGAAAAATAAAAAATTTAGGAGCAAATTATGAATATCAGTGAATTAAGAAAAGACAATGAATTAGTAGATTTGTTTTGTTCTATAGCAGAAATTCCGTCACCGTCATTAAAAGAAGAAAAAGTTATAGATTGGATTTGCAATTATTGTAAAGCAAATAATTTGCCTTGCGAGACAGACGACTATAAAAATATATACATAACAATACCTGCAACGGATAAGAATAAGAAACCGATTTTGTTATCAGCACATATGGATGTTGTAGGGGATGATTCCCCTGTTGTTGCTTATTTGGACGGCGATTTAATAAAAGCCAAAGGAAGAACTTTAGGTGCAGACGATAAAGCAGGTGTTGCAAATGCATTATATTTTGCAAAAGAACTTGTAAAAAGGTCTGATATAAAACACGGAGGCTTGGAACTTCACTTCACCAGAGATGAAGAAAACGGTATGACCGGCATAAAAAATACGGATTTTTCAAAAATAAATTCAAAATATGTGTTGGTATTAGACAGCGATGCTCTCGGACAATGCCTAGTTGCAGGTGCAAGTTATGTAGATGTAAATTTAAAAGTGTCTGCACCAAAAGGCGGACATTCCGGAAACGATATCGGAGATAACACAAGAAAAAATGCAGCAAAATTAATTGCAGATTTAGTTTCAGATTTACCGCAAGGTGTTTTTTACAGTGAAAACGGGCAAGTTGTAACTTCTTGCAATATCGGCGGCATTTCATCAGGTAACTTAAATGTTACAAATGTTATAAATACAGATGCTGCAGCAACATATTCTATAAGAAGCTCAAACAAAGCAAAAGAAAACGAACTTATACAAACCATGCAAAAAACAGTTGATGAGTTTAATAAACAATATGAAGGTATTGCGACAGCAACAATAGTGTTTAATGTAAAAATGCCTATGTTTGAAAAAAATCAAGATGAATATATGCCGAATTTATTTTCAGAAGCGGCTAAAAAAGTGGGGATAAAACCTGAAATTTCATCGTTTCATGCGGGAGCAGAAACTCATATTTATGCCAATAAACAAAATGCGAAAGGTGAACGGTTTTCCCCATACTTAATAGGATTGGCAACAGTATGCAATATGCATTCCGCTAACGAATATGTTGATTATAAAACTATGGTAAAAGGTCAGGAATTGTTAAAAGCATTATTTGAAGCATATAACTCATAAACTTTTATAATATTAAAAACTATTGAGATAAAACAGGATATGAGTTAGAATATATGTATAGGATGGCATTTACGGTTAAAATGTCGTAGCTTTGTTGTTGTGTTGTATAAAAACAAAACTATAAAAATATAAAATGCTTTTGAAAAAAACTTTGCTAAACAAGTGCATATCTGTTTTTATAACGATGGGATTAATCCTGTCGTCATCCGGTATTGGTGGTTTTGCCGCACCAATGCCTGTAAATTCTGTTTATCCAACCAATGTTGAAAATGTTGTTCCGTTTAATCTCGGGAAAGTTACAAATTCTATAGACTTTTCAACATCCAAAGTTGTAGTTCAAATTCAAGATTTGCATGGCGACTATCAAACACAAAAAAATATATCTTCAATACTTTCCTATTTGGATAAAAACTATGGTATATCCGATATTTATGTTGAAGGTGCTCCGCAAGGGAAACTAAGTACAAAATGGCTTACCGATATATCCGACAATTCAACCAAGAAAGCTTTTATTGAAGCAATGATGTCCGGCGGAGAACTGTCCGGTGCGGAATATTTTTCTGTTACCGAAGGCAAAACAGATATTTTAAAAGGTGCCGAAAACTTTAATGCATATTCCGCAAACCTTGTCCGACTTGCGGAGATGAAAAGAAATCAGGCAATAGTTGAAACACAACTTTTGCCTTTGCAAATGCAAATAGAATCTATTGGTAAAAAGATTTACGGCAAAGATAACAAAAAAATTCTCGCATTGTCTCAAAAGTATAAGAAAAACGAAATTACTACAGAAAAATATTTTAAAACTTTATTTAGATTTGCACGTAAATACGGTATAAGTGCAGACAAATATCCGCAACTTTCTTTGTTTAAACAAATTCTTTCGATAAGAAACAAAATCAATACCGATACCATATCCAAAGAAACGGCAAATGCCGTAAATTTATTGAAAAAAGAATTATCTTTTGCAGAATATAAAGCACTTACCGAACTATCAAAATCTCCCGAAACAAAAAAAGTTTTTTATCTTGAATTAAGTAAATATTTACAAAAAACAAAAGATTATGAAAATTTTCCGCAAATAAAATTGCTTTCTTCATATATTTTGCTCAATTCACAAACAAATCCTATTGATTTTGTTCGCCAGGAAGAAATGTTTATAAACGAAATGAGAAACAAATCATCAAAAACTTTAAGCGAGCAAGAAGTTTTGTTTCTGGAAAGATTTGTTTCGATTTTCGAATCTTTGTTACAAAACAAAATAAATTACAGAGAATATAAAAATTATAACTATGCTTTTAGTGAATTTGAACGTATATTAAACAAATATATAGTTTCTTCCAATCTTGATGCTTTAAAAAGTTCTATTGATACGGCAGAAAAGTTCTATTCGGTAAATACCGACCGTGACGAATATTTTGTTAAATCTATCGTTACCGGAAACGATAAAAATATATCAAAAGTAAAACCCGTACGTAATAGCAATGCTGAAAACATGTTAAAAAACGCTGCAAAAATAGATGTTATAATTTCCGGCGGGTTCCATACGGCGGGAATTTCAAAACTTCTTGAAGATAAAAAACAAAGTTATGCCGTTATTACCCCGGAAACGGTCGGCACAATTTCCGAATACTATAAAGTATACAATTCCATAATTACCCGTCAAGCATCAATGTTTGAAAGAAATGCGTTTGACTTTATTAAAAAATCCGCAGTCTTTGAAATGTCTCCGTTGTTGGTAGATCCCGTTAAAGCTGTATTTACCATAATTTTTTCCGAACAAACTTTAAGAAAGCTTCAAGCAAACAAAATGCTTGATGCAAAAATTATAGAAGATACAATAAATTCAGGTTACGGGAAAAAAGTTGTAGAAATAGAAAATATAGAAATTAATCCGGACACAATATATATAAATGCTAATGGTCAAAAACTTACAATTAAAAACGGTAAAGTATTTTATGAAAACGAACCGATAGAAGAAGAAACACCTGCTTCTGTTACCGAAACAGACGTTAGCGATGGTATTGCGGTTCAAAATGCAGTAATAGACTTTTTAATTTTGTCTGTAAGACACAACGTTACTAACAGTGAAATTGATGCCGTGTTTGATACCTTAAATAAAAATTATTTGAATGAACAAACTATAAATTTATTAAAAAATGCCGCACAAAAGTTTTCTACGGAACAAAGAAAATATATAGAAACCAAAATTGCTTTAATAGAAAATAATAATGGTAAACCGTTACTTTCAATTTATAAATCATCTCTTGCATCAAAAATAAAATTTAAACCGTTAGCTGTTGCTGTTGAAAACTTTTATTCCATTTTCATTGTGCCTTTTAAAGAACTTAATGATATGGCATCAATAGTAAGCGGTACAATGACACAGAAAGATTTTCTTGAAAAACATAAACAATATGTAAACGGTGACGATAATACAAGACTTGTTATGGAACGAGCCCTTGATTCGATAATAAAAACTACCGTTATGTTTGGTGGAAACAATATTTTAGGAAAAGCCGTAAACTACGTTTTACATATGTTTCATAATGCAAAAGCAGTAGCTTCCCGTTCGGAAATTCAATTTACAAAAGATAAATATATAACAACCAGCATTTATGAGTTGATGAAACGAAACGGGCTTGGTGCTATTTATGACGGGCAGGGTACCAATTTCGGAGTATATTCTAAAAATGCTGAAAAAATGGAATTATGTCTTTTTGATGAACAAGGCAACGAAACAAGATACGAAATGTCTAAAAATAAAAAAGACGTTTGGAATATTTATCTTCCCAATATAAAGCCGGGACAAAGATACGGTTTTCGTGCACACGGCCCGTACGAACCGCAAAACGGACATTATTTTAATCCGAACAAACTTGCGGTAGATCCCTTTTCGTTCCAACAGGAATCCCGTTTTGTTTTTGACGATTCTTTAATAGTGTGCGAAAAAGGGAATTTGTATAAGCCCGATACAAGAGATTCCGCACATTTTGTGCCGAAATCCGTTGTTGTAGATTTAAGAAAGTTAGACTCCGTTGAAACAGTAAAACCGCCTGTATTATCAGAAAGTCAAAGACCTGTTATTTATGAGTTGCATGTCGGTGGTTTTACCGCTTTAAAACAAGATTTACCGCAGGAAAAAAGAGGAAGATTGCAAGGTCTTGCCGATGATGATGTTATTGAACATCTAAAATCCATCGGAATAAATACCGTTGAAGTTCAACCGATACAGTCCGATGCAAATGATCCGTACTCTCATGAAAGAGGTTTAAGAAACAATTCCGGTTATCAAACGGTAACATTTTTTGCTTTAAATCCGGATTTCGGTGATCTGTCAAACCCGCAGGAAAATTTAATAACTTTAAAAGAAACTATAGGAAAATTAAGCAAAAACGGTATCCGTTTCGGGATGGATGTTGTTGATAATCATACGGGGGAAGGTTCTGCAGAAACAGATCCTTCTTTATGTTACAGACTGTTAGATAACTCAACTTATTATTTGCTTAATCCCAACAATAAGGCCGGCTACGACGATGCTTCCGGTTGCGGAAATGCTTTCAATACAAACAATCCCGTAGTGCTTAATATGATGACAAAATATAAAGAAATGTATGCTCTTATGGGTGTTCGTTTGTTCAGACACGATTTGATGGCTGCTGCAGCAAGAAACGAAGAAACAAGAGAATTTGATCCTACATCCGAATATATGCAAATATTCGATAACAGTCCGATTCTTTCCGAAATAAAAGAAAAAGAAGGTATAGAAGTTGTAGCCGAAGGATATATGGCAACAGGCGGTGTAAAAGGTGTAAGCTCTTATTTTACCGACGATTTCCATAAAGATATTTTTACATGGAACAGCGGAATAAGAGAAGCAATTCGTAATTTTATAATGGGAAGGTCAGGTCCGGGAGCTCTTGCTGCCGCTATTGCCGATCCCAATGAAGTAGGCAGCAGAAGACAACCTTATGTTTATTATATGGGTTCACACGACGGTCATCCTTATGCTCAACTTTTGGCTGTTCGTGAAAAAAATAATCTGGATAACGGGTGGAACAATAATGACGGTCCTAACGAGTACGGTATGGGGTTGGGATACGATAATGAACATATAGGTGAATATGTTGCCGCAGCTATGACAATTTTATCTTTTTGCCAAGGCCCGGTAATGTTTTCTATGGGAGATGAATTTTTAAGAACACAGCACGGAAACAATAATCCGTATAATCAAAGCAACGAATATTTGAATATGCGCTGGGATAATCAGGCACCGTTGGCAAAATATATGGGAGCACTTGCGAAATATCGTGCGGAACATCCTTCTTTGAATAGTTCTAAATGGAAACCTTTATCCGGAAAAGCGGTAAATGAAAACGGTGATAAAGATATTGCGTGGTTGCATCCCGATGGCGGAGAAGCACAATCTCAAGATTGGCAGGAACAACATTTCGGTTTTATGATTTCGGGAGATCGTCTTAAAGAATATGGTATTTACGATGATGATACTGTTGTTTTGATGAATATGACAGACACCCCTATCCATTGGAAACTTCCTTCTTCACAAAAAACAGGTCCGTGGCGTGTTTATTGTTCTACAAGAGATTTGGATTTGTCGGCACAGGGAAATGAAGTTTATAACAACGTATATGTCGTAATGCCGGGCGAGGCAGTTGTATTATATAAAAGCAATGAGCAAAAAACAGAAAGTGTCGATGAACCTTTAAGAGCGGCACTTACAGTATCATATCCGAATTTTATTGAAAATATAAAATCAGGACCTTTAAAAAATGCACTATACAGCATCTATTCGATTTTTGTTGCACCTTTTTCCGAGCTTAGTTATATGATGTCGATTGTAAGCGGGACAATGACTCAAAAAGAATTTCTTGAAAAACATAAACAGTTCATAAGCGGAAACGAAGATTTAAAACTTTTTATGGAACAAAGGTTAGCATTTATAATAAAAGCTACTACTCTTGCAGGTGGCACAACTATAACAGGAAAAGTTGTAAATTATATTTTACATATGTTTAATAATATTGAAGCCGTTATATATTCTTTTACTGAACAAATAAAAAGTTTAATAAGAAACTTTACAATAAAAAGACAGATAAAAAAGCTTGATACAACAACCTATATAATAAACGCATCCGAATATAACAATGTTGTTCGTCGCAGAGCAAAAGAACTTTCTGATATGGGTGTTAAAGTTGCAGTTATAGCAAACTATGTTGACGATAATTTCTTTCCGGAAAATGTAAAACAAGACGACTCTTTAGGTTTTGCAACGGCAAAAATGTCGACGGATAAAAATACAGATGTATATTTTACTTCAATACTTTCAAATGCCGACTCTACCGATATTTTTGATGCTTTAAGTAATAACGGCAGAAACCGCATTATATTTGAGGAAAGAGTTGAAGAAGCAAAAGAAGGAACAGTGTTGCTCGGTAGAGCATATAACATAATTTCGGTAAATCCGGAAATGCCTGTATTTGAAAATATTGAAATTGCATTGCAGTCCGAAAGAAGCGAGGAAAGAGTGAAAGCAATGAAAAAAAGACCTGTAAATATGGACTATGTTTTTGAAGATGAGCTTTCTTCTCTTGAATCTATACAAAACAGAGTTGCTGAAACGGCATCCAAAAATTTCGATACAATAGTTGTTTCAAGCAATCTACCTATAGAAACATTAAGAACTTTGATTGCTGAATCTCATGGTAAAAATGTTAGAGTAATGCTTACACATGAAATTACAAATAACGAAATGAATTCAGATGTGTCTTATTTGTTGGATAAAATGTCTTCTTCAAAATATATGCTCGATAAAAATGATTTTGTTGCGGTAGAAGGTGTAATTTTAAGGTTTGAAAAAGTTGATACAAACAATTCCGTTGCGGTGCAAAATGTTGAAACTGCAGTAAACAATATTGAAAAGGGATTGAATGTTTTGACCAGGTCGGGTTATATCGGTGTTCAACTTGATGTTGAAAATAAATTTTCGGATTTTAAGTTTAGGAATGAAGATATAGTAAACGTTTCGTTGTCGGATATGAACGACAAACAAACTTATTCCGAAGATGCAACAGTATTATTTTATTTAGATAAAAATTCTGTTTCACCGGACAATTTAACCCCGTCTGATATGGCAAACATGATGAAAAAGTTTGAAAAAGTTCAAACGGTTATAATTCCGGGCTGGCTTGTGGATTTTGCCGAACATTCAAACGACGGTTTTAGTTTTAATCCCGTAAAATTTTTAAGAGCAAGACTCGGTAACAGAAGCACTATAGCTTCAACTATAGCGGAAGCTTTGGAAAAAGGAAGACTTTCCGCTACGGAAAAAGGATATTATGTACAAGAAGAAAGTTTGGATGTTTTATACGGATTACTTTCGGCAGTAAGAAAAGGTGAAACTATTGACGATAAACTAATAGAAGCAGTACTAAATGTTTCCGTAAGTTATAAGTCGTTGTCAACAAGGCAAATAAAACTTGCTGAAACACCGATAATAAAAGGGGAATTGCTTGATGTTTTGGTTAATTATAAAAATGAGCAAAAATGGAAAATAGTTTTGAAACAGTTTGGCGCTATAGTGCAAGGTATTCTTGAAACTACCGAATTTAAAAAGTATGTTAAAAAAGAATATTCGAATACGGATGATTTTGAAAATTATGCATTAGCTCTTGTTGAAGCAAGATTATTATGTTTTGAGTCCGGTATAGAAACAGAAGATGTTTATGGCAAAGACGAAATTCCTTACATAAAAGCATTGGAAAAGGTTGCCGGTGTAAAAATTGACGGTTTATCCGATACGGACGGCAATCGTCCTTTAAGAGAACAAATAAATGTATTATTTGAAGCAGTGAATAATACCGAAACTAAACCGCAAGATAAAGCTTTGGCTTTGGCAGACTTATTGCAATTGTTTGTTATAGATGTTCCCGAAATTAATTTTGCACAAATTTTGATAAACGGCGAAGAAGTACAAAACATTAAAGCTATTCTTTCTGCCGCATAATTTTTTATTGTTTTGGCTAAACGGATTTATCTTTTAAATTATAACTTTGTATTTGGCTCAATCGAGTACCAATCGCTGACGCTTACTTTTACGTACACTTCATTCGTTAGTTGCTTCATTCTAACATAAAATCTTAAGGTCTTAAACGACAACGACATTAAATATAAATTATCATAAAAATTGTTTAACTTGGAGCTTTATATGAAAAAAATAATATTTTTATTATTAACATTCGTTGTTTTAGTCGGTTGTTCGGGAAAAGTTGTTGAAGAAAAAACTAAGCTTATAGGTATGGCAAATCCTTGGACGGATTGCGGGACGGACTTTGAACAAGCATCGCTTGTTGCAGGTTTTACATTTCCGTTAAAACTTTCAAAATGTGATGTCAGAGCAATGAAAAATATGATAGAAATAAATTATCCGTTGGATGAAACAAGAACTGTTTGTGTTAGAAAAACAGATACCGAAAAACTTGCCAATGACGGTGATATTAGCGGAGTATATATAGAATATCCTGTAAATAAAGAAATTATGTTGAAAGGTGCCGTTCCTTTAAAAATCAGAGGAACGGAAGATAAAATCTATGTTATGAATATGGCTGCGTCAAACGGATATTATTCCGCTTACTGTAAAGACGGTATGACAATAGAAGAAATTGAAGGGATATACGATATTATCGCCGAAGCCGAAACTTCACAACTCTATTCCAACCATTAACATTAATTTTAATTATATATTAAAAATTCTTGCTAATTTCCAGGCAAACAGAGCTTTTGTGCAAAGTTGAAAAAAAACTGTCATAAGAGCAGCTTTTATTGAGGCACCAAATCCTTCTACTCGTACAAGTTTTGTAATTTTTGAAAAAATGTATATTGCAAACATGTATATAATAGGATAAATAAATATGGTTAAAATTATATCAAGTTTGAAAAAATGTTCTAAAACAAATTGAAAAACGGTTATAAGTATTGCAAAAAAGAAAAGTTTTATGGTATCGTAACGGATACCGTTTACTATTGCTGCTGTAAGCATTATTGCAGCAAAATTTGCTATTAAATAAGCTACAAAGTATATCATCATTGCCCTACTCATTTTTTGGCCTCCGAAAAAGTTTTAACTTATATTCATTATATAATTTTTTTTGCGATTAACAAATTTCTGTAATATAAACAAATATCTACTAATACTAACAGAAAATTAAATAAATACAGATAAAAAACGCCATCCATATTATAAAAATATTTATGAAACAAACCCGCAACATATCCAAGTTCCACAACATACATAAATAAAAGACTTTTACCCGCATTTTGTCTTGAAGTGTAACTTTTATAAATTGAAAAAGGCCATGCACTTGCAAAAGATAATAACATTATTATTTCAAAAACACTCATATAAATACTCCCTTCTATCCCTCTATTCCTCCGTTTTTCCGGCCAAATATCCGGTAGAAAATGCCGCTTGCAAATTAAATCCGCCGGTCGGTCCGTCTATATCTAAAATTTCTCCGCAAAAATAAAGATTTTCTATTAACTTTGATTTCATTGTGCTTTGTTCCACTTCTTTTAACGAAATTCCGCCTTTTGTAATAATGGCTTCATCTATAGGTCTTGTGGAGATAATTTTGAATTTTATATTTCTTAATCCGTCAAATATTTTTTTTCTTTTTTCTTTGTTTATTGCGGAACAAGTTTCTGTCCATTTTATATTATTTTTATCCATAAACGGTTCTATCATCTGTATCGGTAAAAGAGTTTTTAACATGTTTCTTACGGGCAAATTACCGAAGTTGTTCAACTCTCTTACAAGTCTGTCGTCCAACTGTTTGTCGTCTAAAGCAGGTTTTAAATTTACGGATATTTCAACAAGCTTTTTCTGTTCAAGCAAAGAAAACACTTGCGAACTTATCGTAAGAATTAAAGGACCTGTTAACCCGAAAATTGTAAACTCTATTTCTCCGAACAGTTTTGTTATAACTTTGTTATCTGCCAAAACTGAAATTTCAATATTTTTAAGTTTTAATTTATTTAATTTTTTTAAATTTTTATCGTCGGACACTAAAGGAACAAGTGCAGGTTGCGGTTTTATTATAGTGTGCCCCACGCTCTTTGCTAAATTGTAACCGTCACCGGTTGAACCGGTTAACGGATAAGATTTTCCGCCCGTTGCTAAAATAAATTTTGTTGCGGAATATTGTGTGCCGTTTTTTAATAAAACACTTTCTATTTTTTTATCTTTACAAACAAATTTTGTTACTTCGCTGCCGGTAATAATTTTTACATTGTTATTCTTAACAAATTTTATTAAAGCATTTACTACATCGTGAGCATCATTGCTTTCGGGAAAATATCTTCCGCCTCGTTCCAAATTACATTTTACCCCTAACTCTTCAAAAAAGTTAATGGTATCGGTATTAAAAAATTTGCCGAATGCACTATATAAAAATTTGCCGTTATTACCGAAACTATCGACAAACTCTTTTAAATCTGCACTGTTTGTAACATTGCACCTGCCTTTACCGGTAATGGAAAGTTTTATTGCAGGTCTTGTTTTCTTTTCCAGTAACAGAACGGATTTCCCTTGTTGCGCGGAAATACCCGCGGCAATAAGCCCGGAAGCCCCCGCACCTATTACTATAACATCTGCATTATTCATGATATTTTGATTTTAAATCTTTTAAAAGATTATCTATCTTTGAATAAAGTAAATTTATATCGTTTGTATCATTAACAAAAACAAGGTCTGCCATTGTGCAGCACAATGCAACTTGTTGACCTGAACCCGAAGATTGCGATTCTTTTTGTTCAAGTTCAATAAATTTTTCCAATGTTTGCGGATCGCCCGGTCTTTTTCTTTGTTGCATTCTGTCGAATCTTATTTTTTGGGGAGCATCTACATTTATTAAAACGAAATTCTTTATTGTTTTAAATGTTTTTACTTCTTCACTGTGTCTTATTGAAGTAATACAATAATCTTTACCGTCTTCAAATTTTTTCATAACGGATTTTGCCAACACTCCGTTACCGTTATCTTGTCTTAATTGTGTTCCGAACTTAATTAAATTTTCTCTTGTAGGTTCTATCCCCTGCTCTTTCATTAAAAGTCTTATTTCATCCGACAACGAAAAATGTGTAAAACCGTTATTTTTAACAATGTAATCTGCAACTGTGTCTTTACCCGAACAATACGATCCTGTTAATCCTATAATCATTTTTTCCCTGCCTGTGTTTGCGTATTAACTTTTTTTGTTTGTTGTTGTGTTGTATTTGTTTTTTCTGCTTTTTCAACAGTTTCTTTTTTTTCTGTTTGCGGTGCAACTTGCTGTTTTTGTGCAGCAGTTTTTTCTGCCGGTTTAGAAGTTTCCGTTATTTCCGGCTGTTGCCGAGTTTGTGTTGTTTGTTTCGGTGTATCGGTTTTTTCTGCGGATTTTTCCGGTTCTTTTGTCTCGGTTTGCACTTCTACGGAAGGTGTCGTCTCGGTCGGCGATACCGTATTATTCTTTTCTACCGTTTTACCGAACTTTATACTGAAAGAAAATCTGTGAGTCATTCCAATATCACCGTAGGGAACAAAAGCATAATCGAACACATAATCCAAATATTCTAAACCAAACCCGAGATTTATCCAATTAAACCCGGGAATATCTTTGTTCCTTCCTTCATAACCTGCTCTTAAATCAAAATTTAAGTTTTCCGCAATTTCAATGTTGTATTGTGTTCCGAAATTAACATATACTTCGTTATCGTTAGGAAAATTTAAATCTAAAGAAACAAGCCAATCGTTAATTACAAAATATGAAGCTCCGATCTTAAATAACAAAGGTAAAGACTCCGTCTCTTTATCAAATTTCATCTCCGTACCGAAATTTGTAAGTGCGGCACCGACAGCAATTTTATCGGTTAAATTATATTTGGCACCCAAATCCAATGCTATCGCAGAAGCGGATTGTTCTATTTTTGAATAAATATATTTTAAATTCAAACCGAAATCCAAATTTCCGTTAGAGTTTGCATAAGATAAGTATAATGCCATATCCAAAGGAGATATTGAACCGTCGGAAATTTGTTGATTGTCTATTTTATCTATATTTCCGTAAGAAACATACTGCATGCCTAACCCGAAAACTCCGTATTCGGAAGTAGGTAAAACAAAAGCCAACCATTCGTAGTTTACGTCTTCAAACCATATTGTATGAGAAAAAGAAAGTTCTTTCTTTTCGGCATAATTTAAGTTTGCGGGGTTCCAATAAACGGCATCCGTTCCATTATAAACGCTTGTAACGGCATTTCCCATACCCGCACTTTTTGCACCTATACCGAGCTTTAAAAATTGTGCTGTTGTTGAACCTATATCATCTTTTGAGAAAAAGGCTTGTGCATTTGCATAAGAAAAGAAAATCAATGCAAACATGATAAACAAACTTTTAAGATATCTCATAATCTCATATTTTAACATATTTTTTTAATATACAAAAGAAGATATTTTTTTGTATAATTAACCTATGGGTAAATTTCAATTATTAAAAGAAGATGTTCAAACTGTTTTTCAAAAAGATCCTGCGGCAAGATCTTGGTTAGAGGTGGTTTTATGCTATCCGGGACTTCATGCTATATGGTCGCACAGGTTTGCACATTATTTGTGGAAACACAAATTTTTCTTTTTAGCAAGATTATTATCTCATATAACAAGATTTTTTACCGGTATAGAAATTCATCCGGGAGCAAAAATAGGAAGACGATTCTTTATAGATCACGGAATGGGAATCGTTATAGGGGAAACTACCGAAATAGGAAACGATGTTTTGTTGTATAAAGGTGTAGTTTTGGGCGGAACATCTTTGGAAAAAACCAAAAGACATCCTACATTGGGTAATAACATTATTGTCGGTTCAAATGCTATTGTTATGGGAGCAATAACTATAGGGGATAATGCCAGAATCGGTGCGGCATCCGTTGTAACGCACAGTGTTCCCGCAAACGCTACGGCTGTCGGTATTCCCGCAAGAGTAAGTATGGGAAATACTCAAGACGAAATCACAAAATTGGAACATTCCAAACTTCCCGATCCTGTTGCAGATGCAATGAAATATGTTCTTAACGAACAAAGAAAACTCGAAGAAAGAATCAATCAATTAGAAAAAAAATAATATGAGCTTAAAGCTTATAGCTTATAGTTTGAACGACAGAACTACAAAGTTGTTGCTAACATTTTGTACTGGTCTAAAGTAAGTTTGTCCGGACGAAGCATTACATCTATGTTGTTGTCCGTTAAAAGTTTTGCTGTTTGTATTTTATCTGATTTTAAAAATGTCGATAAACAGTTTAACATTGTTTTTCTTCTCATTGTAAAGCAATGTTTTATTAACGGAAAAAGTTTTGTATTCGGTTCTTGAGGATATATGTTATAAAATTTTGCCACGGCAGACATAACTTTAGGTTTCGGATTAAAACATCCCGGAGGAACATCAAACAAAAACTCCGCATCGGCATAATATTGTCTGAATAAAGAAATGTAACCGTAATCTTTTGTTCCTTCGTTACTAATAAGTCTTGTAATAACATCTTTCTGTAACATTATTACGCCGGAAACAAAATTCTTGTTCGGTAAAAATTTTTGAACTATTGCCGTTCCCACATTGTAAGGAAGATTTGCAACAATTTTGAATTTTGTGTCGGGTAAATCAAACTTTAGAAAATCTCTGTTTATTATGGTAATATTTTTATTGTCTTTATATTTTGTTTGTAATGCTTGTGCTAAATTTGAATCTATATCGACAGCAATAAGGTTATCGGTATAATCTTTTAAAATGTCGGTAAGTGCTGCTTTACCCGGTCCGATTTCTATAACCGTATCGTTTTTTTGTATATCTGCACTTTCAACAATTCTGTGAGCAATATTTTTATCCGTTAAAAAATTTTGTCCGTGCGGTTGTCTCATGTAAAAACTCCGATTTTTATTAACTAGATTTATTATATAAAATATCAAAAAATTTTGTAAAAGTATGATATAATATTGCTGAGTAAAATTTTATTAAAAGGAGAACCAAAATGCTTATTGCTTTAATAGTTTTATGTGTGTTAGTTGTTATTGCAGTTATTTTTTTGTGGTCAACCTATAACAGATTAATTTTACTGAGAAACAGAATGAAAGAAGCTTGGAGTGATATAGATGTTTTATTAAAAAGAAGATACGATTTAATACCGAACTTGGTTGAAGTTGTTAAAGGATATGCCGCACACGAAAAATCAACATTGGAAGCGGTTATAAAAGCAAGAAATATGGCGATGTCTGCAAGTAACAAAACCATAGAAGAACAGGCTAAATCGGAAAACTTTTTGAGCGGAACATTAAAATCTTTATTTGCATTAAGTGAAAATTATCCCGATTTAAAAGCAAATGTAAACTTTTTGGAATTGCAGAGAGAACTTGTAGATACAGAAAACAAAATTCAGTCTTCAAGAAGATTCTATAACACAAATGTTTTGGCTTTAAATACTAAAATAGAAATGTTCCCCAGCAACATAATTGCAAATTTCTTCAATTTTGAAAAAGGTCAATTTTTCAACTTGGAAAACGAAGAAGAAAGAAAAGCGGTAAAAGTATCATTTTAATAAATTATTATGATAACAACTTACGATTATATCGAAAATAATAAAAGAAAAACAGTCTTGTTAATTTTATTGTTTCCTGTAAGTCTGTTGGTGTTAATGTTTGTCGCATTATATGTCGCGCTTTTACTATTCCCCGAAATGAGAGTTGATAATAGTTCCGTATTTATCCAAATTATTAATAATTATTGGATATTGTTTATTGCATGTATTCTGGTTTCTACCTTATGGACGGTTATAGCTTTTTTTGAAGGCTGTAATATGATAATAAATACGGTAAACGCAATAAAAATACAAAGAGAACCTGTTAGTTACAACGATGATATCAAAAGAAAGTTGGAAACTTTATCCATAAAAAAAGATACTTTGAAACCAAAAATACCGCTCGAAGAAATAAAACAAATTTTAGAAAATATATCAGTAAAAGCAAAAATACCGACGCCGAATTTATATATTGTTGAAGATGAATTAGGAAGAAAATCTTTGATTGTCGGAACCAAAGCAGACAGTGCCGTAATACTTACAAAAAGCTTTATAGAAACAGCAGACAGATCCAGACTTGAAGCGTTTATAACTCGCGAAATCGAACTTATTATTCAGCAAGACGCAAAAAAGCAAGTAAGTAGAATTTTAGAAAATGTATCTATAACGGCGGGAATACCGACACCGAATCTTTACATAATGGAATACGAAAAGGGTTTAAATGCTTTTGCTGTAGGAACAAACAAAAATAATTGTGCCGTAATACTTACAAAAGGATTGATAGAAACATTAGATAATTCCGAACTTGAAGCGGTTATAGCTCATGAAGTTGCACATATTCTTCATCAAGATACAAAGCTTATGATGATAGTCACATTATTAATCGGTTTTTTTACATATGTCGGCTATATTATGGTTAGATCTCTTGGCAGAGGAAGATCTTCAAGAAAAAGTAACGATAAGGGCGGAGCAATATTATTGTTAATCGGATTGGCTTTTCTTTTGTATGGGTATGTTGTGGCTCCGTTGATAAGGTTTGCCGTGTCACGAACAAGGGAATTTCAGGCGGATGCAAAATCCGCTCTTTTAACAAGAAATCCGCAAGCATTGATTTCCGCACTTAGAAAGATTAATAATTCTCCTATAGTTGACGTTCTTAACGGTAAAGTTAATAACAATGAACTTGTGGCACCTATGTGCATAGAAAATCCATTAAAGAAAAAAGTAAGTTTATTTGATTTTTTATCAAATTTATCAAGCACACATCCGCCGATAGAAAAAAGAATTCAAGCTCTGGAAGTTATGGACGGCAGA
>DJWX01000013.1:48400-77787 GCA_002448285.1 Candidatus Ruminimicrobiellum ovillum | reverse complement strand
ATTTGTGTTCCGAAATATACTGCAGTACCGGGCATTTTTGTTATAGGATAATTGTCTGCATCTCTGTCTAAAAATATTTCGTATTCCTGATTTGTTAAGTTTTCTCCGTTAACAAACAATTTTATATTGTCGGTTACTTCATAACTTAACTTTGCACTAACAACGGCGAAATCACTTAATCTTTCTGCTTTGTTATCCTGACTGTAATAGTTTCCTATATACATTCCGTTCAATGCCAAAGCCCATTTACTGATTTTAAAATTTACATTTAAATCTACTTTATCTCTCGGTCTGCCCTGTGTATGTTCTCCGGCATCAAAATAAGTATATCCCGCTTGTGCATCAATAAAATTGTTAAATATATAACTTAAATACAGTTCAACGCCTTTAAATTCGTATTCTCCGACATTTTGTAAAAGCATCGGCGGCGGAGCCATTTTGTTGGGAGCTTTTTGTATTAAGTTATCGCCTTTCATAACAAAACCGGTAACATTAAAAATAAAGTCATCTTTTTTAAATTCCGCACCTATTTCATAATTGTCGACAATTTCTGCTTCCAATTTTTCGTTTCTTACCGGAACTAAATATAACTCGTTTAAATAAGGGCTTCTAAATCCCCTGCTGTATAAACCTTTAACCAATAAACTTTCGGTAAAAGCATATTCCAATCCTGCTCTAGGAATAAATTGTTCTCCGGAAATTTCGTTGTTGTTGTATCTTACACCTGCAACTGCAGTTAATTTGTCGGTAAAGTTGTGTTTATCTAAAGCATAAAATGCATATTCATAAAGTTTCCAATTACCGATGTTCATTCTTCCGCTTGCGGATTGAGTCAACAGCTCTCCTTCCTGTTGTTTATAATCAGCACCTAATTTCAACAAATTGTTATCGCCTATTTCCCAATCATAGTTTGCCATTGCACCGGTCAAACTGTCTTTTGAATGCCAATTGTTTGAAAATTTGTGATCACCTTCGTTTCTGTATCCTCTAATCGTTAATTTCCCTCTTGAAAAAAGTTTATCGAAATTCAATTGATATGAATTTCTGTGATAATCTTCCCAATAATTATTTAAATAAATCATACCGCCGTCTTTCGTTCTTGTTTCCGGTTCATGTTTTACACCTTGAAACTGTTTTGCTTCAAAAATTAACGAAGAGCCGTCCCTGAAAATATATCCCAACTTTTCATATAAATCTGTTGCGTTATATTGTGAATTTTCTAAATGTCCGTCGCTGGTTATTTTGTTTGCGGCAACTTCGTATAATATGTTACTTTGTAATCCTCCTACATACACTTTAGAATTTTGTGTATTGAATGAACCGAAAGAAACATCTATGCTGCCTTCAAGCGGTTTCGTAGGTGTTTTTGTTATTATGTTTATTACGCCGCCGAGTGCTCCGGAACCGTACAAAACACCGTCGGGACCTTTTGTTACTTCTACTCTGTCTATGTTACCGGCAAGCATAGAATGCGAAACTCCGCACCCGAATAACGACATAAATTCCGGTTTACCGTCAATTAATACAATTATTCTTCTGCAATTATCACCGAAACCTCTAATGGAAGGAT
Source organism: Candidatus Ruminimicrobiellum ovillum (assembly GCA_002448285.1). GTDB lineage: Bacteria > Elusimicrobiota > Endomicrobiia > Endomicrobiales > Endomicrobiaceae > Ruminimicrobiellum > Ruminimicrobiellum ovillum. The sequence continues at coordinate 76,217 of DJWX01000013.1, read as the reverse complement.
CCGTTCTTCCGGTATCACCCGTCTTTTGAATAAGCACTCCGGGTACATTTTTTAAAACTTCCATCGCTTGTGTCGGATTAACTTTTTCTATATCTCGGCTTGTTACTTCTTGTTTTGTTGTAATAGTATTTTGTTGTTCAAAAAGTTTTTCCAAACTTAAATTAACATCAGCAGCGAATACAGTTGTGCTAAACAATAAAACACTTAACAGCACTAACCCTTTTTTCATACTAAAAACTCCTTTATAAAAGAATAATGATTTTACTATTCTACTAAGTTAGAGCAACTCTAAGTCAATATAAGACAAAATTATGCACAAGATAACATTGCTCTTATTTGGTTGACGCCTATATCCATATCGTTTGTTAGAACACTTTCTTTCTTGGATGTTCTATCAATCAATTTCGGTATTATGAACGATGCCCCGGTAATAATACCGACTGCACCTGCAATAATAATGTTGTTAGAAAGTCCTACTGCAAGAAGTCCGCTTATAGAAATTTGTGTTAAGGTGGAAATTATCATACCAAACATAGATTTGAACCCTAACCATTTTGATCTCATATTATCATCTAAAGTTTTATATACGGCAGAAACTTCCGTTAACGAAGATGTTCCCTGCCAGAAGTTCATTAGAACATACACGGAAACCAAGAATATCGGATGTCCCGTTGCCACAAACAAAGCAAACAGTCCGGCGGATACCGCAAAAGTTATTGTCCTTACCGTTTTGTTTTCCACAATAAAACTTACCTTGCTTATTAAATGCGATGCTAAAGATTGCATTAAATTTCCCGCAAAATAAACAGGTGCCAAAAGTCCAACATTTATACCTGTTGCCATTAATGTAGGTTGCAAGAAGAAACATAACACAACAAAGAACATATTGTTTACAACGATATTTAATGTAGCAAGAGAGAATGTCTTTTTGTCTGTAGATAACTTCTTTACGGGAGCAAACAATTCCGCAACAAAATCTTTTATATTCTTCTTTTGTGTCGTTGCTTTTTCCGTTTCAACGTTTTCTTCTTTTGGAACGATTATATTTTCGTCGTGTGTAAATAACAATGCCCCTGCCGCAATGACAATGTCCGGAATAGCAGCTATTGCAATTACCGCCATTTGACCTGTTATTGCTGCCAAGGCTCCGCCCAATAATGAAGATACGGACATTATTATCCAGAACAGCGATAAGTTGGAACCGTAAATTTCTTTGAACGAATCTTTTTGTCCGAGATTATCCAACGATTTATATAAGAACGGACTTAATGTTAACGAAAGTAACGAAATTCCTATTGTAGGAAGTATCTGCGATGCTATAAGCAGTACAGGAGAAAGACCGGACAACGTGAATGTTATTGTTCCCAATGCGTGAACGATAATAGACAGAATGATCAATGTTCTCTTTGAGACTTTGTCTCCTATAAATCCGCCTATACCCGATGTAGCAAAAGATATCGGTGCAAGTAACGACATTACCAAAGAAATAAACGGTAACCCGTATCCGTTGGACTGCATAAATACCATCGAGAACGAACTGTATAAATCAAATCCCAACATAAATTGTATGAAGGGGAAATATCTGATATTTGATTCCATTTCGTTAATTGTTGTTTGGTTAAGTCCGTTGGGATTTTCTCCCTCATATTTGTATAGAAATGCTGCTTTAAATGCTGAAAAATCTCTCTTAAAGAAATCTTTTGCTTTTAATAGCCAACCTTTCATACTGAATTTATTATTTTTTAAAACGGTTTCTTTAATATCTGTTCCGTTATTGAAAAATTCCGGATGCTTTTGTGCCCACTCTTTAATAATATTAATTATTTCGGAATCTTTAAAATTCTGATTTTTTAGTTCTTGTATCCATGCTGCCAAAAATTTTTCTTGTTTTTGCGGTGATAATCCTTCAATTAAAAGACCGTCCGATAAAGAATTACCGGAATATTGTTTTGCAAAATTTTCGGTTTGTATGTTTTGAATATTTTGAAAATTTTGAGCAACAGCAGAAACGGTAACTCCTTGAGGAATTACCGTTATAATGAAAAAACAAAAAGCTAAAAATAAAGATAAATATTTTTTTAAAAGAAACATCTTTAATGCAATATTACAGGGTTACATTTTTGAACTTTATAATGAGTATCAACATTAAGGAAATTAGTCATTGTTTGTATATCTTCATCAAACAATTTAGATTTATCGTAAGTAGTTCTAAACAAAAAGTCTATACCTGAATTTTTAATTAATTCTATACTGCGTTTTATATTTTCGATATTTACCGGAACACAACAAACTAAATTATACTTATCAAACGGTGCTTTTATGTCCATAGCTATAAAATCTACCAACTTTTGGTTTATAATTTGTTCCAATACTTCCGGGTTTGAGCCGTTGCTGTCAAGTTTAACTAAAAAGCCCATTGCTTTAACTTTTTTTATAAAATCAATTAAATCCGGTTGCAATGTCGGTTCTCCGCCTGTTATTACAACTGCATCCAACTGATTTCTTCTGCTTTCGAGAAAAGCAAAAATTTGCTCTTCCGGCATAGGAACTTGATACATGTTGGGATAAATAAGTTCCGGATTATGACAATATGCACATCTGAAATTGCAACCTTGTGTAAAAATAATTGCTGCGGTTTTATTCGGGAAATCTATAAATGAAAATTTTTGTAATCCGCCTATTCTCATACAACACTCCGTGTTTGTTTAAAGGGTTAATGGGTGAATGGCTTAAAGGTTATTATTTGGAAAAATTTGCAAAGCAAATTTTTACAACTTAAATTTTTCACCTTTTCACCAACAAATTGCAAAGCAATTTGTTTATCACCCATTCACCAAATTTTACATATTTGCTACTTTTCTGATCTTGTATTCTTCTTGTTTGCCGTCATTCCATTGTGATACAGGTCTTAAATAACCTACAACTCTGGAATAAACTTCGCATGTTGATCCGCAATGAGGACAAGTTTTTACTTCACCGTTTAAGTATCCGTCGTTAGGGCAAACACTGAATGTCGGAGTGATAGACATATAAGGTAATTTATAGTTTGTAAATGCCTTTTTAATAAAGTTCTTCATAGATTCGGTATTTGTAATTTGTTCGCCGATAAACATATGTTGAACCGTTCCGCCGGTATATAACGATTGTATTTCGTGTTGCAATTCCAAAATTTCAAATAAATCGTCCGTATAATTTACGGGCAACTGTGTAGAGTTTGTATAGAAAGGCGGATGATTTTGTTTAACCGCTTCCATATTTGCAAATATAATGTCGGAATATTTCTTTCTGTCTATCTTTGCAAGTCTGTAAGATGTTCCTTCCGCCGGAGTTGCTTCCAAATTATATATGTTTCCTGTTTCTTCCTGATATTTTTGTAATGTGTTTCTCATGAAAGTTAACACTTTTATTGCAAAATCTTTACCTTTTTGGCTTGCGATGTTTTCTTTTAAGAAATTTAAGCAGCATTCGTTCATACCGACAACACCGATAGTTGAAAAATGGTTTTTCCAATAGCAACCGAATCTCTGTTTAATGTTTCTTAAATAAAAGCTCATATACGGATAAAGGTTTTGATCCGTAAGTTTTTCCAAAACTTTTCTCTTTGTTTCCAAACTGTTTTTAGCTATTGTCATTAACTTATCTAATTTTTGGAAAAATTCTTCTTCTGTTTTAGATTCATAACCGAGTCTCGGCATATTTAATGTAACAACACCGATAGAACCCGTTAAAGGAGATGCTCCGAAAAGTCCGCCGCCTCTTCTTCTTAATTCTCTGTTATCAATTCTTAATCTGCAGCACATACTTCTTGCATCGTCCGGATCCATATCGGAATTAATAAAGTTTGCAAAGTAAGGAATACCGTATTTTGCCGTTGCATCCCACAACAATTTTAATTCAGGATTATCCCAATCGAAATCTTTGCTTATATTGTATGTAGGGATAGGGAAACTGAATACTCTGCCTTTTGCATCACCTTCGAGCATAACTTCCAAAAATGCTTTGTTTAACATATCCATTTCTTTTTGGAAATCGCCGTAAGTTTTAGCTTGAGGTTTTCCTCCGATTATAACTGCTTCGTCTTTATAATGTTTAGGAACTTTTAAATCAAGCGTTAAGTTTGTGAAAGGTGACTGGAAACCAACTCTTGTAGGAACATTTAAATTGAACAAGAATTCCTGTAATGCTTGTTTAACTTCTTTGTAAGATAAATTGTCGTATGCGATAAAAGGTGCAAGCAATGTATCAAAACTTGAAAATGCTTGAGCACCTGCTGCTTCACCTTGTAATGTAAAGAAAAAGTTAATTATTTGTCCCAATGCCGTTTTAAAATGTTTAGCAGGTTTTGATTCTACTTTACCGGCAACACCTTTAAAACCTGTAACCAATAAATCGTGCAAATCCCAACCTACACAATATACACCTAAAATTCCTAAATCGTGAATATGTAAATCACCTTCGGTATGAGCTTTTCTTATATCGTCGGTATAAATTTTGTTTAACCAATATGCTTTACTGACTTCCGATGATATATAGTTGTTTAAACCTTGAAGGGAATAGCACATGTTACTGTTTTCTTTTACTTGCCAATCTGCTTTAGACAAATATTGATCAACTAAATCTACATTAAACTTAGAAACGATTTCTCTCATTTTTGAGTGCTGATCTCTGTATATAATGTAAGCTTTTGCCGAAGATTTATAAGGAGAATTTAATAATACTTCTTCAACGATATCCTGTATTTGTTCTACGGTAGGATGTCCGTCCGTAATGGTTTCTTGTGCGATACTTAAAACTTTTACCGTTAATTTCGAAGCGATTTTGTCGTCGAACTCATTTGTTGCCTGACCTGCTTTTAAAATTGCCTGTTGAATTTTTTGTGAATTGAATTTTTCTTGCTTGCCGTCTCTTTTTACGATACAATCAAAAACCGAAAGTTGTTCCATTTAAATTTCTCCTGTTTTTTAAATTTTATTTTGACACTTCTGTTAATTTTGAACATAATTATGGAAAGGCACCCTGGTTTTCTTGTTTCCATTTGAATTATAAAAAGTCATTCCTCGACAACTCTTATAAATATTATGTATTTGTCGGCAGGTCTTCTGGCTTAAGGGTAATAACCTACTAAACTTTATCTTCCCGCTTAAATTAAGCAGTGACTTTGTTTCAAAAAGTTTTTCGTTCCCTATCACAGCACCGGGAGTGCTTCCGATTCTAACGGAATTTCCTATTAAGTTTTATGAGAAAACACCAACAAAAGATTTCAAAAATTATAAATTGATTATATGTTTTAATTTATGGCTTGTCAATACCTAAAACACAATATATTGATTTTTTATATGGGTTTCGTAACTATATGTAGTGGTTTTAAAGCCAATTAGAGATTAGTAATTAATAATTATTAATTAGAAAAAGAAGAAAATATGAACTAATTTGAAGTTTTTACCAAATCAATTTTTACGATTTCGGATTTGGAAAAAAGTCTCATCGGCGGGCCCCACCATCTTGTACCTGTGGTTACATAAATGTAAGAATCGCTGTCTTTATATAGTCCGCAGAAATATTTGTATAAGAAGTATTCGATGATATCAAAAGGCGGAATTTGCCCGGCATGAGTATGTCCGGAAAGTTGTATCGTTATAGGATATTTTTGGCTCTCAAAAAACGGATTAGGTTGGTGAGATAAAAATATTACCGGTTTACTGAAATCTATGTTTTCTAAAGATTTCGCAACATTTAAAGGCTTGTAGTTCATTTGTATTGATGTTGGATCGGTGATACCGGCAACATAAAATTTGTCGTCTACCAAAACATTTTCGTTGTTTAAAAGCTTAAATCCTATTTTATCACAAACAAATTCGTAATTTGTTATACCTCTGTAATATTCGTGGTTCCCGCTGACGGCAAAAGTTCCGTATTTGGATTTAAAATCTAAAAGTCCGTACTTTTCATAAGTTTTTGTTATATCCGTATCTGCCAAATCACCTACAAATGCAATAATGTCCGGATTTAAAGAATTTGTTATTTCTACGATTCTTTTAACAGTATCATATTTTGTTGTCACATCTATATGAATATCCGATAATTGGACAATTGAAAGTTTGTCTACAGGTAAATTAGGAACTTTTATTTCATATTCTCTGACTTTCGGATCACCGCATGTATTAATTATGGAATAAACGGAAGAAACGGCAATTAAAATTACGGTTATTAATGTTGTGTTGTACCTGAATTTCGGAGTATGTCCGAAAATAAATGCCAAATGAGATATCAACAAATATGTAAGAGATATAGAAAATATTCCGAGCCAAATGTATCCTATTTCCGTTAAAATTTTTGCCGATATTGTCGGACTGTTAAATCTTGATATTTTGAAAGAATATACGCTTAAAAAAGTTATGGCAAGATAAAAAGTTATAAATATTGTAAGAGCAAGACCGTGAAGTTTTAAGTCGTGCATAACTCTGTAAATAATGTAAGCATTTCCCAATATGTAAATGGATAGAAAAACTATAAAAAACACTATTCTTAATCCTATTTCTTTAACAGACATTGTCTTGCTTTTAGTATAAATTCGGTTGCCGTAGGACATAAATAATCGGGGTACGTCCAAGGAAGTTTTGTGAAACCTTCCTTTCTGTATATTGTCGTAACTTCGGCGTAAATACCTTTAGATAAATATATTCTGTGACTGAAATCTTTTGTTGAAGCAAGAATAACATTTGCCGGTGTAATATATCCCGGATCAATATTTACTATTCTGTTTTTATCTTTGGCATAAGAATCTTCAATATTGTTTGTTTCTATCTTCATATCTGCCAAAGCATCGGGCAATATAGGTTTTTCAAAAGAAATCCATTGCCTTTTTAACTTTTCACCCATTTCTTTGTTGTAATAAGTTGTAAACGTAAAATCTATTGCGGGGCTGTAAATATCTATTTTATTGTTAAACTTTTGTTCCAATACTTTATAAACTTCTTCGATATTAAAAGTTTCATTAAAAATTAAACCGAAGAAAAATTTTACTAAGTTTGGTTGATTAATGTTTCCCATAATGAAGTTATTTTACAAAAATTTAATTTTTTCAACAAAAAATAATATAATTGAATTATTATTTTAAAGGAGAAAGATATGTTAAAACCTAAAGTTTCTATTATCGGTTGCGGTAATGTCGGTATAAGGTATGCCTATTCCTTAATGATTAACGGTTGTGCAAGAGAAATAACACTTGTTGATTATTTTAAAGATAAAGCCGAAGGTGAAGCAATAGATTTGTCGCACGGCGCACCTTTTACTCCGGCAGTAACCGTAAATGCAGGTGATTATTCTAATATAAAAGGTTCTGATTTGGTTGTAATAACCGCAGGGAAAAAACAAAAACCGGGACAAACAAGAATAGATTTATTGAAAGATAATGTAAATTTGTTTAAATCCGTAATTCCCGAAATTATGAAATATGCTCCGGATGCAATACTTTTGATAGCATCCAACCCTGTAGATGTTTTAACTTATGCAGCTTATAAAATTTCTGGTAAACCCGCAAATAAAGTTATAGGTTCGGGAACATTGCTTGATTCGGCAAGATTCAGATACGAAATTGCAAAACATTGTAACATAGATGCAAGAAGTGTACACGGTTATATTTTAGGTGAACACGGAGACAGTGAGTTTCCTGTATGGAGCAAAGCAACAGTCGGCGGAGTAAACATAGAAAACCATTGTATGTTATGCGATAAAAAGCAAAATTGTGACCATAAAGCCATACTTAACGAAATTTTCAGTAATGTAAAAAATTCGGCATATAAGATAATAGAGAAAAAAGGTGAAACTTCTTACGGAATAGGTCTTGCACTTACAAGAATTACCGAAGCAATTTTACTTAACGAAAATTCCGTATTACCTGTATCCGTATTGGTAAATAATTTGTATAACATTAACGATGTATATTTAAGTTTACCTGCTGTAGTTAACAGAGATGGTATCAGACAAGTTCAACAAATAGAATTTAATGAAATGGAACAAAAATCTTTTGTTAATTCCGCAACGGTATTAAAAGATTTGTTAAAAGAAATCGGAATTTAAAACGACAATTTATAATTTACAATGTATAATGTATAATTAACGACAACGACAAAACTGCTGAAGATTGGAAGGAAAAAGTATTAAATATAATTTAATAAGGAGAAGGAAATGAACGGTAAGACAGCATCAATTTTGGCAGTAGGAATTATTATTGCGGCATTTGTTTGGGGAGCATTTTTCATTTCAGCAAGAAACGAACAATCTATCAGAGTTGTAGGTCAAGGTGTAAAAACGGTAACTTCTGATATTATAAAATGGAACATGTCGATAAACAGAACGACAAACGTTGCTTATAAAAGTGAAGGCCCGTCTTGGATACAGGAAGATTTAATTAAAGTAAAAAAATATTTGGCAAGTAACGGTATAGAAGAAAAAGATATTTTAATTGAGCCTGTAAGCTCTTATGCAAATTACGGTAATAACGGCATTACCGGATATAATTTCAGCCAGAGAATAGAAGTAAAATCCGACGATATAGAAAAAATTGAAAAGATGGCACTCGATAACAAAGCTCTTGCAAAACAAGATATATATTTGGAATATTCCAATTTGGAATATTTTGTTTCCAATCTTGCCGAATTAAAAGCTGAAATGTTGGCACTTGCAACGGCTGATGCAAAAGCAAGAGCAGAAGAAATAGCAAAAAGTTCGGGAAATAAAATTTGCGGACTTTTATCGGCAAAAACCGGTGTATTCCAAATAAGAAAACCGTTATCTATGGATGTTTCCGATTACGGCATATATAATACATCTTCTAAGGAAAAAGAAATAGCCGTTACGGTAAATGCAACATTTAAAATTAAGTAATACTGATTTATAACAAACAAAAAACAGGGGATTTTGTTATCCCCTGTTTTTTTATGGTTTTATTTATTGTTAAATTTTGCTTTGAATTAATTTAACCATATCACCGACGGTTTTCAAAACAACAATTTCACCTACCGAAATATGAATATTAAAATGCTTTTCTATTTCTTCTATGATATTTATGTGTGCCAAAGAATCCCAACCTTGAATGTCGGATGTTTCCATATTTTCGGATATTGTTAAATCGTCTTCTTCCAATACCGACTTAAAAATTTGTTCCAACTCTTTTATTATTTGTTCTTTTTCCATTTTATTCTCCGTATATATTTTATTATCCTAAAATACTCATTTCGCATTTGTTGCAATCAAACTGTAATTTGTATTTGTTCCCGAACTTGTCTTCCAAATACCACGGCATTTTCGGAGTGTCTTTTCTGTTTTTCTTGCTGCAATAACCTTGTTCGTATCTTATACAATATCTCCCGTTCCATACTTTTTTATCTTTGATATCCGTGTTATGTTCTACACTGTATTCGATATTTTTGACTCCGTGTTGTTTATAAAATTTTACCGCTCTTGCATTTACAACATTGTCTAACGAAGTAATATCTTTTTTGGGAAAAGGGATAGTATTATTTTTTATTTTACCTTTTTCTTTCGGTCTTGCTTTTTCCCTTGCCGCTCTTAATTTTAAATATAAAGTTTTACGGATTTCTGTTAAATCTTCTTCTTTTAAGTTAATGTTTTTCGGTGCTTTTATATCGATAACTTGAAATTCGTATTCTTTATCGATATTAAATTTTTTTAATAAAGTATCTTTTGAAATTTTAGTATTTAACTCTTTTTTGCAAGTTATAAAAGCTGTTATGTTATCTTCGTCTGTTAAAGTTAATTTATATTTTGTTTTATTCTGTTCGGATATTGTTAATTTTGCGGATAAGTATCTGTAAGTAAAAGCATTTTCTATTTCGATTATGGCTTTTGCATTTATTATTCTATACAATTTATAATCTTTTAATTTTATATCTTTTCTGTCGATAACATACTTGCCGTTTTTTATATCAACAATGTTTATTATTTCACTTTTTGTATTTTCTTTAGAACATAAGAATCTGTCACCTACTGCCAACTTTGATTTCGTTGCTATATCTAAAACATTTCCTCTTTGATTTTTTATTTTACCGATGTATGTTCCGTATGTGCCTTTTGAATTTAAGTTTTCCGACTTTCTTCCGTTAAAGAAATATTCCGTAAATCCTCTGTTAAATACTTTGTTTAGGTTCGGTTCAAAATCTATAACGGATGTTCCGCTTGCAAATCGTATACCATACTTTTTGTTTTTCTTTAAAACTTCGTTGGCTTTTTTGTTAGCTAAAGCAACGATATTTTTTAAGTAACTCAGTTCTCTTTGTCTGCCTTCTATTTTGAAAGAAGTTATTCCCGCTTTAAATAACGGTTCCAACTTATCCAACAAATTCAAATAATGTATGTGTAACAAAGTATCGTTTTTAACTATATAGTTACCGTCGGCATCTAAAAGATTATAATAATGAGTACAGTTTGTAACACAAGCTCCGTTATTTGAAGAAAAATATTGATAATTTAAAAGTTCTTTTTTTGCCTGTGTGTTTTTTATCATTTGTGCATACTTAAAATAGCAGTTTCCGCTGTATGCGACACACATTGTTCCATGAATAAATGCTTCTAACGGAACATTTGTGTGTTTACCGATAAATTGTATTTCTTTAAGAGAAAGTTCTCTCGGCAAAATTACTCTTTTTATACCTACTTTTGTTAAAAAGTTTATTTTGTCGGCAGTTAAACATTTTGTGTTTACACTTGCAAAAAGAGGTATCGGAGGTAAATCCAATGTTAAAATTCCCATATCGGAAATAATAACGGCATCCGCACCGCTTTTATATAAATCAATAATTGTTTCTCTTATATACTTAAAATCTTTTTCCGTATATATAGTGGAATTTAATGTTACATATACTCTTACCCAATACCTGTGAGCAAACTCAATCAATTTTTTTATATCTTCTACGGAATTCGAGCATCTGTTTCTTAAACCGAACTTGTCGCAGGCAATATATACGGCATCCGCACCGCACTTTACGGCTTGTATTCCGTATTCCAAATTTTTTGCAGGAGCCAATACTTCAAAAGTTCTTAACATATTATCTCCTATTTATACATGTTATCTATTAAATTGTGATACTTATCATAAACTTTAGTTCGTATAATCGTATATTTTCTTGTCATTAAACCGTTTTCGATTGTGAACGGTTCGTCTATAAAAACTATATCTTTTATTTGTTCTATCCATCTAAAAAATTTATTTTCACCGATGAGGTTATTAATATCTATTATAATATCTTTTTTTAATAAGTCATTAACTTTTTTATCGGTAATATCAATGTTTTTGTTTTTTGCCCACTTTTTAACATAATCTTTATCTAAAACGACAGCGGCAGTTAAATATGGTTTATCTTGCCCGAAAACAACTATTTGTTGAACAAAATTCGATGCTGTACAAATTTGTTCTATTTTAACACTGTCGATATTTTCACCGTTATTTAAAACTATTATGTTTTTGTGCCTTCCGACAAAATATAAAAATCCGTCTTCGCTTATATATCCTAAATCTCCCGTTATAAGGTATCCTTCGGAATCAAAAACTTTTTTTGTTTCTTCTTCGTTATTATAATATCCTTTCATTACTTGTTTGCCCTTAACTTTAATCATTCCTTTTTGATTAAAACCAAGTTTTTCTCCCGTTTCCACATCGGATATTATAACATCCATATAGGGATTTAACTTTCCTACCGAGTAAGCTTTCTTATGTTCTTTTGACGAATATGATATAACAGATGCTTCTGTCATACCATAATGTACAAGTAAATTTAATCCCATAGCACTTAATGTGTTTTCCGTGATTTTGCCGGCAACAGCTCCAAATGCAATTACATAAGTTGTGGGATTCATAAACTTTTCAATTATGTTTTTTATAAAACAAGTATAACAAATAACATTACAAATACTTAACATTTTTGTTATTGCTTTTATTATAATGCTCTTACTATACTTAAATTTCTGTTCATAATATTTAAGAGAAATATTAAAAGCAATATTATTAAATATTTGAAAAATTTTTGAAGTTTTTAAACATTCTTTTTTATACTCTCCGATAATAGCATTCAATATTTTGGGAACACATAAGAGATAATACGGTTTATATTTTTTGACGGTTTTAAAATATTTTGTATAGTTGGTATAAATTATTGTGTTACCGTTGGATAACATTGCCAATTCCGTTAATCTCGGAGCTGCATGAGAACAAGAAAGAACACTTACACAAGTTTTTTTATAAACGGGAAAAACTACTTTTTGGTAGCCCAAAAAAGTTGAAAGTAAACTTTGACGTGAAAACATAACCCCCTTTGTTTTACCGCTTGTTCCCGAAGAGAACATTATCGAAGCCAAATCATCTGAAAAATATTCTTTGTTTTGTTTTAGTTCATATTTAACGGAACTTATTTCTTCTTGCAGATTATGTATATGCTTATTATTTTTATATGCACTTATATCGGATGTACCTGTATAAAAAATATGAACAGATATTTTTTCTTTTTCCAACTCCGAAACAACTTTTGTATTATCCGTAAATAATGCTTTTATGTTCATTGTTTCGATGAGATGTTTTATTTCGGATATTCCCGACGTGGGATCTGCCAAAACGGATACACAATTGCTTGTCATGATTGCTTGATCTATAACATGCCATAACGGGTGCGGATTTAAACAAAGTAAAATATTACAGTTTTTTTTGAGATTTAAATTTTCAATTATTTGAGAAGTTTTATTTATTGTTTCGTATAGTTCCGTAAAAGATAAACAATACCCGGCAGATTCATCTTTTAATGCAAGTCTTGAACCGTATTCTTTAGATAATTGTTCCCAAACTTCAACAATTGAATTCATTTTTTATCCTTGTTTAAAGTGAAATGTCTACATCAAAATTATCTTTTATGTCTTTAATGTATTGCTTTGCGGCATCGTTCCAAAATGAATAGTCGGGGTTGTTTCGTTTGTCTTCCAAATGATATTTGTCTACAAGTATTTTGGCAACATAATCGGTATATTTTATTGATCCCCAATAATTTAGATGAGAATTATCGTAACTATCGTAATAAGACAGTTTTAAATCTCTAATTGTGCGATAATTATTTATATATATGAAATCAAAATTGTTTTCTTTAACAAAAGAAAAAATTTTTTCATATTTTTCATTATTCATATAGTATGGTTTTGTAAAAGTGACGGTATGGGGAACATCTATAAAAATTACGGGTATATCCAAATTTTTACAAAATACAAACAAATCTTCAAGACTTTCTTTTGTGTAAAATTCTGCACCGTTATATTTTTGATATGATTTTAAATTTTTCAAATTAAACGAAATATTGTTCCCGGAAAAATAATTTTTATATTTGCAAGCAAAATACAAATCTTTTTTAAAGTTTGTTATGCCGGTAATTGAAATTTTATGTGTGGATGTTATGGGAAACAAAAAATGAATAGTGCCTTTTATATCGAGGTTGTAATATTTTATTACATTTTTCAAAAAATCAATTTTGTTCAGTGACCACTTTATTTCGGGAAAAATATCAAATGATAAATTGTTTAAACCCGTATATGTTCCGTTTTTTAGTAAAATTCCCATATTATTAAACAAAAAGCCGTCCACGTTAATAAGTATTACTTTAGGTTTTTGCCTTTTTAAACACTCGATAAGCATATTTTTGACAAGCGGACCCGCTAAATATCCGAATGAACAGTTTAATGTAGTAATTCCGTATCTGTTCCATGCTACTAACGAATTATAGCTGTATCTTGAAGTGGAAGGTCCCACGATAACGACATCAACACTGTTCGGCTTTAAATTGTTTACGGTCCAAATAATTTTTGCCGCAGATTCCGTAGTTGTTTTTGATACCAACTGAGACAAAAGAAAAGCGATTATAATTGTAGAAAACAAAATAAATAAAGAATTAATAATGATTTTAAATTTCACAAAAATATCCTTTAAAACTGAGCATATACGAAATCCGTAGGATTATAATTCGGTCCGTAAATTCCGAATGACAAAATTATTGTTATTAAAATTAATAATATGCACCAATGAAACACAACAGGTATTTTATTTACATAAATATTTTTAATATCTGTTTTATTTTCTTTAATTATGTCTACTATAAGAAGTAAAACAATTCCCGTAGGTATTATGAACAAATCGTTTGTATTAAAAAAATTAATATTTAGATTAGTATTGAAATTTGAAACGATTTCGAATATCGTATAAAATCCTTCTTGTAAGTTTGAGACTATAAAGAATATATAGACAAAACAAAGAAGAAAATATACACCTATCATTTGACAAATTCTGTATATTAAATTTTTTTGAAGAGATTTATATTTTTTATATATTTTTTTTGTGTAATCGTGAACAATATCCGTAAGTATTAAATATATACACGGAAGAAGACATGTTCCGAACATTAATTTAGGGCTTAAACCGTGCCAAATTCCCGCAAAAGTCCAAACAACTGTATAAGAAATGAAAACGGGAATATGTTCGGCATTGATTTTTGAATACTTTTGTAAATAATTTTTTATAGACATAACGGGTTTGCTCCGCAGCACCGGATAAAAAATATAGTCTCTGTAAAAAGTAAAAATTGTTATATGCCATCTTTGCCAATACTGATGAAAACTTGTTGAAAAGTAAGGATTACGAAAATTTTCAGGCAATTTTATACCGAAACATTCGGATATTCCTAAAACGATGTCCATTGCGGCAGAAAAATCCGCATAAAGTTGAAATCCGAATAAAAAAATTCCTATAACAAGACAAATTGTGGGTTGTGCGGCAAAACCTCTTAAAAAGATTGAATCTACAACTGCGGCAATTCTATCGGCAATGACAAGTTTCTTAAAAATTCCCCATAAAATTCTTAATATTCCGAATTGTATGCATGAATAATCTATAGGTTTTTGAGACATTAGTTGTTCTTTAGTGTCGTTATGTCTTACAATCGGTCCCATTAAAAGTTGCGGAAAATATATTGAAAATAAAAGATATTTAAAAAAATTTTTTTCAACGGTAGTAACTTTTCTGTATACATCCACGACATAAGCAACAAGAATTAAAGTATAAAAAGATATTCCTGCCGGAACAATAATATCACGCACGAATTTTTCCGGGATATGAAAAAAGTTTCCGATTAATATATTTACGGGAAGAATAAATTTAGTAAATTTAAAAAGAAATAATCCCGCAAATAGTGCTGTTACGGTTAATATTAAAATTTTGTTTTTATTTTTTTCAGTATGAGACTCGCTTATATAGTAAGCACCGATATAAGAAATTAAAACGAAAATAATCGTATAAATAAAACATAAAGGTCCGGAAACCGCAAATAAAAAAATTAAGCTTACCGTTAACAAAAAAATCCAACGAAATTTTGCGGAAACAAAAGGGTATATTATAAATGAAATCGAGAATAATAAAATTAAACTTTGCCAAGCCGAATTCATAAATACTTACTTTTCCGATAAGATTAATTTTTTACAATTAGTGTTATTATTAAAATAAGAATAAGTAAAATTAATATTGCTAATGCTATTAAAATAAATTTAACGGTTTTAAATATTTTATTTAATGCAATATTAGCTTGAAAGAAATGTTGTTGAATGAAATTTGTTGTTGCTGCACCTAAAAGTAATAAATCGTCAAGCCAACCTATAACCGGTGCGGCATCCGCATCCAACGGAATAATAGTGTATATTATTGAAGCTATTAACCATATCCAAGACCAAAGTTTTTTGTTCTTTTCGGAATGGGGCTGCAAGTTATTCATATCTTTTTCATCTACTATTTCCGGTTCTATAGGTTCTTGATTCATTATTTCCCCAAAAAAAAAGATGATTCAGCATCATCTTTTTTTAATTATTTTTTCTTTTTGGTTGTTTTTTTCAATTTTTTTGATTTAACCGAAAGGTCTTTTATTAAGGGAACTTCCCCGCAGTCAGGGAATAAATGACAGTTTATACATTCACTCCATATTTTTTGCGGTAAAACTTCTCTTGATATTATTTCATAACCCATTTTTTGAAAAAATGCAGGTTTGAAACTTAATGCAAAAGTTGTAAATATACCTAAACCTAAAGCATTTTGTTCAAGAGTTTTTACTATTTTTGTTCCGATACCGCGCCTTGCATAATTTTTTTCTACCGCAAGAGCTTTTACTTCGGCAAGATTATCCCAACTTACATGTAAAGCACCGCAACCGATAATTTTACCTTTTACTTCGGCAACAACATATTCTTGTATGTTTTCATATATAGAATTTAATGACCTGTGCAACATTTCTTTGTTGTCTGCATAAAATTCTATTATTTTTTGCATTTGTTTAACATCTTGAACTTTTGCCGGTCTTATTTTCATATTATCCTTTTTTTTGTCGTTTCTATTCCTCTATACTTCCATACATCCATACATCAAAATTTGCGAAGCAAATTTTATTTCGTCCAATTATATCCGGCATCAACAGCTTTAATGTTTAAAGGAATAACTTTAGGCTTTGCAGCAAAAGCAGTTTCCAAAGCCTTTTTTACATGGTCTAAACTCGGGGCTTGTATTCTTTTTACCAAAGCACCTACGGCAACCATGTTAGCTGTTTTGATATTGCCTACTTGTTTATCTGCAATTTCCGTTATAGGAATAAATGTTATTCTTTTGTCGTTATAATCCGCTTCATTTATTAATGAAGAATTTGCAATAACTACCGCATCTTCTTTCATTCTGGGCAAGAATTTGTCCAATGAAGGTTTATTTAATGCTATTAAAGCAGTAGGTGCAAATGCTACAGGTGAGCCGATTTCTTCATCGGAAATTATAACCGTAGAGTTTGCAGTTCCGCCTCTCATTTCCGCTCCGTATGAGGGGAACCATGTTGTTTTTAAATCTTGTTCCAATGCCGACTGTGCAAGAAGAGTTCCTGCAAGTAAAACACCTTGTCCGCCAAAACCTGCTGATATTATTTCTTCGTAAATTTTCATTTTTTTTGTCCCGTCTTATTTTGTTTCGTCTTTTATTACACCTAAAGGGAAAGTTTTAAACATTTCTTCTTTTACCCACTTTGTCGCTTCCAACGGAGTTTTACCCCAATCTACAGGACAATGTGATACAACTTCGATAAATGAATAACCTTTTCCTTCAACTTGATTTTGGAAAGCTTTTTTTATTGCTTTTCCCGCTTGTATTACATGAGGAGCATCACAAACCGATACTCTTTCAATATACTTTGTTCCTTTTAAACCCGCAAGCAACTCACAAACATTTATAGGATAACCTTCTCTTTGAGGATCTCTTCCGAAAGGTGTAGTTTCGGTTACTTGTCCCAACAATGTTGTAGGTGCCATTTGTCCGCCGGTCATACCGTAATTTGCATTGTTTATAAATATTACGGTTATGTTTTCACCTCTGTTTGCACAGTGAATGGTTTCTGCTGTTCCTATAGCTGCCAAATCACCGTCTCCCTGATAAGTGAAAACTATTTTATCCGGATTTGTTCTTTTGATACCGGTTGCAACCGCAGGAGGTCTTCCGTGAGGAGCTTCCGTTGTATCAAAATTGAAATAATTGTATGCAAATACCGCACAACCTACAGGTGCTACGGCAATTGTTCTTTCTCTTATTCCTAAATCATCTATAGCTTGTGCAACAAGTCTGTGCACGATACCATGTCCGCATCCCGGACAATATGATAAAGGAAAATCTTTTAATGCTTTTGGTCTTGATAATATTTTTTCCATGTCTTTTTTCCTACAGTAAACTATTTCTTTGCAAGTTCTTCTATTTTATCTAATACTTGTTTATCTGAAACTATTCCACCGCCGGCTCTACCCAAGAAATCTACGGGGCATTTACCGTTAACGGCAAGTTTTACATCTTCCACCATTTGACCCAACGAAAATTCTACCGAGAAGAATTTTACTCCCGGTTTAGCATAACTTTCAATTATTTCGCTTGGGAAAGGCCACAAAGTTATAGGTCTTATTAAACCTGCCTTTATACCTTTGGCTCTTGCTTGTTTAATTGCATTTTTAGATATTCTTGAAGATATACCGAAAGCTACAATTATAACTTCAGCGTCTTCAACTTGATAAAGTTCTGCTTTAACTTCATTTTCTTCTATAGTTTTATATTTTTTCTGTAAGTCTAAATTGTGTTGTTCCAAAACACCGTCTTGCATAAGCAAAGATTTTAATGATCTCGGTTCTCTGCCTTTGCAACCGTCCAAAATCCAGTCTCTGTCTTCAAATTTTGTTTTTGGTTCCTTGTTGAAATCAACAGGTTCCATCATTTGTCCTACGATACCGTCGCATAACAACATTACCGGATTTCTGTATTTTTGTGCAACGTCAAATGCATTGTATGCTATTTCATACATTTCTTGTGCATTTGCAGGAGCATAAACTATTAAGTGGTAATCTCCGTGACCGCCACCTTTAACCGCCTGAAAATAGTCTGCTTGAGAACCTGCAATGTTGCCGAGTCCAGGTCCGCCTCTTTGAACATTAACAATAACACCCGGTATTTCCATACCAGCCATATATGATATTGCTTCCTGTTTTAAAGATATTCCCGGAGATGACGATGATGTCATTGCTCTTTTACCTGATGCACATGCCCCAAGCACCATATTGGCTGCTGCCAATTCTGATTCTGCTTGAATAAAAACCTTTTTTAACTCGACCATTCTTCTGGACATGTAAGCAGGAACTTCATTCTGCGGAGTAATAGGATAGCCAAAATAAGCATCCAGGCCTGCCGCTATTGCTCCTTCACACAAAGCCACATTACCTTTTACTAATTTTTTTACCATTGTTTTTTACCTGTACACTTCTATGCAAGTATCGGGGCACATTTGATAGCAAGATCCGCAACCAACACATTCTTTTTCATTTTTTAATACCGCATAATGGTAACCGATTTTGTTAATTTCGGTTGAAAAATCAATGCATTTTTTAGGACATGCATTTATACAAAGTCCACAACCTTTACATCTGTCTTGATTAACTGTTATTTTTGCCATAGTGTTCCAATTCTATAACTTTATTTGTTTATTGTCAAATTTTAAAACAATTAGCAATTAGTAATTAGTAATGAGTAATTTCGGTATTTTTATTTTTTAGACTTTTTGCCGCAGCAAAAAATACATTAATTGCTAATTTATAATTTCTAATCACTAATTAATCATGGTGATGGCAACTGTGTCCGCCGCCGTGACAATTGTGACCTTCACCATGTTCATGACTATGATGTGAACACATTGTATCCGGATTATAGTTAAGAGTTCCGTTTAGAAAATCTTTCATCACATCATCCGCTTTTCCGCTTGTTCCCGGATATACCGTTACACCTTCCTGCGCCAAAGCAACTTTTGCTCCGCCGCCGATACCGCCGCAAATTAATGTTTCTATTCCCAACCCTTTTAACATTCCTGCAAGCGATTCGTGACCTGTTCCGTTACTTGATATAATTTCACTGGACAATATTTTACCGTTTTCTACTGTATAAACTTTAAAATTTTCCGTGTGTCCGAAATGTTGAAATACTTCACCGTTTTCATAAGTTATTGCTACTTTCATAGGCCCTTCTTTTACGGATACCTGTTTTGAAGACAACAACTTTTCTATATTTGCAACGTTTTTGTCTAAATTTATACCTTCAACTTTTTCTATTTCTCCTCTATCGCATAAAGATGCAACATTCGGTTCTATAGGTAACTTATCTATGACTGCAATATTAAACTTTTTGGCAACCTCTTCTATTTTACTTTCACCGAAAACATTTATTTGTTTACCGCAATCCGGGCATTTCAGATAACTCATGTTTTCCACAAGCCCTAAAACAGGAATATTCATCATTTTTGCCATGTTGACTGCTTTTTCAACTATCATGGAAACAAGTTCCTGCGGAGATGTAACAACTATAATTCCGTCTACCGGTATAGATTGAAATACAGTTAAAGGAACATCGCCCGTTCCCGGTGGCATGTCTATAAACATAACATCTTGTTCGTTCCATATAACATCTTTCCAAAACTGTTTTATTACACCTGCAATAACAGGACCTCTCCAAATAACAGGATCTGTTTCGTTATCCAACAGCAAGTTTATAGACATTATATCTATACCTTTTTTTGTAAGAACAGGAAAAAAGCCTGTTTCTCCGTTGATAGGCCTTTCTTTTATACCGAACGATTTTGGTATGGAAGGACCGGTAATATCTGCATCCATAATAGCGGTTTTATATCCTTTTTTATTCATTGCTACTGCAAGTAAAGATGTTACCAAAGATTTTCCTACTCCGCCTTTACCGCTGACTATACCTATAATCTTTTTTATTTTTGTTGCTTCGTGAGGTTTTTCCATAAATGATTGTTTGTCATGATGTGAACATGAACAACCTTTTTCTTCATTATTCATTGTCGGTCTCCTTTATTTTTTATGTTTTTGTTTACAACAATTTTTTCTGCAATGTTTTCCTGAAAATTCACATATTTCATAGTCTCCGCCTTTCACTTTTAAACAAGAGTTGTTTATTAAGCAATCGGCAAGTTTTTTTCTTGCACTGCTGTATATTGCCTGAACGGTGGTTCTTGCAACATTCATTCTAACGGCACACTCTTCTTGAGTTAACTGTTCCAAATCTATTAAACGGATAGTTTCGTATTCGTCAATAGCCATTTCGATTACATTTTGCGAATTTTGCGAACCGAAAATTAAATTTTGCGGAAAACTGCAAATTCTTCTGCATTTTAAAGGTCTTACCATAAATTTTGCCTTTTTTTATTGTTTTTGACATTTGTCAGTAACGGAATATATCATATATTTTTGACATTTGTCAATAATATTTGTTTTTAAACTATGCCAAATTGTGTAAATATAAATTTTTACGACGGAAAAACCTGTTTTGTTTTTGCGGTTTGGCTAAATGCTTTTTTTACAAAAAGAAAAGAAATTGTAATAAAAATCAAAAAGCAATGAAAAATCAATGAAATATTGAATTTTTATGAGTTTTTTTATATAATGTAAAATGGTATGTTAAAATAATATATAAATATAATATATAAAATAAAAAGAAGTTTTGTCTTGGAGGACAATAAATGTTTAATAATTTTATAAAAAAATCGAGCAAGTTGATTGCTGTCGTGTTGGCCGTAACATTAGCTTTTTCGCCGTTGAGTTATGCGGAGCCGATTCCTGTCGGAACATTATGGTCGGATTTTACTTCTGTGCTGTCATCTGATGGAACGGCAGTTCTTACTGGGGACATAGTTAACACTAATCAAGAATCAACAACAAGCGGTTATATACAAACAGGAACGCTTATAATAGATGGTGGTATTTATGAAGGTGATGAACTTACCGGAAAATATACGATAGATGGTAACGGGGAAGATACTTTTAGTGCAGCAGAAGGAAAAAGAAGAAGCATAATTGTAAACGATTTAACATTGAAGAATATAACGATGTCTAATTTTTCTAACGATAGTGCAACTATGGGTGGAGTCTTAACCGTAAATCCGGGGAAGGTATTAACAATAGTAAACTCCACATTTGAAAATAATCGTATTTGGCCTAATCTGGACGATGCCGGTGCAGGTGTATTATATAATGCAGGAACAACAACAATAGGTGTAGAAAATGATCCTTCAAGTAAAGTGGTGTTTTCCGGTAATAAGGCACAGGCCAAGGGCGGTGCAATATTCAATAAAGGAACATTGACAATAAAAGACAATGTAGAATTTAATTCAAATGTTGTTGATGATAGAAGATCTGAAAATAAGGTTAGAGATGGTGGCGGTGCTATATACAATACCGACGGCGGACAAATAACGATTGGTAAAAATGTAAAATTTGATTCCAATGAAGTTCAAAACACTAGAATAAATGGTGGAGCGATATACAATACCGGTGCAGGTTCAAAAATTGAAATAGGAGAGAGTGTTGCTTTTAATAAAAATAAAACGTCCGGCACGAGAAACGATACTCATGGCGGTGCAATATATAACAATGCATCAGCAGAAATAGAAATTGAAAACGGAGCAAATTTTATCGAAAATGAATCCAAAAATGCCGGTGGAGCAATTTATAATAATAATGCAAGTGTAGTTATGCATGACAATATAAATTTTTCAACCAACAAGGCAAGAACGGATGGCGGTGCAATTTACAATAACGGTTCCGGCACTATAAACTACTTAGGAGAGAGAGCTTCTTTTGCATATAATGAAGCAGCAAACGGCGGAGCAATTTACAATAATGCTTCAAGTGGCAATATAAACTTGAACAATAGGTCATCTTTTACGTATAACGGAGCCACACAAGGCGGAGCAATTTATAATAACAGTTCAAATATGACTATCGGAGAGCGTGCATATTTTTCATCTAATACCGCAACACAGGCAGGTAGTGCAATATACAATGTAGGTTCCAATAAAAAAATAGAAATCGGTAAAAATGCCGTATTTGATAATAATAAAACAAGTTCTTTGGCATCTATGACAACAGGATGGATATATGGTGCTATATACAATAGACAGTCCACAATGACAATATCCCAAGGTGCAATATTCAGTACCAATACAGTTACAGCTTATCCCGGTACATCTGTTACTGCTGCAGGAGGAGCAATAACAAACGATAAAGGCGCTTATATGGAGATTGGTGTCGGTGATGACGAAGATCTTAAAACACAATTCGTTTATAATAGAGCCGATAAAGGTGGCGCAATAGATAATTATGACGGAGCTAAAATAAAAATAGGAAATAAAGCGGAATTTTTGGAAAATACGGCAAATGATATGGGCGGTGCAATATACAATGAGAAAAATGCTAATTTGACAATCGGAAGTAATGCAAAGTTTTCAACAAATACGGCAAATGATATTGGCGGTGCAATATATAATAACGATAATGCAAGAATAGAAATCGGAGATAATGCAAACTTTGAACATAATACAGCATTAAACGGTGGTGCAATATATAATACAAACAATGCAAGAATTGTAATACATGACGATGTAAATTTTACATCCAATACCGCAACAAATACATCCGGTGGAGCTATATATAATTATAGAAATGCTTATATTGAAATCGGAGATAATGCAAAATTTACTTATAATGAGGCACAAAATAATGACAATAGTGCAGGTGCAGCGATATATAACATGGAACAATCCACTGTGAAAATTGGAAATAATGTAGAGTTTTCTTCAAATACAGGTCGCGGAACAGGAGTAGCGATAGCTAATATTAATGCATCGACTACGACAATCGGCGAAAATGCAAAGTTCTACTACAATAAATCTACGAGTGACACCGATATGGATGTTACAAATAAAAGATATAGTGTCGGCGCAGCAATATATAATGACAACAAAGGTATTGTTAAAGTCGGTAACGGTGCAGAGTTTATAGGTAATACGAATAACAGTGCAAATGCTAATTATGAGGGTGCGGCGATATATAATACGGATACGGCTTCTATGTCAATAGGAAGTTCGATATTTAAAAATAATTATTCAACTGTTAACGGAGAAACTAAAGCAAGAGATATTTATAATGCCGGTAATTTGACTTTTACGGGTGACACAACTATGACCGGTGGAATTACCAATAATGATCAAGCAAATAAAGGAATAACAACAATTTCAGGAAATGTTACTTTAAAGGTTGGATATGATGAGACCGGACGAGCTGTAGACGGAGCAACATTTAAACAAAAAGAAGTTGTTGTAAATAGAGGTGCATCATGGATTTTGAATGTAGCTTTAAACGATAATGATTTTAAAATAACGGATACAGTTAAAAATTCCGGTAAAATTTATGTTAACGGTGATGGTGACTTATATTGGAGTACGGAAGGAACAGGAGATTATTATTATAACGGAAACATAAACATCAAAGGTACCAAATTGGAACATGGTACTATGTATATTCAAGGTGATGGTAATACTGTTACAAGAGATGCCGGTACAAATACAACCGTAAATAAAATTTTAGGTGATGACACTTATGATAATAACACCTTAAATAATAATGGAAATTTAACTTTAAATTTATCGAATTCGGATGGCTATACTTTGAAAAATTTAGTATCGACAGAAGACACCGGAATATTTAATATAAAGTTAAATACTAGAGATGTAGTTTTGGATTTAGATGGTAAAACCGTACAGCAGGCAACAACAGATTTATCAGGTACAAGATCGTTAACGTTGCAAAATGCGAAGATAGAGTCGGATTTGGTAAATAATTTAACCAGTAACAAAGGATTAACTATAGAAAATTCGGAAGTTGTAGGACAAATAACAAACAATAAGTCAACAATAAATATATTAGATAATTTTGTTATTCAAGAGGGAATAACGAGTGATTATAATGCAACAAAAAATAAAATAAACATAGGTAAAAGTGATAAAGCCGGTGTTGTAGAATCCTCAAAAACAATAGCATATCAAACAATAAATGTTTCCAGCGGCAGCTTAACAATGAATAAAGGCGGAGTGGATGGTAAAATATTGGACTCCGTAATATCTGTAACAAATAACGGAAAATTAACGGCAAATGCAAGTAATATAAGCACATCAGACGGACAAATAGATAATAAGGGTATAGTGGAATTTACCGGTGGAAGAAACAAGAACGATATAACAGGAACAGGAAGATTAGAAGTATCAGGTGATGTTGAAAATAAAACAGAAACAACAATAAATCAAAAAATAATAAATATTAATGATGGTAACAGTTTAACAGCAAATGCAAACGATATAACCGCAACAAACGGAATAACAAATGCGGGAACATTAAAATATACCGGCGGAACAAATAAAAATAATATAGGTGGTGACGGAAACTTAACTATAGACGGAACGGTAACAAATACATCAGGGAAAACAATAAATCAAAGTTCAATAACAATAACCCAAGACAGTAAATTAACGGTAAATGCAAGCAACATAACTACAGGAGCCGACGGAATAGGTAATGCCGGAACATTAAAATTTACCGAAGGAACAAACAAAAACACAATAACCGGAGCCGGGAAATTAGAGATATCGGGTAATGTAGAAAATTTAGCGGGAACCGGTATAAATCAAAAATCAATAGATATCAACGACGATAGCAGTTTTACTGCAAATGCAAGTAATATCACTGTAACCAACGGAATAACAAACGCCGGAACATTTAATGCAACCGGTGGTACGGTGGGTTACAATGTGTCCGGAACATCGTTAGAAAATTCAAAAGTAAATATACAGGGTGATGTTACGGTAGCTAGCGGAAAAAGAATAACCAATAGTGCAGTAAAGATAGAAGGAAATAAATCTCTTAAATTAGAAAAAGAAAATAGTTTAGATACATCTACACTGGAAATAACAAATGGTTCTACATTAGATATAAAAAACAATAATATAGGTGAATTAAATAATGTAAGCATAACTGGAGCAACTTGGAACTTAAAATTGGATGTAAATTTAGAAGAATCAAGTGCAGACAAGTTGATAATAGATACAGTAGCAGCAAACAGTATAGCAAAAATAACGGATATAGATTTTATAAGTAGTACTAACATTAAAGCGGAAAACAAAATTCAAATAGCAGACAAGAACATAAATGCAGAGTTAGCAAACGTATTAGCAGATAAAAGAATAAACGGAATATATTACAAGATAAGTGTAGATGGTACAGAAACAGATTCGACATGGTTAAAAATAGTAGCAGATACAGCCAAATACGGTGGGCTTGCAAATGCAGTGTATGATGGAGCTCAAACATATGAAGTTGTGGAAAATGATACTGTAACATCATGGATAAAAGGAACAAGAACATTAAAGAATGATTTAGAGATAATCGGTGGCGGAAACACGTTAAAAGCAACACCGACAAGCGGAACACTTGATGGTATTATTGTAGCCGAGAATACAAAATTAACAGTAAAAGATTTAGAGGAATTTTCAAAGTTTAGAACTGCGATAAAGGTAAATGCCGGTGGAGAATTAGAAGTATCATCGGTAAACTTTAGTACAAATACAGCAACAACATACGGCGGAGCAATTTATAATTCAGGTAATGCTTCAATTTCCGATTCGGGATTTTATGCTAATAGTACAACCGGTAGTAGTAATCAACCTGCTGGCGGAGCAATTTATAGTTATACCGGTTCATCTTTAACAATAAACAATGTAAATTTTAGCACAAATACCGCAAAAACATTTGGTGGAGCAATTTATCATTCCGGAACTAAATTAACAATTACCGATTCTGAGTTTTATGGTAATAAGGTAGATTCCAACGGTGGGGCAATTTACTTAAGCGGAAATTCTTCTGCTACAATAACAAATACAAATTTTATCAAAAATGAAACGACCAGGGCTTATAGTTCCGGTGGAGCAATTAGTAATGGTGGTTCTCTAATAATAAAAGATGCAACTTTTAGTACAAATACCGCCATAGGTTCCGGTGGAGCAATTAACAACGGTAAAAATTTAACAATTTATAATAGTACATTTGAAAATAACAATGCAGGAACGCGCGGTGGAGCAATTTATAATGAAAGAGGTAATGCTTCAATTTTCGATTCGAAATTTTATTCTAACAGTGGATCTACCGGTGGAGCAATTTCTATTAATTCAGGTAATGTTTCAATTACCAATTCGGAATTTTATAACAATCGAGCAAGTGGTGGTGGTGCAATACACAATATTGGTTCTGTTATTGTTGATAATTCGAATTTTTATGACAACAAAGCAGATGATACTGACGGTAAGGGTGGAGCAATTCTTAACCATGGAGAAGTAACAATTAAAAATAGTTCGTTTGCTAATAACATAGCAAAACAATATGGAGGAGCAATATACAATGGCTCTTCCAAATCATTGACAATAAACAATTCTGTATTCAGCGGGAACACGGCAAACGGAGAACTGAACGATATATATAACGATGGTTATTTGACATTTGGAAGTGGAACAACGACATTTGAAGGTGGAATAGTTGGAGCCGGAACATCTTCACAAATGAACATTAATACAGGAGCAACATTAGTAAGTGGTAGCGAAAGTACAATAAATCAATCACAACTAACTAACTACGGAACATTGATAAATGCAGGCTCTCTATCAGTAACAGCGTTAAACAACTATGCAGGTGCAACAATAACAAATGACGGAACGATGACATTGACAAATGCAACAGTAAATGAAGGAACAATAACATCTAATGCCGAAGATATAGTTATAGCAGGAGGGAAAATAACCAATAAGGGTGGAACATTTAATATAACCGGTGGAACATTGAGCGGATACAATATATTTGGTAGTGGTAGTACCGGAACAAATAAAGTGAACATAAATGGAGATGTAACGATAGCAAGTGATAGAAAGATAGAAGACAATATAGTAACAATAGAAAACAATAACAAACTTACTTTGGAGAAAGAAGATAGTTTATCATATGGTACAGGATTGACAATAACTGATGGAGCAACATTAGATATAAAGAACGATAATATAGGAACAGTAAAAAGAGTAAGCATAACAGCACCAACATGGAACTTAAAACTTGATGTAAATATAGACACATTAACTGCAGACCAGTTGGATGTAGTAAGTGTAGTAGCAAACAGCAATGCATTAATATCGGATATAGGTTTTATAGGAACAAATAATAATCTTAAAGCAACAAATCAAATTCAAATAACAACGACAAATAGTATAAATGCAACAACAGCTTCTGATACTTATAATATAGGTGGAATAAATTATAAAGTAACAGCAAGAAATGAATC
>DJWX01000013.1:35358-48246 GCA_002448285.1 Candidatus Ruminimicrobiellum ovillum | reverse complement strand
GCAGATTATTTAACAGCTTGGATAGTGGCGGATGGAGTAACGCACAATGCATTAAAGGACGATTTAATAATAAATGGTAACAATAACATATTGGTAAGCACAACATCGGCACAAGGAATAATTGTAAGTGAAGATACAAAATTAACAGTAAACGATTTAGAGGCATTTAGAGGTTTTGAAAGAGCGATAACGGTAAATACAAACGGAGAATTAGTAATATCAACAGTAACATTTACAAATAATAGCGGAAATGCAGTGATAGCAAATGAAGGAACGGCAGAACTTTCAAATGTAACATTTAGTGGAAACGATGCAGGTATAGATGTAGCAAATAGTGGGACATTGAATATAACCGGAACAGATAAGACAACGACATTAGAGAACGGTATAAGCGGAACAGGAACAACGATAGTAGCAGATGGTGCAGAATTAGTAAACGGAGCAGACAGCACAATAAGTCAAAAAAATATAACGGTAAGTGGGACATTAATAAATGGTAACGAAACAAGCGGAGCAATAAGTACAACAGAAAAAGTGAGTGTAGGAGCAACCGGAAAAGTAACGACAAATGCAACAGCAGTAAGTGCAACAGGCGGAATAGACAATGAAGGATTAGTAGTATTTACCGGCGGAACAAATGCAAATGTTATAAATGGAACCGGAAACTTAACTATAGATGGAACAGTAACAAACGAAGCAGGTAAAACAATAAAACAAAGTTCAATAACAATCAATAACGGAAAAAGTTTTGAAGCAAATGCAAATGATATAACCACAACAGATAAAATAGAAAACGAAGGGACATTAACATTTAACGGAACAGGAACAAATGCAAATGTTATAAATGGAACCGGAAACTTAACGATAAATGGAACAGTAACGAATGAAAACGGAAAAGCAATAAATCAAAGTTCTGTAACGATAAATAGCGGAAAGAGTTTTACGGCAAATGCAAGTGATATAACCACAACAGACAAGATAGGAAACGAAGGAACATTAACATTTAACGGCGGCAAGAACGAGAATAAGATAAGCGGAACAGGTAAATTAAGTATAACCGGAACAGTAGAGAATGCCGCAGACGTAAATCAAGGTTCAGTGGTGGTAGAAACTACCGGTAATTTAACAAACGATTCCGAAAAAACAATAACAACAAATTATTTAAGTAACAATAATATCCTTACAAACGATGGTGATATTAGAGTAACTAACAACATATTCAACTATAAGACTTTTACAAACACGGGCAACATAACGGCAGGAGGAACATTAAACAGCCGTGGAACTGCCACATTTTTGAGCAGTGGAACCATAAATGTTGCCGGTGTAAACAATTCCGGATTGTTTTCCAGCACCGGAACTATGACTGTGTCCGGAACACTAGAAAACGGATCTTCCGGAACACTTACAAGTAGTGGAACATTGTCTGTAGGAAATAAAATATACAATTCGGGAAAGATGATAAATCAAGAAGGTTCTCTTGTAGAAACAAATGATGTTTCACAAACCAGGAGAGATACAAGTATTTTTGAAAATTATGGTACTTTGAAATCTACAGGAACAATTTCAAATAGCGGAATAATAAATAATTATGAAGGGGCAGAAGTTTTAGCCAACAACATAACGAACGATGCTTATGGAAGAATGACAAATTATGGTTCAATAACATCCACAGGAACATTTACGAATGCGGGAACAATAACGAATGAAGGAACAATAGAGTCTGAAAATGCGATAGCAAACAGCGGAACAATAACATCTAATGCTGACGGAATGAAAGCGGAAATAGCAAATACCGGAATATACAATGTTAAAGGCGGAACAATAAGTTATAAGGTAACAGGCGAAAACGGAACAATAAACATAAATGAAGAAGAAGTAACAATAGCAGAAACTGTATCCGGGAACAATGTAAATTTAGGTACGACACTTAAATTAAAAGAAGAAGGATATTTGGTAAATACATCAACATTAACAGTAAACAGCGGAGCAACATTAGATCTTCAAAACGATAAGACAGGAACAGTAGGAGCAGGAATAAAAATAACCGAAAATGCAAATTGGAATTTGAAACTTGATATAGATTTAGCAAACGAAACAGCAGATAATATAAATGTAATTGAGATAGGAGATAACAGTCAGGCAACAATAAACGCAATCAAGATTTTGTCTGATAAAGCTTCCGAAACATTGATTAAAATAGCAAACTTGGATATAAATGCTCAAACAGATCCTAATCCATACATATATACGACAAATATCAGATACAGAATAGTTGTGGATGAAGAGCAAGCGGAAGGGACATGGTTAAAGATAGTTGCAGACGGATACGGTGGGCTTGCAAATGCAGTATATGACGGAGCACCAAGTTATAGTGTAACGGAAGATATAGATACAACATCGTCTTGGATATTGGGACAAAACACATTAAAGAATGATTTGGTAATAGAAGGAAATAATAAGATAATAACAACATCTACGGTTGACGGAAGTTATTTAACCGGAATAAATACAGGTTCACATAAACTGACAATAAAAGATGTAGCCGAATATTCAGGCTTTAAAAGTGCAATAACAGTACAATCGGGCGGAACATTGGAAGTATCTACAGTAACATTTAAAAATAATACGGCAGAAGGATTTGGCGGTGCAATTCATAATAACGGCGGACAAGTAAATATAGGAGACAATGTTTCTTTCAGTACTAACACATCAACTCATTATGGCGGTGCAATATATAATTCCGGAACAGTAAACATAGAGAACAACAGCACATTCAATTATAATTCTTCTTCCGGTGACGGCGGGGCAATATTTAATTACGGAGACCTTGTAATAGGAGACAATGCTGCTTTTGTTTCCAACAAGTCGGTTGGTGTAGGCGGTGCAATTTTTAGTGATACCGCTAACGGAAATTCCGCATTAATGACTATTGGTGACAATGCTGTTTTCAGTTCCAATACATCTGACAAAAGCGGTGGTGCAATATATTCTTCTTGGTTTGGAAATGCAACTATAGGCGATAATGCTGTTTTCAGTAACAATTCGGCATTGGGTTCCGGAGAAAATGGTCGCGGCGGTGCAATTTATAATGATGAAGGATATTTAACAATAGGTGAAAATGTTACTTTTGATTCTAATTCAGCCAGAGTAGGTGGAGCGATTTTTAACAGAGGATTGGTAACAACAATAGCAGACGGCGGAACATTCAGTAATAATTCGGCTGCGGAAAACGGCGGAGCAATTTATAATGAAACGGATTATAATGATTCCGGAGTTGTAAATGGTGTAGCAGAATTAAATTTAGTATCAAAAGAAAGCGATATGGTGTTTACCGGAAATACTGCAAACGGAGAATCCAATGCAATATACGATGACCACGGAATAATAAATTTATGGGCGGACGAAGGTAGAAGTATAATATTTAACGATAAAATAGTATCCGCGGAACAAGGAGTTGTAAGGGCAACCAGTACAATAAATATTAACCCGACAATATCATATGAACGCATTTCTCTTTTTAATGAAGCTCCCTATTATGAAGTTACAGAGGTAAGCGTTACCGAATCTTCAGGAACAGGAAAAGTTGTTTTAAACGAAGATATGAGCGGATATAAAGGTAATGTTAACCTTTATGGCGGAACATTGGAAATGAATGCTGATTATGATACTAACGGATATAAATTCTTTGATACAGAAAACTTTATAGTTCATGCCGGAACATTCACAGCAAATGCAAGCAGCATGTTGCACGGTTTTACAAATAACGGATTAACGGTATTTTCCGGTGGAACAAATGCAAGCGGGAATGATATAACCGGAACAGGAGAATTAGATATAACCGGAACAGTAGTAAACGACGGAAGTATAACACAAACAAGAATAGATATAGCGGACGGAGCAAAATTAACAACACATAATAAATTAGATACATATACAAACGACGGAGAAATAGCAAATGAAGGAACATTGGAAGTTGCAGTAAGCGGTGATGCACAAAGCGCAAACAAGATAACAGGAAGCGGAGAATTGTTAATATCTGCAGGAACATTTGATAATACAGAAATAGACGGAAAAGTAGGAAGTATTGAACAAGGTAAAGTAACAGTAGCAGAAAATGCAGTATTAACATCAAGTGCAAGTTTGATAACAACGGAAAACGGAATAGATAATTCCGGAACATTGAAATTATTTGACGGAACAAACACAAACGAGATAACCGGAGATAACGGAAGATTGGAGATAGCGGGAACAGTAGAAAATGCTGCCGATGTAACACAAAATCATGTAGAAGTGGTAAGAGGCGCTAAATTAACAAACGAAGAAAATAAAACCATAAATTCAACAAGAATAATGAACAGAGGAACGATAGATAATTCCGGAAAAATAACAGCAAAAAATTTTGCTAACAATTCAAATTCAATACTGACAAACGAAGGTGAAATAGAAGTTGAAAACGGAATAGGAAATAAAGGAATTATAACATCAAATGCAGATAACATTAAAGCTACAATAGAAAACATCGGAACAGGAACATATAATGTAACCGGCGGAACAATAAGTTATAAAGTGACAGGTTTTACCGGCGAAAACGGAATAATAAATATTAATGATAGTGAAGTAACAATAAGTACTTCAATATCAAATAATACCGTAAATTTGGGAACAACATTAAAGTTGGAAAAAGAAGAATATTTAGTAAATACATCAACATTGACAATCGGAAACGGAGCGACATTAGATATTCAAAACGAAAAGATTGGACAAGTATCGGCAGTAAAGATAACCGATGCAAGTTGGAATTTAAATTTGGATGTTAAGTTAGATGATGGAACGGCAGATACATTAAACATAATAGAGTCTGTTTCCGGTAAAGCATTATTAAATTTAAACTTTATGGAAACAGAGAACAATAAAGCAGAAGCGTCAATACAAATAACAAATGAAAGTATAAATGCAAGAGTAACACCGGAAGAAGAAATTGAAGATGTAATTTATTCAATAGTAGGCGGAATTAAGTATAAAATAACGACAGAGAATATAGATACCGGAGACAACAAAGGGACATGGTTAAAAATAGTAGCGGACGGATACGGCGGATTAGCAAGAGCGGTATATGATGCAAAAGAAGTTTATGAAGTAGAAGATGATGTAGATGAAACATCGGCATGGATATTGGGCAACAATACGATAAAGAAAGATATGGTAATAAACGGTAATAATAAAGTGATAACGACAACACCGGAAAGTAGCAGATTTTTAACAGGATTAAAAACAAGCACGAATACATTAACAATAAAAGATGTAATTGAATATTCCGGATTTGACAGAGCTGTGGCAGTAGAAAAAGATACTGAAAATAATAAAAAAGGAACATTAAATGTTTCAAAGGTAACGTTTACAAAAAATACCGGTGAAGCTGTGATAGTAAATGAAGGAACGGTAAATCTTTCAAGTGTAACATTTGGTCAAAACTATACAACAACAGATGTAGAAAATAGCGGACAATTAAATATAGTTGCGGATGGAGAAGGAACGACAACGACATTAGAAAAAGGAATAAGCGGAGAGACAGGATCAACGAGAATAGAAAGCGGAGCAGAATTAGTAAACGGAACAGAAAGTAAAATAAATCAAAAACAAATAGAGATATTCGGAACATTAACA
Source organism: Candidatus Ruminimicrobiellum ovillum (assembly GCA_002448285.1). Classification (GTDB taxonomy): domain Bacteria; phylum Elusimicrobiota; class Endomicrobiia; order Endomicrobiales; family Endomicrobiaceae; genus Ruminimicrobiellum; species Ruminimicrobiellum ovillum. The sequence continues at coordinate 42,579 of DJWX01000013.1, read as the reverse complement.
AATAACAACGAAATTGCAAATACAATAACATCTAATGATATGTATATAGGTAGTGATGGAAAATTAACGACAAATGCAAGTGCATTGAAAGTAGTAAATGAAATATCGAATTACGGAAACATAATTTATACCGGCGGAACAAACAGTAACGAAATAATCGGAGAAGGATATTTAACAGTAACCGGAGATTTGATAAATAACAAATCAATAACTCAAAGCAGTGTAACAATAGCAAGCGGAGTAACGGAGAACAGTGAAGAGTCAAGAATAAAGACGACAGGTGAAGGTATAGCAATAGCGGAAGGAGCAAAATTATTAACACACGGAGAATTGGATACACATAGCAGCGGAACGGGAAAGATAGCAAATGAAGGAACATTGGAAATATCTGTAGCCGGCGATGTACAGAATTCAAATGTGATAGACGGAAGCGGAGAAATGTTGGTAAGTGCGGGACAATTCGATAATATGTACGATGCAGAAACTGGAAGCGGAACGATAAAACAAGGAAATATAGTGGTAAATAGCGGAGCGGTATTAACATCATCGGCAAGTGCGATAACGACAACAGATGGAATATCAAATGAAGGGACGGTAATATTTTATGACGGAACAAATGAAAATATAATAAGCGGAAACGGAGAATTAAATATAGATGGTGTAGTAACAAATGAAGCAAAAGTAGAACAAAGCAAAGTAACAATAAATGACAACAAAAAACTAACAACAAGTGCAGATAATGTAGTAACGACAAACGGAATAGTAAATTCAGGAACAGTGACATTTAATGCAGGAACAAATAAAAATGAAATAACAGGAGAAGACGGAAGATTAGAGATATCAGGTGAAGTGACCAATGATGCAAATGTAACACAAAAAGAAGTTGAAGTTATAAGCGGGAAATTAACAAATAATGCAGAAAAAACGATAAATGCAACTTCAGTAACAAACAGCGGAGAGATATTAAATAACGGAACAATAGATGCTGCAACAGTAACGAACAGCGGAAAAATAACATCTAATGCCGATAACATGAAAGCAGAAGTAGATAATGCCGGCGAATATAACATTACGGGCGGAACTGTAAGTTATAAGGTAACCGGAGATAACGGAACAGTTAATATTAGAGCCGATGAAGTGACAGTAAGTACAACAGTAGCAGGGAACAATGTAAACTTGGCAACAACACTTAAATTGGAAGAAGAGAATTATTTAGACGATTCAACAATAACGATAGAAGAAGGAGCAACATTAGATCTTCAAAACGATAAGATAGGAACCGTAGGAGCGGGAATAAAAATAACCGAAGCGACATGGAATTTAAAATTGGATATAGATTTGGCAGACAAGAAAGCAGATACATTAACGATATCGGAAGTAGAAGTAAACAGTATAGCGAAGATAAACGGTATAAAATTGTTAAATGACGGAGCAGCCGAAACATTAATTCAAATAGCGAATTTAGATATAAATGCACAAACGGAACCGAATCCGTATACATATACAACAAATATCAGATACAGGATAGTTGTGGATGAAGAGCAAGCGGAAGGGACATGGTTAAAGATAATTGCGGACGGATACGGCGGACTTGCAAATGCAGTATATGACGGAGCATTAAGTTACAGTGTTACTGAAGAAACGGATGATACAAAAGAATGGATATTGGGTAACGATACATTGAAAGCCGGTATGACTATAAACGGCAACAACAGAATATTAACCACAACAACCGGATTAACCGGAATAAAAACAAGTTCATATGCATTAACGATAGAAGAGTTGAAAGAATTTTCAGGATTTGAAAATGCAATAACCGTAGAAAATATAGACGGAATAAAAGGAAGTTTGGTCGTATCAAGCGTAGCATTTACGAACAATACCGGAAATGCGGTGATAACAAATGAAGGAACAGTAAATCTTTCAAGCGTAACATTCAGCGGAAACAATACAACCGCAGATATAGCGAACAACGGAATATTGAATATAGACGAAGGAGTTGTAACGATAGAAAACGGAATAAATGGTGAAAACGGAACAACAAATATAGCAAGCGGTGCAACATTAACAAACGGAACAAGCAGCACAATTAAACAATCAAGTATAACAATAGCAGGAACATTAACAAATGATAACGAAACTGCAAATGCAATAGAAGCAACGGATGAATTTGCAATAGCAAACGGCGCAACATTAAAGACAAATGCGGGAGCAGTAAAAGCGGATAACGGAATATCAAATGAAGGAACAATAATGTTTACCGGCGGAGAGAATACGAATGCAATAACCGGAACAGAGGGAGAATTGATAATAGATGGAGAAGTAATAAACAGTGCAACCGTAGCACAGAAGAATGTAATAATAACAGCAGAAAAGAGTTTAACGACAAGTGCGGACAAAATAACAACAACGGGAGAGATAACAAACAGCGGAACATTGATATACACAGGTGGAACAAACGAGAATATAATATCAGGGGCAGGAACGTTAAATGTAGAAGGTGCATTAGTTAATAATAAGAATATAAGCCAAGATACAATAAATGTAAATAGCGGAATGTTCGCAAACAACGCGGCAATAAATGTAGGAACAGGAATAAATGTGGCAAACGGAGCGGGCTTAACAACAAATGCAGATAATATTAATGCAGTATCTGCGACAATAATAAATAACGACGGAACATTAATATTTACGGGTGGAACAAATAAGAATGAAGTAAGCGGTTCCGGAAACTTAACAATAGACGGAGAAGTAGTAAACGAAGGTAAAGTAGAACAAGGAAAAGTTGCTGTATCAACAGATAAAAAATTGACTACAAATGCAGACAATGTAGTAACAGCAAACGGAATAGTAAATAAAGGAACTGTAACATTTACCGGCGGAAAGAATACGAATGTAATAACCGGAGGCGAATATAGTGAAGGAAGATTGGAAATTGCAGGAGAAGTAGAAAACGATGCAGATATAGAACAAAATGAAGTTATAGTAACAAACGGTAAGTTAACTAACAATGAAGGAAAATCAATAAATATAAACGATTTAACAAATAAATCGGAAATAACAAATGCCGGAACAATAAATTCGTATGATTTGATAAATGAAACGAATGCATTATTAGATAATACGGGAACATTGGAACTTATAAATATAACAAACAACGAAAATGCGACAATAAACAATGAAGAAGGCGGCTCAATAGATACAAGTAAGTTATCTAACAGCGGAACAATAAATAATGCATCGGAATTTGTTGCGGCTGAATTAACAAATAATGGAACAATAACAAGTTCCGGGACAATAACTTCAAATAAAATAGAAAACAACGAAAACGCAACAATAACCAATAAAGAAGGCGGAATAATAGATACGAATGAATTTTACAACAGCGGAACAATAAACAATGAAACCGAATCGGAAATAAAGGCAACAAGGATAACAAACAGCGGAACAATAACGAACGAAGGTACAATAGAAAGTACAAATGTGATAGAAAACAGCGGAGAAATAACATCTCATGCAGAACATATTGTAACCACAGAAATAAAGAATAACGGCGGTAAATATATTGTTACCGGCGGAACAGTAAGTTATAAGGTAACAGGTAACAACGGAACGATAGATATTAAGACCGATGAAGTAACAATAGCAAACGACATAGAAAACAATACAATAAACTTGGAAACTACACTTAAACTACAAGAAGAAAGTTATTTAAAAGATAGTTCAACATTGTCAATCGGCGGGACAAATTCCGTATTGGATATTGAAAACGGAGAAATAGGAACGGTAGATGCGGAAGTGGCTATAACAGCTGCAAATTGGGAAATAAAACTTGATATAGATTTACAAAATGCGACAGCAGATATGTTAAGTAATGTGGCTGATAACTCCGGCACGGTAATGATAAGTGCATTAAATATTTTAACAGATAAAGCAAACAACGATAAGATAAAGATAGCTAATGCAAATATAGTAAATATCGAAGATGAAATATATCATTTCTCTACAGATTTAATGAACTATAAGGTAGTATTAACAGGTGATGAAAACGGATCATATTTACAATTAACGGCAGAAGGATACGGCGGACTTGCAAATGCAATATACGACGGTGATGAGACATATTCGGCAACAGAAAACGATATGGTAACGGCATGGATAGACGGTAAAAATTATTTAACAAGTGATTTTGAAATAATCGGCGGCAACAATGTATTAACAAGTACAACAAATGTTGAAGGTGTTGTTGTAAGCGATAATACAAAGTTAAATATGCATGATTTGGCAGGATTTAACGGATTCAACAATGCATTAAAAGTAAATGAAAACGCTGAATTGATAGTATCAACAGTAACATTTGCAAATAATACCGGAGATGCGGTAATAGCAAATGAAGGTAAGGTAACATTATCATCAGTAACATTCAGCGGTAACGAAACAACAACAGATATAGCAAACGACGGAGAATTGACAATAAGCGGAGAAGGTGTAACATTAGAAAGAGGTATAACCGGAACCGGAACGGCAACAATATCAAGCGGAACATTGATAAACGGAGAAGGAAGTACAATAAGTCAACAAAATATAAATGTAGAAGAAGATGGAACATTAATAACAGATGCTGATACGGTAGTTTCGACAAACGGAATAACAAATGATGGAATAGTAGCATTTACTAACGGAACAAATACAAATAATATAACCGGAACCGGAGAATTGGTAATAGACGGAACAGTAACAAACAGTGCAAGTGTTAAACAAAGTACGGTAACCGTAAACAGCGGAAAGAGCTTAACAACAAATGCAAATGATGTAGAAACAACAATAGGTATAACAAACAACGGAGAATTAGTATTTACCGGCGGAACAAATGCAAACGCGATCACCGGAGAAGGTTATTTAGTAACTACCGCAGATTTAACAAACAACGGTAATGTAACTCAAAGCAGTGTAACAGTATCTGCAGGTACATTTGAAAACAGCGGAGAAATAGTAACAACAGGTACAGGAATAGCAATAGAAACCGGGGCAACATTGATAACACATAACTTGTTAGATACGTACACAAATGACGGAGCAATAACAAACAACGGAGTATTGGATATATCCGTAAGCGGTGATGCACAGAGTGCGAACATAATAAAGGGTGACGGAGAATTGTTAATAAGTGACGGAAGATTTGATAATACCGAAATAGAAGGAAAAGCAGGTAGTATAGAACAGAAGAAAGTGACGGTAGAAAGCGGATCGGTATTTAGTTCATCTGCAAGTGCGGTAACAACAACAGAAGGAATATCAAATGAAGGAACAGTAATACTATATGACGGAGAAAATGTAAACAATATAAGCGGAACAGGAAAATTAGAAGTAGCCGGTAAAGTGGAAAATAACGAAGAAGCAACAATCAGTCAAAAAGATATAGAAGTAAGCGGAGAATTAACCAATAATAATGATACTGAAAATGCGATAACGGCTACAAACAGAATAACAGTTGTTGAAAACGGTTCAGTAACTACAAATGCAAGTGCAGTAGTTGCAACCAACGGAATAGTAAATGCCGGAAGTGTAACATTTACCGGCGGAACCAATACTAATAAGGTAACAGGTGACGGAGAACTTAATGTTACGGGAGAAGTATTAAATAACGGAGAAGTTAAACAAAGCACAATAACAGTAACTGAAAGCGGAAGTTTAACAACAAGCGCAGATACAATAAGAGCAACGGAAGAAGTAACAAATGATGGCAATTTAATATTGACCGGCGGAACAAATAAAAATGTTATTAACGGAACAGGAACAACAACAATAGATGAAGAATCAAATGTTGCAAACACAACCGGAACAATAAACCAAAAAGAAATAAATGTTTTGGGAACATTAACCAACACCAACGATAACGGCGGAGCAATAACGGCAACGGATAAAATAACGGTTGTTGAAAACGGTTCGTTAACTACAAATGCAAATGCAGTAGTAGCAGAAAACGGAATAGTAAATGCCGGAAGTGTAACGTTTACCGGCGGAACCAATGCTAATGGAATAAGCGGTTCCGGAAACTTAACAATAACCGGAACGGTGGAAAACGCTGCAAACATAGAACAAGGCGAATTAGAAGTAACGACGAACGGAAAATTAACAAATGATGCAGGAAAGACAATAACAGCTGCAACAATAGCAAACAGCGGAACAACAGAAAATGAAGGAACCATAACAGCCGACAGTTTGATAAATAACGAAAATGCAACCATAGAAAACGAAGGTACATTAACAGCGGAAACTGTAACAAACAGTGGAACTTTGAGTAATGATACGGGAGCAGCATTAACCGCTAACGAATCAATAGTAAACAGCGGAACGATAAACAATGAAAGCGGAGCAGAGATAACAGTAGGAACAATAACAAACAGCGGAACAATTAACAGCACCGGAACAATAAAAGCAGAAAATATAACGAACGATGAAAATGCAACAATAGTAAACGAAGGAACAATAGAAAGTACAAATGCGATAGAAAATGCCGGAACGATAACATCTAATGCAGATAATATTAAAGCGGAAATAAATAACAGCGGAACATACAATTTAACCGGCGGAACGGTAGGTTATGAAATAACCGGAAACAACGGAACAATAAACATTAAAGACGGTGAAATAATAATAGATAACTCTGTATCAAATAATAATATTAATTTAACAGGAACAACATTAAAGTTAAATGATGAAAGTTATTTGGCAGACACAACAACATTGATTATGGGAGACGGTGCTACATTAAATACACAAAATGAACAAATAGGAAATGTTGTTGCACCGATAACGGTAGCAAGCGGTATAAATTGGAATTATCAGTTAGATTTGAATGTGCAAGAAGAATCAGCGGATATGTTAACGAATATAACTGCAGAATCCGGAAGCCAAGCAACAATAGATGATATTAAATTCTTAACGGACAGCAATAAAGCGGAAACGACAATTCAAATATCAGAATCTAATATATATGCAATAACATCACCGGACATTTATACAACAAATATCAAGTATAAAGTAACTGCAGAAAATACCGATGACGGAACATTCTTGAATTTAGTTGCAGAAGGATACGGCGGACTTGCAAATGCAATATATGACGGTGCAACAAGTTATAGTATAACGGAAGATACCGATTATGTTACCGCTTGGATAGAACAACCTGAAGGAGTAACAAACAACTTCTTGAAAGAA
>DJWX01000013.1:30114-35246 GCA_002448285.1 Candidatus Ruminimicrobiellum ovillum | reverse complement strand
GGAATAAATGTAGATACACATACATTAACAATTGAAGATTTGGCAGAAATGTCCGGATTTGAAAATGCAATAACGGTAGAAAAAGTCGGTGAATCTTCAGGAACAGCAACGATAACAAATGTAACATTTACAAATAATACCGGCGATGCGGTAATAACAAATGAAGGAACAGTAACATTATCATCCGTAACATTTAACGGTAACCAAACAGATACCGATATAGCAAATAACGGAGAACTAATAGTAACCGGAGAAGATGCGGAAACAGTATTGGATAAAGGTATAACCGGAGAAGGAAACACGACAATAAACAATGGCGCAACATTAACAAACGGAGAAAACAGCACGATAGAACAAGATAAAGTAACGATAGACGGAACATTGATAAATGATAATGATTCTCTTGAAGCAATAACGGCAAACGATATAACAATCGGCGAAGACGGCTCTTTATTAACAAATGCCGGAGCCGTAAGCGCAGAAAACGGAATAGATAATTCCGGATTGATAACATTTGTTGACGGAACAAACAGAAACGAAATAACAGGGACAGGAACAATAAATATAGTCGGAGATGTAATAAATGATGCTGCCGTTCAACAAAGTACCGTAACTGTAGTCGAAGCTGCAAGTTTAACAACAAATGCAAGCAATATAGAAACAACGACAGGAATAACAAATGTCGGTGATTTAATATTTACCGGCGGAGAGAACAATAATGTAATAAGCGGAAGCGGGACATTAACGATTGAAGGAAGTGTAACAAATAATGATGATAAAGGAAGTATAGAACAAGGAACGATAGCGATAACAGAAGACGGAAGTTTGGTAATAAATGCAGATAATATAGTAACAGAAAACAAGATAACAAATGCGGGAGAAATTGAGTTTACCGGCGGAACAAACGTAAATACAATAACAGGCGAAGGAAGTTTGGAAGTAAGCGGAGAAGTTGTAAACGAAGGAAACATAAAACAGAGCGAAGTTACAATAACAGAAGGAGCAAACTTAGAGACAAATGTAAATAATATAGCGGCAACAGACGGAGTAACAAATGACGGAACAATGACATATACCGGAGAAGGAACGAATAAGAACGAGATAGCGGGCGAAGGAAACTTAACAATAGCCGGAACAGTAACAAATTCAACCGGAACGGCAATAAGCCAAAGTTCAGTAACGGTAAGCGGAAGTTTCACGGCAAATGCAGATGATATAACGACAACAGGTGATGGAATAGCAAATGAAGGAACATTAACATATACCGGCGGAACAAACGATAGTGATATAAGCGGCACAGGAGAAACTGTAATAGCCGGAGATGTTACAAATGCAGATGGAACAACAATAGATCAGGATAAGATAACAGTAAATGATAACTCGGAATTTACAACAAACATCGGAGATGTAACAACAGACAGCGGAATAGAAAACAGCGGAGATATGATATTTGTAGGCGAAGGTGAAAACAGCAACATAATAACCGGAAGCGGAAACTTAACAATAGAAGGAACAGTAACAAACGATGATGAAAACGGAAGCATAGAACAAGGAACAATAACGATATCAAAAGATGGAAGTTTAACGATAAATGCAGATAATATAGTTACAGACAACGAAATAACAAATAGCGGAGACTTGGAATTTACCGGCGGAACGAATGTAAATACAATAACCGGAGACGGAGACTTGAAGATAAGCGGAGATGTAATAAATGATGATGATAAAGGAAATATAAAACAAACTACGGTAACGATAGACGAAGGAGCAAGCTTAGAAACGAATGTAAATAAAATAGTGGCAACAGACGCAATAACAAACGACGGCGAAATGACATATACCGGAGAAGGAACGAACAAGAACGAAATATCAGGAAGCGGAAACTTAACAATAGACGGAGAAGTAGAAAACTATATCGGTACAACAATAAGTCAAACATCAATGACTGTAACCGATGGCAGCGGATTTAAGACAAGTGCGGATGACATAACAACAACAGACGGAATAGAAAATGACGGCACATTAACATTTACCGGCGGAACAAATACAAACGAAATAACCGGAGATGAAGGTAAATTAATAGTAGAAGGCGATTTAACTAATCAAGCAAATATAACACAGAAAGAAATAGAAATAACCGGCGGCGATTTTGAAAACGAAAGAGAAAGTTTAATAACGGCAGATGCAATAACGGTAGCAGACGGTTCATCATTAATAACCGATGCAGCAGATTTGAATATAAATGACAGTATAACAATAACCGGAGAAGGAACGGTATTGAGATTAACGGATGAAGAAGAAGCTGAAATAGCTGCAACAATAATCGGAGCAGGAAAGATAGTAAAAGAAGGTGAAGGAACGGTAACATTAAGCGGTGATAACTCATATACCGGAACAACAACAATTACGGGCGGTGCAATAGAAATAGCAGCAGAAACCGGAATAAGCGAAAATACAATATATATGGCCGGCGGAAAATTAATAATAAACAGTGAGAATGAAGTTAAATTGGCAAATGAGATAATGGGAACAGATAAAAACGATGTAAATATAGAAGTTGTCGGTGCAGACGCGATATTAACCGGTGAAATATTCGGAAATAAAGATTTGGTAAAGACAGGAAACGGAATATTAGATTTGCAAATGGACTCCAATTCATATGCGGGAGATACTGTAATAAATGAAGGCGGAATAAGAGGAACAACAGAAAATATCAACGGAAAAGTTGTAGGCAGCGGAGATGAAAAATCATCGGTTGAATTCTACGACGAAGAAGGCGAAGTTACATTAAACGAAATTGTCGATATGGGAACATTCGATAAGACCGGTGCTGCAACAATGACGGTAACAAATAATTTTAAAGCGATAAATGCAAATATTACAAACGGAACATTTGTAATCAACAATGATTCTTCAATGGGTGGAAGCGGAAGCACTTTTGAAGTAACCGATACAATGAAATTGACGGATTCTATATTAAAAGGATACGGAGATATAACGGCAGGCGATTTGATAATAGGTAAAGATGCGTCACTTGCACCCGGAAATTCAACAACTACATTCAAAGTAAACGGTAACTTAATATTTGAAGATAACGGAAACTATGATGTAGAATTCGGACAATTCGATATGGATAGTGAAGGTCACTATAATGATAATACTCAAGTGTCCGGAACAACAACAATCGGAGAAGATGCAACAATAACATTGAACAACTTGGAAGGAAAATATTATGTAAAAGAAACAATAGAATTAATAAATTCAGGAACATTGGCAGACGGATACGAATATAAAGAAGGTAATGTTGAATTCAATGATAACGATGCAACCGATTTAAGACCGGGATATGATACAAGAATATCAACAAGAGTATATACCGAAGGAAATGTATTGAAGATAGAGTTACAGAGAAAACAAAGTGAATATTCGCAGGCAACAGATTTTGATAGAAGTCACAACGAACAAGAAGCGGCAAATGCAATAGATGCTGTCTCAACAGGAAACGGCGGAGATATAACATTACCGTTAGATGTGATGGAACATTTCTACTATTATGAAGATCCTGAAACGGGAGAAACAAATATACCCGCATTGAAAGCTGCACTCAACGATGTTGCCGGTGTAATACATGCAAATGCAACCAACTTAACTTTCTTTAATTCAAAAGCCGAACATGTATACGATAAGATTAAAGAAAGAACAAGTTATGCACCATGCACAAAAATTCACGATAGAATATGGGGAGAATATTATTATAATACGTATAATGTTGAAGAAGATGACAACTCACCGAAATTTAATACAACTACAAACGGATTCTTAGTAGGATTTGATATTGTATCATCTAAAAAACAAGAAACGGAATCTTCAAATGAAAATTACGAAAACAGAGAATTGAAAATAAACTATGTAAACGGTAACAGACAAAACGAATATTTTGTTGACGGTAATGAAGTAGGAATAAACGAATATTTCGTTGACGGAAACATAGTTCCAAAAAAATATTATGTAAGAGGTAATGAAGACGAACCTATAGAATATTTTGACGGTAACGAAATGAAAAAGAATGAAAAGTATGAAGCTGTGCCGCAAGTATATTTTGTTGATGGCAATGATATAAAAGTAAACGAAAAATCTGCGGAAAAACCGGGCAAATATTATGTTACCGGTAATGAAGAGGCTCCGAACGAATACAATGTTGATGGTACCGAAAATGATGCTGATGTACAATATGAAGATGAAGCGGAATCAAAAGGACAATGGATAGTAGGCGTTATGGGAGGATACGGGACAAACGAATTGAAACAGAGAAAAGATAAAACGTCTATGAATGATATTAATTTAGGTTTATATGGCGGATATGAAAATGATAAATGGTTATTGAAAGGTATGTTGTTGGGCGGATATGAACAATATACGATAGATAGAACAATAGAGTTTATGGATAGAACCGCAAACAGTGATCATAACGGCTACAGTGCAGCATTGGATTTGGAAGCAGGGTACAAAATAAGTTTGAATAAAAAAGACAGTCAGGCAAGACATAAGATGTACTTGAAACCGTTTGTGGGAGTAATCGGAAGTTATATGAACAATGAGGGTTATGAGGAAAAAGGTGCCGAATCATTGAATTTGAAGATAGAAAATTATGATGCAATGACGGCAGAAGCAAGAGCCGGACTTGAAATAAACGGAAAAATAAAGAAGTTCGGTTGGTATGCTAAAGCCGGAGTAAGACAGTTATTAACCGATAAACGTAACGAAATAGAGATATCGTTATTGGATTTTGCCGATGAAACCAAGATGAAGATATGGAGTGCCGAAAATGCTCAAACGACATTGACCGGCGGAATCGGAGCAGACTATGATTTATCTGAAAACTGGACAATATTCGCAAACGGTTTAGGAAATTTTGCAGATGTGTCAACAAACTATTATGCAAATATAGGATTGATATATAAATTCGGATGCAAACATAACAAGAAAGTTATGAATGAAAATAAAAAAGAAGAAAGAGTGATAGAAATAGTTGATAACAATGCAAATGAGGAAGAAGAATTAAGAAAACAATTGGAAGAAAAAGAAAGAGAATTGCAGGCTGCTAAAACTAAAGAAGAACAAGAATTAAGAGA
>DJWX01000013.1:29122-30045 GCA_002448285.1 Candidatus Ruminimicrobiellum ovillum | reverse complement strand
AGAGAAAAAGCTTTACGGGAAGCTGAAGAAAGAGAAAAAGCATTACAAGAACAATTGCAAAATTATGAAGCTAAAATCGTAAGTGAGCAAGAAGCTCAACAAATGAAAGAAAAGACTATTAAAAGTATAAGAATATCAGGTCCTACATTTAATTTCGGAACCACTAAACTTAGTGCGGACGGAAAAGGAAAATTGAAAGAGGTGGCAAACGAAATACAAAATTATCCGGATGCGGAAGTATTGATAGAAGGTCATACAGACAGTGTGGGAAGTGATGAAGTTAACCAAAAGTTGTCCGAACAAAGAGCTTCTTCGGTGGCAACATCGTTAAAGAAAGATCATAAAATTAAAAATGATATTTCCGTAATCGGTAAAGGGGAAAAAGAACCTATAGCTTCAAATGCAACAAAAGAAGGAAGAGCTAAAAACAGAAGAGTGGAAATAATTCTTACAACAGCAGAATAATCAGATGTATGGAAGTATAGACGGATAGAAGTATAGACAGCAACAAGTAATAATGTGGATTAAATCCGTAATTTATAAAAATTAAAAGATCGGAAGAGTTTTTCTTCCGGTCTTTTTTATGGTTGTTAACAACTTGTGGATAACTTTTGTTTTTAATACATATTTACCGAGTATATAAGAACCGTTATAGTGACGGTTGATAAGTATTTCGGTTGTTATTAAATAGAAAAAAATTGTTGACAAGTGTCCGGTTGGCAGTTATACTTGTATTGCCCTTGGTGATGTAGTAACAAGTAAAACTTGTGGTACGGACTGCCATAACTGTCCCTTTCACCAAGGGCTTTTTATTTGCATAAAAAAAAGCACCTTTCGGTGCTTTTTCAATTTATAATTTACAATTTATAATTTATAATTAATGTATTTTTGCTTTGCAAAAATCTAATAATTTAACAAAAATT
>DJWX01000013.1:0-29064 GCA_002448285.1 Candidatus Ruminimicrobiellum ovillum | reverse complement strand
TTACCGACATTGTACATTTTAAATTATACATTATACATTGTCGTTTAGTAGTTTATAAGATATTCATCAATTTCCCATTGATGAACTTTTGTTCTGTAAGCATCCCACTCATCAATTTTTGATTTAGTGTAAAGATTGAATGCATGGTTTCCGAGAGTTTCTTTTATTAATTCACTTTTTTGCATTGCTTTAACGGCATTAATTAAATTGTGAGGTAAGTTTTCTATACCTGCTTTATCTCTTTCTTCTTTTGTCATTTGATAAATGTTTCTGTCAACGGCGGGTTTTATTTTCATATTTTTTGTTATTCCGTCAATTCCGGCAGCCAAACATGATGCTAACAAAAAGTAAGGATTTGCAGAAGGATCCGGATTTCTTAACTCTATTCTTGTGGAAGCGCCTCTTGCCGCAGGTATTCTTACCAACGGACTTCTGTTTCTTGCAGACCAAGCAATATAAACAGGAGCTTCATATCCCGGAACCAATCTCTTATAAGAGTTTACAAGGGGATTTGAAATTGCAGAGAAAGATTTTATGTGATACATTAATCCTGCAATATATTTATATGCTATTTTTGAAAGTCCCAATTTGTCTTTTTCATCGTAAAAAGCATTTTTACCGTTTTTAAATAAGGATTGGTTTATGTGCATACCCGAACCGCAAATACCGAATATCGGTTTAGGCATAAATGTTGCATGTAATCCGTGTTTTTGTGCTATTGTTTTTACAACAAGTTTAAATGTGTTTATGTTATCCGCGGTTTTTAATGCGTCCGCATATTTAAAATCTATTTCGTGTTGACCTCTTGCAACCTCGTGGTGTGCGGCTTCTATTTCAAATCCCATATCTTCAAGAGTTAAACACATTTCTTTTCTTGCACTTTCACCTAAATCTATGGGGGCTAAATCAAAATATCCGGCCGCATCATGAGTTTTTGTCGTGGGTTTTCCCTGCTCGTCGGTTAAGAACAAAAAGAATTCAAGTTCGGAACCTACATTAAATGTATAACCTAACTTTGCGGCATTTTTTAAGCTTCTTTTTAAAATGTTTCTCGGGCAACCTTCAAAAGGTTTTCCGTCGGGAGTATAAATATCGCAAATTAATCTTGCAACTTTACCTTCTTCCTGTTTCCACGGGAATATTACGAATGTGTCGGGATCGGGATATAAATACATATCGCTTTCTTCAATTCTTGCAAAACCTTCGATTGAAGAACCGTCGAACATACATTTGTTGTCTAATGCTTTTTCTATTTGATTTGCGGTTATTGCAACATTTTTAAGTTGACCGAAAATGTCGGTAAACTGTAATCTGATAAATTTTACATCTTGTTCTTTAATGATTTTTATTACGTCTTGTTTAGTATATCCCATGATATCTCCTTCCGGAAATTTATGATTAGAGTAACATTATATTAAAAAAGAAATATGTTGTAAAATTTTTATAAAGAAAACTTTTTTACGTCTTCGGTAGATTGTTTGATTGGCTTGATTGTTTCACAACCGCCGACACATCCGCCTTTACATACCATAACTTCTATCAAATTTGAGTTGCAGTGTCCGTCGGCATAAGCGGATAATCTAAGAACACTTTTTTTGTCCAAATCCGTAATGAGTTCATCTTTAATAAATTTGGTATCTATTCTTAAATAATGCTTTAATGCTTGAGATACACCTCCGGTAACGGCGAATTCCCTTGCATATTTTGTCGGGGGATTTTCCGATGAGGTTTCTTGGCATAAATCTATATTTATATGTTTTGTATTAATTATTGCTTTTAGTTCTTGAAAAGTTAAAACATAATCCACCAACGGATCTTCCTGTGCTTCTTTTCTTTTTGATAAGCAAGGTCCTATAAATACCGTAATACAATCAGGATATTTTTGTTTTGCAATTTCTGCCGTATAGTGCATAGGAGTGTAAGTATCGGACACAAACGGTTTTAGTTTTTCAAGATGTTTTTTTACCAATCTTATATAAGCATGGCAACATGATGTTGTCATAAATTGTTGTTTGTTTACCACCAACTTGTTTTCAAATTCTTCCGCTTCTTTTTTTGCGGTAATATCCGCGCCTAAAGCAACTTCAAAAATATGTTCAAAGCCTATTTGTTTCAGAGCGGTTGTAATTTTGCTTATAGGTGCTCCGAACTGTCCCGTGATTGAAGGTGCTATTAATGCTACAAGTTTTTTCGTATGTAAAAGTTTTAGAACATCGAGCAGTTGTCTTCTTACCATTATGGCACCGAACGGACATGCTCCTATACATTTTCCGCAACTTATACACAAACTGTGATCAATGTTTGCCCTGCCTTTACCGTCTTTTTTTATTGCATTTACCGGACAAGCTTCTTCACAGGGAACAACAAGTTTTAAAATTGCGTTGTAAGGACAGGCTTCTTTACATTTGCCGCAGTTTTTACATTTGTCCGTATCTATATGTGCTTTATGATCTTCGAAAGATATTGCACCGAAATTGCAGGCATTTATACATTTTCTTGACAAACACTCTTTACATATTTCGCTTACCATATATCTGCTTTTAACACATGCCGAACATGCGGATTCAAGAACGGTTAAAAGTTTATTGTTCGTTTTATATTTTTTTTCGTTTTCAGGTTTAAGATAATCGGACAAAGGCAATGCTTCATCAACATCGTTTATTGAATATCCCAGAGAAGCAAGAGTTCTTAATTTTAAAATAGCTCTTTCTTTATATACGCAACAACGAACCTGAGGATCATTACCTTTAGGTATGATGTTAAAAGGCAAATGGTTTATGTCATCAAGATTGTTTTCAAAAAACAATCTGCAAATTTCTTCCAATACTTTTGTTTGAAAATATTCCGAATAATTTATTTCTTGTTTCATAATAAATATATTTTAGCAATTTTAAATTAAAAAAGGAAAACGGATGCAGAGTTTGTTGGCGAACAACTGCATCCGTTTTCTTCTGAGGAGAAAGTAAATTCTCGTCAAGACTTTAAAACTACAATTAGAAATTATTAATTATCAATTAGTAATTTCGGTTGTCCTTCGGGCAATTTTTAGAAACCTATTTGCATTCTTATAGAACCTACGAAAGCAGAATTATCTGCTCCTTGTTCTTCAGACATTCCACCGCAGATATTATTTACATATTGAATACTTGGTGTAACGGCTAAATAGTCACTTATATTCCAGCTGTAATAAACTTCTAAATGATCTTCCGCTTTGAAATCTAATCCATAAGCATCTTTTGCTTTATCGGAAATCATCATTTGACCGAAAGCCAATCCTACGATATCTTCATCACCCAAAGCTTTAATTTTTGCTTGTGCACCGATACTCCATGTTTGGTTGCAAGGAGACTCGTAGTCACCGTCAAGAGTGCTGATTGCTGAAGAAACGGCATCATCTCTTTTCCAACTGTATCTTGCAAATACACCGAAAATATCTGAAAGTTGTTGATCTATGCTAACACCGAATCCGTAATCTGTTGTGTTTTCTCCGTCTTCCCATTTTACACCGCCATCAAGTAAACCCCAAGCATAAATTCTGTAATTTCCTTCCATATCTTCTATAAAGCCCGGTTTAAAGTTTACTTGTGCGGAAACAAAACCGTGTCTTGTGATATCATCATTATTAACTTCTTCGCCAGGTATTTCAACTGTATTTTCTACATTAAGATATTGTGCTGCAACATCTATAAAATCCGTTTCATAAACAGCTTTTAAACCGATAGCATTATCTCCGAAAGAAATAACAGGTGCATTTCTAAAAATATCACCTAAAAATTGTGATGTTTCATCATTTGCATAAGCATTATCATCCAATGATGATGTAGGATCTATAACACCGAATGTCATACCGAAAGCATCGTTGAATTTATGTTCGAACCATGCTTCTGTTACTGATACCTGATTACCTGAATCGTCCGCATCTCTGTTGATTCCCGAAAAAGCCGTAAAACGGGAGTTTGCATCGCCTGTTCCTGTTTCTAAATGCAAAAAAGCTGTGTTGTTATCATCAAACTTTTTTTCAATTTCCAAATCTACGGAATATGAACCGATTGTAGGTGTTTCATAAAATAAACCGTCTGTTGCTGTGGAAACATTTGATTTTTGCAAAGATTGCAAAATCAAAGTAATTCCTCCGTTAATTGAAAGTCCTTCTAAGAGACTTTCGGCTTCTGCCGCATAAGCATTAGAGAAGCCAAGTGTTACTGTTGCTGCCAAAAATGCCGCTACTGCTAACTTCTTCATTTTTTTCTACTCTCCTTTTTTATTTTTTGCCAACTATTTTTTATTTTTACTTTTTCTCATAAGTTGTGTCATACAACTGTCTTTTTTTAAACAACTTCCGCAATTGTTGTCACAACCGCACCCGCAATCACATTTACCGCCTTTCACTTGTTTATATATTTTTTTTATAAGGACAAAAGCGCAAAGAGCAACTATCAATAAAACAAAAATTGTTTCCATTACTACCTCCAACGACTTTTTCTTGAGGTATGGACAAAAAATTTCTACGAAATTTTAGTGGCTGGAAGTATGGATGTATGGATAAAATCGCTTTGCGATTTTTTCTATTCTTCTATCCCTCTAGCCCTCTATACCTCGTTGTTAGGCTAAAAGCCTAACAACCTTCCGCCCTGATATACAATGAACGATAACAAGTATCCTAAAACAGTTGTCCAAGCAAAAAGTATTATCAGCCATTTTAATCTTGAACCTGCCTCTCTATAGAATACCGCTATTGCAACTATACAAGGAACATAAATTAAACAGAACATCAAAAATGCCACGGATTTTAACGGACTCCAATCCGGATCGGAAGCGATTTTATCCGCTAAAGAATTTACCGCTTCATCATCTTCAACATCAGTTTCACCCATAGAATAAATTGTTCCCAAAGTACTAACTACAACTTCTTTTGCTGCAAGACCTGCAATTAAAGCTATACCCATTTTGCCGTCAAAACCGATAGGTTTTATTACAGGTTCAATAAAGTGTCCCAATTTTCCGATATAACTTTGATCCATTTGAGCCGCTGCAACTTCTTCTTCGGAAACTTCTCCCAACTTTTCTTCATCTACTTGAGGGAATGTTAAACCCGCCCAAATAATAATAGACATTAATAATATGATGGTACCAGCTTTTTTAAGATACATCCAACCTCTTTCCCACATTTTAAGTAAAAGACCTTTTATTGTAGGAACTCTGTAAGGGGGAAGTTCCATAACGAAATATCCCGGTTCACCTTTAAACAATGTTTTCTTAAATACCCATGCGGAAAAAAGTGCTATAACAACACTTAATGTATAAAATATAAACATTGTGTTTGCTGCTTGTGTTGAACTTTTACTGAAGAATGCCGCTATAAAAAGTGCAAATATAGGAAGTTTTGCACCGCATATCATAAACGGTGTAACAAGAAGTGTAATAATTCTGTCTTTAGGATTATCTATTGTTCTTGATGCCATCATTGCGGGAACTGCACAACCGTTAGTTGCAATTAACAAAGATGCAAACGATTTTCCGTGAAGACCGAACTTTCTCATAACTCTGTCCATAATAAACACCGCTCTTGCCATATAACCGGTATCTTCAAAAAATGCGATGGCAAAGAACATACATATAATTTGCGGGAAGAACCCTAATACTCCGCCGACACCGCCGATTATACCGTCAACTATTAACGATTGGAAAATACCTTCGGGGATAACACCTGTTGCAAAATCGGATAACCATTCGATACCTGCTTCAAACCAACCTACTATAGGTTCGGATACCGTAAATGCAAATTTAAAAATAATGTACATTACAAGCAAGAATATAGGAACAGACCAAATTTTGTTTAAAACAATTTTATCTATTGCTTCGGTAAAATCTTTTTTTACGGATTTTGATTTCGATAAAACATCACTTACAACTATCTTTATCCAATCGTAAATTTTATCTGCAAAAACGGCCTCAAGATTTTCGTTATGTAAATCAAAAATTATTTTGTTACTCTTTTCCACCTGTTCGATTATTTTTGAAGAAACAGGGGATTTTCTAATTTTTTCCAAAGCATAACTTTCTTTTTTTATTAACTCTACAGCCAAAAAGTTAACAGGATACTTTAATACAAGATTTACATCTTCCGATATAATCTGACAAATAGTATCTTTTTCTTTATTAATTTCTTTTCCGTAATCTATTGAAACGGATTTTATTGTTTTTTTCTTACTTAAAACATCTGTTACGACTTTTAATAATTCTTCCGTTCCTTTATTTTTACTTGCGACTATAGGAACAGCAACTACATTATATTTTTCTTCCAATTTTTTATAATCTATTTTTTGACCTTTATTTTCCAAAATATCGGTCATGTTCATTGCAATGATAACAGGAATTTTTAATTCCGATAACTGTGCATACAAATAAAGATTTCTTTCAAGGTTTGAAGAATCCACAACATCTATCACAAGTTCCGGCTTTTCTTCAATTAAAACATTTCTTGCTACGATTTCATCTTCCGAACTTGCGGACAAACCGTAAATACCGGGTAAATCTATAATTTGAAGTTCATAACCGTTTTTTGTTACAAATGCTTCTTTTTTTTCTACGGTAACACCCGGATAATTTCCTACATGTTGTCTTAACCCTGTTATATTGTTAAACAAACTTGATTTTCCGCAGTTTGGGTTACCGGCCAAACATATTTTTACTTTTTTTAAACTTTCCACTTTATTTTATACCTCTTTTACCAAAATTTTTGATGCGCTATTACTGTCTAATGCAATTTTTCCGCCTTTTAATAAGACGGTTATAAATCCGGATTTCATATCTCTTAAGATTTTTAATTCTTCACCCGGCACAAACCCTAAATCTATTAGTTTTTTTCTTTCGTCCGTGGCTATATTATCAAAAGCCAAAAATCTTAAGGATGTGTTTTCTTTTCCGTTCAATAATGTCATCATTAAACCTCCACTAAAATTTGTGAAGCTTCATCTTTTCTGAGACTTAAGTTGTAACCTCTTATTGTTACTTCTATAGGATCTCCTAAAACAGATTTCTTTGTTACAACAACTTGTTCACCTTTCAAGATACCCATAGAAAGTAATTTTTTCGTTAAAACCGAATCAGATGCCGTTATTTTTTTTACTTTGGCAGGTTGATTCAATTTTAAATTACTTAAAATCATCTCCATTTTTTTTCTTTCTCCTCCCATATTTTCCTTAGTGTCTATTTTTAGTTAAAATTAAAAATATTAGTTTCTATTATGTTTTTTAGCTTATATTATAAATATTAGTTTTGTCTAACTTAAAGATCAAAAAAATATAAAGCACCAAGTGCTTTTTTAATATAATTACAAATTATCTTTTAAACTCTTCCACCGAAAGTAAATCCTATCGCTTCCACAGCCGACTTTACTTCTTCATCGGTAGGATTACCGTCAACATAAGCAACGCCTTCACTTAAATTTACAGTTACTTCCTTTACTGATTTCAAATTACTTATTGCTTTTGTTGCATTAGCTTTACAATGGTTACAAGTCATACCGTTAATTTTAAATGCAATTTTGTTACCATTATTTTCCATAACTTCCGCCTCTTCTCTATGTTTTTTAAATAATATTGAATTTGCTAACAGTGCAAATAATATAAAGGAACAAACAACTTTAAAATAATAAAAACCGCCGTGATGATTATGTGCAGCCATACCGAAATTGGAAACATCAAACCAACTTGCAGGCAAAAAGTTGTCCATAATAAGTCCGCATCCTATCGCGCCTATAACAAGTGTTATTAAATAAATAATAAATGTTTTTTTGCCTAACACTTTACCTATAACCATCATTGAAGCAATGTTTGCAGCAGGGCCTGCCATAAGCAAAACAAGGGCAGTGCCGGGGCTCATACCTTTCATCATTAACGCTATTGCTATAGGTATGGAACCGGTGGCACAAACATACATAGGAATTGCAACTACAAGTATTAACAACATTGTTAATAATGTGTTACCTTTAAATATTGTAAAAAAATTGTCCGGAACAAAATAGGCAATTAATCCTGCAATCATTAAACCGAACAAAAGCATTTTACCTATATCTTCCATCATTTCAACATAACCGTACTGAAAAACTCTTTTTATTTTTTGACCGAACGAAAGTTTTTGTTCTTCCGTATTTTTTTGAGCCGTAACTTTAACATTTTCTTCTTTTGAAGTGAAAACGTTTGTTACAAGGCCTGCAAAAATTGAAGTAAAGAATGCCGCTACAGGGCGAATTATTGCAAAAGGAAGTCCTAACAACGAATATGTTGCAATTATAGAATCTATACCTGTTTGCGGTGTTGCTATAAGAAAAGAAATTACGGAACCTTTTGATGCACCTTCTTTGTATAATGCCATTGCCGTAGGTATTACACCGCAAGAACATAACGGTAACGGAATACCGAACAATGTGGCATATAAAACAGATACCCAATTATTTTTTGATAAATATTTTGAAAACAGTTGCTGCGGAACAAGAACATGTAAAATTCCCGCAAACAAAAAACCCAACAGCAAATAAAACGACATTGCATTAAATATTGAAAAAATAACATTTACTATCTCTTTTAAAAATTCCACTTTATATACTTTCTTCCTTATTTATTAGTTTTTTTAGTATTCTTTTTACCTATTTTACCTATAAAAAATATAAGTTTTGCCAACGTTTCATCGCTTATAGTATGTTCCATTCTACAAGCATCTTTTAAAGCAACTTCTTCATTAACACCTAAAATTTCAGTAAAAAATTGAACTAAAACATCTTCTTTATGTTGAATATCGTCTGCAATTTTTTGACCTTCGGGAGTAAGTTCAACATAACCGTATTTTTCATGAATTATGAGTCCTTTATCGGCAAGAACGTTTAGAGCAATATTTACACTTGAATTTTTTACATCCAATTCTTTACTTATATCTTTAACTCTTGCTATTTTGTTTTTTCTTATGAGCATACCTATTGTTTCCAAATAATTTTCTAAAGATTCGGTAAGTTGTTTGTTCATAAAATCCCCTTTAAGTAAACAAAACTTTTTTAGTTTTTATTGAAAATGTTATACTAATCTAACATTTTAATAATTGTTTGTCAATAGGCAAAAAATAAAGGCGACACCTTTTTAAGATATCGCCTTTAAATATTTACTGTTTATAAGATACTTTTATTTTTTAAAATATCTTTTTAACAAACCATCAAAACCTTTACCGTGTCTTGCTTCATCTTTTGCCATTTCATGTACTGTATCGTGAATTGCATCGTAATTTAATTTTTTTGCTTTTATTGCAATTTCCATTTTACCTGCACATGCACCATGTTCGGCTTGAGCTCTGAGTTCAAGGTTTTTCTGTGTTGAATTTGTTACTACTTCACCCAAGAGTTCGGCAAATTTTGCAGCATGTTCCGCTTCTTCAAAAGCATATCTTTTAAAAGCATCTGCAATTTCAGGATAGCCTTCTCTTTCTGCAACTCTGGACATTGCCAAATACATACCTACTTCTGTGCATTCTCCGTTGAAATTTGCTCTTAAACCTTCAACAATTTCTTTGTCTTCAACTTGTCCGTCACCTACTTTATGTTCGGTTGCATAAGTTTTTTCGCCTTCAACTATAGCTTCAAGTTTATCTGCCGGTGCTCCGCATATAGGACATTTATCCGGTTTTGCACCATCTTCACTTGTCCAACCGCAAACTTTACATACGTATCTCATTTTGCTACCTCCGTTATAAAAACACAAAGTGTTTTTTCTTTTTTATACCTCTATTCATCCATGCATCTATACATCAAAATTTGCGAAGCAAATTTTAGTAGTTTTCTACAAAAAGTTCCTGATACGATCTTGGATGATTGCATGCAGGGCATTTTTCCGCAGCTTCCTTAGATTCATAAACATAACCGCAGTTTCTGCATTTCCATTTTACAACACCATCTTTTGTGAATACTTTTTCATATTTAATATTGTCTAAAAGTTTTCTGTATCTTTGTTCATGAGCTTTTTCAACTAAAGCAATATATTTGAAACAATCCGCGATTTCTTGAAAACCTTCTTCTTCGGCAATTCTTGCAAACTCGGGGTATGCTTTCGTCCATTCTTCGTTTTCGCCGTCTGCTGCAGCTTCAAGATTTTGTATGGTTGTTCCGATTATTCCCGCAGGAAAAGTTGCCGTAATTTCGGCTGTTCCGCCTTCTAAAAATTTAAAAAATTTCTTGGCGTGTTCTTTTTCGTTATCTGCGGTTTCTAAAAAAAGTGCAGATATTTGTTCGTAACCTTCTTTTTTTGCTACGGATGCAAAAAATGTGTATCTGTTTCTTGCCTGCGATTCACCGGCAAAAGACTGTAACAAATTTTTTTCTGTCTTTGTTCCTTTAAGGCTTTTCATAAGTTTTCCCCTTTTGGATAGTTTGCCAACCTCTTTACTCTACTAAAAAAATATAGAATTTTCAAATAGATTTTGATTTTTTAAACAGTTGCTTCCGTTATCCAATCTCCATGAATGTTACAGTGTTCGATAACGGATATTTTTTTGCCCTTGGCATTTAAAGAAATCGAACCTTCCGGCTTTAAATTATGTGTTAATGCTATACCGCCAACATATTCATTATCCGCATAAAACATTATATTTGTAATATAATGTTCCGGCATCATGGGATGCTCAAGTTCACCGACTTTTACTTTTATTTCTTGAACATTTTCACTTACATTATTTATGGAAATAACAGGGAGATGTTTTTTGTGGCTTTCACCGGTTGTTACAATATCTTCATTTGTTTTTAATGCATCATCTTTTAGGTTAAATACTTTTGAACTTGCATTACAAACAGGACATTTTTCCGGTGCAGTATCTTTTAAATGAATATAACCGCATACCGAACAAACTAATGCTTTTTTCATATTTTCTCCTATTTTAATTTTTCAACTAATTTCATTCCTGCCTGATAACAATTGTTAAGTTCTTCTTTATTCGGTTTAAACTTTGCACCTATTTGATCTATAACTTCTACACCGAAAGAAGTTAAATTTGTCGCTATTTCTTTTACGGCACCGCCGGCCCAACCGAAAGAGCCGAACGAAACAGCAATTCTGTTTTTAGGTTTCATACCTTTAATAAAATGTATAAAACCTGCAATATAAGCCAACATTTCATTATCGTGTGTAGATGAACCTATAACAAATGCTTTTGCTTCAAGCATTTCGTAAGCAATTTCGGCAAAATCCGTTTTTGCAATATCAAACATTTTAACTTCTATATTGTTATCGGTTAATGCTCTTGCAATTTCTCTTGCCATAATTTCCGTGGAACCCCACATTGTTTCATAAACAATAACAGCTTTGTTTGTTACGGTGTTTTTAGCCCAAGATAAATATTTTTCTATAACTTTATTTATATCTTTTCTCCATATAAGGCCATGGCTCGGTGCAATAAAATCTATAGGCAAATTCATTTTTAAAATATTGTTTATGCTTCTGTCTATCATGGCACCTAAAGGCCACAATATGTTTGCATAATATTTTGCAACTTCTTTATCTATTAGCCCGCAATCAACTTCATCGGTAAAAGTCTTGTTTGTCGCTATATGTTGACCGAACCCGTCATTTGAAAATAATACTTTTTGTTCCGGACAATAAGTCATCATACTATCCGGCCAATGAACCATCGGTACTTCAACAAAAGTTAAAGTGTTATTGCCTAAATTAATTTTGTCACCGGTTTTCACTACTGTTATATCGATATTCAAGTTATAGTATTTTAAAAGTCCTTCTTTTAATTTTGCCGTTCCGTAAAATTTCGCATTTTTTAAAACTTTTGCCATATATTCGATTGAACCGCTGTGATCCGGTTCCAAATGGTTTAATATAACATGTTTTATTTTTTCCGGTTCTGTGATTTCGGAAATATTTTTTATAAATTCTTCTTCAAAACCTTTATGAACAACATCTATTAAAGCAGGCTCGTTATCGTTAACAACATATGAATTATAAGTAACACCGCTTTTTGTGATAAACGTGTTGCCGTGAAAACTTCTCATGTTCCAGTCTATTACACCGACGGAATATACACTTTTAGTTATTTGTTTCACCTAAAAACTCCTTATACGTATTAATATATCAGTCGTATTTCTTTTCTTTGCACAAACTTGTTAACCATATTCCAAGCAAATATATTCCGATAAACAGGTAAGATAAATTGACGACAATTGCATTTATGTTATAAAAAAAAGAACAAACAACAAAAGCAATTGCGGCAAGAATGCCGACAGGTAAAAAAGCACATAATATTGCTAAAGGATAAGTTACATAAGGGGTAAAATTAATTTGTTCTTTTGCGAAAGTTAAATAAATAACAGCTATCAACACAAGTTCTATGCAGTAGAAAAAGTTATGAATTATTTTTTTCATTTTTTCTCCTGTAAACGAAAATAAAAATTTATTTCGTTCAAGTTTATGTCTACATCTTTTCAAAAGAATCTTTGCCTACCTGACAAACAGGGCATACCCAATTTTCAGGTAATTTGTCAAAAGGTGTTCCCGCAGGTATTCCGTTATCCGGATCTCCCTTTGCAGGATCATATTCGTAACCGCATATACTGCATTTGTATTTTTCCATTTTAAACCTCCTATATAAAATTTATATACTTTTTGGCAAGTATATATATCTTCTAAATTATAGTATATTTTGAAAGTTTTTTGTATAGAAAAACGGTCTTAAAATAAAAAGTTCAACAATTGTATCTTTTATGCTAAAATAAAAAGATATGAGCAATATAGAATTGTTGGCACCAAGCGGTAATACGGACTCTTTTTTAGCGGCAGTATCTGCCGGCGCGGATGCTGTTTATGTGGGTTTAAAAGATTTCAGCGCAAGAGCAAAAGCCAAAAATTTTTCTTACAAACAATTAAACGAAATTTGTTCTTATGCACATCAAAAAAATGTAAAAATTTTTGTTGCACTGAATACTTTAATAAAAAATTCAGAACTTAAAGATGTTATGAAAAGTTTGGAACAAATAAGTTTATCGCAAGCAGATGCTATTATTGTTCAGGATTTAGGTGTGGCTTACTTGTCAAAAAAATATTTTCCCGATATAAAACTTCATGCAAGCACACAACTTACAATACATAACAGTTACGGCGCGATACAGGCAAAACAGATGGGATTTGAAAGGGCTGTTTTAGCAAGAGAACTTTCTTTTGATGAAATAAAAAATATAAAAAATAAAAGTAATATAGAACTTGAAATATTTTGTCACGGGGCATTATGTTTTTGTGTTTCGGGACTTTGTTTGTTTTCAAGTTTTATAGGCGGATACAGCGGTAACAGAGGACGCTGTACACAACCTTGCAGAAGATTATGGACTGTTGACGGGGAAAAAGGATATTTTTTATCTCCTAAAGATTTTCAGTTAGCCGATTATATTAAACAAATAAAAGAGACGGGTGTAACATCGTTAAAAATAGAAGGCAGATTGAAATCTGCGGATTATGTAGCTAAAACAGTTAAGGCTTACAGACTATTAATAGACAGTAACGAAACAAATTATGAACAAAATTTAGAACAGGCAAAGGATTTGTTGTCTCTTGATTATGCAAGGCAAAAAACGACATTTAATTTTAACATAAAAAGTGAAGATATTTTTGAACCGCAAAAATCTAAAAATATAGGATTGTATTTAGGAATTGTTGAAAATAAAACGGATACAATATTTTCTTTAAATACAAAAACAGATCTGTTAACAGGTGATACCGTAAGAATAGTTGATAATAAGAAAGATAGAAGTGTTGTGTTAAAAATAGAAATTTCGGATAAAAAAGATAACGGTTATAAAATTCAATATAAAGATTTGTATTTGGAAAACGGATTCGAAGTATATAAAATTGCCGACGCAGAACAGCAGAGGTATGGAGGAATAGAGGAACGGAATGATAGAAACGACAAGGGTGAATACACAAAAATAACAAAGTCATTCAATATTTTATCGCTTCAACCTTTAAACAAAGTTTCACTTCCCGATTTATTTATAAGAATAAACAATGTTAAGTGGATACCGTTATTAAAAAATGCTAAAGCAGACACGATAATAAAATTGTCAAAAGAAAATTTAGATATAATAAAAAATTTTCTTTCGCAAAAAAGCATAAATGATTTATATTTTGAGTTGCCGCCTTATATAGAGGAACAAGATATAAAAGTTTATGAAAATTTTATAAATCTTGCTGCGGATAAAAAATACAACAAGTTTTTTATAAATAACATATCGCAAATTTATATGTTTAAAGATAAAAAAAGTTCGTTGTATGCAGGACAATATTTGTATACTTTAAACAATTACAGTGCGGAATTTTTATCCGAATATAAAATAAATGCTTTTGTATCATCTTGGGAAGATGACTTATTCAATATAAAAGATTTATCGAAAAATTTAAAAAACAATTTGATTGTATATTTGTCCGGCTTTCCGGAAATAGTAATATCTAAAATGAAATTTGTTCCGGATATCAGAAATAAAAATATAAAATCCGATAAAGATGAGTTTAAAGTTGTTTCAAATAAAGATAATATTATTATTCCGAAATATCCTGTAAATTTACTTGCATTTAAAAATAATTTATTAAAAGCGGGAATAAAATCTTTCGCGATAGACTTATCTTATATAGACCCCAATGTAAATTAT
Source organism: Candidatus Ruminimicrobiellum ovillum (assembly GCA_002448285.1). GTDB lineage: Bacteria > Elusimicrobiota > Endomicrobiia > Endomicrobiales > Endomicrobiaceae > Ruminimicrobiellum > Ruminimicrobiellum ovillum. Next base: position 14,384 of record DJWX01000013.1, on the reverse strand, counting down.
TTAACACAAGTAATCAAGGTATTTAATAATAATGTTTATATGAGTTCCGCAAACAAATTTAATTTTGAAAGAAAATTAAAATGAAAAAATTCATATTAATTTTATTGTTTATTTTTTTATTCTTCCTTAACATTTATGCCGATAAACCTAAATATGTTTTTCTGATTGTCGCAGAAGGGATGTCCGTATCGAACGAAATTGCTTTAAGTAATTTTTTATACGGAAAAGATAAAATGTTAGCTTGGAACAATTTTCCGTTACAGACATTTATGACAACTTGGAGCATAAATTCTTATATCGGGCAATACAACAAAACTAATTTTGACAGTGAAAAAGGATATGATACAAATCTTGCCGGAACAATACCGTATCCTTACTATAAAAACGACAAAGCAGAAAAATATTTTAAAAATTCCGTTCCAACCGATTCCGCCGCTTCTCTTACGGCTATGTCTGTAGGACAAAAAGTGTATAACAACAGTATTTGTTACGATAAAACAAATAAAATTTTTATCCCTAATATTGTCGATAAAATAAACGAACAAAAAGAATATAATACCGCATTGATTACAACTAATAATTTTTATTCGGTTGCGCCGGCAAGTTTTTTCAGTCATAACAAATCAAAAAATAATTACAATAAAATAGCCGAAGAAATATTATCAAAAACAAAACCGGAAATAATTATCGGGCAGAACGATATTTACGAAATGAATAAATTTGCCGCATATAACGGTTATTATTGCTTGTCTTCTTCGGAAATAAATAAACCGCAAGTTTTTAATTTGGTTAATAAAAAGTTATTTGTAAAATTACAAAAATATTGTGTGCCTAAACCTACGGAAAATTTTACTTTGGACAGTTTTGAATATCGGTTTTCCGACAATAAATTTTCCGATGTTGTTTCGTATTGTATAAAAATGTTGTTGGAAAAAAAGGCTCCTTTTTTTACACTTATGGAATTTACGGATATTGATAAGGCAAATTGTGAAAACGATTATAACAAAATGTTGGGTGCGGTTTATGATTGTAATAAAACCGTAGAACTTATTTACAATTTAGTAAAGTCAAATTCAACTGATATGAATTTGAATAATACCGTAATAATTGTTGTTTCACCGTATTCATCGGGAATGTTAAGATTTAATAAATTTCTTGCAAAAGGAATTCTTCCTCGACCTAATATAATGATTGACGACAAGACATTTTTGAAATGGGATACAAGCATAGATTATAAAACAAAAGGCAACATAAACGAATTGACGGGTTGTTATTGTGCAGGGGCAAAATCAGATTTGTTTAAAAAATACATAAACGAAAAAAATATTATAGATAATACCGATATCTATAATGTTTTAAATGATATTTTTATTAACGATTAAGTTTTAATAAGCATAACTTAAGTTCAGTGCCAAAGAAGCCGATGACGGAATTTCGTTGCCGTCGAGAACAGTTGTGTTTGAACTCATTCCCGCCGCGATTTCAAAACAAAATCCGAAAGTATGGATTCCCGTACCTAAGGTATATTCGATATCGGTTTTTGATTCTGATATGTTTTTACTTATACCTGCTCTTAAAGGTAAAGCTACAGCTCTGCTGTTTAACAATAAATACTCTACACCTAATGATAATTCTTGTGAATCAAAACCTTCTACAAAAGTTTTATTTTTTAATAAATCCAAATCACATGCAATAGTAAGCTTTTCGATCGGATTGATTGCAAGCCCCGCTCTTAATTGGTTGCCTAAATAATATTTGTCGCCTATCCATTTTAATTCCGAATCCGACGGTTTTTCAGGTCTTTCGAAATAAGGATTGTTTATATTTCTTGCGGTAATACCGAATTTAGGATTTAGAAAAATATCTTTGCCTGTAAATTTGCTTATATCTAAAAATGCCCCCAAATCGAAACTTATTTGGTTTGACGCTTTTGTATCTTTAAAAGCGTCCCATTCGGCTCTTGCTACTTTTTGATCGTCTTTTAAAATCATAATGCCGGCTTGTCCCATTTGACCTTGAATGTATTTTATGTTCCCACCCACCTGCAAACCTTCCAAAATTTGAAAACCGCAACCCGCACTTACTTCGGTGAAAATTCCGGCATCAATAAGAACTTGAGACTCGTTATCTTTATAATTTCCGGAAAGGAGATCCTTTAACAGTGTTTCCATTTTTGGGAAATCTTCGGCTATGGTATCTGCCATTTCCTTTATTTCTTCAACCGTTGAATTTGATGCATCGGTCATATTAACTATTGCATTTGCAAGTTCTTGTGAAGATATTCCGGATAAATTAAACAAGTTAGCTACGGAATCAGTTAAATCGAACTTGTCTAAAGTTTCTTTTATTATGTTTGCTGCATCTTGTTTTTCATCCGTATCGGGAGAATCAAAATTATTTATATTCAGTCCGTTTTTAGGAGTAACAAGCCCGATATTTTTTTTATCGATAATCGGTATTATTCCGGAACTTCCGTAAGATCTTACAGAGACGGTAAGTTTACCGAGCTTTGAAGCCAGCCCCGCATTTACACCGGCTACTGCTCCGATATTTTTTAAATTTAATTCTTGCAATGCGATTAAAGCGTCAAATATCGACATCATATCCGTTGCTGATGCATAATCGTTATTAGCAATTTTATCGGCAACATCTTTGTATTGGTGAACCATTTGATTTATTTTATCTATTAATGTTAAAACTTTATCCGTTGTTTCGATTTCCGCGTTTACATTCAAAGATATATTGCTGTTGTAGTCGGAATTTGCAAGAAGAGCGGGATTATAATACTGAGCATCGGTTCCGTAAGCAACGGCCACACCCGCACCGCCCATACCCATGGCTCTTGTTCCTACGGTTTGCCATTTATCGGCATAGGAGTTTGCTGTGGCAGACACTAAAAAAATTAATGCAAAACAAAAAAATTTTTTCATAGAATTTTATTAGTTCTTGCTTTTATGTTTTATTGTTTGAATTTTTATGTTTCTTATTGACTTTACATCGTCATCTTTTTTGAACTTTACTTTGAGTTCGTAATCTTTTTTGTTTACTGTTCCGAACACGGAAATTCCCTGAGTATTTTCATCAACCGGATATGTAGAGAAAACGGAAAAATAAGGGTTTGTTCTCGCATCAAACGGATAATCATTGTTTATTGATACTTTGTCGTTTTCAAGATAAACACCGTTTTCTTTATAATATTTTATACTGGCATTCATCAACGCCGAACATAAAACCTTACCGTTAAAAATCTGTTTAGAAGTTTGGTAATTGTTATATGTCAGTTTCATCGATATAACTACTATTACGGCTAATGCACAAAAAACTAAAAAAGATATAATCGTTTCTTTTTTCATATTTAATGTTGTCATAACCCTTTACAATAATTATAGCACAAAATCATATAAAATTTCATTAGTTTTAAATAATTCAAGATAAAAAACTTATTGACTTTTTAATATATTTTTATTATAGTTTTTATGTTCTAATTGTGAGACTTTTGTATATTTGGGGGAGCTCATGAAAAAACCTGATGTTATTAAGCAGGTTGCAGAATGTTCGGGACTTACACAAGGTCAAGTAAATTTAGCCATAAAAGCTTTGGTTAAAGTTATTCAAGACAATTTAATAAAAGGGGAAACGGTTTCTTTATCTGGGTTGGGTTCGTTTAAATCTAAAGACAGAAAGGCAAGACAAGGTAGAAATCCTAAAACCGGAACGATAGTTCCTGTTCCTGCCGGTAAAAAGGTTTCTTTCAAACCTACAACTACATTAAGAAAACTAATACAAAAATAATGGCAATATTAAAGATAAAACCATCAAACAATTTGGATTCGCTACCCCCTTATTTGTTTTCAAAAATAAACAATTTGAAGTTGGAGTGTTATGCAAAAAAACTTGATGTTATAGATTTGGGAATGGGTAATCCCGATATGCCCACGCCTACACATATTGTTGATTGTTTATGTGATACGGTAAAACATCATAAAAATACTCACAGATATCCTCAAGCAAAAGGTATGCCGAAATTCAGAAAAGCGGTTGCCGAATGGATGGGCAGAAGATTCGGAGTAGAGTTGGATTATAATACCGAGATAATGTCTCTTATAGGTTCAAAAGAAGGTATTGCACATTTGTGTATGGCATATCTTAATGTGGGAGACTATATTTTGGTATGTGATCCGGCATATCCGGTTCATTTTAATGCTGCTGTTCTTGCGGGAGCAAAAACATATTCAATGCCGTTGTTGGAAGAAAATGATTTTCTTCCCGACTTTACAAAAATTCCGGAAACTGTAGCAAAAAAAGCGAAAATGATGATTTTGAATTATCCCAATAATCCGACGGCAGCCGTTGCGGATGATCCTGCTTTTTGGAAAGAGGCTATAAGATTTTGTAAAAAATATAAAATACTTTTAATCTCGGATAATGCATATTCCGAACTTATTTTCGGTGACAATACGTCCCCGTCAATATTCGAGTTTCCGGGTGCGAAAGATGTGGCTCTTGAGTTTCACTCTTTTTCTAAAACATTTAATATGGCCGGTTGGAGAGTAGGTTGGGCTTGCGGAGCAAAACAATTACTTTATCCGCTTGAAAAATTCAAATCTTTTTTGGATTACGGAGTTCCGACTTTTATTCAACTTGCGGCTGTTGCGGCTTTAAACGGTTCTCAGCAATGTGTTAAAGAACAAGCTGCAATTTATGAAAGAAGAATGAACAAGATGGTTGACGGATTAAATAAAATAGGTTGGCATGTAAGAAAAACAAAAGGAACAATGTATGTTTGGGCAGGCCTTCCCGATAACTTAAAAAAAGAAGGTTCTTTATCGGTGGCGGAAAGACTTCTTAAAGAAACAGGTGTTGCCGTATCTCCGGGAGCCGGTTTCGGCAAATGCGGTGAAGGATATGTAAGAATATCGTTGGTAACACACGATAAAAGGTTTCATGATGCATTGTTAAGAATAAAAAAATTTACATTAAACGGAAAATAAATTTATGAAGAAAAGTTTAAATATTGGTTTAGTAGGTTACGGAACGGTAGGAAAAGGTGTAGTAAAAATTTTGGAAAAAAACAGTGCTATTGCTTTGAGAAAAGCAGGCGTAAAGATAAATGTTAAATCTATTTGCGATTTGCGTCCTATAGATAAACCAAAATTGTATGTTAAAAATTTCATGGATATAATAAAAGATCCGGAAATAGATATTGTTGTTGAACTTATCGGTGGATATGAACCCGCAAGAACTGTTATTACCGAAGCTCTTAAAAACGGTAAAAGTGTCGTTACCGCAAATAAAGCGGCATTGGCAAAATATTGGGATGAAATATTTTCTTTGGCGCAAGAAAATAAACAGATGGTATATTTTGAAGCATCCGTGGGAGGAGTTATTCCTGTAATACAAGGGTTGAACGAAGGTCTTGCAGGTAACGAAATAAAAAATATTAAAGGTATTTTGAACGGTACCACAAACTTTATATTAAGTAAGATGACAAACGAAGGTATAACTTATGCCGATGCATTAAAAAATGCACAGGAATCAGGTTTTGCCGAAGCTAACCCGACGGCAGATGTTAAAGGTCTTGATACGGCAAACAAACTTGCGATATTATCTTCTCTTGCTTGGGGAAGTTGGATAAAAGTTGAAGATATAAGAGTAAAAGGTATAGATCAACTTGATATAGAAGATGTTAACATAACAAGAGATTTCGGTTATGTATTTAAACTTATAGGTTCCGCTATAAAAACGGATAAAGGTATAGATTTGTGGGTGGAACCCTGCTTAATAGATCATCATCATTCATTTGCAAATGTTCATAACGAATATAATGCAATTATGATAAAAGGTGATGCTGCGGATGATGTTATGTTTTACGGTAAAGGTGCGGGACAGTTGCCTGCGGCTTCGGCAGTGGTTTCCGATATTATAGATTTATCGAAATATATTGCCAACGGAACGGCGGGTGTTGTTCAAAATGTCGTATATTCGAAGAAAAAAATAGTTAAGTTCTTGCCTCACGGTGACAGTAAAAGCGATTATTATTTAAGATTTTCCGTAGTTAATAGACCGGGAGTACTTTCGAAAATTTCAGGTATATTGGGTGAACACGGAGTATCTATAGCAAGTTTGTATCAGGATGACAGAAATAAAGATAAAAAAGTTTCAATTATAATTACAACTCACAGAGCTTTAAGTAAACAAATATCGGAAGCTTTGAAAGAAATAGATAAGTTGTCGATAATAAAAGCCAAAACCGTTAAATATAGAATAGAAGAGTAAACTTTTCGAGGTAATTATGGCCGCAATATTTATGATATTTTTTTCTGTTCTATTGGCGGAACTTGGCGATAAAACACAAATAGCAACATTATTGTTTGCGACCGATTCAAAAATTTCACCTGCGTATGTATTTCTTGCTTCGGCAGGAGCATTGGTTGTAGCATCTGCGATAGCTGTACTTGCAGGAACATTTGCAAAAACATATTTACAACAAATACCGTTAAAATTAATAAGCGGTATTTGTTTTATTTTGATAGGAGTTTGGACAATTTACAGTCATTATAAGGGGTAGCAATGAAAAAGAGTGTAAGAGTTTTTGTTATCACTTTGTTTTTTCTTTTAACATTTTCCTTTGCAGGGTATGCGGAAAAAATAATTATGAATGACGGAACCGAATACGAAGGAAATATTCATCATCAGGATGATAATGTTGTTTTTGTTGTTTGTAAAGAAGATCTTATAAAGTTGAATAAAGCAGACATAAAAGAAATCAAAGAGGATGAAAAAACTAAAAAAAAAACTGGTTTGATGATTGATGATAGTGATGTTGTTGAAGATAACAATGAAGTAATAGTTCAAATAGGATATGATTTTTACGGCAAATATTTACATAAAGGTCATGAAAGCGAAACGGATTCTTCAAAAGGTTTAACACTTGCAGCAAAATATTATCATTATTTTCTTGATGAGTTCGGTATAGGTTGCGGTATAAATTTTCAGAGTTCAAGAGATCTTGAAGATATCCCCGGAGAAGCTTATTTTGTCCCTGCTTACATATCATTAAAACTTCGTTCCGTTCCCACCGAACCTTATAAATACGGTTATGTTGTCGGTAATGTCGGTTATAATTTTTTCTTTCCCGTTGCCGATTACGATACATATCTTATTGATGAAAAGGGAGGTTTTTTTTATTCGATAGGTGTAGGTATTGTATACAACAGTTTTTTGTTTGAAGTAACCGGTGCAATTCATAATGGTAATGCAAGGCTTAAATCCACAAGTTATAAAATAGACATAGAATACAGAACATATACATTTTCCGTGGGATATGTGTTTTAAATAATTTTTCTTCCCGAAAAATTTTATAGATAAAATCTTTATTTATATTGCATTATTAAATATGATATAATCAATAATATGAATATAAAAAATCTTTTCGCAGCATCATTTTTTTTATTTTTGTCTGTTAGTGCTTTTGCGGGAAACAAAACGGTTGTTTTCTTCGCGGAAAGTTTTGACGGGGTATCTGTAAAAGTTATTCAAAAAATAGAAAGTTCCGATAAGTTTTGTTTGGCCGTTGCTTTTGATGAAGACAAATATATAAAAAAGGAAATTCAAAATTTAATCGTTTCGCATAAAATAGAGCCTGTGCTAAACATTGTGGAACCGTATTTTCCGTTGATATCGTCACAAATAAACATAAATTCTTCCGATGTGTTCGATAAAACCGATATTTGTAAAGATATTTTGTTTAATTATAAAAAGACTTACAGAACCGCATTTGAAAGAAATAAGCATGGTCTTTATTTGAAAGGTGCGGCATTAAACGATGATGTTTTAGAACTGTTTTATAAAAATAATATTTTGTGGACAATGGCAAAAAACGAAAACGAAAATCAAAGAGGCTTGTTTATAAAAAACGGTGTTGCTTTATTTGTTCCTTACAAAAATTTTACGACGAGTGAAACAAAAATAAAGCAATGGTTTGATAATATAAACAATGTAAAATTTGTTCCGATAATATTAACCGCTTCACATACTAAAAATGAAAAATTTATGCTGGCTTTAGTAAATTTTGTTAACAAAAACAGTGGTTTGGATGTTGAGTTACCGATAAATGCGGCTTTTTACGGATACAATTCAAAAACAATAAAGAACAATATTTTATTGGAAAAATTATCGTCTGTTCCAAAAGAAAATGTTTTGAAATTGTATTTGGCAGATAAAGAAATCAAAAATTACGGCAAGAAACAAAATGAAGAAGTGTATACGATTTTATGTGATGAACTTTCAAACATGTACAGTTACAATGTTATAAACGGAATTATAAATAATAAACAAAATTCAATTAAGTTGTTTGATATATCTTATACGAATATTTTTAGAATGTTGAATAAAAAAGCACCGAGTACAAAAGAAATAAAATATGATTTGTCGGATACCGAAAATACCGATACGGATAACGGGGATTGTAAGTTTACAAAAAATAATAATTCCATAATTATTGATAACGAAAGTAATATTTTTACAACTTTTTCCGTTGAAAAAAACAATGAATATATTTCGTTTAAAACGGATGCAGATTTAAATGTGTTGGACAGTATTGATATTTATATTGATATGAATAGTATTGCTTATACCGGTTCACAAAAAATGTTAAAACCGGTAAATGCTTTTTTTGTTCCGGAAAACAGTTGGGAGTTTGCCATAAGAATAACAAAACAAAATATTTATATTTATAAATATTTATCGTCGGGTGCAGAACTTATTGAAACAATTAAAAACGAAGCCGGAAATTCTTCCGTAAAAGTTTCCGCAAATATTTTAAAAGGTAATCCTTACAATTGGAATTATCAGACGGTTGCAATAAAAGACGGGGAAGTTTCGGATTTTATTGAAAATAAAGAAAAGAAAGAAAAAATGTTTAATGTTTTACCTTTGCAAATAAAGATGTACAATTATATTGATTAAGGTTTGAGGTTAGAATATGAAAAAATTTGTTGGTTTATTATCGTTGTTTTTTGTTTTTGTGTCTGTTTATTGCTTTGCAAAAAATGAAATTAAAACAGCCGACATAACCGTAGAGGCTCAAAAATTAAATGTTATTTTTGACGGACAAGGTTATGACGGTATGAATTTATATAGCATATCGGGCAGCAATTTTTTATCTTTAAGAGAGTTGGCGAGTTTTTGTCAGGCAAGATTAGAATGGTATTCCGTGAGTAAAAAGGTTTCAATGAAATTTAAAAACAGATCCATAGATATTTTTTATGATTCGAGAAAAGTTTCTTTCGGTAAAAATAAAGTAAAACTGAAAATGCCTTCCGTAATGATAAATAAAGAAGTTTATGTTCCGGTCGAAATTTTGGAATTAAAATATTTCCCTGAAATGTTGGAAGCGGTTGTTAACTTGGATACGCAACACAGAATACTTAATGTTACATCCATATCCAATATATCTGCCGTAAGATATTACACAAAAGAAAATAATACCGAGATTGTTATTGAACTTGAAGAGCAAATGACTCATACAATAAAAAAAGCTAAGAATTCTATTGTCGTTGCTTTTCAAAGAGGTAAAATTATAAAAGATAGTGTTGTGGCAAATAACGGAGCAATAAAAGATATTTCTTATGAAACAAAAGGCAGGGAAGCTGTTTTTACAATAAATTTAGCTCAAACTCCTAAGTCCGTAAGAGTTCAAAACTTCAAAAAACCTTTTAAATTGGTAATGGATATAGAACATACAAAACCGGTTGATATGGCAAAACCGACAAATATATATATACCCGATACCGTAGCGAGAATAGATAAAAAAACAATAAGTGCGGTAGAAGAAAAAATTATAGACGAGAAAAAAGAACAAAAATCGAAAGATGTAAAATCGGAAGAAAAAGTTCAAATTGAGAAAAAATCCGAAAATGTTTCCGAAATACAAACAGAACAAAAAGTAATTGAACAGCAACAGGAAAAGCCTGAAGATATCGGTAGTGATACCGAGGTTGTTTCGATAGATACAAGAATAATTGCAAATGATTCTCAAATATATGATAAACCGGTATTGGAAGAGGAAGAAGATGATTCGGAAGCACTTGCAAAAGTAAAAGTTGTAACCGTGGAAGAGGATCAAATTATAGATGACAGTTATGCAATAATTGACGATACGGAAACATTTAAAGATATAATACCAAAAACAAAAGAAATTGCTAAAGATGCAAAAATTATTGTACTTGATGCCGGTCATGGCGGTAAAGATCCCGGTGCAGTCGGACCGCACGGAACGAAAGAAAAAGATGTCAACTTGGCTATAGTGTTACAATTGGAAAAAATATTTAAGAAAGATAAAAATTATAAAGTTATACTTACAAGACAAGATGATACGTTTATTCCTTTGGTAGAGAGAGCAAACATTGCAAATAAAAATAAAGCGGATTTGTTTATATCCGTTCATTGTAATGCTAATTTGAACAGAACGGCTTCAGGATTCGAAATTTATTTCTTGTCGGAAAAAGCATCGGATAAAGAGGCTATTTCAACAGAAACTTTGGAAAACTCCGTTATTGCATTGGAAGACAAATCCGATGAAAAAAAGACGGTATTGCAAAATATGTTGTGGTCAATGGTTGTGAACGAATATATAAACGAATCATCGGAACTTTCAAGTTTTGTTATCGCGGAAGCTTCCGGAAGATTGAAGATACCGAGCAGAGGAATAAAACAGGCAAATTTCTATGTTTTAAGAGGAACACAGATGCCGTCTGTTCTTGTTGAAACGGCATATATAAGTAATTATACCGAAGAAGCAAAACTTAATACGAGCAGTTTTCAAAAGGCTGCTGCCGATTCGATATATGAAGGTGTAAAAAAATATTATGCGAGAAAAGCAAATAAAAAGTAATAAACCTATAGGTATATTTGATTCAGGTTTCGGCGGACTTACTGTTATGTCTGCGATATCTAAGCTTTTGCCGAAAGAAAATCTTATTTATTTCGGCGATAGTGCTCATGTGCCTTACGGCTCGAAATCAAAAAAAGTTGTTACAAATTTTACTGTTAATATATCAAAATTTTTGGAATCAAAAGGTGTAAAACTTATAGTTGTTGCTTGCAATACCGCTTCCGCATTCAGCTTAAATACATTAAAAAAAGTTATAAATGTTCCTATGATAGGTGTTATAGAAGCAGGTTCTGTCGTTGCATTGCAAAATACAAAAAACAAAAAAATAGGAGTTATAGGAACGGAAGGAACTGTTAAAAGCAATGCTTATGCTAAAGAGATAAAAAAACATGATAGAAAAATAAATTGTTTTTCCAAGGCATGTCCGTTGTTTGTTCCTTTGGTTGAAGAAGGGTGGAATAAAGGTAAAATTACCGAAGAAATTATAAATGTTTATTTAAAAGAATTGGTGAATAAAAAAATAGACACATTGATTTTAGGATGTACGCATTATCCGCTGTTAAAAGGTTCAATACAAAAAGTTATAGGTAAAAAAATAAAAATAATAGATTCTGCAACGGCTATTGCAATGGCCGTAAAAAATTTATTGAAAAAAAACAATCAATTGAAAAATTTCGGATCGGGTAAATATGAATTTTATGTAAGTGATGATCCTGAAAAGTTTAAAAATTTGGGCAGTAAATTTTTTGACAAAAAAATAAATAAGGTTATAAAGGTGGAATTATAATGAAATATAAACTTTCCGTATTTAAACATTTTTCATCGGCACATGCTTTAAGAGGATATAAAGGTAAATGTGAAAATTTGCACGGACACAACTGGAAAGTAAGAGTTTGCCTTTGCGGAACAAAACTTGACGAAATAGGAATGCTTATAGATTTTACCGATATGAAAGCACATCTCGACAAAATAATGGCAAAATTAGATCACAAATTTTTAAACGAAACTGAACCTTTCGATAAAATAAATCCAACGGCGGAAAATATTGCAACGTTTATATTTAACGAAATGAAAATATTTGAAACGGAAGATATAAAGGTTTGTGAAGTTGAAGTATGGGAAAGTGAAACATCTTCCGCAGTGGTATCGTTATGAAACAAAAGGCAATAATATTATTTTCAAGCGGACTCGATTCTACGACAGTTTTGTATTATGCAATGAGCAAAGGTTATGATTGTCATTGCTTAATATTCGATTATGGACAAAAACACAGTAAAGAAGTAGAAAATGCTAAGAAATTTGCAAAAAGTTTAAAGTTGAATTATCATGTTGTAAAAACATCTATTCCTTGGGATATGAGTTCGTTGATAAATAAGGATAAAAAAATTCCTGAACATAAACAAATAAAAGAAGGTTTTGTCCCGTCAACATATGTTCCGGGAAGAAACACCATATTTTTGTCGTATGCAATTTCATATGCGGAAACAATTAAAGCAAAAAAAATATTCTTGGGTATAAATGCGGTAGATTTTTCTTCTTATCCGGATTGCACCCCGCAATATTTGAAATCTATGCAACAAGTAATGAAAGCACTAAACAATGGTATAGAAATTTGTGCTCCCATAGAAAAATATTCTAAGGCTCAAATAATAAAGTTGGGAACAAAACTAAAAGTTCCTTATGAAAAAACTTGGAGTTGCTATAACGGTAAAACAAAACCGTGCGGTAAATGCGATTCGTGTAAATTAAGAGCTAAAGGTTTTAAAGAGGCAGGTATAGATGATCCGGCACTTAGATAAATATCTTGCACCTATAGATGAAGTATTTTTCTCTTACCAAGGTGAAGGAATATATGCCGGAATACCACAGATTTTTGTAAGATTTTCCGGATGCAATTTAAGGTGCAATTATTGCGATACACCGAATTCATTAAAAATAAATTCCGGTTCAAAATGTTTTACAACACAGGCTTTGTTTGAATATATAACTGATATATATAATCAAAACAAAGATAAATTTTATGGCAACAAACCATCGGTTTCTTTTACCGGCGGGGAACCGTCAATATATACAGATTTTATTTTAGAGTTAATGCAAAAATATTTGAAAAATAAATTTTCGTCATATATTGAAACCAACGGAAGTTTACCGCAACAAATAAAAAAAATTTATAACTATTGTGATGTTGTATCCATGGATATAAAGTTTAAGTCTGCATGCGGTAAAGATTTGTTTAAAGAACATAAAAAATTTTTAGAAATTTCCCAAAAAAAAGTTTTTGTTAAAACAGTTATAGCAAAGGATACCGAAGAAAAAGAATTTGTAAAAGCCGTTAACACTATTTCAAAAGTGTCAGATAAAATTCCGCTCATTATTCAACCCGCAAGTTTTGATAATATTACAAATCAAAAAGTTTTAAAATTTTATTCTATAGCAACAAAAAAAATAAAAAATATCAGAATATTACCGCAATTACACAAGTTGTGGAAAATGAGATAAAAATTGCAAAGCAATTTTGAGGTATAGATGTATGGAAGTATGAAAACAACAACGACAGGTTATTTGGTTATGGGGTTATAAGTTTAACGGCTAAAATAATATAGTTGAATAGTTTAAAAGTTTTATGTTTTGGAGAAACAACAATGACGATGTGTAAAAGTGAGTTAGAAACTTTTGGAAACAAATTCGTAAAAATATTGAATGAAAATAATCTTATAGCAAGTTTTGACGATACTTGTTTTAGGGATTATTTATTGCAAATATCATTAAAAAATAAATTGATTAAACTAGGTAAAATCGGGGTTTATTACAAACCGTCAAAAAAATCCTTTTCTTTAGTTACAACAAATATTAAAGATAAAGAATCCGTTGAAATTATAAATAAATGTTGGGATGAAGTTAACGGATTTAAAACATTTAAAGAAGAGTCCGGTATTTATGAGGCATTTGTTGACGGTTCTTATATAGACGGTAAAACAGGATACGGTGCAGCGATATTTTTAGGTGATAAAGAAATAGAAAAATTTTCCGGAAGGCTTGATGATACTTCAACAAGACAGTTTGGAGGAGAACTTTATTCGGTTACTCTTGTTTTAAAATGGTGTGAACTGAATAATATAAAGAAAATAAGAATAAATTATGATTATTTGGGGATAGAATATTTTGCTACAGGTAAATGGAAACCTAAAAACAGTCTTGCTCAAGAATACGTAGAAATTGTTTCTTCATGTGATATAGATATATTGTGGCGAAAAATAGATAGCCATACAGGAAACAAAAAGAACGATTTGGCAGATAAATTAGCTAAAGAAGGCGCAAATAAGTAAGATTTTACAAAAATTTCACAATGTTTTTTAGAAAAGTTTTCACAAAAAGGCTATAATCTAAAATAGTAAAATAGCGAATAAAAAATATATTGAAAAAATAAGGGAAATAGGCTATAAATATTAGAGAACAAAAGCAGCGGAAGCAGAATAAAAAAATAAGGGAC
>DJWX01000011.1:58942-251720 GCA_002448285.1 Candidatus Ruminimicrobiellum ovillum | reverse complement strand
CCCATTGCCCGCTCTTGAATATAAAATCAAAATTCAGTCGAAAGGCTGAATTTTTTTTGTCTTAATGTTTGTAGTTTAAGATTTTTATTGAAAGTTCGAATGAATTATTTCTTGAATAGTAGGAAAACCTTTTTTATTAAAAGGAATATAATACAAAGAGGCAATTCTATTAATATTGCGAAATACATATAAATATTTGTCTTATAATCTTTTATAAAATTGAAAAAACTGTTTACTTTAAAGAAATGATTTTTAGAAGTTAAATTAAGAGCCAACATAGGAATTAAAACTTTAATCAATACTTTTCTTTTTTCCTTTTCATAGGACTTTTTTGATATCAATCCCTTGTTTAGATAATATTCATATATTTCTAAATATTTTTTTCCGTGAACATTAAAAGCATCTACGGTTCCTTCTTTTTTTATTCTGAAAGGATTATAAAAGTTTTTAATATAAACAGTTGCCATTTTATGCTTGTTTAATATATCTAATGTCCAATCCACCTGCATAAATTGGTTGTGTAAAAATCTATCTTTGTTTTCTATTAATTCAAAATGTTCCTTCCAACAGCCGAAGTTTGCAATCCAAGTGGAAGCTGTTGAAATAGAGTTAATAAAATTATCAATACTGTTAAAAGAAAATTCTTTTAGCGGATCTTTTAAATTAAATAACTTTTTTATATTCTTAGAAATTTGATTATGAATCAAAGAGTGAAAAAAAATAGGAGTTTTTTTGTCGATATTTTTTTCTATTTTGTTTAATATAATTTTTAAAGTATCCTGTTTAAAACCTACTATATCGTTGTTCAATTTTAAATATTCACCCGAACCTAAAGATAATGCTTCTATAAAATTTCTATCTGCAAAATCTGTCGGTGTCGTTCTTTTAAAATAATAAATGTTTTTATATTTGTTAGTCCATTCTTTTATAATTTCGGATGTATCATCTGTTGAACAATTGTCAGAAATAACAATTTCAACATCTCTTTCATTAAATCCGTCACTTTCAACAATAGATTTAATTGTTTTAATTAAATATTTTGAACGATTATATGTTGGAATACAAATTGACAATAACGGTTTGTCCGGCATAAGAAATCTCCATCTAATATTCAAGTAAGATATATGCTATAAAAAATATTAACAATTTACAATTTTTTATATATAATTAAGTAATATTATTATAATATTCCTGGAGATAAAATGAAAGTAGTTATTTTGGCCGGTGGTTTTGGAACAAGATTATCGGAAGAAACAACTTTAATACCTAAACCGTTAGTGGAAATAGGCGGGAAACCTATTTTATGGCATATAATGAAAATTTATTCCTATTACGGGTTCAACGACTTTATTATTCTTACCGGATATAAATCACATTTAATAAAAGATTATTTTATAAATTATTATAATCGTTATTCCGATATTACGATAGATATGTCGACAAATTCCGTTGAAATTCATAAAACATATACGGAGCCGTGGAAAGTTACCATTTTATATACGGGTCAAAATACAATGACCGGCTCAAGAATTAAAAAAGCTCAAGAATATATCGGCAAAGAACAATTTTTGTTAACTTACGGAGATGGTGTTGCCGATATTAATATACAAGATTTAATAAAAGCGCATAATAATTCGAAAAAAATAATTACCATGACGGCAGTTCAACAAACCGGCAGATTCGGTGCTTTAGTAATAAAAGATAATAATATGATTACATCTTTTATGGAAAAGCCAAAGGGCGAAGAAAGTTGGATTAACGGCGGCTTTTTTGTTTGTCAACCTGAAGTTTTTAATTATATTCCTAATAATGATGATAATATAATTTTTGAAAGAGCTCCTCTTGAAAATTTAGCAAAAGATAATCAATTAAATGCTTTTAAGCATTTTGGTTTTTGGAAACCTATGGATACGTTAAGAGAAAAAGAAGAATTAACCGATATGTGGCAAAAAGGAAAAGCTCCTTGGTCGGTTTGGCTTAACAAAAAATGACGATGTTTAATAATATATATAAAAATAAAAAAGTTTTAGTTACAGGTCATACCGGTTTTAAAGGCACTTGGCTTTGTTTGTGGTTGGAAATGTTAGGTGCAAAAGTCATAGGTTATTCAATTGATATTCCTACCAAACCTTCATTATTTGAATTAACAAAACCGAAATGTGTTGATATCAGAGCAGACATAAATGATTTTAAAAAATTAAAATCCGTAATAAAAAAATATAAACCGGAAATAATATTTCATTTGGCAGCACAACCGTTGGTAAGATTATCTTACGAAGAAACTCTAAATACTTTTAACACAAATGTCATAGGAACAGCAAATGTTTTAGAAGCAGTAAAAGAAAATAAATTCATTAAAGCCGTAGTTGCGATTACAACCGATAAAGTATATCTTAACAACGAAACAGGAAAAGCATTTAAAGAAACAGATTCTTTAGGCGGTTACGATCCTTACAGTGCATCGAAAGCAGCTTGTGAAATAATAATTTCTTCCTACAGAGATTCTTTTTTCAATATAAAAGATTACGGCAAAACACATAAAACACTAATAGCTTCGGCAAGAGCAGGAAATGTTATCGGTGGCGGAGATTTTGCAAAAGACAGATTAATACCTGACTTTATTAAAGCCGTGCTTTTCGCTAAAAAACTGGAAATAAGAAGTCCGCAGGCAATAAGACCATGGCAGCATGTTTTAGAGCCTATTAGCGGTTATTTGATGTTAGGGGCGAATTTATTAAATGGTAAAAAACAGTTTGCAACCGCTTGGAATTTCGGACCCGAAAAGAAAGATACAAAAAACGTGGAACAGATAGTTAGAATTTTATGCAAAATTTTTCCCGGTGCTAAATATACTGTAACCAAAACCAAACAACCTCACGAAGCACATTATTTAAAATTGGATATATCAAAAGCAAAAAAAGAGTTGAAATGGGTTCCGAGATGGAACATAAATACTACTCTAAACAAAATTGTAGATTGGACAAAATCATATCAACAAAAAAAAGACATGAAAAAAGTTTGTGTTGAACAAATAAAAGAATTTTGCAAAACAAAAAAATGTTGAAAATTTTTGGAAAAAAATATGAATAAAAACGATACATTAAGAAATTCGGTAAAAAAAGCAGCAGGTTGTTATTTTAAATTTAATAAACCAAAAAGAGATTTGAAAAAATATATTCCCGTTTCCGGTAAAGTTTTGGATGAGAAAGACTTATGCAATTTAATAGATGCTTCTCTCGATATGTGGCTTACCACCGGCAGATTTAACGATGAATTCGAAAAAAGTTTTGCAAAGTTTTTAGGTGTAAAGTATGCACTTACAACAAATTCCGGTTCAAGTGCAAATCTTTTGGCACTATCGGCATTAACATCTTATAAACTTGGGAAAAAACAAATAAAAAAAGGGGATGAAGTTATAACAGTCGCTTCCGGTTTTCCTACTACAATAAATCCGATAATTCAGTTGGGACTTGTTCCTGTGTTTGTAGATTGCAAATTGGAAACTTGTAATATTGATGAAAATAAAATCGAAGAAGCAATAACAAAAAAAACAAAAGCAATATTTGTTGCTCACACGTTGGGTAATCCTTTTAATTTAGATAAAATTTTAAAATTATGTAAAAAATATAATTTGTGGCTTATAGAGGACAGTTGCGATGCTTTGGGAGCATTGTATAAAAAACAAAAAGTCGGGACTGTAGGTCATATAGGAACTTTCAGCTTTTATCCTGCACATCATATAACTATGGGTGAAGGCGGAGCTGTTGTAACTAACGATTCTCTGTTGTATAGAATAATAATGTCTTTCAGAGATTGGGGAAGAGATTGTTGGTGTAAACCTGGGAAAGATAACAGTTGCGGAAAAAGATTTTCTATGCAATGCGGGAAACTTCCTTTCGGGTACGACCATAAATATACATATTCTCATATAGGTTACAACTTAAAAATAACGGATTTTCAGGCAGCGGTAGGTTTAAGTCAATTAAAAAAATTTCCTAAATTCTTACAGAAAAGAACACAAAATGCAAAATATTTAATGCAAAAATTAAAAGATTTGAAAAATTATTTTATATTTCCGAAAATTGAAAAAGGAACAGAACCGTCTTGGTTTGGGCTTTTGCTAACCGTAAAACAAAATAATAAATTTACGAAACAACAACTTGTTGAATATTTGGAACAAAACGGAGTAGGAACAAGGCATCTTTTTGCAGGGAATATTTTGAGACAACCGATGATGACGGAAAATAATGTTCCTTTAAAGATAGGCAAATCTCCTTTGTTGATGTCAAACAAATTAACAGAAAAAGAATACAAAAAGTTACCCAATACGGAATACATAATGAACAACACTTTTTGGGTAGGTGTATTTCCCGAACTCGGTAAAAAAGAAATGGATAAAATTTCGGAATTGATACACAAGTTTGTAAGAGAAGGAAATTAATAAAAAATATTTAAAAGTATATAAAAAAAGTGTTTTTAGAGAGTTAAAATGAGTATAAAAGATGATTTAGAGTTGATAATTATTACATATAATAGGGCTGAAAGTTTAAAAAAAACACTTAAGGAAATTTTATCTAATAGTTGTCCTGTAAAAGATTGTAAAATAACAATATTAAATAACAACTCTACGGATAGCACACAAGATATTTGTAATGAATTTAGTAGTAGATACAAAAATGTTTCAGTTATTAAAAATAAATATAATGTGGGTGGAAATGCTAATATTGCCAAAGCCATTGAATTTGCAAATAAAAAATATTTTTGGATATTAGGTGATGATGATTACTATGATTGGCAAAATTGGAAAGAAGTTGAAGATGCCATGATTGAAGATCATGATTGTATAGTCATTGCTCAAATATTTGTCAATCCAACATTCGAAGATAGAATAAAACAATGCGTTTTCTTATCTGGTTGTATTTATAAAACATCAATTATAAATAGTGAAGTTATGAGAAATGTATATGATTCAATAAGTAGTTATTGCCCGCATGCACCACTTTTTTGCAAGGTAATAAATGATAAAAATAAATCGTTCTATTATCTAAAAGGAAATCCTGTTGCAATTTATGGAGGTTGGGATGCTGGAGTTGATTCCTCTTATACAAGAGGAAATATTCCAAGCGAATTATACCCTGTAAAATCCTTTTTTGCTGCGATTTTTAATTGTATGTTATTAATTAAAGATGATAAATTGAGACTTAATATTGTTAAGAGTTGGTTGACAGAAGATTCAGATAAATCTCAGGGTGTAAAACATAAACATACCGATCCTATAGTAAACGTTGTTTTTCGTGAAATTGCACGTGGAATTATAAAGGAGAATGGCTTTTTATTACAGAATATTATGAGTTATTTTTGCTTTTGTTCAAGTTTTATAATGAGACTTGAAATTATTCTGTTTGTTTTAGTAAGTTTTATTTTTCTATATTTGCCTCTTAAGATAATAAGTATGTTCAATGGTAAGAAAAAATATAATTTTTGGAGAATAAAGTAAGTAAATGTATTTATTATATATGCATAGTCTTGTATGTAAGCAGAAAAATTTAGGATATACTTATGCAAATAAATATTTGTTTTGCTACCGATGAAAATTATTTGAAATATATGGCGACAGCAATGGTTTCCATATTACAAACAGCAAATAAAGATGATGAATTACATTTTTATATTCTATGTGATAAAGTTTCTAATAATTCAAAACAATATATTAATTCATTAAAAAAATTCAAAGACTTTGGAGTTGAATTTTTAGATGTTGATATAAAAGATTTTATTTCTTTTCCTGCTGGTGGAAAACATATTTCAAATACAACATATTTTCGTTATAAAATATCTGAGTTATGCCGTGATATTTCAAAAATAATATATCTTGACTGTGACGTTATCATAAAACAATCTCTTGCAGAACTTTTTGAAACAGATATAAAAGATTATTATTTAGCCGGGGTAGAAGATATAGGATATTATTATTTAAGACAATATAATCCCGAATTTATATATAAGAGTAGTTTTTATATTAATGCCGGAGTTCTTTTAATAAATCTTAAACGCTGGAGACAAGATAAACTATATAACAAACTGATGGAATTTACAATTAAAGATGGAGATAAAATTAAAATCGGTGATCAGGATGTGATAAATGCTGTTTGTAGTGGGAAAATAAAAGAACTTGATTATAAATGGAATGTCCAAGATAGTTTTTATCGCTCAACTCCCGAAAGAAGATATAATCCTAATCGTAAAAAAATTATTCAAGCAGCTAAATTTCCGGCTATTATCCATTATACTTATAAGAAAAAGCCATGGAATACTATGTCGATGCCACGAACCAAAGATTGGCTTTATTTTGACTATTTAAGAATTGATAAGGTTTGGAGTTTAAAATTTATTAATGATTATTTTATAAGCACTGTGTGTTGTTGTTTCTATTATTTAAAAAATTTTATTAGATTTATTTTAGATATAAGAACAATAAAATATGAAAATGATTATAGGAAAGTTAAAATTTTATTTTTTAAAATTAAAAGGAAAAAATGAAAACAATATTATTAACCGGTTCAGGCGGATTCATAGGCAAGAATTTAAAAGAATATTTAAAATATAAATATAATCTTTTAACTCCTCGCAGCTTTGAACTTAATTTAACAAATTCGAACGAAGTTAAAAAATATTTTGAAGAAAATAAAATCGATTTTATAATTCATTGTGCATCGGTCGGCGGTGTAAGAGATGTTCAAGATAAAAATACAACCATTGAAGATAATCTTGCAATGATTGATAACATTTTAAAATATAAATCCGATGATACTCGAGTTATTTTGTTCGGTTCCGGTGCAATGTACGATAAATCAAGAAATTTACACAAAGTTAAAGAAGAAGAAATAGGTAAAGTTATACCTGAAGATTTGTATGGTAGATCGAAAATGTTGATTGCTGAAAAAATTAAGGAAAGAAGAGATTTTTTAATGTTAAACATTTTCGCTTGTTACGGATACGGAGAAAAAGAAACCAGATTTCCTACCTATGCAATTAAAAGTGTTATTGACGGTAAAAATATAGAAATAAATCAAAATGTTGTTTTCGATTATCTTTGGGTTGAAGATATGGAAAAAATTGTTTATTACTTTATAGAAAACGATGCTAAAAACAATATAATAAACATAACACCATCGCAAAGTATAAGTCTTTTGGAAATAGCCGAAATAGTTAATGCTTTTGAAAATAATAAAGTAAATATAACTATAAAAAACAAAATTATGAATAATGAATATACCGGTGATAATTCTGTTTTATTATCGGAAATACAAAATTTAAAATTTACCGACATTAAACAAGGTTTAAAAAAATTATATAATTATTATAAACAAATAAAATAGAATAGGATATAAAAATGAATAATTTAGAAAAGAGAATGGTTCACACGTTAGAAAATTTAAGGCAAGAACACAATGTTATCGGTGTTAAAGCGGAATTTGAGGCTGAAGGCACAAGAATGGAAGAAGCTTTAAGGTTAAAAGAAGTTGTAACAAAAGCGGGCCTTGAATTAACAATAAAAACAGGCGGATGTGAAGCTATAAAAGATATGTATGATGCAAGAACTATAGGTGTGAACACGATAGTTGCTCCGATGATAGAAACCGCTTATGCTGCAAAAAAATATGTTCAAGCAACAAAATTTGTTTTTCCGGAAGAAGAAAGGCAAGACATATCTTTCTATATGAACATAGAAACAATAACCGGTTTTAATAATTTGGAAGATATATTAAAATCGAAAAATTCCGGTGATATAAGCGGTATAGTTTTGGGTAGAGTAGATATGACCGGTTCCATGGGATTAACCAGAGAAGATATCAATTGTGAAGAAATATTTGAAATTGCAAACAAGATGGCTGCATTGTGCCAAAAATATAATAAAAAGTTTATTATCGGCGGCGGGGTGTCTTTCCATTCAATGCCGTTTTTCAAAAGATTACCTAAAAATTCTTTATATAAATTTGAAACAAGAAAAATAGTTTTCGATGCACAGAAAGCATTTGAAGATAAAAACATAGATAAAGGAATTTTAAAAGCTGTAGGTTTTGAGTTGATGTGGCTTAAGAATAAAAGAAAATTCTACGAAATGATATATAAAGAAGATGAAAAGAGAATTGTTATGCTTGAAGACAGATATAAAAAGTTGATAGAAGAAACCGGAGTAAATGTTGAAGCGATTTAATGAGTACGACAATTTTATTTTCGATTTTGACGGAACTTTGGCAGATACCGCAGATGAAGTTTTATCTTGTATAGAAAAAGCTTTTAACAAATGCAATGTTTCTTTTGATAAAGAGAGATTAAATCCGTCCGTTATGGGACCGTCTTTAGCGGAAATAGCAAAAATAGTAAAGCCCGATTTAACGGATGAAAATATTGTAAACAACATAGTTTCGGAATACAGAAAAATTTATGATTATGATGAAAAAGATATAACGAAATTATATGACGGTATTAGGGATTGTCTGTTATATTTGAAACAAAATAACAAAAAAATATTTATTGCCACAAACAAACCGAAGATTCCTACATTGCGATTAGTAAAAAGTTTAAATATAGATTTTTTCGACGATGTTTATATGGTAGATAAATACGACGATAAAAAATTGACAAAGCAACAAATGATAGAAGAGATAGTTTCAAAATATAATCTGCCAAAAGAAAAAACTATAATGGTTGGCGATTGTTTAAGCGATATTGAGGCTGCAAAGAAAGCAGGAGTTTTATCGCTTGTTGCTTTGTGGGGATACGGAGCAGATAAAAAAGCATTGAAAGATAAAGCTGATTTTTGTTTAGAGAAGATAACAAATGATTAAATTGTCCGATTATGTAGCTAAACGATTAAAAGAAGTTTATAAAGTAAAAACTGTTTTTATGGTTTCCGGCGGCGGTGCCATGCACTTAAATAACAGTTTCGGTAAATATATTCATTATGTTTGTAATCACCACGAACAGGCATGTGCGATTTCTGCGGAAGGGTATGCAAGAGTAAACAGAGAACTTGCGGTTGTAAATGTTACAACAGGTCCTGGGGGACTTAATTGTTTGAACGGAGTATTCGGACAATGGACAGACTCTGTTCCCGTTTTATATGTTTCCGGGCAAGTTAAATATTCAACAACGACGGCAAGTTGCCCTAATATAAAATTAAGACAGCTCGGCGACCAGGAAGTTGATATTATAAGTGTTGTTAAACCGTTAACAAAATATGCCGTTATGGTTACCAATCCCGACGAAATAAAATACCATTTGGATAAAGCAATTTACGAAGCGACTCACGGAAGATTCGGACCTGTGTGGCTTGATATCCCTATGAATGTCCAATCTGCTATGATAGATGAAAAAATTTTAAAAGAATTTAAAGAACCTAAAATAAAAAACGAAAAAATAAATATAGATAAAATAATTGAAAAAATAAAAAAATCCGAAAGACCTCTTATTGTCGCAGGTCACGGTATAAGATTGTCGGATACACAAAAAGAATTTTATAAGTTAATTGAAAAATTAAAAATTCCCGTTGTTACAACATTTAACGGCTTTGATTTGTTGGAAACAAAAAATAAATATTATATCGGGAGAATAGGTACTGTGGGGCAAAGAGCCGGAAATTTTGCATTACAAAATGCCGATACGATTTTATTTTTAGGGACAAGAAATAATATCAGACAAGTAAGTTACAATTGGGAAAATTTTGCTAAAAATGCTTTTAAAATAGTTGTTGATATTGATAAAGACGAATTAAGAAAGCCTTTTGTAAAACCGAATTTAGCAATAAATACCGACTTAAAATTTTTTATGCCGCAGCTTTTGGCAAAAACAAAAAATATTAATTCTTCAAAGTATTTGAAGTGGTTAAGTTTTTGCAAAAACTTAAAAAACAAATATTGCTTTGAAAATTATAAAGAACAGAAGCAAAAACCGAATATAATAGAACCTTACCGTTTTGTTTATACATTAACAAAATGTTTAAAAGAAAGAGATATTTTTGTTATGGCAAACGGTTCTGCTTGCGTATGCGGTTTTCAAACGGCAGTAATTAAAAAAAATCAGAGATTTATCTTGAATGGAGGAAATGCATCCATGGGTTATGCATTACCTGCAAGTATAGGCGCAAGTTTATCTTCAAAAGGACGAAATGTTATTTGTTTGGAAGGTGACGGTTCGATAATGATGAATATACAGGAACTTGAAACCATAAAATATAATAAGTTACCGATAAAAATATTTGTTATAAATAACAGCGGATATTCTTCAATAAGACAAACTCAGAGAAACTTTTTTAACGGTAAAATGACAGGTTCCGGTACAGATAGCGGAGTAAGTGTTCCCGATTTTACAAAAATAGGGAAAGCCTTCGGACTAAAAACAAAAAGAATAAAAAATCCCAAAACAATGGAAAAAGAAATAAAAGAAGTTTTAAAATTTAATGGTCCTGTTTTATGTGAGGTTATGGTAGAAAAAGAGTATTCTTTCTTACCGAAACTTTCATCAAAAAAACTTCCCGACGGAACAATGGTATCACCCACACTTGAAGATATGTTTCCTTTCTTGGACAGAAAAGAATTTGAAGAAAATATTATAAATCATAAAATATAACAATGAATAAAAATTTTGCCGATAAACTTTTTATTGAACTAAACAAACAACAAGTTTTTTCTTTTGAAGATATACAAAATTTTCAAAAGAAAATAACCGACGAATTTGTAAAAGAAAAATGTATAGATTATTACGGGTGGTTCAAAAATAATTACAACAGTTTGGAATATTTTTATAACTTGTTGGAAGATGAAACAGAAAAACAATTATACTTAAAGATGATAGTTTCAAAACTTTTGGGACCCGTATATGTAACCGAACAAGAAAAAGAAAAATATATTCATTCACGAGATATTTTTGATAGTTTATTGGCAGATAATTCTATCAGACAATTACAATCCGTTACAAGAAAATTAAAATTTTATAATTTGTCAAAACTCGGATACGATATAAAAGTTTACGGGGCAAGAGCTTTGCTCGATAAACTTATAATCCATAAACAATATTCTTATAAAGATTGTAAAGTTGAAAATGGAGATTTTGTTATAGATGCCGGCGCTTGTTGGGGGGATACTTCATTAATATTTTCGTCGATTGCCGGTAATGAGGGGAAAATTTTTACATTTGAATTTTTTGATGATAATTTGAATATACTTAAAGAAAATTTTTCTCATAATAAAAAACTTGCCGACAACATTATTTTAACCGAACAACCTGTATATAACAAATCAAACAAAATTTTATATTTAAATCATGCTTGTGCCGATATTACAACATTAACGGAAAACAAAAATAATTTGCAACAATATAAAACAATATGTATTGATGATTTTGTTGAAGGTAAAAAGATAGAAAAAACAGATTTTATTAAAATGGATATAGAAGGTTGTGAACTGAAAGCCTTGCAAGGTGCGGTAAATACATTAAAAAAGTATAAACCGAAACTTGCAATAGCGGCATACCATAAATACGAAGATTATTACGAAATACCGAAATTTTTAAATGAATTAAATTTAGGGTATAAATTTTATTTTGCTAATTATACTTTAGGTTTTACGGATACTGTTATTTATGCAAAATAAATTTGCTATAATATAAAAATGTTATTGATTTTTGAAGATATTAAAAATAATGAAGAACTTTTAACATACTTGAGATATGCCGACAGCTATTTTGAAAGTATCGGATATAAAGAGCATGGTTTATCTCATGCTATGTTTACCGCGGAAAGAGCAGCGGATGTTTTGAGACAACTCGGTTACACCGCAAGAATACAGGAACTTGCAAAAATTGCAGGTTTTTTGCACGATATAGGTAATCTTGTAGGGAGAACAGATCATGCACAAAGCGGTTCTATTATAGCAATGCATATTTTAAGTAAAATGGATATTGCCGAAGAAAGATATAACAGCGATATATTTGAAATTTTCGGGGCAATAGGTAGCCATGAAGATAAAAATATGACACCTCCAACGGAAATTGCGGCTGCTGTTGTTTTGGGTGATAAAACAGATGTAAGATATAAAAGATTAAGAAACGAAGAAAGAAAGTTTACGGATTTCCATTCTAAAGTTATAGCCGCATGTAATAATACAAAATTGGAAGTAAATAAAGATAAAAAAGAAATTTCATTAAATATGGATATTGACACAAAAATATGTTCCATAATGGAATATTTTGAAATTTTTACACAAAGAACTGTATATTGCAGTAAAGCTTGCAGTGTTTTAAATTGCGACTTTTCTTTATATATCAACGGGGACAGGTTCTTATAATGGAGTGCGGTTCATTTCAATTATTGAAAAAATCAAGTCAGTGTAATGCAAGACTCGGTAAATTATACACGACACGTGGTATAATAGATACTCCTGTATTTATGCCGGTAGGCACACAAGGCTCCGTAAAATCCGTTTCCACGGAACAATTAATACAATCAAAAGCACAAATAATACTTGCAAATTCGTATCATATATATTTAAGGCCCGGACTTGATATAATTAAAAAAGCCGGCGGTATACAAAAATTCAATTCTTGGAACAGACCAATGCTTACCGATTCGGGCGGGTTCCAAATATTTTCACTTAACGATTTCAGAAAAATAAAAGAAGAAGGAGCTGAATTTAAATCGCATATAGACGGTTCAAAACATTTTATATCACCGGAAATATCAATGCAAATACAAAAAACCATAGGTGCCGATATTATAATGTGTTTTGACGAATGTACTCCGTATCCTTCAACTTATGAGTATGCGAAAAATTCCATGCTTATGAGTTTGAATTGGGCAAAAAGATGTAAAACGGAATTTTATAAGGATGATGCATGTAATACACAGGCATTGTTCGGTATAGTTCAAGGTTCGGTATATAAAGATTTAAGAAAAGAAAGTGCTTTAAGAATGCAAGACATAGATTTTGTAGGTTATGCTATAGGCGGTGTATCTGTAGGTGAATCAAAAGAAGAAATGTTGGATGTTATAGAAAACACGGTTCCTTTTTTACCGGAAAACAAGGCAAGGTATCTTATGGGTGTAGGAATGCCCGAAGATATTTGGGATGGAATAGAAAGAGGAATAGATATGTTTGATTGTGTAATTCCTACAAGAAACGGAAGAAACGGTCAGGCATTTACGACTTACGGTAAGATAAATATAAAAAACGGTGAATATAAAGATAAGTTCGAACCGTTGGACCCTGAATGCGATTGCCAAACTTGTAAAGGGTATACTAAGGCATATTTGAACCATTTGTTCCGTTCGCAAGAGATATTGGCACTTACTTTGTTATCTTTACATAATATTAATTTTATGTTAAAATTAACGGATAAAATTAGAAAAGCTTTGGTGGAAGATACTTTTTTGGAAACTAAACAGGATTTCTTCAGAAAATATTATTCAAATAAAAAATCCAACAGCTGAAAATACGGAGTATATTAAGATGTCAAAAATTAAATTTTTGTTGTTATCTGTTTTATTTTTATCTCAAAATATTTATGCTGATGGTGCGGCAGCGGCACCTGCGGCAACACCCGGCGGTGCTTTCGGCGGTTTGATGCCGTTATTAATAATTTTTGTTTTTTTCTATTTGTTTTTAATAAGACCTCAACAAAAACAAAGAAAAGAACTTGAAAGACAAATAAATGCAATAAAAAAAGACGATACAATACTTACTTCCGGCGGAATATATGCAAGAGTTATTGCTGTAAAAGAACAAGATGTTGAAGCTGAAATTTCTCATGGCGTTAGAGTAAAAATTGCTAAATCTGCAATAGTAAGTGTTTTAGATAATAATAAACCGGTTACACCGGAAGTTGTTAAAAAGTAAATGAATACGACAGAACTTAAATTTTCAAATGTAATGCTTGAAGATGTTAAGGCTAATGAAACCGTAAACAGTTTTATTCAAGCAGCAAATGATTATTTGGGAGCAATTGGCTATACCGAGCATGGTTACAGGCATGTAAGTTTGGTATCTTCGGTTGCGGAAAGTATTTTGGCGTCGTTGGATTATCCGAAAAGATTACAGGAACTTGCCGCAATTGCAGGATATGTTCATGATATAGGTAATGTTATTAACAGACAAGATCATGGTCAGTCTGCCGCATTAATGGCAATGCATATATTAAAACAAATGGGATGTACTCCGGATGAAGTTTCTTTGATAGTTTCGGCTGTCGGGAATCATGAAGAAGAAATCGGAGATCCCGTAAATCCGGTAGCGGCGGCACTTATAATTGCGGATAAATCGGATGTTCACAAAACAAGAGTAAGAAACAAAAATATTATTGCGGCTGATATACACGACAGAGTAAATTTTGCCGTTGACAGATCTTTTTTAAAAGTAAATAAAGAAAAAAAAATAATATCTTTAAATTTGAATATAGATACAAAAGTTGCTCAGGTTATTGAGTACTTTGAAATATTTATGTCCAGAATGGATATGTGTAGAAGAGCTGCAAAATTTTTGGATTGTAAGTTTGAATTAATAATAAATGAGAGGAAATTACTTTAATGAACAAACTTGGTTTCAGAACAGTAGTTACAGCGTTGTTAATCATTCTTTCAGGGTATTTTTTATTTCCTACCTTTGAATGGTACAGAATGAGTGACGATGAAAAAGCACAAGCAGAAAAATCAAAAGATCCTATTATCGGCAAGACATTAAATTTAGGTCTTGATTTGAGAGGCGGTACACATCTTTTATTGGAAGTGGATGCTTCTAAGTTGGATGAAACGGTCAGTGTAAAAGATGCGGTTGACAGAGCAGTGGAAGTTATAAGAAACAGAATAGACCAGTTCGGTGTTGCGGAACCTTTAATTGCAAAACAAGGTGACAGATGGATAGTAGTTCAGCTTCCGGGTATAAAAGATCCGGCAAGAGCAAAAGAACTTATCGGTAAAACGGCATTGTTGGAATTTTGTTTGGTTAGTACCGATAACGATGCATTAAATAAAATTCAAGATAAAATGAGAGAAAAAGATTTGTCTAAAGCTGAAGAAGCTTTAAACGATGAAGAAATAAAAGCTTTAATTCCGGAAGGATACTTCATTGCAGACAGCAAAGAAGACAGCAGAGTGTATTTATTGAAAGAAGCATCTCTTACCGGTGCATATTTGGTTAATGCAAAAGTTGAACTTGCTACGGGCGGATTCGGTTATCCTCACGTATCATTAGAGTTTAACAAAGACGGCGGAAAAATATTTGCAGATGTTACCGGTGCAAATATAGACAGAAATTTAGCTATCGTGCTTGACGGTATAGTTCAGTCCGCTCCTGTTATAAGGTCAAGAATTCCGGACGGAAGAGCTATAATTGAAGGAAACTTCAATGCCGATGATGCAAAATTATTGGCTACCGTTTTAAGAGCCGGTGCTTTACCTGCTCCCGTTAAAATAATAGAAGAAAGAACTGTTGGGCCAAGCCTTGGAGATGATTCTATTAAGAAAGGTTTTTCATCTGCTTTGATTGGTGTTGGAATTGTTCTTTTATTTATGCTTATATATTACGGTTTTTCAGGCTTAATTGCAGATATAGCTTTATTATTAAATTTCTTTATTCTTATGGGAATAATGTCTTATTTCCAATTCACATTAACATTGCCGGGTATTGCAGGTATTGCTTTGACACTTGCTATGGCGGTTGATGCTAATGTTCTTATATTGGAAAGAATAAGAGAAGAGTTGAATATCGGTAAAACGGCACGAGTTGCGGTTGATGCCGGATACGATAAAGCTTTTGTTACGATATTCGATTCAAACGTAACTACATTAATAGCTGCAGTATTCTTGTTCCAATTCGGAACGGGACCTATAAAAGGTTTTGCCGTTACATTAACGATAGGTTTGTGCATCAGTATGTTTACGGCTATTGTTGTTACAAAATTGATATATGATTTCTTGTTTAAAGAAAGTTTTATAAATAAAATAAAATTATAATAATTGGAGGCATACCGTGCAATTTTTTAAGACACCTAAGATAGATTTTATAGGTAAAAGATATGTAGCATTTACGATATCGATAATATTAATACTTGTTGGTATTTGTGCCGTAGCAATTAAAGGACCTAACTATGGTATAGATTTCAGTGGCGGTATTTTGATGCAATTTTCATTTGATAAAGAAATTCAAATGGATGTTATAAGACAAGGTTTGGCTTCACAGGAAGGGTTAAACTTTGAGTTGCAATCAACAGGTAAAAACGGAGTAATAATAAGGGTTAAAAAAACAAATCAATCTCAAGATGAAATGGCAAAAAACATATTATCCGTATTGCAATCCAAATATTCGGATTCTCAAATAACAACAGACAGAGTTGAATATGTAGGCCCGGCTGTAGGTAAACATTTAACAAAACAGGCAATGTACGCTTTCAGCTTTGTATTTATAGGTATTATCGTTTATGTTGCTTTCAGATTTAAATCCGCATTGTGGGGGGTTGTCGGAGTTCTTGCTTTGATTCACGATACATTTATCACATTCGGTTTAATGGTAGCTATGGATAAACAAATAGATTTAACATTAGTTGCCGCACTTTTGACTATCGTCGGTTACTCTATAAACAATACAATCGTTGTGTTTGACAGAATCAGAGAAAATTTAAGACTCATAGCAAAAGAAACTTTTGCAACAACAATAAATATAAGTATCAACGGTGTTTTAGGCAGAAGTGTTATTACATCGTTAACTGTTGCATTTGTATCCATAATTATATTGTTTATGGGCGGAGAAGTTATAAGTGATTTCGGTTTAGCATTATTTATAGGAAACATAATAGGATTTTTCTCCAGTGTGTTTGTATGCGGTCCTTTAACTTATGAATGGGAAAAAAGAAAGAGAGACAGATTTAAAAAGAATATGGGGAAGAAATAAGTTTTGATGTATAGTTTAAAATAATATTAGCTGAGGGGTTTTAGGTTAAAAATATTCAATATAATACCGAAAATTTCTCAGCTAAAATTTTTATGGAATTATAATAAGGTTTTTCATCATGAGAAAGATAAAGAATTTTAAAATCAGTATACGAACAAGGGAAATATCAAGAATTATAAGAAAACTTCTTAATACGGAAGATTTGCCGATAGAAGTTGAAGAAGCTGTTCAAAAGTCTTGTTTTGTTTGTGAAAAAGTCATAAAACCGGCAGTAGTTTATGATACTTTTTCAAAAGAGGCAATGATTTTTCCCGTTGAGTTTCAAGCTCCCGAAAAATGGATAGCCGTAAGCCCGTATATTTTGACTATAGGAAATGTTTTAGAGGAAGAATATAATAAAAATAAAGAACTTTTTGGCGAATACGGTATTCAAATAGTATCTGCAATTTCAGCGGATGCTTTAGAACAGGCAAGGAACTTTGTTCAAAAACTGTTAGCTGCGGAAGCAATTGATGAAAATTGTGAATTATCGCGAAGTATAGAATTACCTAAACAATATAATCAAGAAATTATAAATTTCCTGCCGGCAGATAAAATAAATTTGTCTTTAGACGACGATGGAAATTTTGTTCCAAAAAATTCAATGTCGGGATTGTATTATTGGATTCCCTTAAAAAAACGTGGCAGAAAATAAAGGTGTTATGAAAGAAATAAAAGAAATACTGATAAAATTAAAAACAATTTATAATAAGAAACAGCAGATAAATTTTGCTTTTTTATTTGTTTTGATAGTTATTTCCGGATTTTTAGAACTTATAGGAATATCTTTAATTTTACCGTTTATAAATGTTGTTATTAATCCCGAAATAATAGTCACAAATAAATATTTATCTTTTGTTTACAATTTGTTTCATATAAGCGACACTACAAATTTTTTAATTTTTTTGGCATTTGTTTTAATTTTGGTATATATATTAAAAAATTTATATATGTTGATTGTCTATTATTTTCAATACAAAATACTATACAATGCCCAAAAAGATATTTCTTTACAATTGATAAAATTTTATATAAATCAGCCTTATTCTTATCATTTAAATATAAATACTTCCGAGATGGTCAGAATTGTTACAAACGATACGACCCGTTGTTCGGATTTTTTGGCAAATGTATTCTTTTTATTGTCGGAATTTATTGTTTTGTTGTTGGTTACAAGTTTTCTTTTCTATATTAATAAAATTGTTACGATAGTTTTGGTTATTTTATTTGTCTTTCTGTTTTTCTGTATATTTGTTGTTTTAAAACCGAGATTAAAAGTTTTTGCCAAAAACAATCAGAAATATCATGGCGGAATGATAAAATGGATACAACAATCTTTGGGTGCAATTAAAGATATAAAAATTTTGCAAAAAGAACAATTTTTTGTAGATAAATATTATGATAGTTCAATAAAGTATTGTTCCGCACAAAAACATTATCGTTTTTTGGAACAATTTCCAAGATTATTGATAGAATCTTTTGTTGTTTCCGTAATTCTTTCGGTTATAATATATTTGTTATACGGAGGAATTGACGCTTCGACGATAATAATTCAAATGGCGGTTTTTGCTATGGCAGCATTCAGGTTGATGCCTTCAATGAACAGAATGCAAGTTGCATTGAATGCCATAATGTATTTTATGCCGTCAATAAATGTAGTTTATAGAGATTTGAAGAATACAAGAGTTACGGGATATTTGAAAGAAGATGAAAATAAAGATTTAAACATGGAAAAAGATATTTATATTAACGGTATTTCTTATAAATATCCGAATACGGAAAAATATATTTTTAAAGATATTTCTTTCGTTATAAAAAAAGGTAAATCTATCGGTTTTGAAGGTCCTACGGGAGCAGGTAAAACAACAATCGTGGATGTTATTTTAGGTTTGTTGGAACCTACCGAAGGTTCTATACTGATAGATAATAAAAACATTCATAGAAATAAAAAAAGTTGGTTTTCTAAGATAGGGTATGTGCCGCAATTTATATATCTTACGGATGATACAATAAAAAACAATATATTGTTTTATGACGATGAAAATGTCAATGAAGAGCAATTAAATACGGTTATAGAACAAGCACAATTAAGAGATTTTATAGATTCTTTACCTAAAGGCCTTGATACTGTGGTGGGAGAAAGAGGTATAAGGTTGTCCGGCGGACAAAGACAAAGAATAGGTATAGCAAGAGCTTTATATAAAAAACCGGAACTTTTGGTTTTAGACGAAGCTACTTCCGCTTTGGATAACGATACGGAAAAAGCCGTTATGCAGGCTATAGAGCATCTGTACGGAAAAATTACTATGTTGGTAATAGCACATAGACTTACAACCATAGAAAAATGTGATGAAATTTATAAAATAGATAAAGGAACAATAGTTAAGGTTAAATGATTTTGTTATAAAACGACAAAAATACAAAAAAAGATTTCTTTCCTTCCGAGAAACGGAATATTAATATGATACCTAAAAAAATTCATTATTGTTGGTTTGGCAAAAAACCGTTACCGAATATTGCAAAAAAATGTATTGCAAGTTGGAAAAAGTATTGTCCCGACTACGAAATAACAGAATGGAACGAAAACAACTTTGATATTAATTGTTGTAATTATACAAAAGAAGCTCACAAAGCAAAAGAGTATGCTTTTGTGTCCGATGTTGCCAGATTATATGCTTTAATAGAGTACGGCGGAATCTATATGGATATAGATCATGAAATACTAAAACCTATAGATTCTTTTTTACATTATGAAGCTTTTTGCGGGTTTGCGACGGAACAAGATATAGGTTTCGGTATTTTGGGATGTAAAAAAAATACGGAAATATTTAAAGAATTTTTATCTTCTTACAATAACATACACTTTATAAAACAAGACGGTAAAAAAGATATTACTATTGTTAATGTCAGGTTTCAAAAATTTTGTAATAAGTATGGATTTATTAACAATAATTCTTTTCAACAAATAAACGAATTATCAATTTTTCCTTCGGAATATTTTTATGCCAAGAGTTTTAGAACACAAAAAACAAAAATAACCGAAAATACATATTCTATACATCATTGTTACGGTTCTTGGAATACGCCTAAGGTAAGAATACAAAACTTTTTATTAAAAGTGTTCGGAAAAAAGATTACGAAAAAAATAGCGAAAATAAAGAATAAAATTATAGGATAAAATTTAAAAAGAATACAAAAGTTTTGCAAAAAATCTTCGGATTGCTTTTAAAACAAATGCGGTTGCCTTATATAACCGAGGATGATTTAAGAAAAATTTGAAAATTAATATTATGAATTTATTTAATATGTTAACATTGTGATTCTTTTTTGAAAATAAAAATTTTTTTACGGAAAATAATGCATATGACATCTTTTTCATCGGTAAAGAACTGAATGTTAAGCAGTAAGCAACATATGTAAAAGCATATATTAGAAATACCGTACAATATTCTTCATAAATATTTTTTTCTATTAAAGTTTTATAAATTTCTTTTATCAACTTAATTATGTAATAAGTCCTGAAATATAAAGAAGCCGTTAAAGATTCATCTCTTCCGATTCTGTAAAAATATATAGGTTCTTCATTGAATATTATTTTAGGATTTAAAAGCATGAGCTTATAAAAAAATAAACAATCCTCACAACTTTTTAAAGTAAAAAATAAGTTGTTTTTTGTCAGGAAGTCTTTTTTGTATATTTTACTCCAAGGTCCGCAATTTATGCTTGGAAAAAGAATTAAAGCTTTATTGTTTTTACATTTTGTTGTAAGGAAAGAATATCTTTGAGGAATATATTTTGAAGTTTTATTATGATATGATACAAAACCTTCGGCAAAAACATCACAGTCGTTTTTTTCTATGCCGTTAAATAAAACTTCTATATAGTCATCTCTTACCCAATCGTCGGAATCCGCAAAAACAATATACTTGCCTGTTGCTATTCTCATTCCTTCGTTTCTCGCTTTGCTTATTCCTTGATTTGCAGGCATATTTAATAAAATAATTCTGGAATCTCTTTGTTGATATTCTTTAATAATCTGCAAAGAATTGTCCGGAGAACAATCGTTAACCAGTATTATTTCGATATCTTTAAATGTTTGATTAATTACACTATCAAGACATTGTCTAAGATATTTTTCTACATTATATACCGGAATGATTATTGATACTTGAGCCATATGAAATTTCTCTTAAAAATTTATTCTTTCCTTTTCAATAACGAGAGGTCTGTTTTGTATTTGAGTGAGTATTGCATGCAGATATTCTCCTAAAATACCTATAAAGAACAATTGAACGGAAAAGAAGAAAAATACGGATATTAGAATAGGTGCTATACCTGCTGGCAAATGATACCAAAACAATAATTTAAAAATTAAATAAAATATCGCTAAACAAAAGCTTAAAATCGATAATAGAAAACCGCACATTGTAGCTATCCTTAACGGAACTTTCGAATAATTGGTAAACGCCAACATTGCCATATCATAAAGTGTATAGAAAGTGTTTTTTGTTTTTCCTTTTTCTCTTTTATTTTGACAGAACTGAATACATACTAATTCATATCCCAATTCGCAAACAAGTCCTCTGAGATAAGGATAAGGTTCATTTAAGGATTTTAATTTATTGATAACTTCTTTATCGTATAACCCGAAACCCGTGCAATGTTCCAATAGTTTTGTGCCTGAATCGTTGAACAAATTTAATAATTTGTAATACCATGTTCTTATTACATACATTATTTTATTTTCTTTGCTTGCGGATTTTTGTCCTAAAACCACTTTGTAACCTTGTTCCCATTTTTTTATAAAATCAATTATCATTGACGGAGGTTCCTGTAAATCGGATGCTATAGATATAACAATATCTCCGTGTGATTGCAACATACCGTAGTATGGTGAACGAATATGACCGAAATTTCTTGTGTTTATTATAACTTTTATATGTTTATCTTTTGCCGCAAGTTCTCTTAGTTTATTAACGGTATTATCTGTTGAGCCGTTATCGAGTATGATTTGTTCGTAATCATAATTGTCTTTAAGAGTTTCGCATGCTTGTTTTATTTGGTTACAGAGCTCTTCAATATTGTCTTGTTCATTGAAGGCACTTGAAACTACGGATATTAATTTTTTCATTATTTTCTCCGCAAAGAATACTTTTGATATTTTATCATTAAAATCTTACGACTTCAACTTTTTTATGTTTTATATTATGTTTTAAAATGGTATAATCAACGAAAATTAAGATAATATCTCTGACAGATGAAAAATTAAAATGAATTTGAAAATAAACTTACAAACTTTAAATCAATTAAGCATAATTTATGTTTCTTTACCTTTATTGATATTTTTGGCTACTTGGTTAAAACCTTATATCGCGACAGTGGCATTTGTTTTGTTTATATATGCCTTGTATTGCGGATATTTTAAAAATAAAGAGTTTAATTGTAAAAATTTATTAAACAATAAAAAAGTATTTATAATTGTACTCGTAACGGCTTTACTGTGGTGCTATTTTTCGGGAATAGGCGGATTTTGGTATCAAAGTAACGATCATCATTGGAGAAATGCAATTTTCAGAGATTTAATAAATCATAATTGGCCGGTCTATTACAACAATATCAATGTTGCACTTGTTTATTATATAGGTTTTTGGTTACCGGCGGCACTTATAATAAAAATAATATCTTTCTTTCAACCTCTTTCCAAATACTTATCTTTTTTTATAGGAAACGAATTATTGTTTATCTACGGTACAATAGGACTTTTTTTAATTTTTGTTAATATATTGTTTGCTTTAAAAACAAAAAAATACAGTAAAGTTTTCCTTGGAATATTTATATTTATTCTTTTTTCGGGAATGGATATAGTTGGGGTATTAACACCCGTATTTTATGATACTTCTTTTTCTTTTAAGGATTTACATTTGGAATGGTGGTCTTATATAGGACAATATAGTTCAAATACCACGGTTCTGTTTTGGGTTTTTAACCAGGGGATACCTGCTTGGCTTATAACACTAATGTTTTATAATAATAGAAAAAATATCGAAAATTACGGAATACTCGCTTTGTTATGTTTTTTTTGTGCTCCGTTACCGTTTATCGGTCTTTCCGTATTATTGATATCATACTTTATAAAAAATTTGTTTACGGAATACAGAAAAAATAAAATTTTAAATTATTTAAAAAGAACTTTTTCCGTTCAAAATACAGTAGCTGTAATATTTATAACACCGATAATATTTTTATATTTTATTTCCAATCTTACCGCAAAGGCAACGATTTCCGGAGGTTTGGGACATCATCATACACCTTGGGCTTTTTGGATGATAGTATGTATGTTTATATATTTTATATTATTGGAAGCAATGGTTTATCTTTTACCGATGTATAAACAATATAAAGGAACAATTATGTATTATGTCGTTTTTATTTTTTTGTTATTGTGTCCCATATTGATGTCCGGTAAAAAAGTTGATTTTTGTATGAGGACACCGATTCCGATGTTTGTGATATTATCGTTGTTCGTTATGAGATTTTTGTTTAGAACGTATAACTTCAAAAAATATAAGATAAGATATTTGTTTTTATGTTTATGCTTGGTTTTAGGCAGTGTGACACCGATATTTGAATTTTCAAGAGGATTTATAATCGTTTCCGAAAACAAAACCGTATTTGAAAGTGCGGATCAGTTGAAAAGTTTGGAAAATATTATAAGTTATGATTCGTACGGAAACATAAGAAGCGGAAATTTTGTTGCGGAATTTCCGGAAGAAAAAATATTTTTTAAATATTTGTCTAAGCAATAATTCATAGATTTTTAATTAACTTTTTTGTATAATAACCGACAGGTATTATAAAGTATACTTAATGGAACTGCTGCCATCGTCTAGCGGTTTAGGACATCGCCCTCTCAAGGCGGGGATCACGAGTTCGAATCTCGTTGGCAGCGGTTTAATTTTTACAGAGGAAAAAATGTTAGATATTAAACTATTCAGAGAAAACATTGATGTTGTAAAAGAAGGATTAAAAAAAAGAAATCAGGATATCAATTTAGATCAACTGATGGATTGGGATAATACGAGAAGATCTATAATTACGGAGATAGAACAGTTCAGATTAAAAAGAAATACCGATTCCGAAACGGTGGGAAAGTTAAAAAGAGAAGGAAAAGAACCCGAAAAAGAATTGTTGGAAGAGTTGGAACAATTAAGAGCAAGAATACAAGAAAAAGAAAAATTTTTACTTAATATAGAAAATCAAATAGAAGATTTTTTAATGAGAATTCCGAATATTCCCGATGAAACTACTCCTGTCGGAAAGAGTGATAAAGATAATGTTGTCGTAAGAGTGGTAGGGGAACCTCCGAAGTTTTCTTTTAAGCCGAAACATCATTGGGAAATAGGTGAAAAACTCGGAATATTGGACTTTGAAAGAGCTTCAAAAATTTCAGGTTCGAGATTTTCGTTGTTGAAAAATGAAGGATGTGCTTTGGAAAGAGCAATTATCAGTTTTTTTCTTGATACTCACAAACAAAACGGTTATCAGGAAATTATGACTCCCTATTTGGTAAACAGAGCTTCAATGAGAGGAACTGGACAGTTGCCGAAATTTGAAGAAGATTTGTTCAGATGTCCTGACGATGAATTATATTTGATACCTACCGCGGAAGTTTCCGTTACAAATTTACACAGAGATGAAGTTTTGGATGAAAAGCAACTTCCTGTAAAATATGCTTCTTATTCCGCATGTTTTAGAAGAGAAGCCGGTTCGTATGGTAAAGATACAAAAGGTTTAATAAGAAATCATCAATTCAATAAGGTGGAATTGGTAAAATTTGTTAAACCTGAAGATTCCGCAAAAGAGTTGGAGCTTTTGACTAACGATGCCGAAAAAGTTTTGCAGTTGTTGGGTATTCCGTATAGAGTAATGGCTTTGTGCAGCGGAGATATAGGTTTCAGCTCAACAAAAACTTATGATTTGGAAGCTTGGATGAGCGGTGAAGGTATGTACAGAGAAATCTCTTCCTGCTCTAATTTTAAAGATTTTCAGGCAAGAAGAATGAATTGCAAATATAAAAATACTGCAACAAAAAAGAGAGAATTTGTTCATACATTAAACGGTTCGGGAGTTGCGGTCGGCAGAACTTTTGCAACAATTTTGGAAAACTATCAACAAGAAGACGGTTCGGTCATAATTCCCGAAGTTTTAAGAAAGTATACCGGTTTTGATATTATAAAACCTAAAAAATAATTTATGCTTAAAAACAAAAAAGGGCAGGCATTTACAGAGGCTGTTTTTATTTTTCCTGTAATAATAGTCTTGATATTTTCTGTTGTTTGGTTTGCGAGAGTTCTTTTAACATGGCAACAACTCGTTTCCGCAACAAGATACGGAACGGATATGATAGCAAATACGACTTTGTCCGGTGAAGATATAAAAAAAGATATTAAAAACTATTTGACCAACAAAATGATAGAAGGCAGAAGGTTGGATACGGATAAAATAAAAGATATAACCGTAGATATTAAAAATTATAATGCTATCGATTACAACAATATAACGGATTTATCGAATATTTCGAACATTGTTCAAGGTCTGTTTGTTCCGTCAAACGAGTTATCAACCGTATCAATATCTTATTCTTATAATTTGCCCAAAATAATGAATATTGCAGGTATGGATGAATTTATTATAAAAACAAAACTGTCTGTTCTTGCGGGCAGCGGTTGTAAAAATAAAATACATAAAAGAAAATAATTTTCACGGGGGAAAATATGTTAAGAAATAACAAAGGACAAGGAATGGTGGAATATATTCTCATAATCGTTTTGGTTGTTATTGTTGTAATTGCAGGTGTAAAAATGTTCGGCGGTAAAGTAAACAGTATGTTTCAAGATTCAACACAGAAAATATCTACCGAAGCTAATGTAAAATAAATATGAAAAGAAATGTTATACTTATAGCCGTATTGGCACTGTTTTCGGCATTGTTTGCAACTTTATACTTGTACGACACGGGACAGCAAAACAAAAGTATGTCCGAAGAAATTAAAGTTGTTGTTGCCAATCAAAGAATAGAACAGGGACAAATTATAACGGATTCGATGATAAAGGAAAAGATTGTTCCCAAACAATATGTTCAACCTAAATATATATCGGAAATAAAAGAATTTTATGTTGACGGAAAACCTGCATATATATCCATAGTTCCTTTTGAAGAAGGGGAACAAATAACATCATCTAAAATATCGTCGTTAATATCGGGATTCGGCTTGGCAAACACCATACCCGATAACAAAAAAGCAATAACGATACTTTTTAATAATCAGGAAATAAACGGAATAATTACTTCCGGAAGTAAAGTTGATTTAATATCGATTATAGAATATGAAAATAAAAATCAAAGACTTGAAGAAGCCGCGTGTGTGGTTGCTCAAAATCTTTTGGTGTTGGCAGTCGGTAACGATATTATAGGTTCTGCAAAAAAATCTGCGGAAGAAGTAACCGTTTCCGTAAATATTCCGGTAACGATGGCTGTTTCTATGGAAGAAGCACAAAAAATAGTTTTGGCACAGGAAAAAGGAATATTGAAAGTTGTTTTAAGAGCTTCTTCCGACGATAAAATTCAACAAAATAAAACAGTTAAGATAAATGATATTTGTGAGAATGCCACGGCAAATATAAAAATACAATCCGTAAGACAGCAGAATACCGAAATGCAAAAAAGACAAAAAGAGTTAAACGAAATAATAAATAAATATTCTCAAAAATAATGAATAAATCAAAAATAATATCCATTCTACAAACAAACAAGTCCGTTTATGCAACTTCTTTGGCAAGAGGACTGTCTGCCGTAAATACTTACGATAATAAAAAAAATATTGTTGTTGATGTAAGACGACACAGCAACATAATTTGGGCTTATTACGGTAAAAAAAATATAAAATTTTTGGATGATATATTGAATGTTGCTTTGAATCTTAATGTGTCTATGTTAAAATCATATTTCGATACGAATAACGATATTGTTTGTGTGAAAAATATAACAACATTACTCAACGGTAATTTGGACTTTATAATAAAATCTTTATCGAAAATATATGATAATATTTTTGTTGTTTATGATAACAGCGAAGGTTTTCATGATTTCTTATCTTTGAGTGATATTGTTTTATGTTTGCTTGAAAAAGAGCCTGTTTCTCTGTCAAATTACCAAAAAATATATTCCGATATAGTTATAAATAAAATCAAAGATATAAACGTTTTCCCGGTAATATTAAAAACCGATATTGATTTTAATATTGATGAAAAAGAAGAAAATTTTATTCCACAAAACTCAATATTTATTAACTTTGATTCCGATACGGAAAAAGAAGTTATCGATAAAAACTTTATGTTTAATGACGGAAAAAATGCTTTCGTTGACGGCATAAAGAAAATTATGGGGAAAATATCACAATGCACCACCGAAGGTAATAATATAATTGATATAGCCGCAGGTTCGAATAAATATAATCTTTTAAGAGAAAAACTACATAAAGATTTAATTGAAAAAATGAAAGATTATTCTGATGAAAGCGATAAAAAAGTTTTATCGAACATAATCATGGTAAATGTTAGAGAACTTGTTTTGAAATACGGAATAAAACTTAATAATGAAACCGAAGAAAAAATTATAAAAGAATTGATTAATGATATAGCGGGATTCGGAATTTTGGAAGATTTGTTGGCGGATGAAAATATTACCGAAATAATGGTAAACGGTTGTGATAATATATATGTTGAAAAAAAAGGTAAGATAGAAAAAACGAATATTAAATTTGAGAATGTTGAAAAACTAAAAAATGTTATCAGCAGAATTGTTGCGCCGATCGGCAGACATGTTGATGAATCTTCTCCGATAGTCGATGCAAGACTCAAAGACGGTTCGAGAGTAAATGTTGTTATATCCCCGATATCTTTATATGGGCCGGTATTAACAATAAGAAAATTTTCAAAGCATAAATTATCGGGACAAGAACTTATAAGTTTCGGCTCGTTAAACGAAGAAATGTTGAATTTTTTAAAAACTGCCGTTAATGATAAAAAAAACATTTTAATCTCGGGCGGAACAGGTTCCGGTAAAACCACCTTATTGAATATATTGTCTTCTTTTATAGATTCAAAAGAACGAATAATAACAATTGAAGATTCCGCCGAACTTCAATTGCAGCAGGAACATGTTGTAAGACTTGAGTCAAGGCCGAAATCTTTAGAGGGAACATCGGAAATAACGATAAGACAACTTGTTATAAATTCTTTAAGAATGAGGCCGGACAGAATTATTGTCGGTGAGTGTAGAGCTGCCGAAACATTGGATATGTTACAGGCGATGAATACCGGTCACAGCGGTTCA
The DNA here is from genome assembly GCA_002448285.1 of Candidatus Ruminimicrobiellum ovillum. Taxonomy (GTDB): domain Bacteria; phylum Elusimicrobiota; class Endomicrobiia; order Endomicrobiales; family Endomicrobiaceae; genus Ruminimicrobiellum; species Ruminimicrobiellum ovillum. The sequence goes on along the minus strand of DJWX01000011.1, from coordinate 223,347 downwards.
ATGACAACTGTTCATTCCAATTCTTGTTCGGATGCGATATCCAGACTTGTTGTTATGTCTTTAATGGCGGGTTTTGACTTACCGGAAAAATCTATAATTTCCATGATAGTGTCGGCATTGGATATTATTGTTCAAATAAAAAGATATCCTGACGGTTCAAGAAAAATATCTGAAATTTCCTTGTTGGAAAAAACGGAAAACGGCGAATATAAATTGGTTCCGGTTTTTACCTATGATAATCATAAAAATATTTTCATAAAACACTTATGAGTTTAAACATTGTATATCTATTACTTTTTTTAATATCTTTTTGTTTATTGGTTTTTTATTCAGCTTTATCGTTAAAATCAAAAGACACTGCACTTGTAAAAAATAAGAACAAAAAACAAAGCAAAAAAAGAATTTTGTTGCTTATTATTTGTTTTGTTTTGATATCTGTTTTGCTTAATGTAATATATGCAATAATAATAACCGTTGCGGGAGTTTATTGTTTTTGGCTTTTTACCGAAAATAAAAAACAAAAATATAAAAAGGAAATAGATAAACAGATATTGGAAACAATAAGACTATTTAGAAATTCGGTTTCGTCCGGAGAGAATATAATTCAAGCAATAGAATCTGTTTCTTGCCAAATAAAAGATCCGTTATCATCGGAATTTAAAGAAATATTGAAGAAAGTCGAGTTAGGTATCGGTTTGGATAAAGCTTTAAAAGATTCTACGGATAAAATTCAAAATGAACAATATAAATTTTTTATGGATTCTTTAAAGATATCTCATTCTACCGGTATAAAAATTTCCGATATACTTTCAAAAATAGAACAATCCGTTTCTAAAAAACTTTATTTAGCGAACAAAGTTGATGTTCTTACTTCTCAGGTGCGTTTTTCAGGAATGGTTATAAGCACGATTCCGTTTTTTATAATTTTTATAATTTATTTTATCGAACCGGAAATGGTATCGATCTTGTTCTCTTCCGTTTTAGGTAATATCATATTGCTTGTTTGTGTTATTATGATTTTATCCGGTTCTTTTATGATGAAAAAAATTGCGGACATAAAATTATGATGTATTTAATATTAACATTTATTACTTTGACTGGTTTGTTTTATATTCTTTATTTTGCAATAAGTATGTTTGTATCGGGTTTTTATGCAAAACAAAATTTTTATGGAAGTGCGGATAATAAAAATATTTTTTTAATATATATTTTGAAAATGTCAAACATGTTGCAGCCGATATTAAAACTCATTAAAATAAAACTGTTTGTCGACTATATTGCGAAACTTGACAGTATGTTAAAAGTGTTTGATTTTAATGATATGAAAATAAATTCATACAATTTTGTTTTTATACAACTTATATCAATGCTGGCAGGTTGTTTTATATCGGTGATAGTTTTCGGCTTCGATATGTTATTTATGATATGTTTCGGATTATTGTTCTTGATATTGCCGTATCTGAAGATATATGAACAGTATAATAAAAAAATTAATGAAATAGTGAAACAAATACCGGATGTTTCAAATTTATTGGCAATAATGGTTTATTCCGGAATAGATTTTAACGGAGCAATCAATAAAATAGTAACGATTTTGGAAGGACATTTTATAAACGAGTTAAAAGATATTATTAAAAAAATGTCTTTGGGAATAGACACAAAACAGGCTTTTAAAGAGTTGTCTGAAAAATATAATATTGTTCAAATAGATACTTTTGTAAAAGCGATAACAATGTCTTTGGATACCGGAACAGGTCTTACCGACAGCTTGAATAAAATAGCTCGGCAAGTGTCCGATGACAATGTCGCAATAGCCGAAAAAAAAGCACATGAAGCTCCGGTAAAAATGTTGTTACCTATGACAATTTTAATATTGCCCACAATATTCATTCTTCTTTTTGCTCCGTTTGTTATATCTTTTTTTAAATCAGGCTCATTATTTTAATTGATATTTCTTACTGCTTGTATTCTTGTTATATCGGTAAATTTAATGTATAATATCGCCAATTATACACATTTTGGAGAAATCAATGAAAATTACTGTTGCCGGAATAGGATATGTGGGTTTATCGCTTGCTGTATTGTTGGCTCAAAAAAACGAAGTTATTGCTGTTGATATTCTTGATGAAAGAGTAAACGATATAAATAATAAAAAATCTCCCATTAAAGATAAAGAAATAGAAGATTTTTTGACAAACAAAGAGTTAAATTTAGTTGCAACTACCGATGCTCGAACAGCATATAAAAATGCCGATTTTGTCGTTGTTGCCACGCCAACAAATTATGATGAGAAAAAAAACTTTTTTGATACATCGTCGGTAGAAAAAGTAATAAAGCAAGTAACGGACATTAATCCGAATGCCGTTATAGTTATAAAATCCACAATACCTATAGGTTTTACACAAAAAGCAAAAGAAAATTTTGCTACCGATAATATTTTGTTCAGTCCCGAATTTTTAAGAGAGGGTAAAGCTCTTTACGATAATTTGTATCCGAGCCGTATAGTGATAGGAACCGATTTAAATAACAAAAATATTCTAAGTAAAGCGGAACAGTTCGTAAATTTATTAAAACAGGCGGCAATTAAAGAAAATATCAATGTACAATTTATGTCTGCTACGGAGGCTGAATCCGTGAAGTTGTTTGCCAATACGTATTTGGCGTTAAGAGTAAGTTTCTTTAATGAACTTGATACTTATGCCGAACTTAAAGGTCTTAATTCAAAAGCCATTATTGACGGTATATGTTTAGATCCGAGGATAGGCAGCCACTACAATAATCCGTCGTTTGGATATGGCGGATACTGTTTACCGAAAGATACAAAACAATTGCTTGCAAATTACAAAAATGTTCCGCAAAATATAATTTCCGCTATAGTAGATTCCAATAAGACAAGGAAAGATTTCATTGCCGAACAGATTGCTTCTAAAAAGCCAAAAACCGTCGGGATTTATCGCTTAACCATGAAAACAGGTTCCGATAATTTCAGACAAAGTTCGATTCAGGGTATAATCAAAAGATTAAAAGCAAAAAACATTGATATTGTGGTATATGAACCTACAATCAGGGAAAAGATATTTTTAAATTCGGTAGTTGTTAAGAATATAAATACATTTAAACAAGTTTCCGATGTTATAATAGCAAATCGTTACAATAGTGAGCTTGAAGATGTAAAAAATAAAGTTTATACAAGAGATTTGTTTTTTAGGGATTAAGTTGTTATTTGAATGAAAATCATTGACAAAATTGATATATTCTTCTATAATTTTAAAGTGTGAAAAAGTTGTGAAAATCAACTTTTCATATGTGTATATAAAAGGAGTTTTTGATGGTATTAGAAGTTTTACGAAAAAAGTATCTTGGAGAAGTCCTTTTAAGTAAGCAGTATGTCACAAAAGAGCAGTTGTCGGAGTGTTTGAAAGAGTCCTTAGAAAAAAAGAAGAAAATCGGAAGTATTCTTTTAGAAAAACAATATATTTCCGAACCGCAATTATTGGAATGTTTGGCGGTAGCCTTAGGTGTTGAATATCGCGAGTTGTCGGAAGTTGATGTAGAACAAAGAGTTCTTGATTTAATTCAAGAAAAAATAGCAAGAAAATATTGTGCTGTTCCTTTGGAACTTAACGGAGATATGCTTGTAGTTGCGATGGCTGATCCCGCGAATGTTGTTTATAAGGATGAGCTTGCAAGAATTACCAATAAGAAACTTTCGGTAATCTTGGCATCCGAAAAAGATATTTTATCTTTCATAGAAAGATTTTATGTAAGAAGTTCTTTAAGTAAAGAAATCGGCGAAAATGAAATACAAGAGGCTGAAGAGGAAGAAGAATTAACCGATGATATTGAAGAGTCGGATTCGGCTCCGGTTATTAAGTATGTGAATTCGATTTTCTTTGATGCGATAACCAAGAAAGCCAGTGATATTCATTTGGAACCGTTCGAAAAAGAAATTTATTTGAGAATGAGAATAGACGGTATCTTGCAACAGATGCCTGCTCCTTCTAAAAAATATTATCCGGCTATTGTTTCCAGAATAAAAATTATGTCGGATCTCGATATAGCCGAAAGAAGATTGCCGCAAGACGGTAAATGCAGAATAAAAATTTCAGATCAGAAGATAGATATAAGAGTCTCGATAATACCGACTATATGGGGTGAAAAGATAGTACTGAGAGTCCTTGCTAAAAACGTGTTTGGTTTGGACATAGAAAGAGTAGGGTTTAGCCCTCAGGAATTAGCGTTCTTTAAAGAAGCAATCACGGCTCCATACGGAATGATACTTGTTACCGGTCCTACATCAAGCGGTAAAACTACAACTCTTTATTCCGCTTTAGGGCATATAAATACGGCAGATATTAACATTATGACTGCGGAAGATCCTGTGGAATATGAGTTGAAGGGAATTAATCAGTGCCATGTCAGAGCGGATATAGGTTTGGACTTTGCAAGAATTTTAAGAACCTTTATGAGACAAGACCCTGATGTTATACTCGTAGGAGAAATCAGAGATACCGAAACGGCACAAATAGCAATTCAGGCCGCATTGACGGGACATCTTGTATTTTCAACTTTGCATACCAACGATACGGTAAGTACAATTTCGAGAATGGCTTTTATGGGTGTTGAATCTTACCTGATGGCGGATGCTTTGAATTTGATTATAGCGCAAAGATTGGTTAGAACAATTTGCCCTAATTGTAAAAAAGAGGTAACTCTTCCGGATGAGATATATCAAAAGTTGGAACTTGATAAGTCTTGTAAAGTTTATGAAGGACAAGGTTGTAAGTTCTGTGACAATACCGGTTACAAAGGAAGAACGGCAATATTTGAAATGTTAAGAATTACAAAAGATTTGAAAGATGCTATTGCCAGAGGTGCTACCGATGTTGAATTAAGAGATTTAGCTGCAAAGCAGGGAATTATTTCTTTAAGAAAAGCCGCTATTGCTAAATTATTGGAAGGAAGAACAACGGTAGAAGAAGTATTTAATGTGAGTATGGCAGAAAAATAATTTGTGAGGTGTTTTGTAAATGCCTAAATTTAAATATAAAGCTAATAATTCTTTGGGGTTAAAAGTTTCGGGGTCCGTTGTCGCATCCTCGGAAAATGCGGCTCTTTCCGAGTTGAGAATGAAAGGCTTTTCTCAAATATCTTTGTCGCAAAGTGCTTTCGGCGGTTTCCTTGCAGACTTGGATGCAAAGTTAAAAAAGAGTACCTCAAGTACAAAAGTTTCTTTGTCGGAATTGGCGGTTGTTGCCAGACAGTTGTCTACATTGGTTAATGCCGGTGTTAATGTGTTGGAAGCCGTGTCCGATGTTGCCGTTATGGTTCAAAACGCATATTTCAGCAGCGTTTTATTAAAAATATCCGAAGATGTAAGAGGCGGAAGCAATTTCTCTGATGCTCTTGCAAAATATCCTAAAATATTCGATAACACTTTCGTTTCAATGGTTGCCGTAGGTGAAAAATCAGGTAAATTGGCTAAAGTTTTATCCGATTTGGCTACACATATTGAAAATTCAGTTAAATTAAGAAGAAAAATTAAATCTGCCGCATCGTATCCTATGTTTGTAGGCAGCTTTTTCCTTATAGTTTTTTGCGGTATAGTTTTTGTTTTAATACCGAAATTCGAAGAAATGTTTGCTTCTTTTGGAGCGGAATTGCCTTGGGCAACTCAAGTTGTTATTGATGTAAGTCATTTCGTGGTGGATAGAATTTTATACATTGTGGCACTCGGCGTATTGGCTTATATAGCATTTAGAATATGGACTAAAAATCCGGAAGGATTGAAACAGTGGCATAAATTGTTTTTCAAAATTCCAAAATTTTCTCCGATATATACAAAAATGGTTTTTGCGAATTTCTTTCAAACTTTGTCTACGCTTATAAAGAGCGGTGTCGATATTGTTTCTTCAATACAAATTGCGGCAAATACGGTAAATAATACATACTTAAGGTCTATATTGGAAGATATAAGAACCGCAATAGTCGGCGGAAATTTCTTCTCGGCTGAAATGGATAAGCATATTTTGTTTCCTAAAATGGTCGTTAGAATGACTGCCGTAGGTGAAAAAACCGGTCAAATGGAAGAAATGTTTTTGAAGATTACGGATTACTACCAAGATGAAGTTGATGCTGCTGTTGCAAGTATAAGTGCCATTATAGAACCTGTATTGATTGTTGGTTTGGGTTTTATGGTGGGTATATGTGTTATAGCATTGTATTTACCTATATTTAATATGGCAAATGCTATGGTAAACCAAAATGTTTAAAAAGGGTAAAAATTTTATGAAATCGAATGTAAAAGGTTTTACTTTTATTGAAGTTATGATTGTTGTGGTTATCATTGGTATTTTGGCTTCCGCATGGTTTTTTACAGGTAAGGGACATATGAAAGTAGCAATGGCTAATGAGGGAAGAGCTTTAATTGATAAAATAGTTGCACAGGAAAAAATTTATAGAGTTCAAAATTCAGACTTTTTTATAACTGCTTCCGGTAAAAAACTTGAGTTTTCTCAAGAATTAAAAATTGATGCCAGACAAAATAAGTACTTTAAGAGATTTAATATAGCTAGGATCAAAAATTCGTCCGGAGCAACAAATAGAGAGGGCGTTGTTGTAACGGTTTATCCTGTGGATGGAGATGTTGATTTAAGAGGGGTTACTATTGTCGGCACTTATAAATTAAGTTCCGATGATATTGTGTATGAAGAAAATTTGGGTTGAGGAATTAAATATGGTGTCTAATTTAAAAAAACAAAAAGGAACAACCATAGTAGAAGTTTTGGTAGCGGTTATAATTATCGGTATTGTGAGTGTGTATGGCTTATCTTTTTTTTCTTCTGCATATAAACATGCACAAGATAGCAAAGATTATAGTTTCGTTTTACACGATTTGGTAAGAAAAATGGAAATGGTTAAGGGTGGCGGTGATTATCCTACGGTAGAGGATAATAATTTTTATCCTACTGCAAAATCTACAATCAATCAAGGAACTACCGATCGAACAACTTATGATTTTAAAGTTGATAAAATACTTAGGGATGATTGTAAAGTTCATTATACTTGTCATGTGCATCCGGATAATAGAACAACATCCGATGGTATCACACATCATGTGGGTACTCAAATTGTATGTGAAGCATCGTGGCCGTGGAATAATGGAGAAACATCTTTTCCAAATGCATTGCTAGCTGAGAAAAACAGAATAATTTTGGTAACGTATATTTCTCAGAGATGGGAATAAGCGAGGTTTTTTAATGTTTTTTATAAAAAAAGGTTTTACTTTAGTTGAAATGATGGTAGCTATTTTGTTATCGGCTATTGTTATCTTTTTTTCGTATACAATGACAATATCCGCATATAAGATGTTTTCTAAAACAAGTAAGACGGCTAAAAATTTTAACAATGTACAATTTTTTGAAGAGATATTAAAAAAATCTATAACGGAATCAAATAGAATTAATATAGAAGAGGGCAAAATTACATGTGAAAGATACGATACACATCTTAATAGACAGGTTATCGATACTTATACTTTTAGCCCTGCGTCTGATGCCAAGTTTATAGAACAATATGGTTCTCATTTTGATGCGTATCCTTCTAATATCGGAAATAGTAATATGTTTGCTCCTAGAGAGTTGCATCTAAGAAGTGTGCCTGAGGGGACTTCAGAATCATCATCACCGGATATATTAGTGCTGAATAATGTGAGAGCTTTTTTTTATAGACCGAATAAAATGGGGGCAGGTAATCATTTAGGAAATATAATGATAGGAATTGTTTATGAAGATTCTGTTGTTCCCGGTGTTACAAAAAGACAAAACAGAACTTTTTGTTTTACGATGAGGAATCAGGATGGAATTATTTTAAAAAATGGGAGTCCTGTTGAATTATGATAAAAAATAATAAAGGAGCTATTCTTTTAATAACAATTGTGTCTATGATGATATTGACCATCATAGGCTATATAACCTTGCAAATGGTTTCTTCTCAAGGTGTTATGGATACATATGATCAGACGAAAATAAGAGTGGATTATGCTGCAGAGGCAATAGTAGAAAGAGCAAGAGGTTATATTGATTTTGTTGTGGAGAGAAATATGGCACAGTTTCCGGAAACAGCTCATGATCCAGATGGTAATTTCGGTGATTTAGGTGTTTTACCATTTAGAGGACAGGGATATTTGTTTTCTGCGGTGGCCAATACTGTTGGTGGGCAATGGTCTCTTTTTAATGATGGTTCTCTTTTTTCAATTGCTTATGGTGGTGGAGTTCCCGAAGTTATTGATAGTAGTATGTATCCGCATATACATGCTTCAGTTTATTGTGAATTTTTGAATCCTCCTCCTTCAACTGAAAATGGTATTATTGCTCATACTTATAATCCAACGGAAACCAATCCTCGACAAACATATAAAATTGTTGGTACTGCTTGGGCGGATGTTAGTGTTGCAAACGGAAGTAGAATAGAGTCAACAGTGATATATTATTTTGAAACAACACAATTTAAGGATGCCCCAACTGCAGGTGGTAATACAAGACTTAGAAATGATATAAGAATGTTAGGTTGGAGGAAACAATCTTGATAGGCATTGATTTGGGCAGCAAGTTTGTAAAGATCTGTAAAATTACGAATACTGAAAAGAAAAAGAAAGAATATTCGATAGTTTCGGCTGTAGTGGATATTTCAAACTATTCCGGAACGGAAAAGACGGAAAAATTGACATCCGTTTTGAAAAAATTAGGTTGCTTGGAAGATACCGTATGTTTGGCTGTTGGCGGTAAAGATATAATTAATAGAGATTTTGTGTTAAAAAGAAATAAGTTGATTAACCTGAAAGATCAGGTTAATAACGAGGTTGTTAACACAATTTCCGAAGATTTAGGTAAAACTTATTCTTCTTTTTCTGTTATAAAAAATAATTCCGACAAAGAATACAGCATTATTTTTTCCGCAGCTCCTATGGAAAAAGTTAATGCAAAGTTTTCTTTTATAAATACAATTGATACACTTTCCGTTTCAAGTGTTACTTTGGAAGATTTTGCTTTAGCAAATGCTTTTGTTGAGTTCGGGCCGAACTATAAGAATTCCGAAAATATTATTTTAATAAACATCGGTTACAATGTTTCAAATGTTATTGCAATGAACGGTAAAGAGTTGGTTTTTATTAAAGATATAGATTTCGGAGGTCAAGATATAACGAGAGATATTTCAAACTTTTATTCGATTCCCGAAAAATTATCCGAAGAGTTAAAGAGAAGAGAAGATTTAAGACAAACAATAAATTTTAACATGAAAAATATTTTGAAAAAAGATGTTGCAACTTTAATAGAAACTTTGTTTAGAACTATAGAACATTGTATAACAAGACAATTTATAGTTTCCGTTGACAGAATAGTGCTTACCGGCGGAGGAGCTATGACGGAAGGAATAGATAATTTTATTCAGGATACTTTAGGTATTCCTACCGAAAAATGGAATCCGTTGGATAATAACAAGTTTGTGGGATATGTAAATAAACCGCAAGGTTTTTATTTGCCTGTTGCTTTAGGTTTGGCACTCGAAAAGGAGAAAAAAGCAAATGTATAGCTTTAATTATATAGAAGGTGTTATTACAAAAGAAAAATACGGAAGTACTCTTGTAAGATTTTTAAAACTTTTAAATTTCTTTGTTCACATAGGAATAATATTGATATTTTTATTTACGGTTTTTAGACATTTCGAAACCGTAAATTACAACAAAAAAATAATTGATACAAAGAATAAAATCGAACAAAAAAGAACACAGAACAGTATTATAGAAATAGAAAAAGAGTGGGAAACTTATTACTATAAAATATTGGCTGTAAAAGAACAAATAAAAGGAAGCACGAATTACGGCTCTATTTTAAAGGATTTCGGAACATTCCTGCCCGAGGGAGATTCTATTATAAATCTTTCTATGGCGGGAGAAGCCGCAACTTCAGATTGGTTTATAAGCAAAGAAAAAGTAAAAAAATTAACCAGTTTCTATGATTATGCTCCAATTTTAAATTCTGCTTTTGAGAAAAGCGAGTGTATTAAAAATGATATGGTAATAGAAACCATGGAAAAACAGAATATTTATAAAAGAGAAGTTAATGCTCTAAAATTGAAGATAGGGTTAAAAAAAGCAAATTAAGTATTGGGGATATAATTTATGAATCAAAGTAAAAGAGTTTTAATTTTTATATTGAATTTGATGTTTTCTTTGTTTATAGCATACTTGGTATACAACTATATTTACGGCAGCTATGATAAAGAATTTAAAGAAAGAAAAAGTGTATACGAAAGATTTTCAAATATAAATTCACAGTTGGATGATTTTAACAGCATACAAACAAAGATGGATGAGTTGGATGAATCTTTAGCGGAAGTCTTTTCTATTTATAAAGACACTTTTTATTCGAACGAACAAAATATAAATGCATATAAAGTGAGAATTTTGGAGTTGTTAAAAGAAACCGATATTCATATGGGAAAAGATGATTCCATAGTTCAAGAAAAAAAAGATAACAGTATAGAAATAACTCTAAAGATAAAAGCGACATACAAACAAATTTGTAAATTTTTATTTGAATTGGAAAGGTATTCTAAAGTTTTGTCTCTTGTTATGGATTACAAAGGAAATGTGGAGATAAAAACCGTTCCTATTCTTTTTTCTTCGGAAGTAAACGATTGTTTCAGCGGAAGAAATACGATTGATTTTATAGAAGATGATATTCGTAAAGCCGGGTATTTTAAAGAAATATCCGATAAAATAGAAAAAGCAAAAGATGTTGGTTATATTCAAACATGGAGAGATTTCGAACCGATTCCAAAGACACCTTTTTATTTTTATGTTCCTGAGAAAACGGTTAAAAGCGGTGGCGGAGGTGCTGTAAAAGTTGAAAAACCTAATATAGTTATAGACGGTATAATGTATGAAAAGCAACATCCTATGGCTATAATAGGCGGTAAATTTTATTATGTTGGAGACGTTTATAATGGGTTTAAAATAACGCAAATTAACGGAAACAACATAAAAGTCAGTAAGTATGGTTCAGTATTTACAATAAAAATGGAGAATTAAAAAAAGGAGAGAAAATGAAAAAACTTTTGTTGACGGTATTAGCTGTTTCTTTACTATTTACTACTTCTTATTCTGCGCCGGAAAAAGAGAGTGGCGGAGGTTTACATTCCACAAACTTAATTTCTATCGATTTTCAAGGAACTTCACTATACACTGTTTTAAACGTTTTAAGTATGAAGACAGGTATGAAGTTGATTTCTTCCACGGATTTATATCAAAAGAAGATAATGTTATCTTTGCAGGATGTTACTGCGGAAGAAGCTCTTAATGCTTTGCTTGATACTTATGATTTGTATTATGTTAAACAGGGTGATGCAAACATATATGTTATTAAGAGTAAAGCGGACGGAAGCCACATTACGGTTTCCAGAGTTATTTTTTGTAACTATGCAAAGGCTTCCGATTTAGAGAAAATTTTGTCAACAAGATTATCAAAAGGCGGTAAAATCGTTTCCGATACAAGAACAAACTCTTTAATTATTACGGATTTGGCCGATAGTATAGATAAAATGGAAGGTCTTATAAGATCTTTGGATGTTCCTACACAACAGGTTTTACTTGAAGCTAAAATCGTAGATATTAACTTGTCTCACGGAACGGCAATAGGAACAAGATGGAACGAAACTTATAGAGACGGATTACTTAATCCTACCGTTGATCCTTCAAAAATGAACAACAAAAATTTTGTTTATGATACTCCTATAGGTTCGGTTATGGGATTAGGTTTAACAAAATCTTTTGCAAGAGTAGGAGTTTCTATTCTTGAAGGTGATGATTGGAGTATAAACGGAACATTTGAAGCCGGTGTTGAAGATAAAGATGCTAAAGTATTATCGAATCCTAAACTTCTTGTTTTGAACAATCAGGAAGCATCGATAGATATTGTTGAAGAAATTCCTTATTTGGAAAGTAAAACAACTTCTACCGAAGGAAATACAACGGGAACAATGGCATTTAAAGAAGCCGGTATAAAATTAAAAGTAAAACCTCAAATAAACAGAGACGGTTCGATAGTATTATCGATATCTCCGGAACAAAGTTATAGAACAGGTGAAACAATCGGAGAAGAAAATACACCTGTTATTAATACAAGTAAATCAACAACTACTTTAATGTTAAGAAGCGGAGAAACTGCGGCTATAGGCGGTTTAATAAGAGAAACGGAAGATACGACAGTAAACAAAGTTCCGTTATTGGGTGATATTCCTATATTGGGATACTTATTTAAGAGTGAAACGAAAAACAAATCGAGATATGAACTTACTATATTCATAACGGCAAAAATTGTTAACTAATATTTATCAAGGATTATAAAAACTATGGAAAATGAAAATTTAAATATGGACGATAATAATATAGATAACAATAATTCAAATGTTTCTGCTTCCGAACCGAATTTCGGTACAAGTACGGATGTTTCCGAAAATCCGGTTTCTTCGGGTTCGGACAATGGAAATAATGCCGTTAATGCAGGTGATAATAATGCCGGTAGTGAAAGTGCCGATACCGATATAAGTAATAACGGCACACAAGAGAATGAAACTGCAGGTTCGGGTAAAAGTTCTATTGCAAATGTTTTTGCAAATGTAGTTAATAAACAGGCTGATGAGAAAAACAGTGAACAAGAAGAAAACAAAGACCAACAAGGATTAGATGATGGTCCTCATGTTCATAAAGTGTTGATTATTGAGGATAATGAGGCAGAAAGAACTTCTTTGAGAGCTGCATTGGAAACCGAATCTATTGTTGTCGAAGCTGTTGAAAACGGTTTTGAAGCCGAAAATCTTGTTCGTATTTCTATGTTCGATATTGCGATAGTTGATTACAGATTACCTGATACCGACGGTCTTAATTTAATAAAAAAATTAAAAATATCCATTCCGGAACTTATGCCTTTGGTTGTTACGGCACATAGTTCGGTAGAAATTGCCGTTGAGTCTCTTAAAATGGGTGCTTACGATTATATGACAAAACCTTTGAATATACCGAACTTAATTAAAACAATTTCTACGATGATACAAGATAAAGAAACTGCTGTTTCCAGCAGGAAAAAATTAGTTGATTTGCAATCTAAACAGGGAATAACATATACCGCATCTTCCGGAGATGAACATGTTTCTATAATAACTACACCTAATCCGGATATGTTGGTTAGTGAAGAGACAAAAGTAAGTTTCGGTAAAAAAGTAAAAAAATTTATATTAGCAGTTAAAAATTTTTATTGGGGATCATAAAATGATAATGAAAAAATTATTAATCAGTTTTTCTTTAATTGTCTTTTTGTCGTCTTTGTGTACTGCAATAACAAGAAATACTTCAAACAGTAATGAGAATAGAAAAATAGAAAAGAATGCCTATTATAAAGAATTACAAAGAGCCAAAAATTGTTATTGCGAAGGTGATTTTGACGGAGCCGAGAAATATCTTAATAAAATTTTTGAGGTTTCTATTGACAACGAAAAAGCTAACGAAATGAGAAATAAAATTTTGTTATTAAAAGAAAAAGAATCTTACTATAAAAAAACTTTGGTTAATGATTTGGTGATAGAACTTAGAAGAGCTGTTAAAGAAGGAAATTGTTATGAAGGTTTTTTATTTATAAAAAGAATACAAGATCTTTCACCGAATGAACCGATAGAAGCATTTAAAACAAGATTGGAAAATGAAAAAGAGTTGGTTTTGTATGCTATAGAAGATACCGGAGACAAAAATCTTTTTATAGATTCTCTTGATTTCTTTGTTAAAGAAAAGTTTAAAAAATCATCGGATTATATATATAAACTATATCAAAAATATCCTAAATTTGTCGATTATGTAGGATTAAACAGATGTTATGTTTTACAGGAAACAACAAGCAAAAGAGTTAAAAAGTTTTATGATGATGCCGTAAAATGTTTTAAGGCAACAAAATTGGGAGAAGCGAGAAATTTGGCTGAATTGGCATATAGTTTGCAGCCTAACGATATAAGAATCAGAGTTTTGTTAGATCAAATTAATATGGAAATATTGTAATTGTTTAATATTTGAACTGATTATTAATATCTTTTTCATAACTTAGCTATATTATCTGCACCGGTTATTATATTTGACCGATGCAGATTTTTTTTGTTTTGTTCTTCTCGTCGATAAAAAATAAAAACTTGACAATTTTTAAACACTGTGTTATAATTAGCACTTGTAAGATTTAAGTGCTAATAATGTTAGAGTGCTAAATTAGAAAAATAGAAGATTAGAGGAAAAGAGGAAGAATAACCAATAACAAAATTTGCGAAGCAAATTTTACATTTAAATTTCCAATCTTCCAAATCTCAAATTCTCCAATCTTCAAAAATTACGAAGTAATTTTTAGAGGTTTGTATGAGACAAATATCTGAAAGTATTTTACAGGAAAGAAAAGCCAGAGTTTTATATGCCGTTATTCACGAGTATATAAAAACAGGGAAGCCTGTCGGTTCAAGTGTTTTGGAACAAAAATATAAATTTAATTTGTCACCTGCTACATTAAGAAATTTGATGGCAGAACTTGAAAAGGACGGATATTTAACTCATCCACATACATCTGCCGGCAGAATACCTACGGATGCAGGTTATAAAGCTTATGTTAATTCGTTGGTTGAATTACAAAGATTGGCGGTTGAAGAAGAAGAAAGAATTAAACAGGAATACGAAAAAAAGACAAAAGAAATAGAAAGTCTTTTATCTCAAACATCTAAAATATTGTCCGGACTTTCTAATTATACGGGATTTATTACAGCTCCGAAAACAAAAGTTAACGAGATAAGAAACATAGAATTGATGCAAGTTTCAAAAAGTCAGGTTATGGTTATACTTTTAACTAAAACGGGTATTGTTAAACATAAAATGATAAATTTAAGTGTTGACAGCGAAGAATTATACGAATTGAAAAAATTCTTAAATAATAAGTTAAGAGGTTTAACCATAGAAGAAGCATCAAAAAGATTAATTGTTGAAGTAGAGAAGTATCAAGATAAACAAAACGATATGTTACAACTTGCAGAACAAATATGCAGCGTTATAGATAGTATTCAGGAAGATATTTATGTCGACGGAACATCAAATGTTTTGTCTGTTCCGGATTTTACGGATTTCGAATCTGCAAAAAGTTTAATGAAACTGAACGAAGATAAAGACAGACTTATAGAAATAATAGGTAAAGATTTGGATGAAGCAACCGTAAATGTAAAAATAGGCGGACAGGATTTAAGTGAATTGAAGAATTTAAGTGTAGTAAAGACTTCTTATTCGTATGGCGATAAAATAGTCGGAGTATTGGGAATAATAGGTCCTAAAAGAATGGATTACGATAAAATGATGGCTTTGGTAAATTCTGTTTCAAATATAGTTAACGGATTCTTATTAAAAATGGGAGATGAGCAAGATGAAGAATAAAGAAAAAGAAGAACAAAAAATAGAAGCGAAAGCAGAAAAGATTGCAGAAGAAAAAATCGAAAAAGCCGAAGAAAAAGTAGCTGAAAAAGTTGAAGATATAGCAAGAGAAGTAAAATTATCGGAACTTGATATTTTGAAACAGTCTTTGGAAGAAAAACAAAAACAGGCAGATGAATATAAAGCGGAATATTTAAGAAGTGTTGCCGAATATCAAACATTAAGAAACAGAACGGAAAAAGAAAAAGGTGAATATATAAATTTCGGTAAAGCAAAAATATTGGAAAGAAATATAAGTATATACGATGTTTTCGAACAGGCAATGATAAGTGTCAGAGCAGGGCAAGATTTAAAAAGTATTAAAGTCGGTCTTGAAATGATATACAACGAATTCAGCAAAATGTTGAAGGAAGAAGGTGTAGAAAAAATAGAATGTTTGAATAAACCGTTCGACCACAATGTATGCGAAGCGTTGGATCAGGTTGAAACGGATGAAGCGGAAGAAGGAACAGTACTTGCGGTTTATCAAAACGGATATAAACTAAACGGGAAACTTATGAGACCTGCAAGGGTAAAAGTGGCAAAGAAGAAAGAAGAAGAAAAAGTAACAGAAGAAGAAATTTCCGAAGAAAAATAAAAAGTAAAAAATATAAATTAGGAGGACAAGAAAATGTCTAAGATTATTGGAATTGATTTGGGTACATCGAACTCGGCAGCGGCAGTTATGGAAGGCGGTAAAGTAACACTTATCCCTTCAGCGGAAGGAACAACTTTGGGAGGAAAAGCTTTTCCTTCTTATGTAGCATTTACAAAAGACGGACAATTGTTGGTTGGAGAACCTGCAAGAAGACAGGCAGTAACAAATCCTGAAGGAACAGTTTCCGCATTTAAAAGAAGAATGGGAGAAGACTACAAATACAAAATTAACGGTAAAGAATTTACTCCTCAACAACTTTCAGGTTTTATTTTACAGAAAATTAAAAAAGATGCGGAAGCATATTTGGGAACAACTGTAGATAAAGCTGTTATTACGGTTCCTGCATACTTTAACGATCACCAAAGACAAGCAACAAAAGATGCAGGTGCAATTGCAGGTTTGGAAGTGGTAAGACTTGTTAACGAACCTACGGCAGCAGCTCTTGCTTACGGTATAGATAAAGTAGGTAAAGAACAGAAAATATTGGTATTCGATCTCGGTGGCGGAACTTTGGATTGTACAATAATGGAAATGGGTTCTGAGGGAACATTTGAAGTATTGTCTACATCCGGAGATACAAAACTCGGCGGAACCGATATGGATAAAGCAATTATAGATTACATCGCTGAAACATTTAAGAAAGAAAACGGTATAGATTTGAGAAACGATAAAATGGCTGTTCAAAGATTGCAGGAAGCTGCAGAAAAAGCAAAAATCGAGCTTTCCAACATTCTTGAAACAGATATCAATTTACCGTTTATTACAGCAGATGCTACAGGCCCGAAACATTTGGCAATGAAACTTACAAGAGCAACACTTGAAAACTTGGTAGATCCTATAGTTCAAAGATGTAAAGCATCTATCGACCAGGCAATAAGCGATGCAAAACTTACAAGCGCGGATTTAACAAAAGTTATTCTCGTCGGCGGTCCTACAAGAATGCCTATAGTTCAAAAATTTGTTGAAAACTATGTAGGCAAAATTGTTGAAAGAGGAATTGACCCGATGGAATGTGTTTCAAACGGTGCAGCAGTTCAAGCAGCCGTTTTAACAGGTGATGTAAAAGATATTCTTTTACTTGATGTTACACCTTTAACATTAGGTCTTGAAACTTTAGGAAATGTCAGAACTCCTATCATAGATAGAAATACAACAATTCCTGTAAAGAAATCTCAAGTATTTTCTACCGCACAAGATAATCAGCCGGGAGTGGAAATACACATTTTGCAAGGTGAAAGACCTATGGCAAAAGATAATGTTTCGTTGGGAAGATTTACTCTTGACGGAATACCACCTGCGCCGAGAGGAGTTCCTCAAATTGAAGTTACATTCGATATCGATGCAAGCGGTATTTTGCATGTATCCGCAAAAGATTTGGGAACAGGTAAAGAGCAGTCAATTAAGATTACTTCTTCAACAAAACTTTCGAAAGAAGATATAGACAAATATGTTAAAGAAGCAGAGCAATATGCTGCAGACGATAAAAAGAAAAAAGAAGAAATCGAAGCTAAAAACGAAGCCGACAATTTAGTTTATGCAACAGAAAAGAGTTTGAAAGAACATGGTGACAAAATTTCTCAAGATGAAAGATTGAAAATCGAACAAGCTATCAACGACACAAAAGAAGCAATTAAAGGCGGCGATATAGCAAAGATTAAAGAAGCTAAAGATAAACTTTCCGATGCTTCACATAAATTAGCTGAAGAAGTTTATAAAGCTGCACAACAACAGCAACAGGCTAATGCTCAAGCCGGAGCTGCAGGTGCAAATGCAGGAGCACAGGCAAATAATAATGCCGGTGGAAATAATGACGATAATGTAGTTGATGCTGAAGTTGTAGACGATAAAAAATAACTAATCTTTTGAATTTATGCTTCGTTACACCGCACCTCATTTACTTTTCAATGTAAACTTCGGTGCGGTGTGCCTAGCCTAAAGTTCAAAATCTTTAGTTATTCAAAAGACGATGTCATCCCGTACTTGATACGGGATCTCGTTGTTGTCATTCCGTGCTACGACACGGAATCTATTAAAAATTAGAACTATCAACAGGCAAAAAGCCTGTTGGTAGTTTCCGAGTTTAAAAAGAAAAATTTGTTTAGTCATTTGTGTTTGTTGTTAATTGTACATTATACATTGTAAATTATAAATTGTCGTTTTAGCCTGTTGATAGTTTCGCAAGTTTAAAAAGAAGTATATTGTCATACCGCACTTGATGCGGTATCTCGTAGTTAAAAGATAAAATTTTTAAAGAGTATTAAAAGATATTTTTTAATGATTTTATTTGAAAAATTGCGAAGCAAAATACATTGTTTGTTGCTTTGTAAGACTTCTTAGATTTTAAATTTTAACGAAGTATTTACCGAATGAAGTGTACAAAAAGAAAGCGGTAGCGGTTGGTACTCGATTGAGGCAAATACAAAGTTAAAATTAAAAAGATGAAGTCGCTTCGCTCAAATATAAGAGGGAAAATGAAAAAAATAAAATTAGGAATTATTTTGTTAACGATGATGTTTTTAGCAACATCGGTTCAAAATATGGTTTTTGCTTGGAGTGCTCCTGGGGTAAGTAAAGCTGTTTGCGGATATTGCGAAAAAGAAAACGGACATGAAACTTGGTGCCCTTCATACAGAAAAGAAACAGTATCAAATGATTATGATTTTAGCAATTATGATGCTCAGTTGAATGAATTAATACCAAAAAAATTAGCAACTTGTCCTGAATGCGGATATAAGAACGGTAGTCACAAAGACGGATGTTATATCGGTATACAATGGATGTTGTTGCAGCAACGAATAGACCAATATTACGAGGCAAATACACCAAAACAAAAAGAAGCAGCATTAAGTAATGTTAAAATTTATGTTAAAAATATTGATAATTTAACAAAACAATATGACAAAATATCTACAAAATTGAAAGATCATAAACCTATGGATGAAAATAATAATGTTACGGTTACTCATCCGGAAATACCTGTTTTAGGAAAATATCCGACAACTGTTCCTCAAATAAATTTACCCGTTACGGAAAAAATTACTAACGGTAATTTTATTATGTTGGATAAAGAATTTGATAAAAAATTAACATTTCGTATTCCTGGAGCTGTTACGGCTTATGGAAAAACAGAACTTGACGGAACACAAACATGGAATATGTTTTTTATCAAATCGGAAGAAGAACAAAATAATATAAGGGTATTTAAGTATTCGCAGTTAGATACTATTGAATATGCAAATCAGCATTATTTTTACGGCAGATCATTATTTAATCCTTATGAGTATAAAATATTTGATCCGTTTGGTCGGTTTATAGTTAAAAGTATTTATCCTATAGAAACAACTTTAAGAAATGTTATAACAAACAACGGATATGAAAAAAGATTATTATTAATTGTAAGAAATCAAAATAAATATTCCGTATTTGATCCTGTTTTGGAGCAAACGGTTGTTCCCGAATATGATAATATAGAAAAAAATGCACTCGGTATAAGTCAAAATTTTCCGAGATTTAAAATTTTACAAAATAACTTTTACGGTATTGCGGAAATCGGTAACAATTCGTTAATTGTTCCTAACCAATATACGTTTATAAAAGAATATTATACGGCAAACGAAAAATTTCCGTATTATATAGTAAGTAAAGTTGCAAACAAATACGGAGCATATAATTATAACGGTCAGTTGGTTATACCGTTAAATTTTTCTTTAAGTGAAGTTGAGAAAAAAATAGCTTCAAAGAAGTTTAAATAAAATTTGCGAAGCAATTTTAAGATGAAGTCGCTTCGCTCAAATATAAGAGGGAAAAAATGAAAAAAGATTTTTATGAAGTGCTCGGTGTTCAAAAAGGAGCATCGGCCGACGAAATAAAAAAAGCATACAGACACTTGGCAATAAAATATCATCCCGACAGAAACCCGGGAAATAAAGAAGCCGAAGAAAAGTTTAAAGAGATAAATGAAGCTTACGACGTTTTGTCTAATCCGCAAAAGAAACAGCAATATGATGCATTCGGTCACGAAGGTATGAACGGTATGGGCGGAGCCGGTGCGGGCGGTTTCGGTAATATGGGAGATATGGGCGACATATTCGGCGACATATTCGGCGACATATTCGGCGGCGGCAGAGCGGGAAGATCGTCGGGCGGGGCTCAAAGACAATACAGAAAAGGTGCAGATTTAAGATACGATTTGGATATATCTATGCTTGATGCAATGACAGGTAAAGAAGTATCTTTGGATGTTACTAAAAGAGATACTTGTCAAACTTGCGGAGGAACAGGAGCAAAAGCGGGAACAACTCCGAAAACATGTCCTCAATGTAAAGGAAGGGGACAGGTTAGGGTTAGTCAAGGCTTTTTCTCTTTCACTCAAACATGTCCCAAATGTCATGGCGAGGGACAAATTATAGATAATCCTTGTCCTACTTGCAGAGGAACGGGAACAATAAGAACAAATAAAACAATAAAAGTAAGAATACCTCAAGGTGTTAACGGCGGCAGTACATTAAGAGTTTCCGGCGCGGGAGATGCAGGTCCGAAAGGTGCTCAGCCGGGAGATTTGTATGTTGTTATACATTTGAAAAAACAGCCCGGTTTTGTAAGAGAAGGAGACGATTTACATACCGAAATAAGACTTACATTCGCACAAGCATCTTTGGGAATGGAATATGATGTGCCTGTCTTAGACGGAAAAGTTAAAGTTAAAATTGCCCCGGGAACACAACCCGGAACGATATTAAGAGTTAGAGATCAAGGTTTCCCTAAACTCGGCAGAAGAGGAATAAGGGGAGATTTATATGTTAAAGTTAATATAAATGTTCCGAAAAGTTTAAATTCGGAACAGAAAAAAGCATTGTTTGAATTTGCAAAAACCATGGGTGAAGTTCCGAAAGATGCCGTTCAGAAAAACGACAGTTTCTTTAAAAAGTTTTTCAGTTAATAGTATTTTGTTGTACAAAATGATAAAATAATTAAAAACTTATAAAGAGAAAATAATGAAAAAAATATTAAGTTTAACGGTTGCATTGATATTCTGTTTTGAAAGCTTTTCTTATGCAAGTTACAGCGGATATAAATCCTATATAAAGGGATTACTTGCATTAAAAAAAGGAAAATCGGATGTTGCTGTTTCCGAATATGAAAGAACTTTATCTTACGATACGGACGCTACAACCGTTTATAAAGATTTAGCACTTGTTTATTTGCAGCAGGGAGATGTTACAAAAGCATTGGAGAGTGCAAAAAAACTTCAAGAACTTGAAAACGATAATGTTAAAACACAAATGTTTTTAGGTTCTTTTTATCTTTCAATAAATGAAATGCTTTCGGCAAAACAATGTTGGGAAAGAGTTTTGGAACTTGAACCCGAAAACGAAATGGCAACCGTATATTTGGCCGCATATTACTATTCCGACAACAAACTAAAAGAATCAATTGATTATTGGACAAAATTTTTGGAACAACAACCTGAATCCGCAGAAGGATATTTTCAACTGGGTTTAACGCAGGAAAAACTCGGTATGCTCGATGAAGCTCTGCAATCATATAAAAAAGTTAATGAAATAAAATCCGAAGCACAGGAAGGTTATTTGGCAAGAGCCAGAATTTATGAAAACAAAAAAGAATATAAACTTGCAATACAGGAATATAAAGAATATGCAAAACTTTTTTCGGGAAATGTTGCAATATTAACATATCTCGGCAAATGTTATTTCGAAGAAAAAAAATATGACGAAGCCGAAGAAATAGTTTTAAAAGCAAAAGAAACCGCACCGAACAATGTTATTTTAAATTATTTATTGGGAATGATATATGAAAAACAAGATAAAATTGATGATGCGATAGATGTTTTTGAACATATAGTAAAATTGGAACCTACGGCGGCAAATTATACAAGGTTAGGTTATTATTATGCATTAAAACAGGATTATAAATCCGCGGAAAAATATCTTGACAATGCATTGGAAAAAGAACCGTTAAATTCCGAAATATTATATTTGGCAGGTTTAAATTATATAGATTCAAAAAAATATGAAAAAGCTAAAAAGGTTTTAGAAGAATCTTTATATTTAAAACCGGATTTTAACGAAGCTAAATTTTATTTGGCTCTTTCATACGATAAACTTAAAAATTTTAATAAAGCAGAACAGCTCTTAAAGGAAATAATAGCAGTTGAACCGGATAATGTTAAAGCTCTAAATTATTTGGCTTACAGTTATACGGAAAAGACGATACATTTGGACGAAGCCGAACAAATGCTTATAAAAGTCGTGAAGTTGCAACCGAATGTTCCGGCATACTTGGATTCGTTGGGTTGGTTATATTACAAAAAAAGAAATTATGAGTTGGCAGAAAAATATATTTTCGCTGCGGCAAACACACAACCCAAAGTTTTTGATAGAGATATCTACGAGCATTTGGGGGATATAAGTATAGAACTTAAAAAATTATCTCAATCGTGGTTAGCATATGCCGTTGCTTACGATTTGGGTTCCAAAACCGCAAAGAAAAAATTGAATTTGTTGGATAAAAAATTTGCACAGGAAAAAGATTTGCAACAAGAAAAATATAAAGTTGTTGCCGAAAGAGCAATATTGAATTTTCACAGAATCGCATCTTTAAAGTCCGGTTATAAAATTAACATAAAAATGAAGGGCGTATCAGTGTCTTCTTACATGTCCGTTCTGTTTGCAAGAAAATACGGAATGCTTTTTGAATTTCCTCCGAAACTATCTTTTCAGGGCGGAAGTGTTTATATAAACGATAATATTGAGTTTTATCCGCAAGCAATGGAAGAAAATATTCCCGAAGATTTTACATCCATGTTTGACTTTGCAAAACTTATATTATCAAAAGATTTTATAACTTTATTGTTCTCTTCGGATATGAAACAAAAAGGGAAAGAAATTATTTATCAAAATAACGAATACACAATAAAGATAGATTCCGCTAGCGGAATGTTTAAGGAGTTTATAAAAACAAATTCATTTGACTTGAAATTTAATTCGTATAAGACTTTTAATAACATTTCAAAATTTCCGTCAAAGGCAACTTTTATAGCTGAAAAAAACGGTTTTAAGTGTGTATGCGATTTGACAAAATCGTCAAATGTATCACTTCCGGATTTACAAAAATTTATCGGGCAGACAAACGATGATAGTAAAAGCACCGGCCAAGATTAATTTATATTTGGAAATCATAAACAAAAGACCGGACGGATATCATAACATAGAATCCGTTATGCATACCGTTTCTTTGTTTGATATTTTAGAGTTTACAAAAATTAAAGATAACAAAATAGAACTTGTTTGCGATAATGCGGATTTATTTGATACCAAAAAAAATCTTGTTTATAAAGCCGCCGAAAAAGTTAAAGAAAAATATAACATAAATAGCGGTGTAAAAATAAAGCTTACAAAAAATATTCCTATGGGTGCCGGTTTGGGCGGAGGTTCTTCCGATGCTGCTGCGACAATTCTTGCTTTAAATAAAATATGGGACATAAATGACGACATAAAAAATTTGGAACAGTCAGGAGCCGAATTGGGTGCAGATGTTCCTTTTTTTATGACGGGCGGAACGGCAAAAATTTCGGGCATAGGCGATATTGTTGAAAAAATAAACACAAAATTATCGTTGGATTTTGTTTTGGTAAAACCAAATTTCGGAGTATCTACTCCGCATGCTTATTCCAAAGTAAAATTTCCATTGACAAATCCCCGTAAAATTAGTAAAATTATCAGAAGCCTTGAAAAAGGTGTGTTTGATTTTGAAAGTGCAAAGGATCTTTTTTTTAATAGGTTTGAAGATTTTATCTTTGAAGAGTATCAAGAAATAAAACAAATAAGGGAAGTTCTTGAAGATTTAGGGTGTGCGAGTTTGATGTCGGGTTCCGGAGCTACTGTTTTTGGTTTAGTTCATGATAAAGAAAATTTAGATTTTATCTTAAATGAATTAAAAAAATGTGGCTGGAATGTTTGGGTTGCGAGCTCATTCGAAGTCAGCAAATAGAGCTGAACGGAGGAGTTATGAAAATAACTGAGGTTAGAATTTTCCCAAAAGAAGAAGAAAAATTAAAAGCCTATGCGGCAATTACATTCGATAGTGTATTTGTTGTTCATAATTTAAGAATTGTTAAAGGTGAGAAAGGTTTGATGGTTTGTATGCCTTCAAGAAAAAAGAATGACGGAACTTTCAAAGATATAGCTCATCCTATAACAAATGAGTTTAGAAGTGAATTGGAAAAAGTTGTTTTGGACGCTTACGAAAAAAAGTTAGCTGAAGCACCGGCAACCGATACTCAGACAATATAATTTAATTCCGAGATAGTGTAATGGTAGCACAAGGGAATTTGGATCCCTTCGTCTAGGTTCGAATCCTGGTCTCGGAGTTTGGTATAAATTAAAAAGAAACATTTTTTATAAATTGTTTCTTTTTTTTATATGTATAAAAATATTGAGTTTTTAATAAAAAAAATATATAATTACTCAGTTAGTTGTTAATATATGCTTTTTGGGGTTTTTATGGCAGATTGTCTTTTTTGTAAAATTGTGGCTGGAGAAATACCTACTAACAAAGTTTATGAAGACGATAAAGTGTTGGCTTTCGGGGATATAAATCCTCAAGCTCCCGTGCATATTTTGATTATTCCGAAAAAGCATATTAAAAGTCTTGAAGATGTTTCTAATGAAGATGTTGAATTGTTAGGACATATACAGCTTGTTGCAAGTAAGTTGGCAAAAGAAAATAATTTGAATGACGGATACAGACTTGTAAATAATTGCGGAGTTGACGGCGGGCAGACGGTTGCTCATATTCATTATCATTTGCTTGGTGGCAGAACTTTCGGTTGGCCTCCGGGTTAGAATAGATTTAAGTCACAAAAAAAGGTGGTGTAAATTTAAATGGTTAGTGTTAAGGTAAGAGATGGCGAATCAATAGAAGAAGCTATCAGAAGATTTAAAAGAGAATGCGAAAGAAACGGAATAATGCAAGAGATTAAAAAGAGGGAATTTTATAAATCTCCTAGTGTTATAAAAAAAGAAAAACTTGCTGAAGCTAAAAGAAAAATTCGTCGCAAAATGATGAAAGACAACAATTGGTCAAGATAATCTAGTTGATAAATTTGTTGAAAAATTATTAAACAAAGGGGGATATTCGGAAGTATTGAGAATGTCCCCTTTGTTTGCATTTTTGTTAAAGGGAGGTTTATATGAAATTGAAACAAATGTACGATTTTTTCGTACAGGCAGGAATAGAAAATGACCCTCGTGGCAAAGATGAAGTTAATACAAGATTAAAAGAAATAAACGAAAAATATAATAAATTAGATAAACAGGCAAAAGAGGATTTCGATATTGATTTATTAACAAATCCTTATGCCGATTCAAGAATAATTTTCGGAACCGGAGACGAAGATATAAAAACCGTTATGGTTGGTATAGATATCGAAGCACCGGAACTTTTGATTGCAAACCAATTAAGACTTTCCGGTAAAAAAATAGATGTGGTTTTAGGTCATCATCCGAAAGGAAAAGCTTTTTCGACTTTTTATCAGGTTATAGGAATGCAGGCGGAAATAAATGAAGTCCAGGGTGTTCCTATAAATGTTTCCGAAAAACTTATAGGCTCAAGAGCGGATGAAGTGGAAAGAAGTGTTGCCGGAAGCAATCATCAAAGAGTTTATGATGCGGCAAAACTTTTAAATATTCCCATGATGACGGCACATACTGTTGCGGATAACCATGTTGTAAAATATTTGCAAAGCAGGTTGGATGCATTAAAACCGCGATATTTAAAAGATATAATGGATTTCTTAAAAGATATACCCGAATATAAATATGCAAAAACATTCGGTAACGGACCTACCATATTGTGCGGAAGTAAAAATTCCAAATGCGGTAAAATTTTTGTTGATATGACAGGCGGAACTGAAGGTCCTGTAGAAATGATAGAAAAGCTTGCCAATGCCGGTGTGGGAACGATTGTAGGTATGCATTTTAGCGAGAAACATTATAAAGAGATGGGAAAATATAAAATAAATGCCGTTGTTGCGGGACATATTTCTTCGGATAATCTCGGGATAAATTTAATGCTCGATGGGTTAGAAAAGAAATACGGACAACTGGAATTTATTGAATGTTCAGGATTTAGAAGATTTAGAAGATAATGTCTATACCGGATCAAGTAATAGAACAAATAAGAACGGCTTCCGACATTGTATCCGTAATCGGAGATTATGTTCCGGATTTAAAAAAAGCCGGAAGAAATTTTAAATGTTGTTGTCCTTTCCATACGGAAAAGACACCTTCGTTTATCATTAGCCCCGAAAAGGGAATTTTCAGATGTTTCGGTTGCGGCGTGGCCGGCGATGTTTTTAAGTTTGTAATGCTCATTGAAAATATTTCGTGGATAGAGAGTGTAAAAAAACTTGCCGAAAAAAACGGAATAGCCATAAAAGAAAATTTTAATGAAAAGTATTCCGTTTCGGAAAAAACAAAGATATTTGAACTTTTGGAAATGACGGCAAAATTTTATAACAGGTGCCTTTTGGAAACAAAAGCCGCTTCTTTTGCAAGAGAATACGTTAAACAAAGAGGTATGACCGACGATACAATTAAAAAGTTTATGATAGGTTATGCCCCGAAAGGAAAACTACTTGAATCCGCACGAAAAAAAGGCTATGCTTATGACATACTTTCAAAAGCCGGGCTTTTTACAAAAACGGATTTTGGAAGTATTTTTGAATATATGTCCGAAAGGCTTGTATTTCCGATATTGGATATACAAGGCAGGGTTGTTGCTTTCGGAGGCAGAACATTGGCAGACAGCAAAGCAAAATATTTGAATACACCTGAAACAATTGTGTATTCAAAGTCGTCTAATTTGTACGGACTTTATCAGACTTTGCCCGAATTAAGAAAAAACAAGTCGATAATTGTAGTTGAAGGATATATGGATGTTGTTCTTTCTCAACAATACGGAGTATCGGGAGCGGTTGCTCCGTTGGGAACTGCTTTTACGTCTCAACAGGCGAAATTGATAAACAGATATGCGGAAGAAGTTACATTGTTGTTCGATCCGGATGATGCCGGAAGAACGGCAACACAACGAGCTTTGGAAATTTGTGCGGAAAATAATATGTCCGTTAAAACGTCAAGTTTACCGGAGGGAGTTGATCCGGATGAATATTTATTGGAAAACGGCAGGGACGATTTTTATAACTTGTTAAATAAAAATTCAAAAAATGCAATAGAATTTGTCACCGAAAGAATTTTGTCGCAAATAAATATAAAAACAGCGCAAGATAAAGCAAAAGCCGTTTCAATGTTGTTGGATTTTGTTGACAAAAATAAAAATATAATTGTGCAAAGAGAATATATAAAATTTATTGCACAAAAATTAGATATTGAAGAAGATGTTGTTTGGCAGGAATTTAAGAGGAAGACCGTTTTTAAAACAGGTGTTAATGAAGAAAATTTTGTTGATAAAACAAAAAATAAATCGAAAACATCTTTAGAAGAAAAATTATTAAAATTTTTATTGGATATTAATAACAGACAATATATAAAAAAATTGGAAAAAAATTTTTTTAGAGATGGTAATTGTGTTACCATATACAATATGCTCTTAGAAAACGAAAATATTTCAATAGCACAAATCTTGTCTAAAATAAATGATAAAAAACAAGAACAGTGGTTTTCTAATATAGCAATTGTAAACGATCAGTTGAAAGACGGATACAGCCTTGACGGTAATGAAGAAAAATCCGTAGAACTATACGAAATATTTAATATTTTGTGTAGAGATATAGGATTGGAAAGGCTGGAAAAAGAAAGAAAAATTCTTGAAAAAGAAGTGTTGTTAATGACTGAAGGAAAAATTGCATCCGATAAGGATAAAATAAACAGATACCTTCGGTTAACAGCTCAAATTAAGGGTTCGGGGAAAAAGTAATGGCTAAGAAAGAAATGTTTAAAGATTTGGTATCAATCGGTAAAAAACAGGGATATCTTACTTATGATCAGATAAATGAAAAATTATCGGAAAAAGATGTAAGTGCGGATAAACTTGATAATTTTTATATAAGGCTTGCGGAATTGGGAATTAAAATAGCAGATAAAAGTTCTACTGTTTCCGTTTCGTCAAAAACATCATCGAAAAAAGAAAAAAATGCTCCTGAAACTGCCGATATTGTCGTTAAAAGCAACGAAGATGAAGAAATCAATCCCGTAAGAATGTATCTTACGGAAATGGCAAAAGTTCCTTTACTTGAAAGAAATGTTGAAGTTGAACTTGCCAAAAATGTAAAAGAAAACGAAAAAAAACTTACACATATAGTTTTGGAATCACCTTTAATAATTAAAGAAATAAAAAGTTGGGATACTTTAATAGAACAAGAAGAAATGACTCCGAAAGAGCTCATGCCGAGAGGACGAAAATCAACCACGCAGCTTAGAAATATGAGAATAAAAGTTAAACAGACCGTTCAAAGAATAGGTCAACTCGAAAAAAATATTGCAAAAGTTGATTTAAAAGCAAAACAAAAAGGTTTGTCTCAAAAAGAAAAAGCAAAACTTGATGCTAAAAGGCAAGCAATAAGAGCCGAAATAATTTCCTTGATAGTAGGTTTAAATCTTAACCAAGATAAAATAAAAAGACTTATAAATAAAATAAAAACTACGGCAAATAAACTTAATGAAATAAATTCCGAACTTGAAAGAATAGAAAGAAAATATAAGATGCCTGTTTCTAAATTGCAAAATTTATACAAACAATTTGTTTCGGGAAAAATAACAGCTGCGAATTTCAAAAAAATGTCCGGCGGGTTGGTTGCGGTCAATATAGCGGAAAATATTGAACATATTCAAAATTTAATTTCAAAACAAACTCATATTAAGGAAGGTATTTCCATAACTCCTAAAGAGTTGATAGAAACCGACAGAAAAATAAGAGATTTGGAAGAGTTAATTCACAGAGATAAAATGAAATTAATAGAAGCTAATTTCAGATTGGTTGTTTCTATCGCAAAAAAACATGTCGGAATAAGTAATTTGGAATTGTCCGATTTGATACAAGAAGGGAATTTGGGATTATCAAAGGCTGTTGAAAAATTTGAGTGGAAAAGAGGATTTAAATTTTCGACTTATGCCACATGGTGGATAAGACAGTCTATTAACAGAGCAATTGCCGATCAGGCAAGAACTATAAGAATTCCCGTTCATATGAAAGAATTGATTTCTAAATTAACGAAATTAAAGAAAAAATTTCAACAAGAACAGGGCAGAGAGCCGTTAATAGAAGAATACAGTAAATTCTTAAAAATGTCTACCGACAGAGTAAGAAAAATATTAAAGATGATGCAAGAGCCAGTTTCTCTTGCTACACCGGTAGGAGAGGAAGAAGATTCCAAGTTGGAAGATTTTATAGAAGATCAAAACAGTCCGAATCCCGTAACTAAAACTTATCAATACAGATTACAATTGGAGCTTGAAAAAGTGTTAAATACTTTAACTCCGAGAGAATCCGAAATTATAAGATTAAGATACGGTATAGGAATAGGTTATCCTTCCACACTTGAAGAAGTAGGTAAAAAGTTTGGCGTTACAAGAGAAAGAGTAAGACAAATCGAAGCAAAAGCCATAAGAAAATTAAGACATCCCAGCAAGTGTAAATCGTTAAAAGAATACTTAAGTTAATTTGTTTATTTCATAATTTTGGGAGATAGTTTAAACAACTATCTCCCTTTTTGTTTGCTGTCGAAACTTTTTTTTTGTATATATTGTCTAATATTTAATATGAAAATTGTTGATTATTTAGTCGTTTTTTAATAAAATTAATAGAATATTTATTAGTTTTTTAAGGGTTTATTATTATGAAAAAATTTTTTCTTGCAATATTGTTCATTTTTATAAGTGTTCCCGCTTTATTTGCGGATGATGATACTATTTTCAGAATAAAAGATGTTGTTTTTGACGGGTTGCAAAATGTAAAACCGAAAACGGTTCGTTCCGAGATTCAGTTGAAAAAAGGTAAAGTTTATGCGGCATCTGTCGCAAGGGATGATTTAAGAACGATTTTAGGCTTGGGCTATTTCGAAGATGCTTCTTTGTCCGTTGATAAAGAGAACAAAATAGTTAAGTTTAAATTGGATGAAAAACCGTATATAAAGAAAATCGTTTTTAAAGGAAATAAACAATTTTCCGTGGGAAAATTAAAAGGCGAAATTACTTTAAAAGAAAAAGATTTTTATAATTTCGTTGAATTGGAAGAGTCTAAAAGAAAAATACTTACACTATATAAAGATAAAGGATATGCCGATTGTCAAATGGAAGTATATCCCACTACCGACGAAGATACAAATACAATGACAATAACTTTTCTTATAACCGAAAATAATAAAGTTTTGGTAGGTGATTTGTATGTGGAAGGTGTAAGAAGTTTTAAAAATAAAAAAATTAAGAAGTTGGCAAAAACCAAGAAGAAAAAAGTATTTAAAGAAGAAACTTTAAAAAATGATATGGCATCGATAAAGAAGTTTTATTTAAATCGCGGTTTTATGGATTTTTCGATAGACGAACCGGAAATAGCATACGATGATGCAAGAACGAAAATGTTTATTACTTTAAGAGTTAATGAAGGTGCAAGATATAAGATGGGAGATATAGATTTTGAAGGTAACTATGTTATATCTTCCAAAGATTTGTCTAAACATTCCACAATAAAGAAAAACGAAATATTTAATCAGGAAAAAATATTAGAGCTATTAAATAAAGTTTACGATGATTATTCCAATAGAGGATATCTGCACTCTTACATTGCTCCCGACTTTTCAAAAAGTAACGATAATTTAATGCAGGAAGGACTTAGTTCCAAAAAAACGGAAAAAGAAGTTTTGATACAGGAAGATATAGACGGTATAGACTATCAATTGGATACTAAAATAAACCAAAAATCGGTTGATAAAAAATTAAAAAAATTAAATAGAAAATTAGAGAGAACTAAATATAAAACGAGAAACAGAGAAAGCGAGGTTTTAAATCAAAACAGCAAAGAACAGGATATAAAGGATAAAATAGCCGATATTGATCAATCTTTGGAGTATATAGAATATAGTGATTTTACGGCAAAACAAAGAGAAAAATTAGAGAAGAAAAAAGCTAAATTGGAAAAGAAATTGTTGAAAGCTCATAAAGAATTGGAAAAGAGAGAAAGTAAAGTTTTGAAACAAAAAAATAAAGAGCAATTGATACAGAGTGATATCGATGAAGTTAATCAAAGAGCTGAAAGCGGTGCTGATTTTGTTCTTACCGCAAAGCAGGAAAAAAAGTTAGAAAAGAAAAAAGTTAAATTAGAAAAACAACTGGTAAAAGCCGAAAAAGAAAAAGAAAAGTTAATAGCAAAAGAAAAGAAAAAACTTGAGAAACAAGAAAAGAAATTGGAAAAGCAGAATAAAAAAGAGGAAAAGTTACAGGAACAATTAGATGCAATCAACGAACAAATAAAAGAAAAAAGAGAGCATCTTGATATAGAGGATAATCTTGTAATAGATATAAACGGTAATGAAGCCGGTAAGAATGATTTTGCCGATAAAAAATTAAAGAAACTTCAAAAGAAAAAAACTAAAATAGAAAATAAAATAGCTAAGTTTGAAAGAAAAAAAATAATAGAAAATGTTGTAAATGTGGATTTTAATATACAGGAAAATAATATAGTTTATGTTGGCGATATTTATGTGGATGGCTTAACAAATACGAAAGATAATACGATAAGAAGAGAAATTTTACTTATGCCGGGAGATGTTTTCTCTTCCGGTAAAGTAAGAAGAAGTATGGAGAAAATTTATAATTTAGGTTTTATCGACGGAGCAGAACCTAACATTGCTCCTACCGGTCAACCTGATATTATGAATTTGGCTTTTTCGATAACGGAAGGTAAACCGGGTATGATAACTGCCGGTGCGGGTTATTCTTCCGTTGATAAATTTGTCGGTTCTATTCAGTTGCAACATATGAATTTATTCGGCAGAGCACAAAAATTGAATTTGTTATGGGAATTCGGTGCAAGAAGACAAAATTACGAAATAGATTGGACCGAACCTTGGTTTTTGGGAAAAGCCATGAGTTTGGGGTTGTCTTTATATAACATAGAAAGATTGAGAGATTATCATAATACAAGCGATGCTTACAGAGAAGGAAGACTTGGAGGTTCCGTTTCTATAAGTCCGAGAGTTGACGACAAGATAGCTTTGTTATTCGGTTACACTTACGAACATGTAAGAATTTTCGATATAGATGATGATGAACTTAAAGAAGAAATTATGAATGATCCCGATTTGGCAAAAGACAGAACATCCAGTGTGAGAGCTCAAATTGTTTATGATACGAGAGATTATATTTATGATGCATCAAAAGGTGCAAGATATTCTTATGGTATAAGTGTTGCTGGAGGACCTTTGGGCGGAAATGTTAATTATGTTAGAAATTCGGTAAGAGGAACATGGTTCTTCCCTACATTCTGGAAATTTGTGCTTTCGGTTAATATTAATACCGGTTGGATAGAAAGTTACGGCTCTTCTTCCGATGTTCCTTTGTATGAAAAATATTATGTCGGCGGAGCCGATACGATAAGAGGTTATAAATACAGAACTGAAGTCGGACCTTATAACGGCGGTAAAGTAATGGCTGTGGCAAATGTTGAATATAAATTCCCTATAGTTCAAGAAAATAAAAGAACTATATTACAAGGAGCTTTCTTCTATGATATCGGCGGAACATGGAAGGATATAAATCATATCAAATTTGCCTTCGGAACAGATAATGATGAAACAAATTCTTATTATTTGAAATCAGGTTTCGGTTTCGGTATAAGATTTGCGACACCGGTATTCCCGTTAAGACTTGATTGGGGATACGGATTAAATCATAAGAGAGGCGAGGATTTACAGCAATTCTACTTTACAATAGGAAATGTTTTCTAATATAAGAGGTAAAAATGAAATTAACTTTAAAAGAAATTGCCGGTATTGTTAACGGAAAAATTATAGGGCAGGAAGATTGTGTCATTGTAGGTGTCGGTGCTATTCAAGATGCTATGGTAGGGCATATATCTTTTTTAGGAAACAAAAAATATACACACTATTTAAAAGATACAAAGGCCAGTGCAATATTCGTAGGAGAAGATATAAACGTTGAAGAATATAAGGGTAAAAATCTTATAGTAGTGAAAGATCCGCAACTTGCTTTTGCGAAGATGTTAGTTTTGATAGATAAACAAAGATTGGATAAAATAAAACCCGGCGTAAGCCCGAAAGCAACAATAGAACAAACGGTTATTTTAGGTAAAAATATTACAATAGGACACAATGTTGTTATTGAAGATAATACGATAGTAGGAGATAATACAAAAATATTAGCTAATACTTTTATAGGAAGCGATGTCGTTATAGGTAAGAATTGTTTGATTTATCCGAATGTTACGATAAGAGAAAGAACAATAATCGGTGATAATTGCATAATTCATCCCGGAGTTGTTATCGGCGGAGACGGTTTTGGCTTTGCCGCAACAGGGGAAAAAATTCCGCAAATCGGACATGTTGAAATCGGAAATAATGTTGAAATAGGTGCTAACACTACAATCGATAGAGCCGCAATAGGGAAAACATCAATAGGAAATAACACAAAAATAGATAATTTGGTTATGATAGCACATAATGTTCAGGTTGGTGAAAGTACTATAATCGTTTCTCAAGTAGGTATTGCCGGTTCGACAAAAATAGGCAACAAAGTAACACTTGGCGGGCAAGTGGGAATTGTCGGTCATATAACTGTAGGTAATAATGTAATGGTCGGAGCAAAAAGCGGTATAAGCGGTAATGTAAAAGATAATCAGATTGTTTCCGGTCATCCGTTACAACCATACAGAAAACATTTGGAATCTCAGGTTTTAATAAAAAAATTACCGGAGTTGTTTTCACAAGTTAAGAAAGTAATAAAAAAGTTAAATATAGAGGAATAATTATGGCAAAACAGACAACAATTGAAAAAGAGTTCAGTATTGAAGGTATAGGTTTACATACAGGTAATAAAAGTAAGATGGTATTCAAACCTGCCGAAAAAAATACGGGCATACATTTTATTAGAGTCGATTTACCTAACAAGCCCGACATAAAAGCGGATTGGAACAGTTTATCTGCGGAGGCGGCGATAAGAGGAACGACTATTCAATCCGGAGATGTTCAAATTCATACGATAGAACATATATTATCTGCTTGTTTTGCATTGGAGATAGATAATTTAATAATAGAGATAAATAATAATGAACCGCCAATTATGGACGGCAGTGCAAAAATAATAGCGCAGAAAATTTTTGAGTCCGGCATAAAAGAATTAGATGCTGATAAAGACTTTTATACAATAAAAGAACCTGTTACTTTTACATCCGGGAACACGAAAATCGTTGCTTATCCGAGTGATAAATTGGAAATAGATTGTACTATAGGATACGATCATCCTTTTTTATCTCATCAACAGGCAAAATTTGAAATAACAAAGGAATCTTATGTTAACGATATTGCTCCCGCAAGAACTTTTTGTTTTGATTATGAAATTGAAGCATTACAATCAAACGGTCTTGCAAAAGGCGGAAGTTTGGATAATGCAATAGTTATAGGACCTAATGGTATATATAATAAAGAACCGTTAAGATTTGATAACGAGTTTGTAAGACATAAAATATTGGACTTAATCGGCGATATTTCTTTGGCGGGTAAACCGATAAAAGCAAGATTGGTTGCCGAAAAACCGGGACATAAAAGTAATGTAAGTTTTATAAAAGAATTTGTTTCTAAAGCTGTTATAGATAAAGGAGAACCAAAAGTGGATGTTCCAAAAAAACAAGAAGAACAAGTTGTTTCCGATGAAAAAGTAACGGTATTTAACAGTGCTGAAATTCAAAGAATTATTCCTCACAGATATCCTATTCTTATGATAGACAGAGTTAAATTGATCGGAGCGGGAGATAAAAAAGCTGTCGGATATAAATGTGTAAGCGGAAATGAGCCTTTCTTTCAAGGACATTTTCCGGGACAGCCTATAATGCCGGGAGTTTTGATTGTTGAAGCTATGGCACAGACATCTTGTGTTATGTTTTTATCAAGACCTGCATTAAGAAATTGTTTGGCATATTTTATGGGAATAGATAAAGTTAAATTCAGAAAAACAGTTATTCCCGGAGATATGTTGGAATTAAAGGTTGAAGTTATAAGAGACAGCGGAAGAAAAGGTAAAGTAAGAGGAGAAGCTTTTGTTGATGGTAAGTTGGCGGCAGAAGCCGAATTTATGTTTATTATAGTAGACAGGGAGAAATAATATGATACATAGTACGGCAATAATAGATAAATCTGCAGTAATCGGACAAAATGTAGAAATCGGACCTTATGCTGTAATAGGTGAAGATGTTACAATAGGAGATGGAACCTTTATCGGAGCGCATGCAACGATAGAATGTGCAAGAATAGGTCAAAATTGTAAAATATTTTCTCATGCATCAATAGGTGCTCCGCCTCAAGATTTAAAGTATGCCGGAGAAAAAACAATTGCAATAATAGGAGACGGCACGACGGTTAGAGAATTTGCGACAATTAACAGAGGTACCAGTGCAAGCGGTCAAACCGTTGTAGGAAAAAATTGTCTTATTATGACATGTGCACATGTTGCTCATGATTGTATTTTGGGAGATAATTGTATAATTGCAAACTGTTGTGCAATTGCCGGTCATGTTGAAGTCGGTGACGGAGTTGTTATGGGCGGACTTACCGCTGTTCATCAGTTTGTTAAAATCGGTAAAAATGTTGTTACCGGCGGCGGTTCTATGGTAAGTATGGATATAATTCCGTATATGCAGGCACAAGGTGACAGAGCGAATTTATTCGGTTTGAATTTGGTAGGACTTAAAAGAAAAAGAGTTCCTATTGCCGAGATAGAAAATATAAAACATGCTTATAAAATTTTGTTTGCTTCGCACTTAACATTAAATGATGCCGTAGCAAAAATAGAAGAAGAATTATCTTCATCTGTTTATGTCAAAGATATAATTGTTTTCATAAAAAAATCTCAAAGAGGAATTTGCAGACCAAAATAGTTATGAAAACCATAGGAATGATAGCAGGTAACGGAAGGTTCCCTTTTCTTGTTGCTCAAGAAATAAAAAAACAGGGCGACAAAGTCGTTACCGTTGCACTAAAAGAAGAAGCCGATAAAGACATTGAAAATTTTTGTGATGAAACGGTGTGGCTGTCCGTCGGCAAAATTCAAAAAATTATAGATACTTTTAAAGACAGAAATATTGATACTGCCATAATGGTAGGTCAAGTTAAACATGCAAAAATTTATTCTGCAATCACAATGGATTTAAGAGCACTTAAAATAATGACATCTTTAGTGAATAAAAAAACAGATACGATTTTAGGTGCCGTAGTCAGAGAATTTGAAAAAGACGGAATAAAATTTTTGCCCTCACACATATACTTGAAACATTTACTTGCGCCGAAAGGTCTTATTGTCGGTAAGAAATTAAATTCCGATGAAGACAAAGATGCACAGTTTGGCTTTAAAATGGCAAAAAGTATTGCCGGACTTGATATCGGTCAAACGGTAGTCGTTAAAGATAAATCGGTTTTGGCTGTAGAGTCAATAGAAGGAACAGACGAGTGCATAAAAAGAGCATATTCTTTGGGCGGAGAAAACGCAATAGTTGTAAAAGTTGCAAAACCGAACCAGGATTTTAGATTTGATGTTCCCGTAATAGGAACAAGAACCGTAGATACTTTGGAAAGCAATAAAATCCGAGCAATGATAATAGAGGCGGATTCTACTCTAATATTGGATAAAGATTTAGTTATGGCAAAAGCAAAACAAGCAGGTGTTACCATTATTGCAATGTAGCTTATTTTTATACTATTTTAATTTGACACATTTTATATGTATAAAATGTGTCTTTTTTTTTGCAAGAACAGACATAAAAGTAGTAAAATATAATATTAAGCTATGACAAGAAAATATCAAATATTATTTTTAATATTATTATCGTATGTTGTCGTGCTGTCTTTCTATCCGATACTTACAACGGGTTTCATAAATCTTGACGATCCCGTTATGGTTGTGGAAAATCAGGATATTAAAAGTTTATCTTTCAATAATATAAAACACATTTTTTCTTCATATCAGTATAAACTGTATCACCCTGTCGTTACTTTATCTTATGCAATGGAATATTTTATTTGCGGAACGGATCCGTATTTGTATCATGTTGATAATGTTATATTACATTTATTAAATGTTTTTCTTGTTTTTTTTATAATAAAATTTTTATCGAAATCTTTTTTTGTCTCTTTCATCAGTGCATTTATTTTTGCATTACATCCTGCACATGTTGAGCCTGTATCTTGGGTTTCTGCAAGAAAAGACACTTTGTTTTCTTTCTTTTTTTTATCGGCTGTTCTTGCTTACATAAAATCTTATGAAATAAACAAGGGAAAGCTTTTATATTGCTTTTCAATAATTCTTTTTATATTGTCGTGTATGTCAAAACCTACCGCGGTAACATTACCGGCAATTCTTATTTTAGTTGATTTTTACGGGGATGAATTTAAGTTTAAATATGATTATTTGAAAAAATATATACCTTTTTTTATTATTTCTTTTGTCTTCTCTTATATTGCCGTTTTTGGACATTATTCGGAACAGGAAAAAATTATTGCGACACTATTTGTAAAAATTACTAATTTTTATGATGCACATTTAAATTGTTTGTTTTATATATGTAAGTTTTTTTTACCGATAAATTTATCATGTTTTTATCCGGATTTTTATGATCATTGCGATATTGTTCCGAATTTTGTGTTTTATTCGTCGGCACTGTTATATTTATTGATTTTTTTCGTGTTGTTGAGTTTGAAAATAAATAAAAAAATTTTTTTCGGATTTTTTTTCTTTTTAATAACATTATTGCCTTCAAGCGGTATTTTACCTACCGGCATTGCACCGGTAGCGGACAGATATACTTATATACCTTACATAGGTTTATCTTTTATGGTTGCCGAGGTTATTTGTTATATTTATAAAAAAAATAAGATATTGAAATATATAGCCGTTTCGGTTTCGATATTTGTCGCGGCAGCATTGATATATTTAACTTATCAAAGAAATCTTTTATGGTCAGATAATAAAAAGTTGATGACACAAGCAATAGATTATGCACCGGCAACAGCCGACCAAGCTTATTTATTGAGAGGAATTATATATAAAAATGAGAATAATTTAGATTTGGCTCAAAAAGATATAGAAAAGAGTTATTCATTAAATTATAAAAATGCATATACGGCGTTTCATCTTGCACATTTAAGGCAGAAACAAGGTAAATATTTACAGGCAAAGGAATATTATTCGGTTATTCCGTACACAAATGTAAATTATGCTTATGCAATGCAAAATATAGGAATTATTCTTTATAATGAAGGAAAAACAAAAGAAGCAATAAGTTTTATGGAGAAAGAAAAAGATAAAAATCTTTTTCTTGTTAACGATGGTTATTTTGCAACGTTGGCGGTATTTTATCAAAAAGAAAAAAATTTTGAAAAAGCGATAGAAAACTTAAAACTTGCAATATCCGTAAATCCGAAAAAAGAACAATATTATATTCATTTGATGACAATTTACGAAACAACGGACGATTTTATTAATTTTGAAAAAACAGCACTGCAGGGAATAGATTTTGCAAGTAATAAAGTGCCGATAATTAATAAACTGGCAAGTTATTTTTTTGAAAAAGGAAAATACGGACAAACAAAAGTTTTATTACTTTTAAAATCGAACCTTTGTGATAATTTCGGTTACTTCTTGCTGGGAAATGTCTTCGCTTTGGAACAAAAATATGAGCAGGCAATATTTTGTTATACGATGTCCATATTACTAAAAAGAGATAACGGAGAGATTTATTTTAAAAGGGCTATGGTTTGGTATTTGTTAAAAAATTATGATTCGGCACAAAAAGATGTGAAATATGCCGAAAAATATAATTTTATTGTTGATAAAGAATTTAAACAAGATTTAGAAAAAGCTAAAAAGGAGATAAAAAAATGAAAAAGTTTGTTTTGTTTTTTGTATTTTGCAGTTTGTTCTGTTTATGCACAACCGTAAAAGTTTATGCTGAAGATGTGTCTGTAACTCAGAAAATAGAAAGAGCATATGATAATTTTATGAAAAATGAAAAAATTGTTAAATTTAAAACATCCGTAAAGATAGGTTGGGGAAAATTTAAAAATTGGTTTAATAATTTGCCGGGTATAAGACACTATAATAACTCTGTTTATTCCAGTAAAAATTGGAAAGCAGCAATGCACGATATGGGTGGAGAGTACAGCCCTCATTTGAAGAAAGAAGGAGCAAGTGCTCAAATGCTCAGAGAAGGTAAAAAGAATTGGGATAAACTATAAAAATATATGAAATTGCAAAAAACAGGTTTAATATTTATCTTTTTAATAACTTTATTTTTTGTTTCATGCGGGAAAAAAGTTGAAACGGATAATGGCCCTTTGGGAGACATGTATGTTGTCTCTTCAATCGGAGATGCAATATATTTAAATCCCGTTTTAGCTTCCGATTCATCGTCATCTTCTGTTAATTCGTATATATACAACGGACTTTTAAAATATGATAAAAATTTGAATTTGGTCTGTGATTTGGCTGAAAATTATTCCGTATCGGAAAACGGTTTGGAAATAAAATTCAATTTAAAGAAAAATATCTATTGGCACGACGGACATAAATTTACGGTTAAGGATGTTAAGTTTACTTTTGATAAATTGACGGATCCTAATACAAGAACGCCGTTTTCGTCGGATTATTTAATGGTAAAAGAATTTAAAATAACAGACGATTATTCTTTTACCGTTACTTATGATAAACCGTTTGCACCTATACTTGAAAGTTGGTCAATAGGTATAATACCCGAACATATTTTCAAAGATGAAGATATAAATACATCGCAGTATAATAGAAAACCTGTAGGAACGGGACCATATGTTTTTAAAAAATGGGTTACCGATCAAAAGATAGTTTTGGAATCTAATCCGAATTACTATGAAGGCGCTCCTAAAATAAAAGTTTTATTGTTCAGAGTAATACCGGATCAATCTGTTCAGTTTTTGGAATTAAGAACACAAACTATAGATGAACTGTCTTTAACACCGGATCAATGGAATGCATATGAATCTTTTTTCAAAAATTATAATAAATACAGATATCCGGCATTCAGTTTTACTTTTTTAGGCTTTAATCTCGAAAAACAGCCTTATAATAATATCAAATTCAGACAAGCAATGAATTATGCGATAGATAAAAAAGATATTATAACAGGGGTATTATCGGGAATGGCTAAAACCGCTCAGGGTATATTTCCGCCTCAATCTTGGGCATACAAGGAAATAGAACCTTATGAATATAATCCTAAAAAAGCCGAAGAATTGTTGTTGTCTATAGGTTTCAGTAAATCTCAAGACGGAAAATTATTGTTCAACGGTAAAGATTTTGAAATTAACATAATTACAAATCAAGGGAATAAAACAAGAGAGCTTACGGCACAAATTATACAGGAACAATTAAAAAAAATAGGTATTCAAGTTAATGTAAGAATTTTGGAATGGAGTAGCTTTTTAAATCAATACGTGAATAAGAAAAATTTTGATGCTCTTATTTTAGGATGGAATACATCTGTTGATCCTGACCAATTTTCATTGTGGCATTCTTCTCAATGTGGACAAGGACAATATAATTTTATGTCGTATAAAAACGAAGAAGTAGATGACTTGCTGATAAAGGCAAGAACAACTTTCAGTAAAGAAGAAAGAATTAAATATTATCATAAAATACAAGATATTATGAGAGAAGATCCGCCATGTATATTTTTATATTATCCGGAAAATTTGGTTTGTATTCATAAAAGATTTGAAAATGTTGAACTTGCACCTGCCGGTATAGGTTGGAATTTTTATCAATGGTATGTTGAGAAAGAAAATATAAAATATAAAAATGCAAATCTTTTAGTTCAGTAATTATTAAGTAATGAAAAAAACATTTTTGATAATCATTTTCATATTTTGTTCGATATATATATTTGCAGAAAATAATATTTCTGTAAGCAGTAATACGATTGATACAATAAATGTTTCCACGACTACAACACAAGTAAATCAATCTGCGGATACGATAAAAACTTCAACTAATACCGTAAATGAAAACGATACAATGTCTCAACTTGTAAATTCCGATGATACAGTAAATGTTTCAAGTTCCGCAATAGATATAACTAAACCTTTAAAATATAAAGAAGTAAAAGCAAACAAAGAAATTGAAGTTTCATCTTCTACCGTTGTTCCGGATGAGAACGATTTGGGAACATATTATTCTTCTGGCGCAATAGTTGAAAAACCTCAAAATAATTCAAATTATGATTTAAATATCCCTACAACAACGGCACTCGGTATAGCCGGGGATAAAGTTTTGGATAAATTAAATTTGAATACATCTACGGATACGATAAATAATGTTAATAAATCTACGGAATCCGCGAAGACAAGTTCTTCTGCAGCGGCAGCAGGTGAAGATAATAACGACAAACAAAAAAAACAGGAACAGGAAAAAGATAAATCTTTCGCAAAAAAAATGTTGGAAAAAATACCGTTTGATTCCAAATTGTTATTGTCCGGAAGAAAGTTGATAGGTGTAAATTATTCCGGAACGATTTACGACAACGAAGAGTCCGGTAAAAGAGCCAACTCTTCGGATTTTTCGATGGAACAAGAATTACAAATGAAAATAAAAGGCAGTGTGGGAGACAGACTTGAATTAAATGTCGATTTTGATGATACGCAAGAAGATAAAAAAGATATTTATATTCTCTATAAGGGAAAAGGAAACGAATTTATAAGAGAAGCGGCTTTCGGAGATATAAATGTTGAACTTCCAAGTACCGAATTTTCAGGCTATTCAAAAGAGTTGTTTGGTGCAAAAGTTGATACTCAATATAAAAATTTAAAAACAAGAGCTTTCTTTTCTAAAACAAAAGGTTATTCCGAAAGTAAACAATTTAAGGGGAGCAGTAAAACCGAAAAAAAGGTTATAGCCGATACGTCATACATAAAATATAAATATTATTCCATCGTTAAAGACGGTATTTCAAAAACCATAAAAAATGATACGGCAAAAGTGTATTTGGATAAAATAAAAACTACCATCAGTGACTACGTAGTAATAACAACCGATACTGATTTGTATTATATGAAAGATTTGTCTGCGTCTCCGTATAACGGGAATTTTATAAAACTTACGGCAGGAACGGATTACACCATAGATTATACTACCGGTATACTTACATTTAAAAATACTTTGTCCAGTCAGTATGTCGTTGCTATAGATTATCAATATACGGATGGTACTTGGTTGTCGGATGAAACAGGCGGAAATCCTCAAATAATTAAAGATACTAATAATACGGATTCTTTATCCAAGGAAGTTCGAACTTTTTACAGCTTGGGAAATTATCAAATTACGAAATATAACGGCAGAGATAATTTTATTTTGGAATTAAGAGATTTGAATGATACCGTTCCCAGAGAGATAGACGGAGGAAAACCTGTTCCTAAATTTCCTAACATTGACGGATATGAATCAAATATTATCGTTGATTATGAAAAGGGTGTATTTAATTTACAACCGATAACCGGCAAACCTTTACACGATGATTTATATACATCAAATACACACAAATATAATTTTGTTGCACAATACGAATATAAAATTAAAATTTTTAATTTAAGAACGGATATCGTTCCTATGTCGGAAAAAGTTGTTGCAAACGGCAAAACTTTGAAAATTAACGAAGATTATATGTTGGACTATGATGTCGGTATATTAACTATTTTGAAAGATGAATATATTAATAATGATACGGTTATAGATGTTTCTTATGACTATTCTCCGTTGGGAGGAGCATCGGCAGGTTCAACACTTGTAGGTGTTCGTTCCCAATATGATTTTACCGACAATATTTCGTTGGGTGGAAGTTTTATTTATGAATTTGCCGCAGAAGATACAAAATTACCGGATATTTATACTACTCCTTCCAGCACATTGGTCGGGGAAGTTGATGCCAAAGTAAAAAATGTAAAAATAACCGATAGTTTAAAGGTTTCGGCTTCTGCCGAATATGCCATGAGTAAATATAATCAAAATACAACAGGTAAAGCTATAGTTGAATCTATGGAAAGTGCAAAACAGGATGACAGTTTTTCTTTAATAGATGATAATTGGTTTTATGCTGCAACTCCGAACGGCATATATGCACAATATGATACGAATGCGATAACGTGGAGAAATTATGATATAGAAAAAAAAGAAATAGATAAAAATTTGGAAATTATATCAGGTGAAAAACAGCAGGTTATGGATGTAAATTATAATTTACTCGTTTGTGATTATGCTTCTATAGGGCAAATCATATCCGCTTCCGGTTATGATTTTTCAAAAAAATTATATTTGGAAGTTTG
The DNA here is from genome assembly GCA_002448285.1 of Candidatus Ruminimicrobiellum ovillum. GTDB lineage: Bacteria > Elusimicrobiota > Endomicrobiia > Endomicrobiales > Endomicrobiaceae > Ruminimicrobiellum > Ruminimicrobiellum ovillum. The sequence goes on along the minus strand of DJWX01000011.1, from coordinate 179,550 downwards.
GATAAAAGCAAATTTTGCACAAGTGAAAGTAAGGCTTGATTTAGCTTCCGCAATAAGCGAAGATTCCGACCAAAACTATCTGCTTGATACGGAAGATAAAAACGGGGACGGAATAATCAGCCCTTGGGAAGATGTAGGTAGAGATTTTACAAATAAAACAGCTGCTTACGGTATATCAAAAATCGGAGCGAATAACGGCAGGCTGGATACGGAAGATTTAAACGGTAACAACATTTTAGACAGATATGAAACAAATCTCACATATTTCAATTTGGATGAATATGCCGATATTACAAAAACATCCTGGCAAAGAATTCAAATTCCGTTGGATATCACGACCGATGCCGATAAAGAAAAATGGAAAAATATAAGAATTGCAAGATTAACCCTAAACGGTTCCGGTTGTGAAGGTAAACTTACCGTAGGTAAAATTTCCGTTGTAGGAAATAAATGGACTAAAGAACAAAATAATTCTTTAAGTGCAGGTGAAATATTTTCCATAGGAAGAGATAATCCGCAATATGTTTCACTTTTAACTAATTCATATTATAGAGATTTATACGATATAGACAGTGATTCCAAAAGAGATGAACAGGCATTGGCAATCAATTATGATTCCTCTGCAAGCGGTGATGAATTCTTTGCCAGAGCAACATACAGTTCGGGTTTTGATATATCCAATTATGAGAAATTTAAATTCTTTTTATACATAAAAGATACAACGGCTACAAGTCCCGATGAAAGTTCTTTCGTTATGAGAATCGGAGGAGATGAAAATAATTACTACGAGTATTCTATTCCTATAACCGATGATATGAAAGGAAAATGGAATCTTCTTGAAATCAGACAACCGGGATACGGAGCAATGGCTGCATGGGATATAAATGATCCGAGAATTACCAAGCAAGGTGAGCCGAGTTTACAAAAGATTGCATTTATTGAAACAGGTATAAAAACAAACGGTGCGGATAAAGGTGAAATTTGGGTAAACGAAATCCATGTTGCAGGAAGTAAAAGTAAAGACGGTAATGCATGGAAAGCCGATTTAAACATAAATTGGAACGGTAAAGGCAGAATAGGCGGTTTAAATGTTGATTTATACAGAAAAAATATAGATCAGGATTTTGAAACTTTTGCTCCGGGAACTTATGATAGAACTTTTTATGAAGACTGTGCGGATCTTACCTTTAAAGGTGTTGAGATTGCGGGAACACAAGTTTTACCGATAAATGCATCTTTAATTAAGACAAAGACTATTACGCCTCTTGCCTTGCAAAATACCTCGGATCAGGTTTCGGTATTGGATGAAGGTAAAGTTGTTTCTTATATGGGAAAAGTAAATACCGTTTTATCCGCCGGAACGGATTTGCCTAAGGTTACATTGGAATATAACAGATTTATTAAAGATACGGAAAATATTGAAAGGATTGAAGATAAAGAAACTGTTTCTGCGAATATGGTTTATTTAAATCCGATAGATTTTGATTTTTTACCGACAAGCATTGTCGGCGATTACAGAATAAGTAATTCCGCGTATAAAGTTTATCCCACCGAAAAAATAGAAGATACAAATGCTTTTTTAGACTTGGATACGATGAGAAAATATATGGAAATTGAAGATTTCTTAACATTGGAAAAAACCGAAACCTGGGGTTTAAAAGCTCCTTTTTCTTTCTTTGATAAGGTTATTTTTTCTCCGGCTTATGTTATTACAAGAGTTAACGAGAAAAATAAAGAATATTTTGAAAATGAAGAAATCTTTTATGATAAATCTTTAAATCAGGATATAGGAGCAAGTTTGAATTTCAAAGTGGCAAAATGGTTCCAACCGAATATTCTTTACAGTTTGAATACCGTTGAAACTTATGACTTAAATTACAGCAGTATGTCTGCAACAAAATTTTATCCCGGTGAGAAAAAAGCAATAGACAGGGTAGGGACAACCGAATTTACTTGGAACTTACAGGCAAAAGATATTTTTGATACAAAATATTTAAAAAGTTTAACATTTACCACATCTTACAGAATGCAGGATTCCGATTCTTATACTAATGTTGAAAAGAATTTTTCTTCCGTAGGCTTTTCCGCCGATAAGTTGTGGATAAGAGATAATATGTTAAAAGAAATACAGCCGGTATATTCAACATCATCGTATACCGTTAAAACCGTTTTGAAAAGAGATGACAGAAGGGTTATAGGAAGATACAATCCGTTTGAAGCTTTTGATTTAAAAGGAAAACTGTTACCGATAAAAACAATGACTATGAGTTTTACTTTTACTGACGGAGAGGAGGAATCATATAGTACCGGAACAACAAAAGATTCCTATACAAAAACTTGGCCGGATATTCTCATAGGTATGAGCAGATTTGAAAAGTTGTTCGGACAAAATTGGATGAGTGATACTCAACTTAATTTAAAATACAATAAAAAGACAACTACTGTTGCCGGAGTGTCTTACGGCGACAGCATCATGTTCGGCGGAGACTATAAATTGAAAATTGTAAAAAAATATGATGTGTTGCTTTCTGCGGATGTAACATCTACTCAGGATTTCGATACTGAAGCTAATGTTCTTAAGCAGGAGGGGAAAATCACTAATTGGGCCGTGCAGGTTGCTACAAATGTAAAACAATGGAGATTTAGTTTAAGATATGACAATTCCCAAAACTGGACAAAAAATTCCAAAGGAAACCTTGCTACACAAGTTTTTTCAAATGCCGTAAACGGGCAGGCAACATCGGATTTGGTTTTCCCGAGCGGGATAAAAATACCTTTGATAGGAAATATTCCTTTGAAAAACAGATTACTGTTTGAATCGAATGTGTTCTACAACACACAAAGTTCTGCAGTGGATGTTGAGGCTGCAAATTATCAAAATTTCGGATTTAAATTGTCTGGAGATTACGAAATATCTAAAAATTTCAGATTTGCTTTAGGAACGAGTTTTTCAAGATTTTTATATAACTATGTTCCTGAACAAAATTATACAAATATAGAACTTTCAAGTAAGTTGACAATACAATTCTGATATGAAAAAAATTTTAAATTTTATAATATCAATAATATTTCCGAGAACATGTTCTCTTTGCGGTAAAAAAATCTCATTTAACTTTGAAAAAAATATTTGTAATGAGTGTATTGAAAAACTTCCTAAAGTGGAAGGATTGATATGTCACAAATGTTCTTTGCCGTTACCTGATGGAGGTGCTACTTGTTCCGATTGTAAAAGCAATAAAGATATTTATTTTGAAAATTTAAAATCTCCTTATATATATTCGTTACAAATGAAAAAATTAATAAAAAAGTTAAAATATTCAAGAAAAACTTTTTTGGCAAAAGATTTATCCGCTAAATTAGCGGATTTTATAATAACAGAAAATATCGATAAGAATATAGATGTTGTTGTTCCCGTTCCTATGCATTGGCTTAAAAAGTGGAAAAGAGGATATAATCAGGCAGAACTTCTTGCAGATGATGTTGCACGAATTATAAATAAACCGATGTATAATGCTTTAGCGAGAACAAAATATACCAAACCGCAGTTTAATCTTAAAAAAGGACAACGAAAAGAAAATTTGGAAGATATGTTTGTCGTAAACAAAAAATATGCAGATATAATACAAGGGAAAAGAATTCTTTTAATAGATGATATTGCAACAACTTGCTCTACGGCAAATCAGTGTGCAAAAGTTTTAAAAAATTTAAGATGTAAAACTGTTGTGGTTACTCTTGCCAGAGCATAGCTTTTTTGTTTTCCAAAAATTTATAGTTTTTTATTTTAGTAAAACTTGTCTGATCGAGCTCTAACGGAGTAATCGAAATAAAACCTTGTTCTATGGCATCAATATCCGAATTTTTATTTTTTTTGCCGGATATAAATCTGCCCGCAAGTTTATAATATGTTCCTTTTTTTGTTTTCTTTTCCACGATTGTTTCGTCGTAACATCTTATACCTAACGGCACAACTTTTATTCCTTTATAATTTGGGGGAATATTTATATTAAGACAAAGTGCAGGTCTGCCTTTCTTTTCTTTTTTTAAAACTTCTTTTGCTATTTTTAATACAGCTTTTGCAACTTGATTATAACAAGGATTTGTTTCATCACTTGCCGAAACGGATATTGACGGTATTCCCAAATATGCTCCTTCACGGGCAGAAGCAACAGTTCCTGAATAGACAACATCCTGTGCAAGATTTGCACATGTATTTATTCCGGACACAACCAAATCTATTTTATCTTTGAAAAAAGAATATAATGCATATTTTACGCAGTCTGCGGGAGTTCCTCCTACAAGAGCATAAATATTGTGTTTTATTTTTTCAAGTTTTAAATATTTTTTTAAATGTATTGAATGACTTGTTCCGGACATTTCGTGTTTTGGAACAATGACATAGATATTTGAAAAAGAAGATAATTCTTTAATTAAAGGCTTTAGTCCCGGTCCGTTTATCCCGTCGTCATTAGATATCAAAATATTATATTTTTTCATTTGTTAACTTTAAAACCTCTTTCGCCAATATTTCCTGAGGGAAAAAATCGGGAGAAACTATTCTGTCAATATCTATAACATCAGATATATATTGCTCGATAAATTTTATTATTTCCTGTTCCGTAATATTTTTTTCTTCCGTAACGACTCTAAAGTTTGGTACTTCTACCGATTTTGCATTGAAATATTGATGATTGTCTGTGGCATAAGGGAAAGGTATAAAAAGTGTCGGTAAATTATAATTTTCAACTTCTTTTACCGTTCCCGCTCCTGCTCTGCAAATAACTAAATCGCTGCAAGCATAGGCATTGCCTATATCATTCATATATTTTGTTATAAATTTTTTTGTGTTGAGTTTTTGGTATTTGTTATCCAAATTTTCAAAATCATTATTTCCCGTAATATGTATAAATTGTATTTTATCTTTATGTCTGTTGAATAAATATTCGTTAACATTAAACATAATATTATTTAGTTTTGTTGCACCCAAACTTCCGCCGAAAATAAAAATTGTAAAGATATCGGCATCAAGATTTAATTTTTTTGCTGCATCCTTTCTTGAAATATTAAAAATATCTTTTCTTATCGGATTGGATGTAAATATTGTTTTTTTTCTGTTGAAGAATTTTCCCGAATTTTTAAAACTTATTGCAACTTTCGTAACTATTTTTGATAACAATCTGTTTGCAAGTCCAGGTATGGAATTTTGCTCATGAATCAATGTAGGAATCTTTTTGAATTTTGCCATAAGTAAAACGGGAAAAGATAAATATGCACCCATTCCGACAACGACCTTCGGAGAAAGTCTGTTTAACATTCTTTTTACCGTAAACAATGTTTTAACAAATCTAAACGGAAATAAAATCAAATCCAAAGATATTTTTCTCGGAGGAGCTTTGAAATCCAATATTTCATAAGAATATCCCGACGTACTTACAATTTTTAAAGATACACCGTTTTTATTGTTGTTTACCACAAAAACAGGATTGTATCCTTTTTGTTGCAGTTCATAAGCAAGTGCTATTCCCGGATAAACATGTCCGCCCGTACCGCTAACAGCTATAAGTATATTTTTCATAGTATTTTATTGTTGTTCCTTGCAATATTAATAAGTATTCCTATCATATAACAATTTATGAGCATGGCAGAACCGCCGTATGAAATAAAAGGCAGCGGAATTCCTTTTGACGGAAAAATTCCGGTTGTCATTCCCATATTGATAATAGCTTGTCCCGTTATTGTAAGCATTATTCCAAAAGACAAAAATTTACCGAAATCATCTTTGCATTTACTGTTTATAGATAAAGCTGTTTTTGTAAAAAGAATAAAAAGAAATACCGTTAATAATGTTCCTAAAAGTCCGTATTCTTCTCCTATGATCGGGAAAATATAGTCGGTCTGCTTTTCCGGAAGATAGCGTAATTTTGTATCACTTTTGCCGGCGCCTTTTCCGGTTAATCCGCCGGAACCGAAAGCGGCAAAGGAAATATCCGAATTATATCTTGCATCATCTATTTTTTTTCTCAGCTTTTTATCTTCGGCGGTTTCTTTGTTACCGGAAAAAGAATGAACTATTTGGTTAACATAAGTTATTACTCTTGCTCTTCTGTAAGGTTTTACGATTATTGCCGCTGACATACCTAAAAAAGCAATGAGAATAAGTATCAGTATTCTTTTTGTATCTATTTTTGCGATAAAAAGCATTGATGACCATATAACAAAAAGCAGAATAGTCGTTCCTAAATCACTTTGTAAACCATATATGATGGAAGCAAAAACTATAAGGTAAATGCAAGGAAAAACATTTGCACTCCATGTATTTATATGGTGTTTATGTCTGCTTAAAAAATTTGCCATTATTATTATTATTACCAATTTAGCCAATTCTGATGGCTGAAAATTAAAGAAACCGAGATTTATCCATCTGTGAGCACCGTTTATTTCTCTAAAAAAAGAAGTTGACAGCAATAACAATGTGGTTACAATAAATAACGGTAAATTAAAGTTTGTATATTTTTTATAGTTAAAAAAAGAAGCTATGATAAAAAGAATAAAACCTAATCCTATATTAATAAAATGTTTGGTTATGCAGTCCAAAGGTGCATTTATATTTACCATGGAACTACACGAAGAAACGGCCGATATTCCTATTATGATAAGACCTAAAGTAATATATGAAAGATATCGAGCTTCTTTGTTCTTTTTAAAATTATTAACGATAAAATTATTAAAAAATAATTTTGCCATATTATTTTATTGCCAAAACAAATTTTTTAAATTCTCTGCCTCTGTGTTCAAAATCGTTGAACTGATCGAAAGATGCACATGCGGGGGAAAATAACACAATATCACCTTTTTCGGCAACAGAATGTATCTTTCTTATTGCATTTGATAATGTTTCACATTCCGTCATTTCGGCAGAACCTTTAAGCTGCTTTTTTATAATGTTTGTTGCTTCACCGATTAAAAATATGTTTTTTACTTTTTTCTTAATTAAATTAAAAATCGGTTTATACGGGCTGCCTTTATCTTGACCGCCGAGTATAAGTTGAATGTTTTTATCGAAAGATTCAAGTGCGACTTTCGTTGAATCTACATTTGTTCCTTTAGAATCGTTATAATATTTTACACCGTTTATTTCTTTTACGAACTCTATTCTGTGTTCTACACCTTTAAAATTCGATATTACTTTTTCAATTATTGCAGGCTTTGTTCCCGCGATATAACTTGCGGCAACTGCAGCAAGAATGTTATCTATGTTGTGTTTTCCCGGAATATTTATTTTCGGATTTAGTTTTATTGTTTTGTTATTCTTCTTTAAATAAATAGTTCCGTCGTTATAATAAATACAGTTTTTTGTTTTGTTGTAATTAAATTCAAACTTGGTTGCTTTCGTCTTTGTTATGGCTTTTTTCAAATATTTATCGTTATAGTTATATATTGCGTAATCTTTTTTCTTTTGATTTATAAAAACATTTGCTTTTGCTTTTACATAGTTTGCCATTGTATGATGGTGCTTTAGGTGGTCCGGAGTAATGTTCATGCTGACACTTATGTCCGGTTTAAAGTAAGGGGAATCTTCCAGTTGATAAGATGACAATTCCAAAACTAAAACAGATTTTGAATTTAATTTTGTCACAACTTCGGATATCGGAAAACCTATATTTCCGGCAACAAAAGTGTTTTTATATCCTTTCTTTATTATTTCATAAATTAAAGTTGTTGTCGTTGTTTTACCGTTGGTTCCGGTAACTGCAATTATTTTCCTGGGTTTTGCAAAATTTAATGCAAAGTCAAGTTCACTTAATATGGGAATTTCTTTTTTTCTTGCCTGTTTCAAAATATAGAGATCGTTCGGTAATCCGGGACTCTTGATTATTATGTCACTATCGAGCACTTTTTTAGAATGTTTACCGAATTCAAGTTTAACATTCTTGTTTAATTTCATTTGTTTATGTGTTCTTGTTTTGCCGCTGTCACTGGCAAACACATCGTATCCTTTTGATATTGCTAAGTTCGCACAAGCAATACCGGATTTTCCCAATCCCAAAACCGCTATTTTTATACCGTTGTTTTTTATCATTTTTTATCTTAATTTAAGAGAAGCTATTGATATAATAGCAAGAACGATTCCTATTATCCAAAATCTTATAGTTACTTTTGTTTCCGCAATTCCGCCCAATTCAAAATGATGGTGCAACGGAGCCATTCTAAAAACTCTTTTTTGAGTCCTTTTAAACACGGAAACTTGTATCATAACCGATAATGCTTCTGCTACAAATATTCCTCCTAATATAAAAAGAATAAGTTCCTGTTTTATAAATACGGCACATAATCCCAACAAACCGCCTAAACATAAGCTGCCGGTGTCACCCATGAATATTTCTGCCGGATACGAATTATACCATAAAAATCCTAATCCGGAACCGAATAAAGCCATTAAAAATACGGAAATTTCTCCCGCTCCCGAGACATAAGGAACTTTTAAGTAAGAGCTTATGTGTGAATGACCTATAAGATAAGAAAATATTGCCAGTGTTACGGCTGCAATTATAATATTTCCCGTTGCAAGTCCGTCCAGACCGTCGGTTAAGTTTACCGCATTGGAACTTCCTACTATAACAAGGAATATTAACACAAAATACAAAAAAGATAATTCAATAAAAGTTGTTTTTAAGTATGGGATATTTAAAGATGTTGCATATTGAGTGTTTGTCGGATAAAAATATAAATATACTATCACAAGTATCGCAAATACGGACTGAAACAATAATTTCTTTTTAGCCGATAAGCCTTTGGGATTCTTTTTTACCAATTTTAAATAATCATCTATAAACCCTATCATGCCGAAATATATTGTTGCGGCTATTAACCATAAAATAAAATTGTTATCCAATCTTGCCCATAAGATTGTTGATAATAATAAAGATAATAAAATTATTATTCCGCCCATGGTAGTTGTTCCGGATTTTACTTGGTGAGTTTTGGGACCGTCATTTCTTACTATTTGTCCGATTTTATATTTTTTTAAATTTTTTATTATTGCCGGTCCTATTAAAAAAGTTATTATTAAACTTGTTAAAATAGCTCCTCCGGCTCTGAATGTAATATACTGAAAAAGATTTATATCACACAATGTATAGAAAAGATAATAGAACATTTTATTTCATTCCTTTTTTTATTTTGTCTGCGGCAATAATTTCATTATAAACTTCATCGAGCTTCATCCCTCTGGAGCCTTTTATGAATACTAATGTATTTTCCGTTATATCGTTTATCAGTTCTTCGCAAAGAATTGTTTTCGATATAAAATATTTTGAGCTTTTATCCGTAAGTTCGTTTTTTAAATAATTAACCAAATCTCCGAATAAATAAACTGTTTTTATGTTCGGCAAAGAATTTATATATTGTCCCAGTTCTGCATGATAATCCGGAGATTTTTCTCCCAACTCCAACATATCTCCTAAAACTAAAAGAATTTCTCTGCTTGGATAAGATTGAGCCAAACTTTTTATCGATTCATGCATAGATGTGGGGTTTGCATTGTAAGCGTCATTTATAATAATAGCTCCGTTGCTTAAAGAATACGATTGCATTCTCATTTTGGGAGGGGTACATTTTGCCAAACCTTCTTTTATTTCTTTAAAAGAAAATCCGAGCCCGTAAGCAACGGCAGCCGCACCTAATGCATTAAATATATTAAACTTACCTTTTATCGGTAACTCTATTGTTTCTTTATTCCCGTCAATATACATATCAAATAAAGGTTTATCCAACCATAATTTTATATTCTTTGCATAAACATCGGCACCGTTATACAAACCGAATGTAATAACTTTTTTTGATACTTGCGGTATAAGATTTTTCAAGAAAGGATTATCGTTATTTAAAGCTATGAAACCGTCATCGGCTATACCGTCTATCAATGTCATTTTTTCCTGTAATACTTTTTCCGGAGTTTTAAAAAATTCCAAATGAGAATTTCCTATATTCGTTATTATTCCGCAGTGAGGAATTACAATATCCGTTAAAGCTTTTATTTCACCGAATTCCGAAGTTCCTATTTCTATTGCAGCATATTCCGTATCACTCGTAAGATTAAATAAAGTTAACGGAACACCTATTCTGTTGTTGAAATTTCCCTGATTGGTTAATGTCTTGCCTTTTTGTCTGAATATTGACGACAACATTTCTTTTGTTGTTGTTTTTCCGTTTGAACCCGTAATTGCGGCGCAATGCAGGAGATTGAATCTTTTTCTGTATGCCGTCGCAAGTTTTTCCAATGCAACGGAGGTGTCTTGAACTTTTACTAACGACGGAATTGTAGGAAACATATTTTCAAAATTCATATCTTCTTTAGAATAAACTATTGCGGAAACATTTTTTTCTATGGCATCTCTTATGAAATCATGTCCGTCTAAAGATTTTCCTTTTATTGCAAAAAATAAAGACCCTTCTTTAACGGTTCTGGTGTCTATACTTATTTCTCTTATCGGTAAATGAGGGTTTCCTATGACGAAAGAACCGTTTACGGCATTTATTAAGTCCATCAAATAAAAATTTTCCATTTTATATTACCTAAATTTTGTTTAATATTTCGGAAGCAGTTTCTCTGTCATCAAAATGAATTTTATTTCTTCCTATTATTTGATAATTTTCATGTCCCTTACCGGCTATTAAAACAACATCTTTTTCTTTTGCCGCAATAATTGCTTGTTTTATTGCTTCCTTTCTGTCTACTATAACTTTATAATTGGTTTTATTAATTTCTTTTGCACCTGCTTCTATATCTTTTGTTATTTCTACGGGCTCTTCTTCTCTGGGATTATCGGAAGTGATAAAAACAAAATCACTCATGCTGCAAGCAACTTTTGCCATTTTCGGCCTTTTTGTTTTGTCTCTGTTTCCGCCGCAACCGAATACTGTAATAATTTTCGACGGTTTTAAATTTTTTATTGCTTCCAATACATTTTTTAAAGCATCATCGGTGTGTGCATAATCGACTACTACGGAAAATTTTTTGTTGCTCTTTATAAGTTCAAGCCGTCCGGGTGCACCTGTCATATATTTTAAACATTCAACAATTTTTCTTAACTCTATTCCCGTTGATATACAAATACAAATTACGGCAAGGATATTGTATACATTGTGCAGCCCTATGTGATTTACTTCTATTTCCGCATCACCGACCCATGATTCCAAAGTAAAAGAACTGTATTTGCTGTTTAATAAAATATCTTTTGCAAAACAAAATATGTTGCCGTATTTTGAAATTGTAGAGTAAGAGATTTTGGTAGCAGCAATACGGGAATCTTCTAAAAGTTTCTTCCCGTAAAAATCATCGGAATTAATTATAGCAAACTTTTTATTGTTTTTTAAGTTTTGCGACAATGAATAAAACAGTCTTTTTTTTGCATTAAAATAATTATCCATGTTTTTATGAAAATCAAGATGATCCTGAGTTAAATTAGTAAAAACGGCAATATCGAATTCTATTCCGAAAACTCTGCCTAATTCCAAAGAATGAGAGGAAACTTCCATTATCAAATATTTTATATTTGATTTAACCATTTCCGACATCATCTTATATAAATCTAAAGACTGCGGTGTTGTGTTCGGGGCATCAATAACAACATCGGCATATCTGTAACTTATAGTTCCTATTACACCTATGTTGATATTTAATTTTTTGAATATTGATTCCGTCATATATGTTATGGATGTTTTACCGTTGGTTCCCGTAACTCCGATAATTGTTAACTTCTTATCGGGGTAGTCATAAAATTTAGCACTGAGTTTAGACATACATAAAAAGACATCGTTTACAACTATGTTTGTGCAGCTGCAATTTTTAATTTCCGTGTCGGAAACAATACAAACCGCTCCTTTTGATATTGCTTGATCCGAAAATTCTATTCCGTTTGTATGTGTGCCGTTTAAAGCAAAAAACATGTCTCCCGGTGATACTTTTCTTGAATCGTAAGATAATCCTTTTATATCAATATTTGTATTTCCGAAAATGTTTTTAATCTCTATAACTTCAAGCAAAATGTTTAAATTCATCTTTTTGCTCCTTTTTTATTTTTCTTTTCCGTTAATTCTTCCGGCTTATCGGGTTTTATGTCGAGATATTCCGCAGCTCTTTGTGCTATTTTTGAAAATACCGGTGCCGCAACCGTGGAAGCATAGTATTCGTCACCGTAGGGTTCATCATATATCACCAAAATAACTATTTCAGGGTTCATTGCCGGCAGCATTCCGCAAAATGATGCCATGTAATTTTTCTTTGAATATTTTCTTAATTGTTGGTCGAATTTTTGTGCCGTTCCTGTTTTGCCTCCTACGGAATATCCCGGAACTCTTGCCGATTTTCCCGTTCCGTCTGTCACAACACCTTGCAAAGCCTGCCGAACTTTATAGGCGGTATCTTTACTTACCACATTTTTTCTTACAACTTCTATATCTTCAAATTCATTGTTTGCAATGGCTTTTATGATTTTAGGTTTTAAAAGAGTTCCTCCGTTTGCAATTGTACTGTAAGCACCTATGGTTTGTAACGGAGTAACAAACAATTCTTGTCCGAAGGATAAAGAGCAAGGGCTCAGCTTACTCCATTTATTTACCGGGGCAACAATTCCTTTTTCTTCTCCTGTTAATTCTATTCCGGTACGAGAATTGAATCCGAAGTTTCTTATGTAATTATAAAAAATATTATTGTCTGTTTTCAGCGCAAGTTTTGAAGTTCCGACGTTTGATGACTGTTCCAATATTTGCTGAACCGTAATTGTTTTTTGTTTATCATGGTCATGTATTGTTTGCCCGAAAATTTTAAAGTTTCCGTTTTCGCAATATACTTTGTCGGTTAATTTAAATATTCCCTGATCAAGAACAGTAGATAAAATAACTATTTTAAATGTTGAACCCGGTTCGGCGGAAAAGCCTATGGCATTGTTAATTAAATATTCCTGTTTTGCTACCTTTTCTTCCGGATTATATTTCGGTAATGACGCCATTGCCAGAATTTCACCGTTATGAGGATTTTGTATTATGGCTACTCCTTTTTTCGATTTTGTTCTTATCAATCCTTTTTCAAGTTCTTCTTCGGCAATAAATTGCAGTTTCCTGTCGATAGTTAAAACGACATCGTTAGATTGATCGATATCTTTTTCCGATACGGAATCCAAAAATACGCTCTTATAATTATTTATTACCATCTTTTGTCTTTTTATGTTTTCACCGTTAAGTTGTTCGTTACAAAATTTTTCTATACCGTTAGTTCCTATGTTTTCCGAATTTACTTTCCCTATTACATGTGCGGCCAATTCTTTTTCCGGGTAAATTCTTTTATATTTGCTTTCTATTTTTAAACAAACAAATTTATCTTCTTTAATTTCGTTTAATTCCGCACGAATTTGTTCTTTTTTTTCGATATCTTTTTTATAAATTTTTGAATCTTTTTTTAATTGTCTTATTCGTGCTCTTATCTTTTTTCTTTCCTCTGAAATATCGTGTTTTATTTGCAGAATCGTTATTTCCGATATGTTCGATTGTATAGGAATATATCTTTTTTTTGCTTTTATTGCTTCGTAGTTGGAGGAACTGAAACGAATATCGTATTTTGCAAGTAAGTTCTCGATTGCTTTTATATCCGGCATCATTTTCGCGTCAACAGACAGTGTGTAAGTTTTTACACTCATAGCCAAAATATTTTTATTTCTGTCGAAAATAAAGCCCCTTTGCTGTTGTTCTTCACTTTCTTTATACACTGTACTTTGAATGAATTGCTCTTTGTTGGAATGTTGAAAAATCTGTAAATTTATGAGTTTTGCTATTATTAAAACAAAAAATAAAAATAAAAATCCTATGATAATTTTTTGCCTTGTAGCTGCAGAGAAAAAATTTGTGTTGAGAAATTTTTTTAAGGTGTCGGAACTAAAAAAACGGTTTTTCTTCTTACTTTGTTTTATTTTTATCATTTTTTTAATATTATTTTTTGTTCTTTTGTCGGCTTTTTTAAATTTTTTTCTTTAGCAATATTATCGAGATTTTTCATGGAAAGCAAAGATTCAATTTCTCCTTTTATGGAATTTGTTTTGCTTTTTACTATATTGTAGTTTTCTTCAAGATCTGTAATTTGTATATTTAAATCAACCAACTTTATGTTTATTTGTACCATGACGATAATATAAAAAACAATACATGCCAATATGAGTAAAACGATAATTTTTATTTGTTTGCTATTCATCTGTTTTTTCCGCAATCCTGAGTTTTGCACTCCTGCTTCTCGGATTAATTTTTATTTCTTCTTCACCGGCAGTTATAACTTTTTTATTTATTATTTTTAAATTAATATTTTCTTTAAAATTTTGTTTAACTATTCTGTCTTCCAAAGAATGATAAGTTAAAATTGCGGCTCTTGCCCCGGTATTTAAAACATTTGCAATACTGTTTAACATATCCCGTAAACTGCCGAGCTCGTCGTTAACATAAATTCTTAAAGCCTGAAAAATTTTTGTTGCCGGGTTAATTTTACCTCTAGCCCATTTTACTTTACAAACAATGTCCGTTAACTGATTACAGGTTTTAATATTTCCTTTTATACGTTCTTCAACTATTTTTTGTGCAATCTGTTTTGAAAGACTTTCTTCACCGTACTTAAAAAATATATCCTGCAACTTTTCTTTACCGAAAGTGTTCACAACTTCATAAGCGGTCAATTCTTGTTCTTTGTTCATTCTCATATCGAGCAAATCATTTGAATTAAAAGAAAAACCTCTTGTTTTATCGTCAAGCTGTTTTGACGATACACCCAAATCCGCAAGTAACCCGTTAATCTTGGATATATTCAATTCTTTTAATTTTTTTTCAATGTTCCTAAAATTATCATGACAAAAAATTATTCTGTCTTTAAATTTTTGCACTTCGGGATTTTCTTTAAATCTCTTTAGCGAATCTGTATCCTGATCGAAAGCTATTATTTTAATTCCTTTGTGTTTGTTCAAAAGATATAAACTGTGACCGCCGCCTCCGAAAGTACAATCAACATAATAACCGGTATCTTTAGTTATAAGATACTGATCTATTTCGTTTAACATAACCGGTAAATGATAAAAGTTTTCTTCCATTTTCGGAGTGTTCTTTCCGAAGAACACTAAACAGACGGTTATACACCGAATTCTGTATGTTTACAAGTAAACATTGTGGTCATTTCTCTGCTATATAAATTACTTTATATAGTCAAGCGATAATAACTGCTATCTTGCTTTCCGGTAAGGTTTTAGCCGTTTCACCTCTTACCTTGGTTATAGTAAGAGCTATTCCTTTTGCAAGGAACACATTTTCCTTTCGGAAAATATCGTCTCTGCTCGCACCTCTATCCTCGCGGACTGTGGGAATTGCCCACTACCGTTTTTCTCCCGAAGGAGAGTAAAGTTCGGACTTTCCTCTTTACAATGAATGTAAAGCGACCACGAACCGTCTGTTTATGTTATTCTTCTATACCTTTTTTATTAAATAATATTCTGGAACAATTATCGCAATATACAAGTTCTTTGCATTTCGTTGCCTGAACTATCAATTGCGGTCTTAAAACCATATTGCACCCGCTACAACTTTCACCGTCAATTGTCGCAATTCCCTGTCCGTTTCTGCTTTCTCTTATTCTTTCGTATTGAGATAAAATGTTTTTGTCTATCGTTTTGGAAAAATCATCTCTTTCTTTTTGTATTGTTTCAATGTTCTCTTTAGCTTTTTCCACGGTAAGTTTTGCATCCGCAATTTCTTTATTTATTTCCGCTTCTTTTGCTTTTGTATCTTCATCGTATTTTTTTAAATTAACCATTTCTTTATCTATATCTTCCATAAGTTGAAGAATTTCATCTTCAACAACACTTTTATCGGCTTTGGCTTTCTCTATTTCAAGTAAACAATTTTTGTACATATCGTTTGCTTTAATCGTATTTAAATCTGAAGTATGTTTTGCTATTGCCGCTTCTTTTGCGGATAAAAGAGCTTCTTTTTCTTTTTTCAACGAAGTTAATCTTACATATTCCGCTTTTTTATTTTCAAAACTTGCTTTCAATTCCGCAATCTTTTTTTGTTTTTCTTCAACAAGCTTCGGTAGATTTATAAGATTTTGTTTCAGTTCAAAAATCTTTACATCTTTTTCCTGTAATTGATATAAAAGTTCTAAAGTTTCTTTTAAATTTTCCATTATATCTCCAATAAAATTATAAATTTAGTTAATTATAGCAAGTTTAAAAATATTAGACAATACAAAATAATTATTAAATATGATTTGTTTTGACACTATAAGGCTTTTTTTTATAAAATCTAAAGATATATGAAGAATAAAAAAGCTGTTTTTATTACAATAGAAGGCTGTGAAGGGTGTGGGAAAACCACACAGTCCGAACTGCTGAAAAAATATTTGGAATCCAAAGGATTAACCGTTGTTTTAACAAGAGAGCCCGGCGGGAGTATTGTTGCCGAACAAGTAAGGAATATTTTGCTTAACCCGGATTTTAATGTTGCTCCTTTTTGTGAACTTATGTTATATGAAGCATCGAGAGCACAGCATTTGGAAGATGTAATAAAACCGAATTTACAAAAAGGGCATGTTGTAATTTGTGACAGGTTTACCGATTCCACGCTTGCTTATCAGGGATATGCAAGAGGAATAGATAAAGAAGTAATAAAAAAATTAAATAATATAGCAACATCGGGATTAAAACCGGATTTAACTATTTATTTGGATATAAATCCGAATAAAGGTATAAAAAAAGCAAAAACAGTTAATAAAGGAAACCTTACCGGAGGAGACAGAATAGAAAGAGAAAGTTTAAAGTTCCATAATAACGTAAGAAAAGGATTTCTTGAACTTGCAAAAAAATATCCTGACAGAATAAAAAAAGTAAAGACGAGCGAAATAATAGAAAAAACTCAAAAAGAAATAAATAAAGAAATAGATAAATTTTTTAAGAAGAAAAAAATATATGTTTGAAAAAATAATAGCACAAGATAAAGCAAAAAAAATCCTTTCCGAACAAATAAGAAATAATAAGATTCCGCATGCTTATATTTTTATGGGTGAAGAAGGAACGGGCAAAATGCTTACCGCAATAGAATTTGCAAAAATTTTAAATTGCATGATTAACGATTATACAAAAGTAGATGCCGGTCCGTGTAATCATTGTTTGTCTTGTGAGCATATAGATAAAGGTACTTTTCCGGATTTGCATATAATAAATTTCGAAAAACAAGATGAAATTGCCGAAAAAGAAAGCGAAAAAGGAAAAACAAAACTCGGCATAAAGCTTATAAGATATATGCAGGAAAAAGTATATATTAAAGCTACCGACGGTAAATGGAAGTTCTTTATTATAGAACCGGCTGAAAAAATGACAACAGAGGCTTTTAATTGTTTATTAAAAACACTTGAGGAGCCGCCCGATAATACAATAATCATACTTATAGCCAAACATAAAGAAACAATACCCGTAACTATTTTATCAAGGTCTCAAACTGTTTTTTTTCAACCTCTGCATAGCGAAGAAATCTCAAAATATTTGCAGGAAAAACATTCTTTATCGCAGGAAAATGCCGACAAAATTGCAGAAATGTCCGACGGCTCGATAGAAAAAGCGGAACAATTAATGCTGAATACTCAAAATGAATATTCCTCTTTATGGACAGAGTTGACAAGTAAAAAGTTGGCATTGGCGGATATTCTTATAAAAAGTAAATCCGTTGCCAAAGACAGAGATAGTGCCATAGAGGCTGTCGGCATTATTACGGAAAATGCGACTAAATTTTTTAGACAAAATCCTAATAAGTATGCTAATATTATTGAACAGTTATCGCAAAGTAAAAGATATTTGGAACAAAATGCTAATCCTACAAATGTGTTAGACAATTTGTTCTTATATATAAATTCAAAAATAAAATAAACGGAGATATAAAGTTATGCCAATGGTAGTAGGAGTAATAGTCAGAAGAATTAAAGATAAAGTTTATGCTCAAACGGGGAAATATACAGTAAACTTAAATGATAAAGTTATACTTGAAACAGAGCACGGAACCGAATTCGGTGTAGTTTGCGAAAAAGAAAAAAATATGCAACCTTCAAAAGATGTGTATATCGGAAAAATTTTAAGAATAGCTACGGAAAACGATTTGAAAAGGCTTGTTAACAATGAAAATAAAAATGCACAGGCAAGAGTGACTGTTTCAAAAAAAGTTCAGGAACATAAACTTGATATGAAATTGACTTGTGTTCAATATACTTTTGACAGAACGAAACTTTTTATTTATTATACTTCCGAAACGAGAGTTGATTTTAGGGAACTTATAAAAGATTTGGCTCATACTTTGAAAACAAGGATACAGATGGTTCAAATAGGTGTCAGAGATGAATCTAAAATTGTAGGCGGAGTCGGAGTTTGCGGTAAGCAATTATGCTGTCAAATTTTCTTGAAAGATTTTTCGTCGGTAACAATAGATATGGCAAAAGATCAGGATTTGTCTTTAAACACTTCAAAACTTTCCGGACTTTGCGGAAGATTGATGTGTTGTTTGGCTTACGAATATGATAATTATGTTTGCTTTAAAAACAAACATCCGAAAGTCGGGGAAACGGTAATAACTCCTAACGGGAAAGGAAAAGTTGTTTCGGTTGATTGTATAAAAGAAACTTTTAATGTTGAACTTTCCGAAAACAATATAAAAACTTTTAAAGCGTCGCAAATAAAAAAGGCTTAAAAGTTTGAATATTGTTAGTCAATATGATAAAATAATTATTTAGATTTGCAGTTATTTTTAAGGAGAATAAGTTATGAAAATAGTTAAAGAAGGTTATCCTTTTATTTTGGGCTTTTTTATAGCAGGTATCATTTTTAATTTGATTTTTCCGCCTTTAGCTATAATTTGTTATCTTTTATCAATAGGTTGTCTTTTATTCTTTAGAGATCCGGATTTAACCGTAAATACAGACGAAAAATTTATTTTGTCACCATGTAACGGAACCGTTATGAATGTGCTGGAAAATGAAAACGGTCAAACGGAAGTCAGAGTTTTTATGTCGGTAGCAAATGTTCATTTGCAAAGATCTCCGATTTCGGGAACAGTAAAATCCGTTGAACATAAACCGGGTAAATTTTTGAAAGCACATTTGCCGGAAGCTTATATTGAAAATGAACAAAATGTTATTACAATAGAAAATGAGAACGGAACTTATATAGTTAAACAAATCGCCGGTATTCTTGCGAGAAGATGTGTTGCTTGGGTAAAACCGGGGGATGTTGTAAAACAGGGTGATAAAATAGGTGTTATTAAGTTTAGTTCCCAGGTGGATTTGATTATGCCTGCAGGTTATGATGTAAGAGTAAAAGTAGGGGATAAAGTAACTTCAGGTCTTAGTATATTTGCAATAATAAAACAAAATGCATAGCATTTTTGGTAAATAAACAGATTTTTCGCTTTGCGAAAAATACATTCATTATACATTGTAAATTATAAATTATAAATTGGAGTTTAAGATGCCTTCTTTAAGAAAAGGTTTGTATGTTTTACCGAGTATGTTTACTGCCGGGAATTTAGCGTCCGGATTTATTTCGGTTATATGTGCAATAAACGGAAACTTTAATGCTGCCGCATGGTTTATAATACTTGCGATTGCTTTTGATATGAGCGACGGTAGAGTTGCAAGACTCACAAAAACAATGAGCAAATTCGGTATGGAATTTGATTCGTTATGCGACTTGGTTTCTTTCGGTGTGGCTCCTGCTGTTTTAATGTATCAGTTGGTTTTAAATACAATGGGAAATGTCGGTATAGCAATAGCCGTTATTTTTGTTGTTGCAAGTGCCACAAGACTTGCAAAGTTCAATGTTAAAGCTATGGAACCCGTAGATGCAACAAAACCTAAAAGTGATACTTTTTCAGGGCTTCCTACACCTGCATCGGCCGGGTTAATTTCATCTTTTGTTTTAAGTTATGAAATATTTGACGGAACTGTTTTGAATTTTAAAACTATTCCTTTGCTTATGAAAAAGATGCCTTTTTTCTTTAATGCAATGCCTGTAATAATGTTAATACTTGCATTCTTAATGGTATCAACAGTTCCTTACGGAGCATTTAAACATATTAAATGGACAAGACCGAAATCTATACAGGTCTTTTTCTTGGCGGTTGTATTTGTTGCTTTAATTTTTACATATCCGCAAAATACAATTTTTATAATATTTTTACTCTATATCCTTTCCGGTTTTGTGGTTCTTTTGGTTAGAGGATATAAAATAAGAAAAGCATTATCTAAGAATAAAAAAGAAAATAAAAATGAAGATAAATAAAATAATACTAAAATTTTTACATATCGGCTTTTTGGGAAATTGGCGATTACAATAGCTGATTATTTATTTGTTTGTATAACAAAAATTGACGAGAATAAAAGTAAATAATTGGAGAGAATAAAAATGGTAAAGAAAAATAAAAAAGATACTGTAGTTTTTTTTGATACAACTTTAAGAGACGGAGAACAATCACCGGGAGCAAGTTTGACTTTCCAGGAAAAGTTATTGGTTGCACAACAACTTGCCGCTATGAATGTGGATATTATAGAAGCCGGTTTTCCTGTATCAAGTCAGGGTGATTTTGAGTCGGTAAAATCAATAGCACAACAAGTTAAAGGTCCTGTGATTTGCGGTCTTTCAAGAGCAAATACAAAAGATATTACAACTTGTTGGAATGCAATAAAATATTCCAAAAAACCGAGAATTCATACGTTTATTGCAACATCGGATTTACATATAGAAAAGAAGTTACAAAAAACAAGACAACAGGTCTTCGATATGGCTGTTAATGCCGTAAAATTGGCAAAAAGTTTTTGTGATGATGTTGAATTTTCCGCAGAAGATGCAAGCAGAAGTGATGTTGATTATTTGTGCTCGATAGTGGAAGCGGTTATTGAGGCCGGTGCAACAACGGTAAATATTCCTGATACCGTAGGTTATGCACTTCCGTCGGAATTCGGTAAATTAATAGCAACAATTAAACAAAGAGTAAAAAATATAGAAAAGGCAGTTATAAGCGTTCATTGTCATAACGATTTGGGTTTGGGTGTTGCAAATTCTCTTGCTGCAATAGAAAACGGTGCAAGACAAATAGAATGTACGGTTAACGGTATTGGAGAAAGAGCAGGTAATGCCGCAATAGAAGAAATTGTAATGGCAATAAAAACAAAACCTATGTTCTATCCTGTAAATTATAATATCAAGACAAAAGAAATTTATAAATCGAGTAAGTTGGTTTCAAATTTAACGGGAATTACCGTTCAGCCCAACAAAGCAATTGTCGGTATAAATGCTTTTGCTCATGAATCCGGTATTCATCAGGACGGAATGTTAAAAGATAAGAGAACTTACGAAATTATGTCTCCGCAGGATGTCGGAGTTCCGGAAAGCCTTTTGGTTTTAGGAAAACATTCCGGCAGACATGCTTTCTTTAAGAGATTAAAAGATTTGGGATACAGCAAATTACAACCGGAAGTTATGGAACAATTATTTGAAAAGTTTAAACTTTTGGCAGATAAGAAAAAATGTGTGTTCGATGATGATATAAATTCGTTGGTTGAACAATCCGTTTCCGGAGTTAAAGAAGTTTATACAATAGATTATGTAAATGTTACTTCCGGTGTCGGAGTAATTCCTACAGCAACAATAAGACTTATAAAGACTGTTAAAAATAAAAAAGAAGTTATACAGGAAGCGGCCTGCGGTTCGGGGCCGGTGGACGCAGCATACAAAGCAATAGATAAAATTACAGGCATAACTGTGGATTTGGAAGACTATACTTTAAGAGCAATTTCAAGCGGTGAAGATGCACAAGGTGAAGTAAATGTTAAAGTAAAATATAACGGGGCTAAATACATAGGTAAAGGTATGTCTACCGATATCGTTGAGGCAAGTATAAATGCTTATGTTCATGCCGTAAACAAAATAGTTATAATGCAATTCGGAGGAAAGAAATAAAATGGGTCAAACAATAACAGAGAAAATATTGGCTGCTCATTGCGGTAAAAAAGTTGTGGTTCCGGGCGAATTTATAGAGCCTAAAGTTGATATATCGTTATCGAACGATGTTACTGCACCTCTTGCGATAAAAGAATATTTGAAGACAGGCAAAAAACATGTTTTCGATAAAAATAAAATAGCTCTTGTTATGGATCATTTTACCCCGAATAAGGATATAAAATCTGCAGAAAATGTTAAGTTTGTCAGAGAATTTGCTAAAAAAGAGAAAATAAAACATTACTATGAAGGCGGTAATGTAGGTATAGAACATGCTTTACTTCCCGAAAAAGGAATAGTTGTTCCGGGAGATATTGTTATAGGCGCGGATTCTCATACATGCACTTACGGAGCACTCGGAGCATTTTCAACGGGTGTAGGTTCGACCGATATCGGTGCTTCTCTTGCTACAGGTAAAGTATGGTTAAAGGTTCCTCAAACAATAAAGTTTGTTTATAAAGGTAAATTGAATAAGTTTGTCAGCGGTAAAGATTTGATTCTTTACACAATAGGTAAAATCGGTGTTGACGGTGCATTATATCAAACAATGGAATTTACCGGCGAGACGGTAAAAAAATTAAAGATGGCGGACAGACTTACAATGGCTAACATGGCTATTGAAGCAGGCGGAAAATCCGGAATTTTCCCTGTAGATAAAATTACATTGGATTATGTTTCAAAAAGAGCTTTAAGAAAATTTAAAGTTTATGAAAGTGATAAAGATGCAAAATATGCAAATGTTATTGAGATAGATTGTTCAAAAATATATCCTCAAGTATCGTTACCGTTTTTACCGGAAAATGCAAAAGCCGCAAAATCCGTGAAAAAAACTTATATAGATCAAGTTGTTATAGGTTCTTGTACAAACGGAAGAATTGAAGATTTAAGAGTTGCGGCTGCAATTTTAAAAGGTAAAAAAGTTAACAGCAATGTCAGAACAATTATTATACCTGCAACACCTCAAGTTTATGCGGATGCTTTAAAAGAAGGTTTAATGAAAATATTTATAGAAGCGGGTGCAATAATTTCCGCTCCTACATGCGGACCTTGCTTGGGCGGACATATGGGAGTTCTTGCAAACGGAGAAAAATGTGTTTCGACGACAAACAGAAATTTTGTAGGCAGAATGGGAAATACAAAGTCCGAACTCTTTTTGGCAAGTCCGGCTGTGGCTGCAGCATCTGCAATTAAAGGATATATTGCAGATCCTACGACAATAAAATAGTTGTTTTATCGGAGGTAAATTATGGGATTAGGATTTTCTGAAATAGTTGTAATTCTTATAGTAATAGTAATTTTGTTTTTCGGTGCAAAAAAAATTCCGGAATTGGTAAAAGCAATAGCAAGAGCCGGTCACGAATATAAAAAAGCAAAAGAAATGTTAAAAAAAGAATCCGATGAAATAGCAAAAGCGGAATCCGGTGACACAACTGCGCAAAAGCAACAATCTGCGGATATAAAGTCGGAAGAGAAAACAGATAAGTAAATTAAATGGCGGATTTAGATCAGGAATCTTTAACTTATCATTTGTCCGAATTAAGAAAAACAATCATTTCAATAGTTGTTTGTTTATTTGTTTTGTTTCCTATAGGTTATTTTTTAGCTCCATATTGTATCGATTGGTTGGTACGGTGGAGCTTTCCTGTTGATAATGCACAATTGAACTTTTTCTCTCCGATGGAAGTTTTTATTCTAAATTTAAAAATAGGTTTTGTTATTGCTCTTATATTGGGTTTTCCTTATATAATTTATAAAATATGGCAATTTTTGTTGCCTGCATTATACGATAAAGAAAAAAAATTTGTAAAAACGGCAGTGTTTTGTTCAACATTTCTTTTTGTTTTAGGTGCGGCGATGTGTGTTGGATTCGTGTTACCGTTAATAATAAAATTTTCTATGAGTTTTGCAACCGAACAAATTAAACCTATATTGGGAATAAACAATTTTGTAGTTCTTTCCGGTTGGCTTATGTTGGCTTTCGGTTTAATGTTTCAATTCCCTATAGCAATATACTTTTTGGTTAGGTTTGATATTGTATCCTTGGAGAGTTTAAAAAATAAAAGACCTTATATTGTAGTAATACTTCTTATTATTGCGGCTATTCTTACTCCGCCGGATGTAGTTTCTCAAATTTTATTGTTTATACCTACTTATCTTTTGTTTGAATTGGGACTTTTTTTTGCAAAGTTTCCGAAACAAAAATAATTGCTTTTAATCTTTAAACTTTAATACAAAAATAGTAAAATATTAGCCATAAAATATTAGGATTTTATTATGTTAAAAGTTATAGCCGGAACTGCAAGAGGCAGACAACTCAAAACATTACCGAAAGAGGATTTTTCAATCAGACCGATGCTCGGTATGATGAAAAAATCGGTGTTTGATATTATTACACCTGTATTGCCCGACAGTTTATTCCTTGATTTATATGCCGGTGTGGGTTCGGTGGGTATAGAAGCTCTTTCTAGAGGAGCAAAGAGAGTAGTTTTTGCCGAAATAAGCGATAAATCGATAGCACTTGTAAAATATAATTTGAAAATGCTCGGATTTGAAGATAAAGCCGACATTGTAAAATGTGATGTCGTAAAAGGATTTCCGAAATTTCAAAATAAATACGATATTATTTTTATGGGACCGCCTTATAAAGACGGCGACAAAAAAGCTTTGGCTTTAACATATCCCACATTGAAAAATGTTGTTTTGTTTTCTATGCTTAAAGAGAACGGAATAGTTATTTCTCAAAGACATATGAAAGAACCTGTAGGGGATGTTGCGGGATTAAATAATTACAGAACGGAAAAGTACGGCGATACCGTTGTTGCTTTTTATAGGATGATATAACAGTGAGAGATAATTCTTTTAAAATCAGTTATTCGAGAATAAATACATATTTGTTCTGTCCGCACAAATATAAATTGATATATTTGGAAAATAAATATATTCCTTTAAACGGAGATATTTCTTTCGGAAACTCGGTTCACAAGACTTTAGATGATTTTTATAAGAAAGGTAAATATTCTTTTGAAGATTTAACAGATAGCTTAAATACGTGTTGGGAAAGCAGCGGTTATGAAACGAATCAGGAAGCATATGTTGCTTATTTGAGAGCCCGGGATGTTTTAAAAAACTTTTGGGATACTTACGGAAAATATCCTCCTAAAAAAATATCTACCGAACATAATTTTAAGTCGGAAATAGGAAAGTATCCGTTTATAGGAATAATAGACAGGATAGATGAATATGAAGATGGTACAAGAGAACTTGTAGATTATAAAACACATAAAATTATATGGGAACAGGAAAAAGTAGATAATGACTTACAATTAAGTTTGTATTGTTATGCTTGTAAAGTCGCACTCGGATTTATTCCCGACAGAATAGCAATATACTTTTTGTCTCACAATAAAAAAATATATACGACAAGAAACGAAGAACAAATAAATAATGCAATAAAACTTTCCGTTGAGGTTGCGGGAAAAATTAACAGCAATGAATTCGAACCAAATAAAGATAAGTGTGCTTATTGTGATTTTAAATACTCTTGTAAATATAGTTCTCTAAAAACAAAAGATGACGATTTTAAAGTAACAATTGCGGATCTTATATAAGGAGATAATTTTATGAAATTTATTTTGTTTTTAATAATGATGTTGTTTAGTGTACCTTGTTTTTGTCAGGACGAAGCTTTTCAGGAAGAATTTATAGATTTTGAACCGAAGACGGAAAAAATACAAGAAACCGAAACTGTTGACGAGGATAATATAACAGAGAATGAAACAGAGGTTGAAGAACAATTAAAAAAAGAAAACGAATTAAATATTCTCAAAGAACAAAATAAAAAAGATTTGGCAAAATTACAAAGACAGTTTGATTCCGAAGAAGACGGTATAAAAAGAATAGAAATCGAAAATCAAATTAAGGCAAAAAAAATAGAATACAAAGCAAAAGAATATATGCTTGATTGGACGGATATTTCGGAGGATATGTCCATTCAAAAAATATTAAAAGAGGCAATAAAAACAAAAAAAGAGACGGCAAACTTATTGGATGAGTATGAGTCTTTGTTGGAAGCCGATAACGAAAGATTTTTGGAAAGTGATACAGGGTTAGATCTTTTACGATATGATACTTCAGATGAGCGGGAAGAAATAAATATCGGTGGCAGCAAACATAAAGAGTTGTCTTTGATGTCGGAAGCAATGACCCCGTATATTGAAAGATTAAAAATTTTTCAAAAAAATTATTTCAGAAGCGAAGGTAATGAAAGGGCAAAAGTTGTTTCTTTAAGTAAAGTTAATAACAAATACATGATAGTGAAAATAATTTATACCGGAGAAGTGACGGCAGTATATAACTTAAAATACGATTGTTCGAATATGAGTAAAGAAAATATTAATGCAACCAATAAGGTCGGTTTAAAAGTGAGTCCTCAATTTTCCGTAGGACAAAACAATAACGGAACTTTATCAAAAGTGTTAACGGGCTTTTATGTAAGAAACACAAATATAAATGAAGGTAAAATTATAAAAATTTCGGCAATTTTAGATGAAATTTCGGAGATTGCAAGATATAAAAAAATATTCAAACAGTATAATACAGATAAATAATAACCATGAGAAAATATATTTGGGGGAACAGATGAATGATGTTACTGTAATAAAATTCGGCGGAAGTTTAACAAAAAATAAAGATGCTCAAAAAAAGTTTATAAAAGAGTTGGCGGAAATTTCAAAAAATAGCAATATAATTCTTGTTCACGGCGGTGGACCGGAGATAAACAATCTTCTTTCAAGGCTGAATATAGAATCAAAATTCGTTAACGGTTTAAGATATACCGACGAACAAACTTTAGAAGCTGTGGAAATGGCTTTGAGCGGGAAAGTAAATAAAATGCTTACGGCAGAACTTATAAAATGCGGAGTAAAAGCTGTAGGAATATCGGCAAGAGACGGTTCTATTGCCGTTTGTGATGTTAAGAAAGAATTGGGATTTGTCGGTGAACCTGTAAAAATAGATATAAGTTTAATAGAAACTTTGATAAACGGCGGATTTTTCCCTGTTATATCTTCCGTAGGCATGGCGGAAGATACGCATGCTTTAAATATAAATGCCGATACTCTGGCAACAAATATAGCAATAGCTTTTAAAGCGGCAAAGCTTATTTTTTTAACCGATGTTGCCGGTGTTCTCGATAAAAACAAGCAGACCATAAAAGAAATAAAAATAAATGAAGTTGATAACCTTATAAAAACGGAAGTTATTACCGGCGGAATGATACCGAAAATAAACAGTTGTAAGCAGGCTGTTGAGAAAGGCGTTAAAGAAGTTTTAATTATTGATGGTATAAGCGGTATAAAACAACTTAACGGAACAGTTATAAAAAATTAATAAAAATGATATAATATTTTAGTTATGATAGATTTACATACACATACATTATTTTCGGATGGGGTTTTGTTACCGAGTGAATTGGTGTATAGAGCAAAGTTTAAAGGATATAAGACTATTGCTTTAACCGATCATGTCGACTACTCGACGTATGATTATGTTATTCCCAGAATTATAAAAGTATCAGAAATATTACAGGGACAATACGATATTCGGGTAATACCGGGTGTAGAGATAACTTATGTCCCTCCGAAACTTATAAAAGATATGGCTTCAAAGTGTAAAGATTTAGGAGCAAAAATTATTGTTGTTCACGGTGAAACGACAGCCGAAACGGTTCCTCCTTTAACAAATCATTATGCTGTGCAAGCCGGTATAGATATTCTTGCACACCCCGGACATATAACGAAAGAAGATGTTTTACTTGCAAAAGAGAATAATGTTTGTTTGGAAATTACCACAAGGTGCGGACATAATGCAACAAACAAAGAAGTCGCATCCTTGGCTTTGGAATGCGGGGCAAAACTTGTTTTAAATACCGATTCTCATGAACCGGAAAATTTGATGGAT
Source organism: Candidatus Ruminimicrobiellum ovillum (assembly GCA_002448285.1). Taxonomy (GTDB): domain Bacteria; phylum Elusimicrobiota; class Endomicrobiia; order Endomicrobiales; family Endomicrobiaceae; genus Ruminimicrobiellum; species Ruminimicrobiellum ovillum. The sequence continues at coordinate 151,534 of DJWX01000011.1, read as the reverse complement.
AAAACAAAAATAGAAAATACTCTCAAACAATCGTGTTTGGATTTGGAATATTTTAATATTATGCAACAAAATTCCTATGATATTGTTGCTTTAAAAAGTAGAGGATAAAAATGGAAATGGAAAAACAGGAAAATGCGGCAATAGTTGAACTTATTAAATGGATAAAAAGAAACAAAAAACCTTTCTTTTCTACATTGATTAGTGTAATTGTAGTAGCTTTGATAATAGTTTTTGTTTATGTAAGAATACAAATGGTGAATACCGCAGCATCGGATAAGTTGGATATGGCTACAAAAATAATTGCTTCAGGGAATTTGGATCAAGGACTTTCTTTGATAGATGATGTAATAAATACATACGGCAATACTCCCGCGGCATACAGAGCTATTATAATAAAAGCAAGCAATTTGATATTTCAAAAAAAATATGACGAAGCTGAAGCAAATTTAAAAACTTATATAGAAAAGGCAAAACCGGATACCGTAAAACCGATAGGATATCCGTTGTTGATTTCGGTTTATGACAATAATGATAATGTTGAAAAGGCAATTTCCGTTTCAAAAGAATTTTTATCAAAATATCCGGATAATTATTTGGCGGCTTCGGTAATGGAAAATATGGCAAGACTATATGCTTTATCCGGAAAAGAAGAAGAAGCAAAACAAACATATAAAGATATCACGGAAAAGTTTCCGGGAACGATTTATTCGGAAAGAGCAAACGATAAGTTAAAGTAGTTTTGGAGCTTATAATGAAAAAAGTTTACTTGGCGTTTTTATGGCATCAACATCAACCGATATATAAAAATCCGTTAAACAATGTTTATGAATTGCCTTGGGTAAGACTTCATGCAACAAAAGATTATTACGATATGATTGCCATTTTGGATAATTATCCGAGAGTAAAAGCAAATATAAATTTGGTTCCTTCGTTGTTGGTTCAACTTGAAGAATATTCAAAAGGAATAGCAAAAGATAAATTTTTGGAATTAACATTAAAACCCGTTTTGGAATTGTCCGATGATGAAAAAGTTTTTATCTTGATGAACTTTTTTATGGCAAATTGGGAAACAATGATTTTTCCTTATAACAGATATCATCAGTTGCTGGAAAAAAGAGGAAAACAAACAAGTGAAGCCGATGTTAGAAGAATATTAAATTATTTTAAAAATGAAGATATCAGAGATTTACAGGTATGGTTTAATTTGTCATGGTTTGATCCTTATTGGAGACAACATGATGAATTTATAAATTCTCTTTATATAAAAGGAAGAGATTTTACCGAGGACGAAAAGCATAAATTAATAGATAAACAGCTTGAAATTTGCGGAAAAATAGTTCAAAAACATAAAGAGTTGCAAGATAGAGGACAGATAGAAGTTTCCGTTACACCATTTTATCATCCGATAATGCCGTTGTTGTGTGATACGAATAATGCTTTGGATGCAACCCCCAATATAGTTTTACCTAAAAAAAGATTTTCTCATAAAGAAGATGCTGTATGGCATGTTCAATCTGCCGTTAATTATTATGAAAAAATATTCGGAAGGAAACCGACCGGGATGTGGCCGTCGGAAGGTTCCGTTTGTGATGAAGTAGTAAAGATTGTTTCCGAAAACGGAATAAAATGGATTGCAACGGATGAAGCTATATTGAGCGGAAGCTACAAAAGAGTTTGTGAAAACAGAAGATATTTGTTCAGACCTTATAATGTGAATGTCGAAGGTAAAAATGTAAATATGATTTTTAGAGATCACGGCTTATCCGATTCTATTGGATTTGTTTATTCAAAATGGAATCCTGATGATGCCGTAAAAGATTTTATAACGAAAATAAAAAATATAGGCGATTATGCCGGTCAAGAATATGATGCTCCTTTAGTGTCTGTTATTCTCGACGGAGAAAATTGTTGGGAATATTACAAAAACGACGGATGGGATTTTTTATCAAAGTTATACGATGCATTAAACAAAGATAATGAGATAGAAACAGTAACGATAACCGATTATTTGAACAGATTTCCTCCGAGAGATACAATTACACATTTGATGGCGGGGTCTTGGATAAACGGGAATTTCGGAATTTGGATAGGTCATAACGAAGATAATACTTCTTGGCAATATGTCGGACAAACAAGAGATTTTATAGTTGAATATACGAAAAATCATCCTGATTTTGCGGGAAGTGAACTTGAAAAAAAAGTTTGGCAAATTTTGTATGCTGCGGAAGGTTCCGATTGGAATTGGTGGTATGGCGACGATCATTCTTCCGGTAATGACGGAATGTTCGATTTATTATTTAGGCAACATTTGATGGCAATATATTCGTTACTTAATGAAAAAATTCCCGATTATTTGTATAAGGCCATAAAAGGCCAGCAGCACATGTCAAATAATCGTAACAGTAATTTTATGATGCCGACTTCGCTTATATCTCCTTCAATAGACGGGGAGATAACAAATTATTTTGAGTGGAAAAGATCCGGAGTATATGTTGTCGGGCATACCGGTGGTTCCATGCACCAGGTTGCAACAACTATAAAATCATTTAATTTCGGTTTCGATTTGGAGAATATATATTTGGCCTTGGATTTAAATATTGAACAAAATTCAAAGGAGATAGAAAATTTTAATTTTAATATTAATTTCTTGGAACCTGTAAAAACAAAGGTTTCTTTTAAGTTCGATATTAATCATAATGTAGTTGAATTTATTTCTTTTTATGAGAATACCAATGAAACAAGAACTTTATCGCTTGATGATATAAAATTTAAATCTATAATAGAATTAAAAATTCCTCTTAATATTTTGAATTTACCTGAAATTTACAAAAATATGGAATTTACTCTCAGTGTTGATAAAGACAGCATGGAAGTTGAAAGATGGCCGTATCAATCTTCAGTTATTATACCTAAACCTACCAAAAATTTTAATATTCTGTCTTGGACAGTGTAAAAATCGCAGAAGCGATTTGATGCATGGATGTATAGATGCACGGAGTAACAGAAATTATGAAATTGCAGAACAATAGAATATCAAAGTAACAAAGTAGGTAATAAGATAGTCTAAGAATTATATTAGGGGAAAAAAATAAAATGGTAACAAAAGAGATAAAAGTAAACAATACTGTATTTAAAGGTGTGGAATTGCCATTATGTAATAATGCAAATTTATTGGTTATTACCGGAGAAAAGGGTTATATTATGTGCGGATATTTGAATATAAATACTGCACAAAAAAGAAATGATGTTGCTTGTATCGTTACGGGTGTGAAAACAATAGAAGATATGCTTAATTCAAAAGTTGTGGCACTTACCGCACAAGCACAAAAACTCGGAATAAGTATGAACATGGAAGTAAAGAAAGTACTTGAAGTATTGGCTAAATGAAATTATTAAAATTTTATTGATAACAAATTACACATAGCAAACAAGGAGTAAAAAATGTCAGAAAGTATTGATATTAAAAGTTTAAATGAAAAAGTAAAACAGCAATCGTTGGCTGTTGTAAGTTTGTTAAGTGAAGTTTCTAAGGTTATAGTAGGACAAAGTTATATTCTTGAAAGAATGTTGGTAGGTTTATTGTCGGACGGACATATTTTGTTGGAAGGTGTTCCGGGACTTGCAAAAACTTTAGCGGTTAACACTATGGCAAAAGCCGTTTCCGGAGATTTTAAAAGAGTTCAATTTACTCCGGATTTATTGCCTTCGGATTTAACGGGAACTTTAATATATGATTCAAATAAAGGGGATTTTAATGTAAAAAAAGGTCCTATTTTTTCAAACTTCATATTGGCGGATGAAATAAACAGAGCTCCCGCAAAAGTGCAAAGCGCTTTTTTGGAAGCTATGCAGGAAAGGCAAGTTACTATAGGAGACATAACATATCCATTGCCTGATCCGTTTTTAGTTTTAGCTACACAAAATCCTATAGAACAGGAAGGAACTTATCCGTTGGCTGAAGCTCAGGTTGACAGGTTTATGCTTAAATTAAAATTGGATTATCCTACAGAGCAAGAAGAAAGAGCAATTTTAGACAGATATTCCACAAGAAAAAAAATAGAAGTAAATTCTGTTATAACATTGAAAGATTTAGAAGAAGCAAAAAAAGCTGTTGATGAAATATATGTTGACGATAAAGTTAAAAATTATATAGTTGATATTGTTATTGCCACAAGAAAACCGGAAAAATACGGACTTGAAAATTTAAGAAGTCTTATAGCTTTCGGTGCATCTCCCAGAGCAACGATAAACTTGAACAGAGCGGGAAAAGCATTAGCATTTTTAAAGGGAAGAGGTTTTGTTACACCGGAAGATATTAAAGATATAGGTCCCGATGTTTTAAGACACAGAGTACTTACAACTTACGATGCTGATGCTCAAGAACTTACAAGTGATGATATTATAAAACAAATTTTTGACGGAGTTGAAGTTCCGTAGAATTTACTTTTGATATTTTAATTCGGAGATAAGAAATTGTTAAATTCGGATATTTTGTCAAAAATAAAAAAAATAGAGCTTAGATCGAAAAAACTTGTAGATGATGTTTTTTCCGGAAAGTATCATAGCGTTTTTAAAGGACAGGGGTTAGAGTTTAGTGAAGTAAGAGAATATGTTCCGGGTGATGATGTAAGAAGAATTTCGTGGAATGTTACAGCCAGGAGAAATAAACCTTACATAAAAAAATATGATGAAGAAAGAGAACAAACGGTTATGTTTGTTGTTGATTTGAGTGCTTCGGGACAATTTGGCAGTAAGAATATTGTAAAAAATGATTTGATTGCCGAACTTACGGCGGTTCTTGCTTTTTCGGCTCTTAAAAACAGCGACAGAGCAGGACTTCTTACTTTTACTGATATTGTCGAACAATATATAAAACCGAAGAAGAATAAAAAACATATATTAAGGCTTATAGATATAATTTTGAGCTATAAACCGCAAAACAAAAAAACGAATATTGAAAATGCATTAAAATCTTTAAACAGATTATGCAAAAGAAAGGCATTAGTTTTTTTAATATCTGATTTCTATGATGAAAATTTTGACAGGATGTTGAAAGTTACGGCAAAAAAACATGATTTAGTGTGCATAAAAGTTTCAGATCCTAAAGAGCAGGAAATTCCTAAAAAAGGATTGTTTAGATTACAAGATGCAGAGACAGGTTTAGTGACGGATATAGATTTTTCGTCAAGAATTGTCAGAGAAGAATATTATAAAAATTTAAAGTTACACGAAAAATATTTGGACGATACTTTTAAAACGGCAAAAACGGATGTAATGAATATATATACGGATAAGCCTTATATATCGGAATTGATAAAATTTTTTAAGTCCAGACAAGAAAAAGCATTGAAACATTATTAAATATAATATTGGAGGTAGTATGAAAAAATTTGTTGCATTTATTACGGTAGTACTTTTATTCGGTTCTATTCATGTTGCGGCTGCGGTAGTTAACGAAAATGAGAAAAATGCCGATGCACAGTATGAAATAGGTATGAAATACCTTGAAGGTAACGGTGTCGGTCAAAATTATGTGCAGGCATATAATTGGTTTAAGAAGGCTGCTCTTCAAGGTCATGCTCAAGCTCAATATGAGTTGGCTGGTTTGTGTGCAAGCGGTTCGGGAAATGTTCATCAAACCGATAAAGAAGCTTTTAAATGGTATCAAAAAGCTTCGGAACAGGGTGTAGGTGAAGCAAAATTTTATCTCGGAGAAATGTATGAAAATGCAAGAGCAACGGCAAAAGATGATGCAAAAGCTTTGAAATATTATGAAGAGTCCGCTTCATACGGATATTATGAAGCTCAATATTATCTCGGGAATCTTTGTTATGAAGGAAGATTGGTAGAAAAAGATTATGAAAAAGCTTTTAAGTGGTATCTTAAAGCTGCGGAACAAGGTGATAAAAGAGCTCAATTTTCTTTAGCCGAAATGTATAAAAAAGGAGAAGGTGTTTCTAAAAATGAAGAAAAAGCTCTTCAATATTATAAAGAATCCGCAAATCAGGGATATGCTAAAGCGGAAAATGAGTTGGGAAGTTATTATTATGACAGAGAAAATTATAAAGCTGCATTAAAATGGTATGACGAGGCGGCAAATCAAGGAAATGCCGATGCCGAATATGCTTTGGGACTTATTTATTACAGAGGAGAAACCGGTAAAATTGATTTTGCAGCTTCATTGGAATATTTCAGAAGAGCAATGGTTAACGGAAATGAAGATGCTCTTTATATGTTAGGAGAGATGTATTATAACGGTTATGAAGTAGAAAAAGATTATAAAGAAGCAATGGATTACTATAAAGAGTATAACAGATTAAAAAAAGATTCCGATACCCAATATATGATCGGTCATATGTATGAAGAAGGTGAAGGTGTAGCAAAAGATATTAACGAAGCCACAAAGTGGTTTAAATTATCTGCCGCTCAGGGCAATGAACAAGCTATATCAAAATTAAAAGAATATAATGTTGCTGTTCCGGAAGTTGCTGCTTCGGCACAATCAGTAAAAGATAATGAAAAAAATGAAGAACAAAAGATAGTAAACGAAGTAAATAAGTCTACACAGACGGTTAACAATAAAGCCGAACAAGGCGAAGCACCTAAATTTGTTGCCGGAATAACGGAAACTTCTCAATTGGAACAAAATAAAATTGAAGAAAACAAAGAAACAACCAAGAAAAATAAAAAAGATAAAAAGAATCAAAAAAACGGATTTGTCAATGAAAATATAAATGAACAAACAGGAAATAAACCTGTAACAACAGATGTAAATATTTCTTCGGAAACAATGAAAGCCGTTGTAAGTGACAATAATGAAGTTGCAAATAACAACGTTAAAAATGAAGTAAACAATATAAAAGAAGATGCGGATGCTGCCGTTGAAACAGTATCTTCGGATGTAAATACTTCTTCTCAAACAGTTGTTGCCGCCGTAAAAGATAATGTCGAAAATGCCGAAGCCGAAGTTAAAGAAAAAGCTGAAAACGATAAGGAAAAGGTAAAATCTGCGGAAAAACAAGCAAAAGAACAGGCAAAAGCCGAAAAAGAAAAGATAAAAGCTGCCGAAAAAGAGGCTAAAGAAAAAGCTAAAGCGGCAGAAAAAGAAGCTAAAGCTCAAGCAAAAGCAGTAGAAAAAGCTGCTAAAGAAAAGGAAAAATCTATAGAAAAACAAGCAAAAGAAAAAGCAAAAGCCGAAGCAAAAGTTGAGCAGGAAAAAGTGAAAGCTGCGGAAAAACAAGCAAATGAGCAAGCAAGAACTCAAGCAAAAGCCGAAATTGAAAAAATAAGAGCCGAGGAAAAAGCCGAAAACGAAAAAGCAAAAGCTCATGCAAAAGCGGAGATAGAGAAGTTAAAAACAATACAAAAACAAAAAGAAGATGCCGCTAAAGCAGAAACAAAAAGGCTTCTCGCAGAGAAAAAAATAGCAGATAAACAGGCCGCAAAAGAAGATGCAAAAAAAATTAAAGACACGGTAAAAAATGCAGAAAATAAAATGAAGGCTCAAATAAAAGCAGAAAAAGAACAGGCTGCCCGGGAACTTGAAGCTATAGAAAAATCAAAAACAGCTGAACAAATAAAAGCCGAAGAAGAAAAAATGAAAGCTGAAATGGCTGCAAGAGAAAAGATGTCAAAAGAAGAGATAAAAAAACTTGAAGCGGAAGAGAAAGCTGCCGCAAAAAAACTTAAAGCAGAGAAAAAAGCAGCTGAAAAATTAGCGGCTAAAGAAGAAGCCAGAAGAATTGCGGAAGCAAAAAAAGAAGCTGAAAAGAATATAACGGATCAAATAAAAGCAGAAAGAAAATTGGAGTCGCAAAAAGAAGAAGAAAGAATTAAAGGCATAGAAAAAGAAGCGATAGGTGCGGCATTGACTGAGTTTAAAGCAGAGGAAGCAAAGATAAAAGCCGCCGAAAAGGAAGTAAATGTTAAAGCAAAAGCTAAAGCAAATGCCGAAATAGAAAAAGTAAAATTAGCAGAAAAACAGGCAAATGACAAAGCAAGAGCTCAGGCAAAAGCGGAACAAGATAAAATAAAAGCTGCTCAGGCAGAAAAAGAAAAAGCATTGAAAGAAGAATTGAAAAAAACTGAAACAGAGGGAACAAAACAAGAAAGTAAATAAGAACAACAACAATAGTTCGGTTTGTTTCTTGTAATTAACGGTAAATGTTTTTATATAAAAAAGCATTAACAGCAGTAATATTATTTATATCGGTTGTCGGATTATATGCATTTGAACAAACTTTATCACCGCAACAGGATATCACTGTCGGTGATAAAGTTGTTCTTAATATAAGAGCCGAAGGGTTAACCGTTGATTCTTTGGATAAAGAAAAATTATCGGAAGCGAATTTTGGTGATTTTGAATTGTTGGATATTCAGCCTGCACAAGACGGAAGTGTCGATTTTCTTTTATCTGTTTATAAATCCGGAAAAGTAGAATTATTATCCGTTGAAATCCCATACACTTATATCGATCAAAAAAAATTCGTAAAAACAAATGCTTTACCTGTAGAGGTAAAAAGTGTTTTGGATCCCAAAAATCCGCCTATGGATATATTGGGTATAAAAGGCATTGTTAATTTTCATCATGGATTACTGTGGTATTTGTCCTTTTTGATAATATTAATAATTTTAAGCTTGATAATATATTTTATTTACAAGTACATTAAAAAAAGAAACAGAAAACCTACACAAGAAGAAATAATACAATCTGTTCCGCCCAAAGAATATGCATTAAAACAATTGGATGAATTAATTGCCCTTAATTTAATAGAAAAGGGGAATATAAAAGAATATTACGATAAACTTTCCGATATTATAAGATTTTATGTGTCAAGAACTTATTGTGTCGACGGGATGGAAAAAACAACAACTGAACTTTATTCAATGTTAAAAAATAAAATTACGCCCGAACAAAACAGGGAATTAAAAAATTATTTGATAAATTGTGATTTTGTTAAGTTTGCAAAACTTATACCTTCTAAAGAAGATATAAAAAATGATTTTGATACCGCAAAAGGTTTTGTGGAAAAACTATGAGATTTTTGTATGTTTATTTATTATCCTTAATTCCTATAATACTGATATTTTTTTTATTAAAGGAAAAATATTATTCTAAACCTTTATTGAAGTTTTCTTCACTGTCTTTTTTCGGAAATAAAAGAAGTTTTAGAACTAAGTTTTTAATAATTCCGGAAATTTTGATATTGATAGGAATATTTTTTATAATAGCTGCCCTTGCAAGGCCGCAAAGTTCTTCAAAATATGAAACTTTCCAAGCAAACGGAATAGATATAATGCTTGTTATGGATACATCTACCAGTATGGAAGCAGTGGATCCTACGGTTAATATTTCAAGAATACAAAATGCAAAAGACAGAGCAAAAGAGTTTATTTTAAAGAGAGTAAACGATAGAATGGGAATAGTTGTTTTCAGTTCTTTGGCTTTTACTCAGTGTCCTTTGACACTGGACAAAGATGCTTTGGTAAATTTTGTTGATTTAATAAATACACGAATAACAAAAGCAGACGGAACCGCTATCGGAGATGCACTGGCAACGGCAGTTAACAGATTATCCAAGGTTGAAAGTAAAAGTAAAATTGTTGTTTTGTTGACCGACGGTGCAAATAACAGAGGAGAGATTAGTCCTATGACTGCGGCACAACTTGCAAAAGATAATAATATAAAAGTTTATACCGTAGGTGTCGGAAGTGAAAGAGATTATTATGAAATAGAAGATTTATTTTGGGGAAAAAGAAAAGTGCAGGCACAAGGAAACGATTTAGACGAAAATTTACTGAAAGAAATTGCGGCAAAAACGGACGGTGAATATTTTTCCGCACAAACTTCAAAAGATTTGTACAAAGCTTTTTCCGGTATAGATAATCTTGAGAAAACTACGGTTGAACATACGAAATCCGTAAATTATAACGAACAATTTATGAAATTCTTGTTTCCCGGTTTTTGGATTTTGATAATGGGTTTTTTATTAAAAATTACAATCTTAAAAAGGTTGCCGTAACAAATGTTTGAAAATGTAAATAATTTATTACTCTTAACGGTGGTTTTGGCTATAACGATAATATTTTTGTTTTCATTTAAGTTGTCGAGAAAGACAATAAACGAATTTACAAATTCTTCGTTGTGGAACAAAATGTTAACGGTTGATTTTTTTAAAGTCTTTTTGAAAAATATTTTTTTTATATTGGCTTTGATATTTATCGTTATTGCTCTTGCAAGACCTAAATGGGGCTTAAAACAAGTCGAAGCTAAATCTTTGTCAAGCGATATAGTTGTTGCCATAGATGTATCTAAAAGTATGTTGGCACAAGATTTGAAACCCGACAGACTTACAAGAGCCAAAATTATTTTTAAAGATTTAACGGAAAGATTAAAAGGTCAAAGGATAGGTTTGATTGCTTTTGCAGGGCAAGCATATTGGCAGTGTCCTTTAACTTCGGATGTAAAAGCTTTTGAAATGTTTTTATCTTTATTGGATACCGATACTGTTCCTTTTTACGGAACAAATATTTCGGCACCTATAGATTTGGCTTGCGAAAGCTTGAAGAAGGTTCCTTCAAATGCAAAAGCTCTTGTTATCATTACCGACGGTGAAAGTTTTGACGGAGATTTAAAAAGTTCTTTGGAAGAGGCAAAGGAAAGTCAAACAAAAATATTTTGTGTAGGTATAGGAACAGAAAAAGGAGAACCTATTCCTACTTATGAAAACGGACAATTTAAAGAATATTTAAAAGATGACAAAGGTAAAACCGTTGTAACTAAACTCGATTCTTCTACTTTGGAACAAATTGCATTAGCTACCGGCGGAAGATATTATAATATGAACCAAGATCAGTCTCTTAATAATCTTGTTTCAGTGTTGAACAAGCTTGATAAAATAGAAGGAACGGCAAATATATTCAATAATTTGGAAGACAGATATTATTACTTTTTAGCAGTATCACTGATATTTTTGTTGTTGTATTTGTTTATACCTGCAACCAAACGGCAGAAGGTTGGAAGAACGGAAGATTGGGAGAAAAAATGAAAAAAGCATTAATTTTAATTTTTATATTGTTTTTGTTTCCCATGGTTTCTTATGCAAACGAAAATATGGTGAAGGGTAATAAACAATATAAAAAAAATAATTTTGATAAGGCTATAGAATATTATGAGAAGGCAAAAGCTACAGATACCGATAATGCCATGATTAATTATAATTTAGCAAATGCCTACTATAGTAAAGGCGAGTATGATAAAGCAATGGAAAACTATAAAGTTGTGTTAAACAATACAAACGATAATGTACTAAAAAGTGCAACATTATATAATATGGGAAATACGGCATACAGAAATCAGGATAGAGATTTAGCACTTGAATATTATAAGAATTGCTTAAAAATAAATAGTTCCGATATGGCGGCAAAACATAATATAGAATTTTTACAACAAGAACAACAGCAAAACAAAGATAAAAATAAAGATAATAAAAACGATGAGAACAAAGATAATAAACAACAAGATAATAAAAATAAAGATAATCAGGATAATAAAGATAAACAAAATCAGGATAAGGATAAAAAGAATAATCAACAGGATAAAAATGATAATCGGGAACAGAATAAAGATAATCAAAAAGATCAAGATAAGAAAAATAATGAACAACAAAATAAAGATAATAAAAAAGATGAAAAAAAACAAAATCCCAATCAACATCTTTTGGATTATTTCGATAAACAGGATAAACAAAATCTTGATAATGCAAAAGATGGCGGAACAGTACAAAAAATAGGAAGAAGCGGAAAATCATGGTAAAAAGTATGAATATAAAAAAATTAATTACTATTATAATGTTTTGTTTTTTTACGACTGTTATTTATGCAAATAAAATTGAAATGTATTCGTCTGTAAATAAAACTTCCGTTGCATTAAACGAAACTTTGCAACTCACGATTTCAATAACGGGAGATTCAAAAAGTTTACCGTATTTTTCATCTCCTACTTTGAAAGATTTTAATACGTACGGTTCTTCTCAGTCTAAAAGTATGTCAATAATTAACGGACAAATAACAAACACCGTAAGTTATATATATACATTAAGTCCAAAAAAAGAGGGGGAATATGAAATTCCTTCTTTTAAACTTGATTATGACGGACAGACTTATGAAACCGAACCAATAAAAATATCGGTGTCAAAGGCACAAACCGTAAGTTCCGTGTCCGTTCAAAATACACAAATACCGCAACAAAAACAATCTTCTCAGGTTTATAATTTCGATACATCAAAAGCCGTTTTTGTAGAATCAAAAGTTGATAAAAAAACAGCATATATTAACGAAAAAATAATTTACACTTTTTCTTTATATACTTCCGTTAATTTATTATCTAATCCTTCTTATCAGGCACCGAGTTTTATAGGCTTTTTTACCGGTAATACAACACAAAATAATTATAGAACACAAATTAACGGCAGAAACTATGTCGTAACGGAAGTTTCAACGGAGTTATATCCTCAGCAAGAAGGAAATATTAAAATAGATAAGTCTATGTTGGCTGTGTCCATAGAAGATTTTTCGAAAAATTATGACGACTTTTTTGCCAGTTTTTTCAGAAGAAGCAAAACTGTTGAGTTGGTAACCGATGAAATAAATGTAAAAGTTTTGAAAGTTCCTCAAAATATAAGTATGGTCGGTAATTTTAAAATGTCGGCAACGGTTGATAAAAAAGATAAAAAAGAAAACGAACCGTTTGATTTGAAAATAACAATATCCGGAGACGGTAATATAAAAACAATACAAGAACCGGAGATAATGCTTTCCGATAATTTAAAAAAATATGAAACATCCGAAAAAATAATAAAACAAGGTGAAAAAGAGACAGGAAAAGAATTCACGACTTTAATAATGCCTTTAAGTGCCGGTGAGGGTGAAATTAAAATTTTATCTCAGAAATATTTTGATATGCAGACAAAACAAATAAAAATTTTACCCGCAAAAAATATTAAAGTGAAAATTTTAGAAGATTTATCCGTTAAAAAAAGTTCCGATACAATAAATAATAATATGATACAAAGTAAAGAAATACTTGATTACGGAAACACAAATAATCAGCCTAATATAAATTTGTCGTTTTTTATTAAAGTATATAATTTTATAAAAAGACCTGTTTTATGGATTATTTTAGGCTCTTTGATAATATTGTATATTTTGATAATATTGATTATTAAATATGTCGATTATGTAAACAAAGATCAACAAAAATTAAAGAATAAAAAAGCATACAGAAAGTCAAAAAAATATTTTCAAAAAGCTAAAAAAACTAAAAATGCGACTGAGTTTTATGAGTGTATGTATAAAGGTTTATTGGAATATTTTGCTTCTGTTGTGGGACAATCCGCAGACGGTTTGACAGCTTACAAAATAAGAAAAGAATTGGAAGAAAAGGCGGTTAATTCCGAATTAATCAAACAGATAGAAAATATTATAGATGAATGCTCTGTTGTATTGTATTCCCAAAATTCAACTAATAACAATGAAAATCTAAAAGATTTTTATAATAAAACATTTGATGTTTTAAAAAAGTTAGATATATAAAGTTTCTTACAGGAACAAAAAAAGCAGATGACATTTTTTATCATCTGCTTTTTTTTGTTTTATTATATGATTAAAAATCCGTATTTTGAGGCTGCTCTTGATTCGATCTTGGTCCTTGTCTCGGTCTTTGTCTTCTTTCCGGTCTTTGCGGTTGCTGTCTCTGCTGTCTTTGTTGCTGAAAGTTCGGAACATCTCTTCCTTCTTGTTGCTCTCCTTGTAATTGCGGTCTTTGTCTTGCTCCTTGTCTCCCGTCTGCAAATCTGTCTTGAGGATTAAACCCGGAAGAACCGTTCAAAGGCGGTCTTTGATACATAGGCTGTTTGTTAGATGAAGATCCGTTACCTCCTATAAAAGTTCCAAACAATAAACCGAGTAAAAAACATATCAAAGAACAAGCTACTATAATTAATATCGTTTTTTTGTCAAGTTGATTGATGTTAAAAGCCTGTTCCTTATTTGCCTGAGATGTTTCTTGTTGAGATTGAGTTTGTTCTTGTAAGTTTTCTTCCATAAACAATATCTCCTTTAATTATTTCATTTTTCAATATTATAATTATATAAACTTATTATTTAAAAAATCAACTTGTTTAAGACAAGAATTATCGTTTTCTTTTATGTCGTCAATGTTAAGTGCATCGGAAAGTTTAAAGTTTCCGATTTCTTCTCTTATTAAGTTTGTTACAACAGTATCGGTCTTTAATTTAGTTCCGATATCTTCGGACAATGTTCTGATATATGTTCCGCTTGAGCATTTTACTCTTATTGAAAAGTTATCTTTTTGATAGTCTGTTAAATCTATGGAATAAAATGTTATTTCTCTCGCCTTTCTCTCTACTGTAATTCCTTTCCTTGCAAGCTCATATAATTTTTGACCGTTAATTTTTAATGCCGAATACATAGGGGGAATTTGGTTGATTTTGCCTATAAAACTTTTACATGCTTGTTCTGTTAACTCTTTCGTTACATGAGAAAAATCCGATTTAGATATTATTTTGCCGTCGAGATCTCCGCTGTCGGTTTTTATGCCGAACTTTATTGTGGCACGATAAACTTTATCTTGCTTCATGAATTTATCCTGAAACTTTGTGTATTTTCCGACAAGAATAATCATTAGACCGCTTGCTAAAGGATCCAATGTTCCGCAATGTCCTGCTTTTTTTACGTTTAATTTCTTTTTAATAATATGAACCAATTTAAAAGAAGTGATACCTGTCGGTTTATTTACTAATATAAGGCCCGAAAAATCATTGTATTGCACTTATAATTTATCCTTAAAAGCATGAATTATTTTTTTTGTTGCCGTGTTTATGTCTGTATTTATAGTGCATCCCGCGGCATTTTTATGACCGCCGCCGTTAAATAATCTGACTATGTTTAATAAATTAAATTTTTCTATCGAACGGAAACTTAATTTTGTTGTTTTTTTGTCAACTTCTTTAAGTAAACAACCTACTACTGCTTTCGGTGCGGAAATACAATAATTTATTATACCGTCGGTATCGGTATCCGATGCTTTTGCTTTATTAAACATTTCTTTCGTTAATTTTATATATACCAATTTGTCGTTATAAGCTGTTTCAATATTTGATAAAGCAAAACCATATAGTCTCATTTTTGAAATTTCCATTGTTAAAAATAATTTTTTGCAAAGTTTGTTTGAATTAACGCCGAGTTTTAATAATTCTGCAACGACTAAATGAGAGTTTGCATTTGTATTTAATTGCTGAAATCTGCCTGTATCGGTTACAATACCGACATATAAATTTTCAGCCTCTTGTTTTGTAGGTTTCTTTTTTAAATTTACAAAAATATCGTAAATCAATTCCGAAACGGAAGATGATGACGGAACTATATAATTAACATCTCCGAAATTTGTATGAGCAAGGTGATGATCTATATTTATTATCTTTTTTGCTTGATTTGGGGAAATAATATTTCCCATTCTTTCAAAATTTATACATTCCAAAATAATTGCACAATCAAAATTTTTGGATATTTTATTTATTATTTTTATAGTTTTTGAGCCGTTCATAAAAGCCATATCTTGAGGAACAGGATCCAATGAACAATGAGTAACTTTTTTGCCCATTCTTTTTAATAAAGATGAAAGCGCTAGTCCGGAACCGAGAGCATCTCCGTCGGGTTTTGTGTGCCCGGCTATAAAAAAAGTTTTAGATTGTTTTATTATTTTCGATATAGCATCAAGAATTTCTTTTTTTGAACTGTTTTGTAATGATAAATTAGTTGTTATCTTTTTCATGTTCTATCTTATCTAAAATTTCAAATATTTTTTCCGCTTTTTCTCCGGAATCATCATACTTAAAATCTATTGTAGGCGTTCTTCTTAATTCCATGTTTTGTGCAAGCTGATATCTTATTTGTTTAAGGTTTTCGTTTAGTACTTTTTCCGCATTCTTTTTATCATCTTCCGTTCCTATAACGGAATAAAAAATTCTGCATGTTTGTAAATCGTCCGTAAGTCTAACGGATGTCACTGTAACTAAACCTTTGTTCAGCTCTTTTATATCTCTCAAAATTTCAGCTATATTTTTTTGTATTAATTCCGCAACTCTCGTTGCTCTCTTATATGCTTTCATGTTGATCCTCTAATTTGTCGTTTGCAGTTGTCGTTTCTATACCTCTATACATTCATACTTCTATTCTTCTGCCGTTCTTAGTTTTCGCTTACTAACTTTCTTGCAATTTTTTCTATAGTAAAAAATTCCATAACATCGGAAACTTTTATATCGGAAAAATTTTCAAGAGAAATACCGCATTCATAACCTTTTTCAACTTCTTTCACATCGTCTTTAAATCTTTTTATAGCGGAAGAATTGCCTTCAAATATTATAACATTATCTCTTAAAAGTCTTATCTTAACATTTCTTTGTGCTTTACCTTCGGTTACCGTACAACCTGCAACGGTTCCCGCGGAAGACAATTTAAACACTTGTTTAACAACAGCTTTACCCGTGATTTTTTCTTGTGTATCGGGATCGAGTAATCCTTCCATAGCTGCTTTTATATCGGCTATAAGATCATAAATAATTCTGTAAACATTTATGCTTACACCTTCGGTTTCCGCTAATTTTTCTACGGCAGCATCAGGTCTTATATTAAACCCTACAATCAAAGCATCCGAAGCTGCAGCTAACACAACATCGGATTCCGTGATAGAACCTGCACCTTTATGTATTATTTCCAAATTTATTTCCGAATTGGACATCCTTTCAAGAGCATCACACAATGCACCCAAAGAACCCTGAACATCGGTTTTTAAAATGATTTTAAGATGTTTTGCTTTACCTGCATTCAAATCCAACAAAGACACATGTTGTTTAGGGCGTAACGCATCCGCTTTTGCTTTTTCTTTTCTGGCATTAGCTATTTCTCTTACTTGAGATTCGTGTTCCAATACAACAAACTTATCGCCTGCTTGAGGAGGTTCGTTTAAACCTAATATTTCAACCGGCATACTTGGTATTGCCTTATCGAATCTTTTTCCGTATTCGTCAATCATGGCTCTTACTTTACCGAAAGTCGTTCCTACGACTAAATTGTCTCCTACATGAAGAGTTCCGCTTTGAACAAGCACTGTAGCAACCGCACCTCTTTTAGGATCTAATTTGGCTTCTATAACAATACCTTCGGCATGTTTGTTGGGATTAGCTTTTAATTCCATCATTTCCGCTTTAAGTTGAACTAATTCCAATAACGAATCTATATTTATTTTTTGTTTTGCGGATATATCAACCATTATGGTATCGCCGCCCCATTCTTCGGGGAGTAAACCGTAATTACTTATTTCCTGTCTTATTTTTTCGGGATTTGCCGTAGGTAAATCAATTTTGTTCACGGCAACGATTATAGGTACATTTGCAGCTTTTGCATGGTTTATTGCTTCGATTGTTTGAGGCATAACTCCATCTGCCGCGGAAACAACCAATATAACAATATCTGTCGCTTGTGCACCTCTGGATCTCATAGCTGTAAAAGCTTCGTGTCCAGGTGTATCCAAAAATGTTATTTCTCCGGTAGATGTTTTTACTCTGTAAGCACCTATATGCTGAGTTATTCCACCGGCTTCTCCGGCTATAACATTACTATGTCTTATTGCATCAAGTAAAGATGTTTTACCGTGATCGACATGTCCCATAATTGTTACAATCGGTGATCTCGGTTGAAGATTTGCTTTGTCATCTTCAGCCGAATCTTCTTTAATATTTTCTTCTTCGTATAATGAAGATAATTTTGCATCAAAGCCGAATTCATTTGCGAGTAAAATTGCCGTATCCGTATCTAATCTCTGATTTATTGTGGCAAGAGTTCCCAAAGCCATCAATTTTCTCAATATGTCTCCGACTTTTAAATTCATTTTTTCGGCAAGGTCTTTTACCGTTATAAGTTCATTTATTGTTATCGAAGGTAACTTCGGTTTTTTTGCTTCTTCTTCCGCTGCCTTTCTTTTTGCTTCCTCTTCGGCAGCTTTTCTTTTTGCCTCTTCTTCTGCCAATTTCCTTCTTGCATTTTCTTCTTCGATTCTTTTTCTTGCAGCTTCTTCTTCCGCTGCTTTCTTTTTTTCTTCTTCAATTCTTTTTTGTTCTTCCAATATTTTTTGCTGCTTTTCTTTTTCGTTTTGCTCTTCCGCCTTTTTTGTATCCGAAACTTTTTTTGTAACATTTGATTTTTTTGTAACGGAAGTTTTCTTTACGGAAGAAGTTTTTTTTGTATCTGAAGTTGCGGTTTTTGTTTTGTGAGTTGTTTTCTTTTCTGTCTTTTCTTTTGTTTTAGAAGATTTTGGAGCTTTTTTTTCTGTTTTGGACACAGTTGTAGAACCTGAAGAGGAAACTTTTGTTTTCTTTGCGGCAGTTTTTGAACCGCTGTTAGTCGTTGCCGTCTTCTTTGTCTTTTTTACTTTTGTCTCTTCCGAGTTTTCTTTTTTTGTTGTTTTTTTTGTTGTTGTTGCCATTTAATCATCAACTCCTTCTTCTAAAATCTTCTATAAAACTATTTAATTGCTTCTTTTGCGGCTTCTATAATTTTTTCGGCGGTCTTTTCACCTATTCCGGGTAAAGTTGTTAAATCTTCAATTTTCAATTCGGCTATTTTATTTATATTCGTAAATCCTGCCTGAACAAGCAAATCTATTGTCTTGTCGTTAATTCCTTTTAATTGTTCCAATGCAGAGGTTTTATTGGCAATTTTTTGTTCTGTTTCTTGTTTCTTTTGCTCTTCCGATTTTACATCTATATGCCAACCGGTAAGTCTTGCAGCAAGTCTTACATTGTGTCCGGATTTACCTATTGCTAAAGATAACATATCGTTTGCAACAATAACTTCAGCTTTCTTTTCTTCTTCGGAAATTATCGCAACAGTCAAAACTTTTGCAGGGGAAAGAGCTGCCGTAATATATTTTACCGGATCATTTGAAAAAGGTATTAAATCTATTCTTTCTCCTCTTAATTCGTCGATTATAGGTTTTATTCTTGCACCTTTTACACCTACGCATGCTCCAACCGGATCAACTTTTGAATTATGAGAAATAACAGAAATTTTCGTTCTAAGACCAGGTTCTCTTACTATGTTTACTATATCTACAACTTTTTCATATATTTCCGGAACTTCAAGCTCGAATAAAACTTTAACTAAATCAGGATGAGTTCTCGATAAAACTATATTCGGACCTTTTGCATTTTTTTCGGCCTTAATTATTAATGCTCTTATATGTTGACCTACTGAAAAACTTTCTTTAGGTACTTGTTCGGATACGGGAAGAATGGCTTCTGTTCTTCCTAAGTCAACGATAATGTTTCTGTTTGATATTTTGTATATAGAACCATTTATCATTTCTCCGATTTTAGCTTTCATTTCTTCATATAAGGAATCCCTCTCGGATTCTCTTATTTTTTGTACGATAACTTGTTTTGCCGTTTGTGCCGCAATTCTTGAAAAATCGTCAGTATCTAAAGGAATTTTTATTTCTTCGTCGATTTTTGCGGATTTGGAAACTTTTTTTGCATCTTGAAGAGTTACTTCCAATAAAGGATTGGAAACTTCTTCAACGACTTTTTTTATTACACATGCCGACATTGCTCCGGTTTCAGGATCAACTTTAGCTTCTACATTTACCGCTTTACCGACATGTTTTTTATATGCGGAAACCAAAGCATTTTCTATAACATGTAAAATTTCCTCTTTCGAGATTTTCTTCTCTTTTTGTATTGTTTCAAGTGCATTTATAAGTTCACTAGACATACTTCCTCCATTAATTTTCTGAATCTACTTGTGCTCTTACTATATTTAATATTTCTATTTCTGCAATTCCGTTTGTTACATCATCAACCACTATTTTATTGTTTGCAACCGCAACCAATTGACCTTTAAAATGTTTTTGGTTGTTTATGGCTTTTGCCGTTGTAACTTTTATACAGAATCCTTTAAATCTTAAAAAATCTTTTTCTTTTTTTAAAATTCTGTCTATACCCGGAGAAGAAATTTCCAAAATATAATGATCTTTTATCGGATCATCTTTATCAATTTCATCTCCGAAAAGATGACTCATCTTTGTGCATAAATCGAGATTAACACCTTCGGGACTATCAATATAGATTCTTAAAATATTTTCGCCGTTTTCTCTTACATATTCAATGTCTACTATTTCAACATTTTCTTTTTCCGCCAAAGGCAAAATGATTTTTTCTATCTGTTCCGGTATATTCATAATTCTCCCTATAAAAACTAAAGGTGACCTACATCGGCCACCTTTGAACTTTGCTAATTATATCAAATTAAATTGAAATATTGCAAATAATATGGCACTTTTACATTTTTATTGCGGTTTTTTGATATTGATTTTATTGTTGTAATTTTTGTAAAATCAATAAAAGTTAAAAATATTATTGTTTATTTTAAGTAAACAAAAATTATTTAGGAGTGTAGCAAAATGGCCACAAAAAAAGTAAAAAAAGTTGTAAAAACAGAAAGTTCATCAACAGTAAAACCTGTTGCAAAGAAAAAAGTTGTTGCAAAGAAAAAAAGTTCGGTTTCTAAAACAGCTTCGACAAAAAAAGTAATTTCTTCCGTAAAGAAAGATAAAGAATTGGAATCTAAAAAGAATTCTTATGTTATAGTAGATTATCCTGTTGAAAACGAAACAATCGCAGGAAATAATTATGTTTTGAGAATCGGTGCTTCAACAGACGGTTATGTTGAAGTGTCTTTCAATTCCGGTGAGTGGTTGCCTTGCAGATTTGCATCCGGATATTGGTGGTTTGATTGGAATTATTTTAAATCCGGAAATGTAACAATTGCAGCAAGAATAGTTGGAAGCGATGGAAAAGTTGTAAAACTTTCCGATATCAGAAAATGCAAGGTTTCTTAATCTGATAATAAAGAATAACAAAACTGACAAATATTGTATTTTCAATAAGATAACAAATCGACTATTGTTTGGTTATCCTGTGAGTGTTTGTAATAGGAGTGCCGAATGTTGTTGATTTGTTATCTTTGAGGAATAATCTGTAATAAAATAATTTTAGGAAAAAACAAATAATGTATTTAAAGAAATTGGAACTTTGCGGATTTAAGTCTTTTGCCGATAAAACCACATTGACATTTGAAAGAGGAGTGTCTGCCATTATCGGACCGAACGGTTGCGGTAAATCAAATATATCCGACTCTATTCGTTGGTGTTTGGGTGAAAAAAGAACAAAGTCAATGAGAACCAAAGCCATGCAGGATGTTATTTTCGGCGGAACAAAAACAAGATCCGCCGCAGGTATGGCCGAGGTAACATTGGTGTTTGATAATTCGCAAAATATGATTCCTATAGATTATTCCGAAGTTGCAATAACAAGAAAATTATTTAGAAGCGGTGAAAGCGAATACTTTATAAATAAAACACAATGCAGACTTAAAGATATAATAGATTTGTTTTTAGACACCGGAATCGGAACCGGCGGTTATTCTATCATAGAACAGAACAAAGTTGAAGAACTTGTTATGGCAAATCCGGAGACAAGAAGAGAATTCTTCGAGGAAGCTGCCGGAGTTGCGAAATATAAAGTAAGAAGAGAAGATACTTTACACAGACTTAAAAATATAGAAATCGATTTGTCCAGACTGGAAGATTCTTTAAAAATATTCGAAGGACAAATAAAACAGTTAGATCAGCAGGCAAAAAAAGCAAAACAGTGTAAAAAATATAAAGAAGATCTTGCCAAATATGAAATAGCCGAAGTTGTTAATAATTTGGCAAGAGGTTATCAAGAGTTAGAAAAATTAAAAGCTCAGATAGAACCCAAAGTAAGAGAATATGAAACCACAAATGTTACATTACATCAACTTGAAGCGGAACAACAGGATTTAAGACTTGCACAAACCGAAAATAACGAAAAATATATTTCATTGAATTCGGAGTATTCGGATTTAAAAACGGAATCGGCTTTAGCCGATGCCAAAATTAAAAATTTACAACAAAAGGATGCGGATTTAATTCAAGAACAAGACAGATTAAGAGTAGAAATAGAAGATGCTCAAGAAAAAATATTGAAGTATGAAGAAGATTTAAAAAATGTAAATACAGCCGATGACGGCATAGAAGCCGAAGTGGCAGGTTTGAAACAAGAAACGGAACAGAAATTTGAAAAATATAATTTGATAAAACAACAAGTTACCGATTTAGAGACACAGGAAGATCAGTCAAGAACAAAACTTGATGATATTGATCAAAAGAAAAATACACTTATCAATTCAAAAACCTCAATAATTCAAGAACAAGCTGAAGCTGCAGCAACTGTATCTTCAATAGGCAGAAATATTGAAAGATTAAATAATGATGTTGCTCCGGCAAATCAAGAAATTGCTTCTTTTGAACAAAAATTGCAAGAAGCTCAAAATTCATTAAAAGAAATAGAAACAAAAGTTGAGGCAAGTAAACAAGTAGTTTTAAATATAGATACGGAAATAGAATCTCTAAAAGATAAAGAAATTGAATATAATAAAGAAATTGCAGGATTGGAATCCAAGATAAGCACAATTAAAGAAATGGATGCCGAAAATCCTATAAAAGCAGCAATAAATGCCGTGAAAAGTTTAGGGTATATTAAATATAGTGTGGGGGAAATCATTTCTCCGGATTTGGATAGAATAGACATCGTTGCAAATGCTTTGGGCGATAAAATAGATTATCTTATTTGTGATACTATGCAGCAGGCGGAAGATGCAATAAAATATTTGTTGGACAATAATTTGTGTAAATTATCGTTTTTGGTATCCGAAAATATTCCGAAGGATATTACTGTTCAAAAAAGTACAGACAGTGCCGTAGAATTATTTAAAATGTTAAATTGTTTACCGGAATACGAAAATGTCGGAAAATTTATTTCCGATGGTATATTTGTAAACAATGATAAAATTTATTCGAAAGCCGTTGTTTCCGGCGGAGCCAAAAATGTGTCGGATAAACCTGTTCTTGTTGAAGAACAAATAAAAAAGATACAACAGACAATAGAAAAAACGAAACAGGAATTAGAAAATTTAAGTAAAGAAATTGATAATAAAGAAGATACTAAACTAAATATAAGTTTTGAAGACAGAGATAATAACAATTTAAAAATCAGAATCGGTGCACAGATAGAAAATTTACAAGAAACCATAAAACAAAGAAAAGCGGATATTTCCGACACTGCGACCGAAATAGAAAATTTACAAAAAGAAAAAATTGAAAAGCAACAGATTCTTAATACCGTTAATGAAAAAATAGCGGATATCGATCAACAACTTTCAGATATGGAAACGGAAAGTGTGACTTTAAACGAAACCTTAAGTAAAATTGAACAGGAAATAGATGCATTAAGAAATCAGGAAGAACAGGCAAATCAGGAATATATAGATATTTCAAATAATTACGAAAGAAGAAAAAGCGATTTGGAACACCGTGCAACCGGTCAGAAATATATTACCGACAATATAGACAATTTGAAATCTCAAATAGAACAAAAAACAAACAGAACAGCCGAAATAGAAACAGAACTTCAAAATATTCAAACAAATCAAGAAACGGAAACATCTAATATTCAAAAGTATAGCGAAACGATGACACAAAAAGAAACCGAACTTCAAATTGTTATCGGAGACAGAGACAGAATTCAAGGGGAAATAGACGCAAAAGAAACTGTTATTTCCGAAACAAGAACAAAAGTTGCTCAATTAAACGATGAAGTAAATTCTTTGCAATCCGATCAGAGAAGTTATAATACACAAAAAGATATTTTGGAAGCTCAAATAAAAGAAACTTACGGTAAAACTTATGAAGAAATAAAAGATCAATATATCGGTGTTGAAGTTGATAAAGAAGAAATTGCAAGACTTAAGAAGAAGATAGAAAGTTTCGGAGCCATTAACTGGAGTGCCGAAGAAGAATACGAAAGTTTATCTCAAAGATATGATTTTATACAAAGTCAACAGAAAGACTTGTTGAAAGCCAAACAGGATTTGGAAGAAACAATCAAAAAAATAAATGAAACAACAATCGTTAATTTTAA
Organism: Candidatus Ruminimicrobiellum ovillum; assembly: GCA_002448285.1. Classification (GTDB taxonomy): domain Bacteria; phylum Elusimicrobiota; class Endomicrobiia; order Endomicrobiales; family Endomicrobiaceae; genus Ruminimicrobiellum; species Ruminimicrobiellum ovillum. The sequence continues at coordinate 127,397 of DJWX01000011.1, read as the reverse complement.
GAAAACTTTTGATGCCGTTAGAGAAAATTTCAGAACATTATATAAAAAAGTTTTTGGCGGAGGAGATGCCGATCTTATTTTAACGGATGAAAACAATTTATTGGAAAGCGGTGTTGATATTAAAGCTCAGCCGCCCGGGAAAAATGTTAAAAATATTATGCAATGTTCCGGCGGAGAAAAAGCTTTTACCGCAGTTGCACTTTTATTTTCTTTCTTTATGGTAAAACCTTCTCCTTTTTGTATACTCGATGAGGTTGATGCTCCTTTTGATGATGCAAATGTAGGAAGATATAATAACATTATAAGAGAATTTGCACAGAAGACTCAATTTATGGTGGTTACGCATAATAAGAGAACTATGGAGATGGCGGATACATTGTATGGTGTTACCATGGAGCAGCAAGGTGTTTCAAAAATAATATCCGTAAGAATGAATAAAGACAGCGAAAAGGAAATAGATCAAATTTTATCAACAAAGCAATAATGGTTAAAATATGTTAAAAACAATCATTTCGGCTTATCATTGCGATAATTATGATAAAGACAATGTTTATAATATTGTTGAAAACATAGTAAAATCTTTCGGTAATATATCCGATATTATAAAACCGAATACAAAAATCCTAATAAAACTTAATTTGTTGAGTGCATACACTCCGGAACAGGCAATAACGACACATCCCGAAGTTGTTAGAGCTGTTATAAATATTGTTAAAAAAGCGGGTGCTATTCCGGTAATAGGTGATAGTCCCGGAAATTTGACACAGGGAATAGAACATATTTGGGAAAAAACAGGTATGTTACAACTTGCAAAAGAAGAAAATGTTGAACTTGTAAATTTTGAAGCATGCGGATGTGTTGAAGTATCGGTTCAACATCCTAACATAAAGCAAATCTATATTACAAAAGCAATAACAGATTGTGATGCAATAATAAATATTCCTAAATTAAAAACACATACATTTATGGGGTTTACGTGCGGTGTAAAAAATTTTTATGGTATTGTTCCCGGAGTTCGAAAAGCGGAATATCATAAACTTGCACCTACTCCAAAAGATTTTTCTTATTTGTTATCCGAAATTTACAGAATGGTAAAAGAAAAGTTATTGTTTACCATAGTAGACGGTGTTTACGGGTTGGAAGGCAACGGTCCGAGTTTGAGCGGTCAAAAAAGAAAATACGGAATAATTGCGGGAAGTCAGGATACGGTTATGCTTGATACTTTCATTCTTGACAAAATGGGAATCAAATCGAAAAGCAATGTTTTATTGAAGCCTTTAAAAGAAAAAAAGTTGGGAGATACGAATTTGCAAAACATGATTTATGTCGGGGATAATGTTTCCGAATTTAATTTCAGTAAAACCAAACTTCCCGTTACAAAATTTTTAACTTTATTACCGTCGTGGTTTGCAAGGTTTGTTACAAAATATGCCGGCAGGTTATTTTGGGTAAAACCGAATATAATCGAAAGTAAATGTGTAGGATGTTTGCAATGTATGAAATCTTGCCCGGTAAAAGCAATAGTAAAAAATAAAGGTAAAACAAAACCCGTTATACAAAAAGAAAAATGCATAGGTTGTTTTTGTTGTCATGAGTTATGTCTTCATAAAGCCGTAGAAATAAAAGAAAGTTTCGTTGCGAGTTTATTTATAAATAAAAATGAAAAAAAATAAAAAAATTCAACATTACATAGAATATATCTCTTTGAAAATGCTTATTTCTTTTTTGCATTTATTTACAATAAATTTTGCAAAAAAAATAGGTTTTTTATTAGCGGATTTTGCTTTTGTTTTTGTTCCTGTAAGGAAAAAACATATTATTGATTCTTTAACGAAATCTTTCCCTGCAAAAAATGAGATGGAAATAAAAAAAATAGCAAAAGATGTTTATAAACAATTTGTTTGTACGGTAGTTGAAATTATTTTTGTCAGCAAAATGACAGACGAACAAATAAAGAATTTTGTTAAATTTGAGAATATATATCTTATAGAACAAGCATTAAAAAAGGGAAAAGGCGGAGTTATAATGTCTGCTCATTTCGGCAACTGGGAAATGTTGGCATTGTCTTTTGCTAAAAGATATCCGTTATCGGTTATTGTTGCAAAACAGGAAAATCCGTATTTTGATAATATCATAAACGGTATAAGGTCAACTCGCGGATATAAAACAATTTATAAAGAATTTGCACCGCTCGGAGTTTTAAAAGCTTTGAAAAGAAATGAATTTGTTGCTATTTTAGCGGATCAGCATGCCGGAGTTCAGGGTGTGTATACTCCGTTTTTTTATAGGGAGGTTTCCACTCCCAAGGGGCCTGCCGTTTTTGCTTTAAGAGCAAAATGTCCGTTATACACGGGTTTTTGTGCAAGACAACCGGACGGAAGATATGTCGTCGCTTTTGAAGAAATTGCTTTACCCGATACCGGTGACGATGAAAAAAATATAGAAATAATAATGACGGAATATAATAAAATTTTGCAAAGACATATTGAAGAAAATCCTTCTTTTTGGTTTTGGTTTCACAGAAGATGGAAATCTCAAAAACCAAAATAAAGGTTGTAAATTAAAAATTTTTAATTTATAATTTATTTAAGTCGTAAAAAAGTTGTTTGTTTTAATTGCTTTTGTTTGTAAAAATATGGTATAAAAATAAGATAATCAAAGGAGACAGCTTATGCAAATTAACATTACGGCAAGGCATTTGAAGTTGACGGATGCTATTGATTCTTATGTAAGACAAAAGATTTCAAAAGCAGGTAAATTTTTTGACGGCGAAAATGTTTGGGCTCATGTTATTTTATCCGTTGAAAAGAACAGACAAATAACGGAAGTGACTTTCTATATTGCAGGGAAGGCTTTCAGGGCAAAAGAAGAATCCGAAGACTTATATGCATCAATAGATTTGACAATAGATAAACTATCCAAACAACTCAGAAAAGAAAAAGAAATTTCAAAAATCCACAGAAAAGCAAATTTAAAAGTATCAAAATCAAAAAAAATAAAAACGGAAGTTTTCTCTTACGACACAATGGAAGATTCGAGAACAAAAATTTCCGAAATAAAAAGGTTTGATATTCGTCCTATATCGATAGAGGAAGCTATTAACGAAATGGATTCTTTGAACTATAGAGTATATATGTTTTTAAATTCCTCTACGGAAAAAATAAATGTTTTGTACAGAAAAGACAGCGGTTCTTTAGTAATGTTGGAACCGGAGATGTAATATAAAATAAAAAAACAGAAATGCCAAATAAATTGGGAGGCTTTAGAAAAAAATGAATATTATGGATTTCTTATGTCAGGATGCTATTACAGTAGATTTGAAAGCACAAAACAAAAAAGATGCTATTATCGAATTAATAGAACTTTTGAAAGATGCTAAGAAAATCAAAAAAACGGACGAAATCATTGATGTTGTTTTGGAAAGAGAAAAACTCGGTTCTACCGGTATCGGTCAAGGTGTTGCAATACCTCACGGAAAAACAGATGTTCTTTCCGAACAAGTAGGTGTTTTGGGTATATCAAAAAAAGGTATAGAGTTTAATTCTTTAGACGGTGAACCTGTTTATATAATATTTCTTTTAGTCGGTCCTGTTGAAGTTACGGGTCAACATTTAAAAGCTTTATCAAGAATATCAAGATTGTTTAAAGATAAATTCTTAAGACAAGCAATAAAAGATGCGGAAACAAAAGAAGATGTTATAAAAATTATTCAGCAAGAGGATGCCTATTAAAATGCCGGTGCTAACTGTAGGCACTTTAATTGAAGAGAAATCAAAAGATTTATCATTAACCGTGATTGCAGGTTCGGCAGGTTTGGGCAGGCACATTACCGTACCGGACACAAACAGACCGGGTCTTGCTTTCACGGGATATTTCGAGCATTTACCTTACGAAAGAGTTCAAATAATAGGTATTGCCGAACATACTTACCTTACAAACTTATCCTATGAAAAACAGTGTGAATTATTGACGAAGATTTTTTCTCCGTCACAGGTTCCTTGTTGTATTATCACAAGATCTTTTGAACCGTCGAAATCAATGGTTGAAATATTTAATAAACTGAATGTTCCTTTGATAAGCACACCGCTGTCTTCCGCACAATTATTGGGAGATTTATTATTTTATTTAGATGAAAAATTGGCACCTATGGAAAGGGTGCATGGTGTATTGTGCAATGTTTACGGGTTAGGTGTTTTTATCAGAGGAAAATCCGGTGTCGGAAAATCGGAATGTGCTCTTGAACTTGTTAAAAGAGGACATATGCTTGTTTCCGATGATACTGTTGAAATAACAAAAAGATCCGGCAGAATTTTGATGGGTAAAAGTACCGGTATAGTAAAGCACCATATGGAACTAAGAGGTGTAGGTATAATAGATATAAGAAATATGTTCGGTATAGCAAATATTCTGGATGAATCCAAAATAGAGCTTGTCATAAATCTTGTCGATTGGATGGAAGTAAAAAAATATGAAAGATTGGGAATAGACGAATATTATGCCAATATTTTAGGTGTTAGAGTTCCGGAACTTACAATTCCCGTAGCTCCGGGAAGGAATTTAGCTATTATAGTCGAAACTGCAAGTTTAAATCAAAGATTAAAAAATAAAGGGTGTTTCACTGCTTTAGAAATGAGTAAAAAATTGATGGAACACATGAATAGTACGAAAAATGAAAAATAATTTTTTAATTGTTTCAGGTATATCGGGAGCAGGAAAAAGCCAAGTCTTAAATATATTGGAAGACTTTGGCTTTATTTGCGTCGATAATATGCCGTTAGAGTTTGTTTTCGAATTCATACAATTGTGCAAAAAAAATAAAAAAGAGTATAAAAATATAGCATTAAGTATTGATGTGAGAGCAGGTAAAAATATTAATAAAATTTCCGAAATACTTGCCGTATTAAAAAAAGAAAAAATAAAAAGTAAGGTTTTTTTCTTAAATGCCGATAATGCAACATTATTAAAAAGATATTCGGAAACAAGAAGAAAACATCCGTTGGGAATGATAGTTAAAGAAGGCATTGTTGCCGAAAGAAAAATGATGGAAGTTGTTAGAAAGGTTGCCGATATAGAGATAGATACTACAAATTTGACGATAGGTGAACTGAAAAACACTCTCGCACAATTAATAGGTCTTTCCGCAAATAACAGGCAATTACTTTTGTCGATAATGTCTTTTGGTTTTAAATATGGAATAGCAGCAGAGGCTGACATTGTTTTTGATGCAAGGTTTATTCCCAATCCGAATTATGTTACCGGACTTAAAACGAAAACCGGTAAAGATTTGGAAGTCGTAAAATATATTGAAAAACAGAAAGAGTATAAAGGTTTTTTTAATAAAATATCAACATTGTTGCTGTCTTTAATGCCCGGTTATATAAAAGAGGGAAAAAGTCAATTGACTATCGCGATAGGTTGTACTGGAGGCAGACACAGATCCGTGGCAACCGCTGAAAAATTAGCTAAATTTTTTATTAAAAATAAGTATAAAGTAAAATTGTATCATAGGGATATTCTTCGTGCAGGATAAAAAAAACTCAAAATATAAAATAGTTGCAATCGGCGGAGGAACAGGTCTTTCAACATTATTAAGAGGATTAAAAGCTTATGATGTTGATATTACGGCTGTTGTTACGGTTTCCGATGACGGCGGAAGTTCCGGAAAGTTGAGAAAAGAATTAGGTGTTTTACCTCCCGGCGATATAAGAAATTGTCTCGTAGCTTTAGCCGAAGAAGAAAATTTAATAACAAAGTTATTTCAATACAGATTTCCGAGAAAAGGTGGATTGTCCAATCATTCTTTCGGGAATTTGTTTTTAACGGCATTAACGTCAATTTCAGGCGGATTTGATAAGGCAATATTAAATGCAAGTGATGTCTTGGCAATAAAAGGCAGAGTTCTTCCGGTATCTTTGGATAATGTTAAAATGAAAGCAACTCTTGTTGACGGTGAAAAAATTATCGGTGAATCGAAAATATCAAAAAGTAAAAGTGCCATAAAAACAGTTGAGATAGAACCTAAAAATGCAAAAGTTTCTCAGAGTGTTATAGATGCCATATTAAGTGCGGATTGTGTTATTTTAGGTCCGGGTTCGTTGTATACATCGGTTATTGTTAATTTATTGTTTGACGGCGTTATTCCCGCTTTAAAGAAATCAAAGGCTATAAAACTTTATGTTGCAAATATTATGACTCAGGTCGGAGAAACTTCAAATTTTACACTCGGAAATCACATAGATGCAATAATACAACATTCTTATCCTGAGATATTAAATGCGGTTTTTGTTAATAACGGAAAAATTCCCGAACATATTGTAAATCGTTATGCTAAACTTAATTCAACTCCCGTAAAAACAGATAAGTTAAAATATAAAAATATAAAAATAATAAAAAAAGATTTTGTATCAAAAAGTCAGTATGCTCACCATGATTTTATAAAATTATCAAGGGCAATATTTAATTTTTTGAGAGGTGAAATAAAATGATAAATATTTTGATACTTTCTCACTGCGAATTAACCAAAGAGTTAATAAAAACTGCCGAGGTTATCGCGGGAAAACAAGAAAATTTATTTTATATCGATCAAGATATAAAAAATGAAAATCTTGCAAGTTTACAGGAAAAGATAAGTGAAATTCTCAAAAAAGTAAATAACGAAAAAGGTACTCTGATTTTAACGGATATGCTTGGAGGAACCCCTTGTAATGCATCCGTTTTACTTACTAAAAATTTTAATATAGAAGTGTTAACGGGTGTAAATTTACCGATGATATTGTCAGCCGTTTTTGCAAGCAGAACGGTTAACACTGCAAAAGATTTGGCGGATAAGGTATTAGCCGACGGTAAAAAAAGTATTGTAAATGCAAAACAATTATTGTTAGAAAGAATGAAGTAAAAAGGAGTTAAATTGTGTCCATTAAAATTGTAAGAATAGATGACAGACTTATTCACGGACAGATTGTTCAGGGGTGGCTGAAAACCGTGGAAGTAGATAAGATTCTTATTGTTTCCGACGAAGTAGCTAACGATGAAATGCAACAAATTTTGTTGTCTATGGCAGTGCCGAGTTCGGTAAAACTTGTAATTAAAAATATAAAAGATGCAAGTTATGAACTTTCAAATGATGTGTATGAAAAAGATAAACTTATGATTTTGTTTTCGAACCCTCAAGAAGCGGTAAAAATAGTAGATAACGGGATAAAATTTCAATCGATAAATATAGGAGGTATGCATTATTCTCACGGAAAAAAGCAGTTGCTGCCAAATCTTTCCGTTGATAAAAATGATGTTATATCTTTTTTAAAACTTATAGACAGCGGAATAGAACTTGAAACAAGAGCATTGCCTCAAGATGACAGATATAATGCCGTTAACGATATTCAAAAAGAGGCCGAAATTTTAGGAATAAACAGATAAGGAATATTATAAAATGAAAAAAATTAAATTCGTGTTAGGAATACACAATCATCAACCGGTTGGAAATTTTAAGTGGGTGTTTGAAAAGGCTTATGAGGTTGCATACAAACCTTTTTTTGAGGTAATGTTAAAACATAAAAATATAAAATGGAATTTACATTCCAGCGGTATGTTATGGGAATTTATGCTCGAAGAACATCCCGAGTATATAAAAAACATTAAAAATTTAATTTCAAAAGGAACATTGGAAATAATTTCCGGAGGATATTACGAACCTATTCTATCCGTAATTCCGGATTCCGACAGAAAAGGTCAAATAAAACAATTATCCGATTTTATAAAAAACAAATTAGGATATAATTGTAAAGGTGCATGGGTTGCCGAAAGAGTTTGGGAACCTTCATTGGTAAAAACGCTTGCCGATACGGGGATAAAATATACAATTCTCGACGATGTTCACTTTATGGCGGCAGGTCTTAAAGAAAACGATTTAAAAGGTTTTTATACAACCGAAGATCAAGGTAAAGTATTAGCAGTTTTTCCTATAAGCCAAAAATTAAGATATTTGATTCCGTTTCAGGATGTATCCGTTTGTATTAATTATTTCAGACAACTTGCAAACGAAGATAAAGATATTGCAGTTGTTATGGCTGACGACGGAGAAAAATTCGGTATGTGGCCAGGAACAAATAAACACGTTTATGAAAACGGCTGGTTGGATAAATTTTTAACGGCAATAGAAGAAAATTCCGATATCGTTGAAACTGCAACTTTTTCCGAAGTTTTAGAAACAATGAAGCCTTCCGGAAGAATTTATTTGCCGACAAATTCTTATTTTGAAATGTCGGAATGGACTTTGCCTTCTGCGGTTCAAAACAAATTTGATAATTTTGTTAAACAAAATGAACATGATAACGAAGTAAAACCTTTTATAAGAGGCGGATTTTGGAGAAATTTTTTAAATAAATATGATGAAGCAAATAATATGCATAAGAAAATGCTTAGAGTAAGCAACAAAATACAAAATAAATCGGTTCCGTTGAATTCCGAATTACAGAAAGCATTATATGCCGGACAATGTAACTGTGCATATTGGCACGGCGTTTTCGGAGGATTATATTTGCCTCATCTAAGAAATGCCATATATGACTCTTTATTGAAAGCCGAAGATTTATACAATAAAAAGTTTGGAATTAAGAGTTCATGGTCTAAAGATGATTTCGATTGTGACGGAAGTGATGAATTTTTATATGAAAGTTCACAACAGGATATTTATGTCGATGCACAAAACGGCGGCAGTATTTTTGAATTTGATTTGTTGGATAAAAAATATAATTTTTCTAATGTATTAACAAGAAAATATGAAGGTTATCACAAGAAACTGAAAGAAGCAATAGAAAATAATAATGTAACGGATTCTCAAGAACTTACCTCAATTCACAATGATGCCGTTAAGGTAAAAGAAATAGGATTGGAAAAACATTTGGTATATGATTGGTACAGAAAAGCATCTTTACTCGACCATTTCTTTAATAACGATACAAAATACGAACAATTATACGGAGTGAGGTTTAGAGAAGAAGGAGATTTCGTTTTAGGTGAATATAAAGCAAAAATTGTTTCGGGAAGTTTAGAACTTATAAGACAAGGTCATGTTTGGTATGACGGTTCTCATTTATCGGTAGAAGTAAAAAAGGTGATAAAACCTTTAAAGAAAAACGGATATGAAACCGAATATAAAATTAAAAATATTTCCGATAGAGAAATAAAATTTACATTCGGAGTAGAGCAGGTTTTTGCTTTTTCCGAAATGATATCGGATGATATGGGAGAATTTAAGAATAAAAAAGTTTGGGAAAGGAAAGATAAAAACTTAGGTATGAACATAAAATTAACAAGTTCAAAACCATGTGACTATTGGGTTGTACCGATAAACACAGTTTCTACCTCGGAAAACGGTTATGAAAAAACTTATCAGGGGACGACAGTAGTTAATGTGTATAAATTTACTTTAAACAGAAATAATTCTTTTTCTTTCAAAATAAAAACGGAAGTTTTAAATAAAAAATAATTTATGGAACACATCGTACTTTTTTCAATCATAGGTGCAATTTTAAGTGCCGATATAACTATGTTCGGTCAATTTATGATTTCAAGACCGATTTTTTGCGGGCCGTTATTCGGTTATATTTTAGGAGATATTCATACAGGATTATGGATCGGTATGATTGTTGAAATGATGTGGATAAATGCCATTCCCATGGGGGTATCTGTTCCCGTAGATTTGACGATGATGACAAGTTTATCCGTTATTTGGGCATGTTCTTTTTTTCAAGGAAGTCAGGAAGCGGCTATTTTTGCGTTGGCAATAGCTATACCTTTTGCATATTTATATAAAGAAGTTGATTTGGCGGGAAGACTTTTTAATACAAAAATAATGCATTGGGTGGAAAGAGGGCTTGAAAAAGGATACGAAGGAAGAATATCAAAAGGAATATATTTGGGACTATTCTTTTTCTTCATAAGAACATCTTTAATGTACGGATTGCTGATGTTTTTAGGAGGATTGTTATATAAAGAAATGTATTCTTATCTTCCTGGTCAGGTAATAATAGCATTTAAGAAAGCATGGTATTATTTACCTGTTTTCGGATTTGGTGCCGTATTGTACAACTTTAAAAGTATAAAAATACCGTTTATAAAAAGGCAAAATGATTAAAAATTTTATTTTTTTAAGAACATTCTTTTTACAAGCTTTGTGGAATTTCGAGAGACTACAAAATATAGGCTTTTTGTATATCTTATATCCTGTATTTAAAAATTTGTATAAAGATAAAGAAAAAAGAAAACAAGCATTGTTAAGGCATATGGGATTTTTTAATACAAATCCGTATATGGTCAATATAATAGTTGCTATGGTTATTAATACGGAAAAAGATATTGCTTCCGGACAAGAACAAAATATAAAAAAACCGGAAATGATTAAATCCGTTATGGCCGGACCTACAGCTGCAATAGGCGATTATTTCTTTTGGGGAACCTGGAGACCTTTTGTTTCTTTTATATCAATACTGATGATAATTCTTTCCATGAATATGTTCAGTATTAATTTTTTGTGGATAGCGCCGGTGATATTTATTGTGGTATATAATATAGTTCATCTGGCTTTTAGATATTGGTCTTTGTTTGTCAGTTTTAGATTAAATGAAAAAATGATAAAGTTGATTTCAAAATTGGAAATAAAATTTATAGTAGATATTTTCAGAATAATAGGACTTGTAATAATTACGCTTGCAATATTTTTTTATTTTAAAACTTTCGGCTTGATTCCCGTTATTGATGCTGATTTACATAAATTGGTTTATCCCGATGTATTGATATACGGAGCAATATTTTTAATAAGTTTTTTGTTAGGCAAAATAAGGCCTGTCATAATGTTTTACTTTGCACTGATTTTTAGTTTTATATTAGGATATTTGGGGATATAAAAATGAAAGAAAAAAATGTAAAAATCGTTAACAAGTTGGGACTACATGCACGACCCGCATCTTTAATTGTTCAAACAGCAATGGCTTTTTCTTCAAATATATATATAATTAAAGATGAGACAAAAGTTGATGCTAAAAGTATTATGGGAATTTTAATGCTTGCGGCTGCTTGCGGAACGGAACTTATTCTCAGGACTGAAGGACCGGACGAAGAACAAGCTTTGGAAAAAATGGTGGAAATATTTAATAATGGTTTCGGAGAGGAAATATAATGAAACAAAATAACATTATTTTAAACGGTATTGCCGCATCATCGGGTGTTGCGATAGGTAAAGTTTTTGTTTTGGAAGAAGATGAATTTCTTGTAGAAAAGAAAGAAATTTCAGGTATTCAAATAAAACAAGAGCTTAATCGTTTAAAAGATGCTATGGATAAAACCAAAATAGAGCTTGAAGATAATAAGAAAGAACTGAGCAAAGTTGTAGGCGGTAATTATGCAAAGATTGCAGCTGCCCATCTTCTTATCTTAAACGATCCGATGGTGAAAAATGAAGTTATAAAAATGATAAAAGAAGGTGTAAATGCAGAATATGCAATACACAAAGTTGTTGAAAATTTTTCCAAGACATTCGATTTAATAGATAATGATTATTTCAGAGAAAGAAAACATGACCTTTTAGATGTTGCAAAAAAGGTTATGAGAAATCTTTTAGGAAAAACAAAAAAAAGTTTATCTAATTTAGAGGAAGATTCCATAGTTGTTGCAAAAACACTTACACCTGCCGATACTGTTACGATGAAAGAAGTTTTAATAAAGGGATTTGTAACGGAAATAGGAGGAAAAACTTCTCATACCGCACTTGTTGCACAAAGTCTTGAAATTCCTGCGGTTGTCGGTTTAAAAGATATAACTCATCAGGTTAAGCAGGGTATGTCTATTATTGTCGACGGTAATCTCGGATTGGTAATTTTAGATCCGTCGGAAGAAACCATAGAAAATTATAAAAGAGAACACGAAATACAAATTTCGAATAAAAAAGAGCTTGAAAAATTTAAAGATTTACCGGCAATAACTACCGATGGCAGGGAAGTTATATTAGGCGCAAATATAGAAAATCCCGAAGAGGTAAGAGCAGCTTTAAGACACGGAGCAAATGCCGTGGGATTATATAGAAGTGAATTCATGTATTTATCAAGAAAAACAATGCCTACGGAAGAAGAACATTATCAAAATTACAGTAAAGTAGCTAAGATGATGATGCCCTATGAGGTTATAATAAGAACTATAGATTTGGGCGGTGACAAAATTGCAAGATTGGGACTTATGAATGTAGGCAGAGAAGCCAATCCGTTTATGGGCCTTAGAGCAATAAGATTTTGTTTAAAATATCCTGAGATATTTAAGGCACAGTTAAAGGGTATATTAAGAGCATCGGTTCACGGAAATATAAAAATAATGTATCCGATGATATCCAGAATTGCCGAGATAAAAGAAGCAAACAGAATATTGGAACAGGCGAAAGAAGAATTGAGAAAAGAAGGGAAAAAATTTAGAGAAGATATAGAAGTCGGGGTTATGATAGAAGTTCCTTCCGCGGCCATAATTTCCGATGTAATCGCAAAAGAAGTTGATTTCTTGTCAATCGGTACAAATGATTTAATCCAGTATACAATGGCCGTAGACAGAGTAAATGCCGATGTTGCACATTTATATTCTCCTATGCATCCCGCAATTTTAAGATTATTGAAGACAATAATAGATTCTGCTCATGCTGCGGGGAAAAATGTAGGTATGTGCGGAGAAATGGCGGGTGATCCTGCATATACGGTCGTTTTATTGGGATTGGGGCTCGATGAATTTAGTATGTCGGCCGTACAAATTCCCAAAGTTAAAAAATTTATAAGAAACATATCGAAGTTTGAAGCAAAAAAATTAGTAGAACAACTTTTAAGTTGTTCTACCATGCAAGAAATCGATATAACCATGAAAAAATTCAAATATAGACAAAATTTACTTTAATCTTTTTTTGTTATATTGTTTTCATCTTCATAGAATATTATGTTATCTCTTCCGGAATTTTTTGCTTTATAGAGGGCTTTGTCGGCATTACCTATCAAATTATCTATATCCGTATCTTTATTATATTTTGCAATACCTATACTGATTGTTACGGAAAAAGTTTTATTGTCAAAATTAAAATTAATATCCTTTAATGTCTTCCTTATTTTTTCTGCAATTTTTAGAATTTTTTCCTGAGTTATTGATGAAACTATTACTATAAACTCTTCTCCGCCGTATCTTCCTATAATATCACCTCGTCTTACAGAAGAAGATATTGTTTTTGCCGTTGTTTTTAAAACTTCATCACCTATTAAATGTCCGTAAGTATCATTTACTTTCTTAAAGTGATCTATATCCAACATCATTAAATAAAAATTTGTTTTGTATCTTTTGGCTCTTTCTATTTCCGAATATAATTTTCCTAAGAAAAATCTTTTTAAATATAAGCCGGTTAGTCCGTCGATTCTTGCTTTTTCTTTAAGCTCCGAAAAAAGCATTATTCTTTTAGTTCCCAATTTTAAGTGAGGAATAAAAAACTCTCCTTCTTCTACATATATTCTTGCGTATTCCGGTTCTACGACAAGAAATGTACAAGAATTTAGTTGCTTATCTATTATCATAGGCCAGGCAATTACAGGTTTGTTTTCAATATTAAATAAGGATTTTACTATTGCAGGCCCTTTTAAAGATTTTATTTCTTCATTGTTATTTATTAAAGAAAACCATATCTTTTTCTTTTCTTCGTTTAATCTTGATAATATTTTTAAGTTTTTATTATTGTCTTTGGATTCAAAAAGAGTTCTGTTTTTTGTAGTTATAACAACATAACATACTCCGGTTCTTGTTTTCAAAACATTAAGCAGAGCATTTGCTAAATCTTCCGGGACATCCATATTTTTTGTTAAATCTTTTGAAATTATATAAAAGTGTGTGATTCTTTCGAGTTTCTTTTCTAAGGCTTCTCTTTTATCAGAAAGACTTTTTTCTTCATTGATTAATTCTTCTTTATAAAATTTAAGTTCGTTGTTTCTTTTTTTCAGGTTTGGATATTGAATTATTTTTCTGCTTGAAAACAAAAATAATATCGGTATCATACTAATAAAAATTATGGAAATAATTAAAGTATAATATGTGAGTCCGAAGGTAAAAAAAGCAGTTGTTATTGCCGTAATACAAAAAGCTATATAATAAGGAATATTCACTTTTTTTGAAAATAAAGGAAGAGGCAATAGAAAAAGAATCAATATATATTTATAATAATTTGCATCAAGTTTATTATAAATCATAAAGAAACACATTAATAAAACCAGAAGTTTTAAATAAAATATTACTTTTTTCATTTTTTACTCTTCATAAATACAAACTCTGTTTCTTCCGCCTTCTTTTGCTTTATACAAAGCATCATCGGCTTTTTTTATAATTTCATCCGGAGTTTGTTCTTCTTTTAATTCGGCTACACCTATGCTTATAGTCTTTTTTATTTGTATAGGATGATAACTTTCTATAGGCATAAAAAACTTTTCTTCTTCAACCATTTTACGGACTTCTTCTAAAATTTTATAACTTTCGTTAATAGTCGTGTGGTACATTAATACGGCAAATTCTTCTCCTCCGTATCTGGACAAAATATCAACGGATCTGAACCTTCTTCTTAGAATATTAGATAATTGTTTTAAAAAAGTGTCTCCGGCTAAATGTCCGTAAGTGTCGTTGACTTTTTTAAAATAATCAATATCTATCATTGCTACGGTAATCGGTATACTGTTAATTTTTGCTCGCTCTATTTCTTCTTGAAGCCTTTCTATAAAATAAGTTCTTGTATATAAACCCGTGAGTCCGTCGGTTATAGCAAGAGACTCAACTTTTTTAAACATCATCGCATTATTTAAAATAAGTCCTATTAAGCTTGCCAATATTGATAAGAGTCTTAAATCGTAATCGTCGAAATATTCTTTTTTATCCGTACAGTAACCTTTTATTGCTCCCCAATAATTATTTTCTATTTCTATCGGAACAACCATTAAAGATGAAATATTTTTGTAGTCTGTTTCCGTAAACCTTCTGTCTTCTTCCGTATTTGTTATAAGTAACGGGATTTTATTGAACTTAGAATAATTAACAAATATGTCTTTGCTGGAATGTCTTTTTATGTTCCATTTACCTTTAGATATAAATTTTTGTGTAAGAGTTTCCAATAATTTTATAAGCTCTTTTTCGTTCATTGTGTTTTCTATGGAGTTTATCATTTGATCAAAAGATTGAAAGATTTGCATTCTTTGATTTATCGCATTTATTTTATTTTCGTTGTCTGTTATCGAAGATTGTATTAGAGTTAAGTCTCTGTCCAAAACTTCATGCTCAACTTTTAATTTGATTTTCTCGGATATCCATAATTGTCTGTATTTTTCGATTCTGAAAAAAACTAAAATTATCCATAAGATTTCAACTACCAACAAAAATTTATTTATTGTGCCTGTTGTGGCTATTGTAAAAATACCGGCAGATATTGCAAAAGCAAGCAGAACGCCGCCGAACACACTTCCCGAGAAAATATACATTACTATAAATACTAAAAAAATCGTCGGAAAAACCAATATCGGGTATTGAAATAAGAAAAATAACCAAATAATAAAACATATACCCGATAAAACAGGTATAAGTACCGTTTTAAAAATATCTATAAAAAAAACTTTGTTCTTCTTAAAGTTTATCATCATTTTTCTTTTGCTTATAATATTTTAATAAAGCATTTTCTATTTCTTCTTTTAGCTCTTTATCTTTTATGTTAAATATTTTTATCCATTTATCTTTTTCTTTTATTGACGGCCAAGAAATCCAAAGTCCGTATTTTCCGTTAAGTATATTACAATTTATTTCAATGTTATCATTGAATATCACAGACATAAAAGCCAATATGGTTTTTGGATTTTTTACGATATTACACTTGTTTATTTTATATTCGATTTTTTCCTTTGTATTTGTAAAAGTATTGTTTTTATTGTTTATTTTATTAACAATATTATTTTTAAAATTTCTATTTAAGAAATGAAAAAAATAATATTTGTTGCCGTTATTTTCATAATAGGGGGATATTAAAGTGCCGTCTTTTAATATGAAATCGTGCAACTGTAAAGTATTGTTAAATTCTATATTTATTTTGTTATTTTGATTAGTTATTTTAGTTAAATTTAAATCCAAAGCATAGCTTCTAATACAAAATAAAAAAAGTAATAGTACAAACAAAAATCGTTTCATATACATAATAATAAAAAGTCTAATACAAAAAGTTAAAACAAACAACCTTCATTTTTTTTGTATCTTATTCTTTTCGGATATCTCTGCCTTTCAAGATTTATGCCTTCACTGTCTTGAAAAGGGTCTAATAAATTTTTAAGTTTATCCGTTAATCCTAAATTAAATATTACCAATGCATAAGCACCTATGGAGACATTCGGATTTCCTTTTTCTATCTTCCCTATAGTGATTCTGGTAATACCTGTTTTTTGAGCCATGAGAACGGTTGAAATTCTTCTCTTAATTCTTGCCTCTTTTATGTTTTGACCTATTTTTGACAATGCTTCCTGAGATTGTATGGGTAATAGTTTTTTTCTTTTCATAATTGACTCCTACCCTGAATTTATATATGTTTAATGTATAATATAATTATCATTATGTCAATGCTTTTACGGTTTGTTGTTTGTTGTAAAATATATTGAAAAAAATATTTGTTTTTTTTATAATATATTGATTGTTATTATTGTGATTTTTTGAAATTGTAGCAATCACTGCTACAGTTTTTTTATTTTGTATAAAAATTCAGTTGAAATTTGGAGATTAAAAATGGCAATGGAATACGCTTTGATTTTAATAAAACCCGACGGAGTAAAAAAATCTTTGACGGGAAATGTCTTGTCGAAACTTTCACAAACTGGTTTTCATATTATCGGTTCTAAAGTTGTAAAAGTTTCAAGAGAGTTGGCAAGTGAACATTACAGACATTTGAAAGATAAACCTTTCTTTGAAGACGTTTTGGATTTTATTCAAGGTAAAACTTTCGGCGGTGCACCTTACGACAGAGTAATTGCATTTGTTTATAAAGGGGAAAATGCAATATCAAAATTAAGAGAAATTGTCGGTGCAACAAATCCTGAAAATGCTGAACCTACGACGATAAGAGGTTCTTACGGAAGAATAGCTAAAAACGGAACAATGGAAAATGTTGTTCATTGTTCTTCGGATATAAACGATGCAAAAAGAGAAATACAACTTTGGTTTAGTCCCGACGAATTAACGGAAGAAGTTTATCCGACAAAGAAAGAAACAGTAACCGAAGAAAAGCAAGTTTGGGCTTAAAAAGGCAATTAGTAATTAGAAATTAAAATAAAAATACAACAAATCGCGAAGCGATTTTATGGAGAGAAAGAGAAATGAAAACACCTTTACAGAATTGGGTTGACGAACAAATTGCATTAATGCAACCGGACAAAGTATATTGGATGGACGGTTCCGAAGAAGAAGGTAAAAGATTAGCTGAAATAGGTGAAAAGGAACAAATTGACGGACATCCTGTTTTGGAGAAATTAAATCAAGATGAATTTTACGGTGCATATTGGCACAGATCTAATCCTAATGATGTTGCAAGAACAGAACAATTAACATTTATTTGTTTACCTAACAAAGAAGATGCAGGACCGAACAATAATTGGATGGATCCTACGGAAGCAAAAACAAAATTAAATTCTCTTTTTAAAGGTTGTATGAAAGGAAGAACAATGTATGTAATTCCTTTCCTTATGGGTAACCCCAAATCTCCTTATTCAAAATGTTGTGTTGAAGTTACAGATTCAGTTTATGTTGCAATAAGTATGAGAATCATGACAAGAACGGGAAAAGTAGCTATAGATAAAATAGGCAATTCAAACGATTTCTTTAAAGGTATGCACTCTATCGGTGATGTTAATCCCGAAAGAAGATATATTATGCATTTTCCTCAAGAAAATTTAGTTATGAGTTTCGGTTCGGGTTACGGCGGAAATGCATTGCTCGGTAAAAAATGTTGTTCTTTAAGAATCGGTTCTTATTTAGGTTATAAAGAAGGTTGGCTTGCGGAACACATGATTATTATCGGAGTAGAAGATCCCCAAGGTAAAAAAACTTATTTCTTGGGTTCTTTCCCGTCAGCATGCGGGAAAACGAATTTAGCATTATTAAACCCTGTATTGAAAGGTTATAAAGTTTGGACATTGGGTGACGATATTGCATGGATTAATGTCGGACCGGACGGAAGACTTTATGCAATGAACCCTGAAATGGGATTTTTCGGTGTAGCACCGGGAACAGGTAAACACACAAATCCTATAATGGTAGAAACATTGAAGAACAACAAATTCTTCCCCACATTGTATACAAACACTGCAGTTAATGCAGACGACAATACACCTTGGTGGGAGGGATATTCGGAAACTCCTGAAAATTTAATTGATTGGCACGGAAAGAAATACGATAAGAATTCAGGTGAAGTTGCGGCACATAAAAATTCAAGATTTACGGTTTCAACATATAACTGCCCGACACTTGCAAAGGAATTTGATGATCCTCAAGGAGTACCTATTTCAGGTATTATATTCGGAGGCAGAAGAAAATCCACAATTCCTTTGGTATACGAAAGTACAAGTTGGGAAAACGGTGTGTTTGATGCATCAATTATCGGTTCTGAAACAACTGCAGCAGCTGCAGGTAAAGTCGGTGCCGTAAGAAGAGATCCGATGTCTATGTTACCGTTCTGCGGTTATAACATGGGTGACTATTTCGGTCATTGGTTAAGTTTTGCAAAAAGAGCAAAAGTGTTACCGAAAATATTTATGGTTAACTGGTTTAGAAAAGATGAAGACGGAAATTATATGTGGCCGGGATTCAGAGATAATTCCAGAGTATTAAAATGGATGATAGACAGAATCGAAGGTAAAGTTGAAGCTCAGGAGAAAGAAATCGGATTGTTCCCGAAAGTTGAAGATTTGGATTTATCAGGTCTTGATATATCAAAAGAAACTTTGGACAAATTATTTAAAGTTTCTAAAGAAGAATGGCAAAAAGAAATTCCTTTAATAGAGGAATTTTATGCAAAGTTCGGTGACAGATTGCCGAAAGCTTTGAGAAAACAATTAGACGATTTAAAGAAAAAATTTGCTTAATATAGCGGCCTTAATATTTTGGTTATAATTTTGCAACTAACTCAATCGAGTACACCCTTACGGGATCCAAGTACACTTCATTCGTTAGTTGCTTCATTCTAACCGAAAATCTTAAGGTCTTAAAAGACTTTTGTTATGAAAAAAATATTTTTTGTTTTAAGTTTATGTTTCTTCCTTGTATCAACTGGTTTTGCCGGCATAGTAAGATATAATACAAAAGCAGGAGGCGGAAACCAATCTGGGTATTATGAAAATATGTTGCAGACTGATATGTATGAAGTTCAGTTTATAGCTCGGACTTGGTTTTATGCAAAAAGGTATTGTATGTTAAGATGTGCAAATCTTTGCTTGGAAAACGGATATAAAAGCTTTAATATTCTTTTCAATGAGACAAGTATAGTACAAGAGTGTTTTGGCGTTTATATGAATATAGAGTGCTTTAGAGATGACAGCGGAAAATATAAAGCAGAAGAAATAAAAACAAATTTGTTTAAACTTTTTAATATAAAAGAAGAAGCAAATTAAACAGCAATAAATTAGTAAAGAAGGATGAGATGGAAAAAATTTCACAAATATTGATATCACATTTTATAATTAAGTATTCGTTTGATTCACGCACACGAACACGAACTTGTAAATAAAATAGTAAAGATTGTTGTAGGCAGTATTATTAAAATTTAACTAAATTAGTTTACAAGTGGAGAAAAGAATATGGAAAAAGATTTACAGACGTTAAGACATTCGACATCACATCTTATGGCAGCAGCGGTTTTGGAATTGTTTCCGGGAACAAAAGTTGCTATAGGCCCTTCAATAGAAGACGGTTTTTATTATGATTTCGACAGAAAAGAACCTTTCACCGTTGAAGATTTATCAAAAATAGAAGAGAAAATGCACGAACTTGCAAAAAAAGATGATCCTTTTATTTGTACAACAGTAAACAAAGCGGATGCAATAAAGCTCTTTGAAGAAAAAGGTGAAAAATATAAAAAAGAATTGGCAGAAGCTATTGAGGGTGATACCGTAACATTTTATCAGTCCGGACAGTTTACTGACCTTTGCAGAGGACCTCATATAAAATCTACAGGCGAAATAAAATATTTTAAACTTTTGTCCGTAGCAGGTGCTTATTGGAGAGGAGATTCCGACAGAGAACAATTACAAAGAATTTACGGAACAGCATTTTATTCAAAAAAAGATTTAGATGAATATTTAAAGAAACTTGAAGAAGCTGCAAAAAGAGATCACAGAAAATTAGGTAAAGAACTTGATTTGTTCTCTATAAACGATGCAGTCGGCGGCGGACTTGTTTTGTGGCATCCTAAAGGTGCTATGCTTAGAAATATAATTGAAACCGAATGGAAACAATTCCATTTGGATAACGGATACGATTTATTGTGTACACCTCATATTGCAAGTGAAGAACTTTATGCAATAAGCGGTCACTTACAAACATATTCCGAAAATATGTATGCTCCTATGGAAATTGAAGGCAAACCTTACAGAGTAAAACCTATGAATTGCCCTATGCACTTGATGATATATAAAACAAAACTTCATTCTTACAGAGAACTTCCTATAAGATACGGAGAATTGGGAACAGTTTACAGATTTGAAAAGTCGGGTGTATTGCACGGTCTTATGAGAGTAAGAGGATTTACACAAGACGATGGACATGTTATCGTTCAACCAGAACTTTTGGAAGAAGAAATTTTGACCGTATTTAAAATGGCAATAGATTGTTTAAAAATGTTCGGATTTAACGAATATAAAATCTATTTGGCAACAAGACCCGAAAAGAAGTATGTAGGTGAAATAGAAAAATGGAACGATGCGGAAAAATCTCTTGAAAATGCGTTGAAGAAAACAGGTTACGATTACGAAATAGATGCTGGCGGCGGAGCCTTTTACGGTCCTAAGATAGATATTAAGATAAAAGATGCTATCGGAAGATTGTGGCAGTGTTCCACAATACAGTTTGATTTCAATTTACCTGAAAGATTCGATATTTATTACATAGATAAAGAAGGCAAAAAGGCAAGACCTTACATGGTTCACAGAGCATTGATGGGTTCTTTTGAAAGATTTATCGGTGTATTACTTGAACATTATGCAGGTGCATTACCTGTATGGTTGTCACCTGTTCAAGCAGCGGTTTTAAATATAGCTCCGGAGCAGGAACAGTATTGTAAAGATGTTGTTAAAAAATTAAAAGAAGCCGGAATCAGAGTAAACTTCGATGACAGAAACGAAAAAATCGGTCACAAGATAAGAGAAAATGCAATGCAAAAGATTCCTTACTTGTTGGTTGTCGGCGGTAAAGAAGTTGAATCCGGTGCTGTTGCCGTTAGAGCAAGGGGAAATAAAGATTTAGGTTCAATGCCTGTAGAAAAGTTCATTGAACTTGTTAAGAATGATGTTAAGGAGAAAAAATAATGGCATATAAAGGATTAATTGAAAAATACAGGAAATATTTGCCGGTAAGTGACAAAACTCCGGTAATAACATTACATGAAGGAGATACTCCTTTAATTCCTGCAAGAAACCTTGCAAGAGAAATAGGTTTCCCGGGAACAATATATTTTAAATATGAAGGATTAAACCCTACAGGTTCCTTTAAAGACAGAGGAATGACAATGGCTGTATCAAAAGCCGTTGAAGAGGGCAGTAAAGCCGTTATCTGTGCTTCTACAGGTAATACATCTGCATCTGCAGCAGCTTATGCGGCAAGAGCAGGAATAAAATGCGTGGTTTTAATTCCTGAAGGAAAAATTGCTTTAGGTAAACTTTCTCAGGCTGTTATGCACGGTGCATTGGTACTTGAAATAGACGGAAATTTTGATAAAGCTTTGGAACTTGTAAAAGATTTAAGCAAAAATTATCCGTTAACTTTAGTAAACTCAATTAATCCTTACAGAATACAAGGACAAAAAACAGGTGCTTTTGAAATTTGTGAATATTTGGAAAAAGCTCCCGATTATCAGTTTATGCCTGTAGGAAATGCAGGAAATATTACGGCATATTGGAAAGGTTATAAAGAATTTAATCAGTTGTTCCCTGAAAAATATGCATTACCTAAAATTATGGGATTCCAAGCGGAAGGTGCAGCTCCTATAGTTAGAGGTTATCCTATAGAAAAACCTGAAACATTGGCTACGGCAATAAGAATCGGTAATCCTGCGTCATGGAAGACGGCGGAAGAAGCAAGAGATGAATCCAAAGGCGTTATAGATATGGTTAGTGATGACGATATTATAGAAGCATACAAAATGATAGCAAGACACGAGGGTGTTTTTGCGGAACCTGCTTCCGCATCATCGTTTGCAGGTTTATTAAAATATACAAGAAAGGGTTATTTTAAAGACCAAAAAGATGTAACGGCAGTTTGTATATTAACAGGTCACGGATTAAAAGATCCTGATAACGCTGTTAAAAATTCAACAAAACCTACACAAGTTAAAGCAGATATGAAAGAAATTATAAAGACAATAGGTTTATAAAAATCGCAAAGTGATTTTTAGCTTAAAGCTTATAGCTTATAGTTTATAGTTAAACGGCAATGTGAAGACATTGCCGTTTTTTTTGTATAATATCAATGTAAGCAAACTATAGCGGGAGAAAATTATGGCAGAAGAAATAAAAAAGCAAGAGATTAAAATAGAAATAGATGAGCAAACAGCTAACGGAAGTTATTCGAATTTAGCTTTAATAACTCATTCTCAAACTGAATTTATTATCGATTTTATTTTTGTTCAACCGCAAAACGGTAAAGCTAAAGTAAAAAACAGAATAATAACATCTCCGTTGCATGCAAAAAAATTTTTACAGGCATTGCAAGACAACATTGCAAAATATGAAATGAGATTCGGTCAGATAAAAAACAGTGAAACAAGTATTCAGGAACAATCAAAATTTTATAATTAGGTGATTAAATTGAACATAGAATTAATTTGCAGCGGCAGTGAATTGCTTACGGGAAAACTAAATACACATGCAGGTTTTATCGGTTCGAAACTTAACGAGATAGGTTTATCGTTATCGTTAATAACGACCGTTGCCGACAGAAAAAATGAATTTAAGTCTGTTTTACAGGAAGCTGTAAAAAGAAGTTCCGTTATTATAGTTACCGGCGGATTAGGACCTACTTTCGACGATATAACTGTAGAAACAGTATCGGAAATATTAAATATAAAAACTTATAAGGATGAGTCTGTCGCAAAAGCAATAGTTCAATATTTTGAAAAAAGGGGAATAAATTGTCCTGCCGCAAACAATGAAAGACAAGCTCAAATTCTTGAAGGTGCAAAAGTTTTGGAAAACAGATTCGGAACTGCTCCCGGACAAATGTTGCATTTCAATTATTCTTCGGACGAAAATAAAAAAGTAAGAAAAACAATATTTTTACTTCCGGGACCGCCGAGAGAAATGCATCCGATGTTTGAAGAAAATATTTTACCTTTTATGAGAAGTTATCAGGTTAAAATGAAAAAAACATTGATACTTCATATTTGCGGTATGGCGGAATCTTTGGTTGATGAAAAAATTAAACCGACAATAGAATATTTGTCTAACGATGAAGATATTGAGTTTGCGATATTGGCACATAACTTTTTAATAGATGTAAAAGTTTCCGTAAGCGGTGAAAACGAACTTACAATAGACGATACATTGAAAAACATAAATAATGAATTTATAAATGTGTTAGGTGACAATATTTACGGATATAATGAAGAAACATTGGAAGGTGTTGTTCAAAAAATGTTGATAGAAACAAAGAGAACAGTATCCGTTGCCGAATCATGTACGGGCGGTATGGTGTCATCAAAACTCACAAACACACCCGGAAGTTCAATGTGTTTCAAAGAGTCCGTGGTTACTTATTCAAACGAAGCTAAAATGCAGTTGTTAAATGTTAAGCAAGAAACATTGGAACAGTTCGGCGCCGTAAGTGAACAGACGGCAAACGAAATGCTTAACGGAATTATTTCTTTATCCAAGTCGGAATATGCAATAAGTATTACGGGAATTGCAGGGCCCGGCGGGGGAAGCGCTGAAAAACCGGTAGGACTTGTTTATATAGGCGTTTCGTTTAACGGAAATAACGAAGTAAACAAATTTCAGTTTTTGGGAACAAGACAAGACATAAGAGAAAGAGCAACAAATGTTGCACTTGACAGTATAAGAAGATTGATATTAAAAACAAGAAATAAAAAAATCACAAAGTGATTTTTATTATTGTTCTTTTAAAATTTCTCATTTACAAGCAAAAAAGCCATTCGCTTGAAATTTTTAAAGCCGTGCTCCAACTTGATTTTTCCTAATGACATAATGTAACGGAAAAATCTTCAAACATGTTCGCACTAAAAAGCTTTTTGATTTATAGCTTTTTACTTTAAAATTTTCTGCACTCATAGACGGCTTTAATCATGCTTGTAAACGAAAATTTTAAAAAGGCAATTATAGTAATAGTTATAAATTGCCGTAAATCCGGAGGGTTTTGTTATGGGCAGGTATTTAGGAATAGATTACGGAAAAAAAAGAATAGGGTTGGCTTTGTCCGACATTATGGGAATGATGGCACAGCCTTTTGATGTTATAGAATTTAAAGGACTTAAAAATAACATTGAGAATATTTTAAAAATAGCTAAAGAAAAAGAAGTTTCTTGTATAGTTGTCGGAAAACCGGTAAATATGAATGCCACCGAAGGTGAAATGGCGGAACTTGCTACGGAATTTGTTGAAGAGTTAAGAAAAGTTACCGATATAAAAGTTGAAATGATAGACGAAAGATTAACTACCGCACAAGCTGAAAGAGTGTTAGTGGAAGAAGCAAATATTTCCAGAGAAAAAAGAAAAGGTTTAAGAGATAAATTAGCGGCAACATTTATTTTGCAAACATATTTGGATATTCATTCAACATCTTTATAAATTTTTTGTAAAATATATAAACATATTAAAGTATATTAAGCGGGAGAGATATTATGAAAAAATTTTTGGCAATTTTAAGTTTTTTATTTTGTTTTAATTTAGCTTATGCCGGATTATCGGTTGACCCGTCCGTAACCAATGTTTTCGGTGAACCGGGTTCTACTTATGAAGGAAAATATACCGTAAAAAACACTTATGAAAGAAATATAAATATTACTGTTGAAGTTACTAAGGGAAATACTTTTTCGGCAAATAAAGATGCGGACGTTAACAGTTGGTTGGTTTTTGAAAAATATAAATATTTTATTCCTGCAGGAGAAAAAGTAGAAGTTCCTTATACTGTTAAAGTGAATGAAAATTTTAAAGGTTCAATTTCCGCAAGAATAAATTTCTCGGTAGATCAAGAAGAAGGACAAATGATAAGTATATCAATATCTGTTCCGATATATGTTACGGTTCAAGGAACCGAAAATGTGGATTTCGGTATAGATTCTTTAGATTTGTATACGGCAGGAGATTTCATATCTTATAAATTAAAATTGGAAAATAAAGGTAATGTCCATATAAGACATTCCGGAAACGTTGAAATATATACCAAGAAGAAAAAGAAATTATTAAAAACTCTTCCTATACAGGAAACAGTTCCTACATACTGTGAACAGAAAAGAGATTTTAATGAAAGATTGTTACCAAAAACCGATTTGAAAAAAGGCAAATATGTTGCCGTATTTAAAGTAAGAGCATTAGGTAAAGAAGTAACAAAAGAAATTAAGTTTAAAGTTTCAAGACTTGGAGAAATTGTAACACAATAATATAAAGGAGGTAGTAACAATGAAAAAGTCGTTGTTGGTTGTATTGTTGGCAGTAGCAATGGTAATACCTGCATTTGCAGCAAAAGGGGATGTGTCCGTCAATGCAAAATTGGGATTAGGTTTAAACAATTCTGTTTCGTATTATGGAGCTTTTGGTGCTCCGGACGATGTATCTCTGGATTTAAAACTTAATATGCCGGTATCGTTGGGAGCTGAATTTTTTTATGGAGTAATGGATAATTTATCCGTAGGTTTTGGTGTAAGTTATGTTTTTGATGCTGAAGCTAAATCCGAAGATCCTGCCTTCAATTCAAAAATTAAAGCCGGAACAACAAATGTTTATTTGGCTGTAAAACCTGAAGCAAAAATCGAATCTGAAATATTTTCAAGCATATATGCAATTGGTCAAATAGGTTTGACAACGGCAAGAGCAAATGTAAAAAATGATCATTATGGGATAGATGAATCTCCGGCAATAGATAGTGGATTATATTTGGGTTTAGGTTTTGGAACAATTATAAAAGATGTTGTTATTGTAGAAATTATATGCTCTTCCGCTAACGGAAAAATCGAAGGAGACCTTTTTGGAGGTTCTTCAAAGATAGATGTTCAATATACGGCAACAACACTTAATGTAGGTTATAAATTCGCATTGTAATTTTGTCGTTAAAATCTCGACAACAGTGTCATCTCGTACTTGATACGGGATTTATGAAAAAATATAAGGAGAAAAAAATAATGAAAAAAAGTTTAATAGCTTTAATATTAACAGTGGCACTTGTAGTACCTGTATTTGCGCAAAAAGGAGATATGTCTGTTAATGCAAAATTAGGTCTAGGTTTAAGTAATAATATTAAGAATGGTGAGGATGATATTAGTTCTACTTTTAAATTAAATATGCCGGTATCGTTGGGAGCTGAATTTTTTTACGGATTGTTTGATAATTTATCTGTAGGTGCAGGTGTTAACTATACTTTTGATACTGAAACAAAGGCTGATGTTGATGGAAAAATGAAAGCAGGAACCACAAATATATATTTGGCTGTAAAACCTGAAGCAAAAATCGAATCCGAAATATTTTCAAGTATGTATTTAATCGGTCAATTAGGTTTGAGTATGGTAAGATTAGATGAGGCTCCAAAAGATCCTGATACGGGTATATATTTGGGTATAGGTGCCGGAACAGTAATAAAAGATGTTGTTATTGTAGAGTTTGTACTATCATCATCTAACGGAAGTGTTAAATATCATGCACACACAGTTGATCTTCAGTATACGGCAACAACACTTAATGTAGGTTATAAATTCAGTTTATAATTTATAATTTAAAGAACAAAAGCGAGAAAGAACAACAATCTTTCTCGCTTTTTTTGTGTAAACATTTATATTAAGTTTTTGATATAATATAAAAATGGAATTTTTGATAGACGGATACAATGTAATTAAGTTCAGCGAGATGTTTTCTGCAAGGACACTTGAATTGCAGAGAGATAAGCTTATTGACTTTATATTGAAATATAATCCGCAAGGTAACAATAAAGTTACAATTGTTTTTGATTGCAGAAGTTCCAACCCTTATGAAGCCGATGGTTATACGACAACCACAATAAAAGGAATAAAAACAATTTTCAGTGAAGGACAAAAATCCGCTGATGATGTTATTGTGGAATATGTTGAAAAAGCTCAAAAGCCGTATAATATTACGGTAGTTACCAACGATAAAGGTATATTTAGGAGAATAGGCGGTAAAGGTGCAAAAAAAATGGCAGTTGCCGAGTTTATATATAACAGAGCAAAAGAACAAACAAGACCGAACAATATTATAAGAATGAAACAAAAAGACGATTTTTCAGAAATAAGCAGAGAACTCAGCGATTTATGGTTGAAGGAAGATAAACAACCTAAAAAAGAAAATAAAAATAAAAAGAAAAAGGAAAATGCCGATACGGAATTTGATATAACGGCGGAGTTGAGCGATTTATGGCTAAAATAAAAAAAATAATAACAACAATAATTTTTATAATATTTTTCGCTTTTGTTTTATTAATAATATTTCAAGCAACAAGAGAAGATAAAGTTGTTGAAGTTCTTATACCCAAAGGTTCTTCGCCTCATACAATAGCAAAAATTTTAAAAGATTCCGAAGTGATTTCATCACAAAAATTATTTGTTGCTTTAATAAAATTTTACGGCTATTCCACAAAATTGCAGGCAGGGTTATACGATTTTAATAAGAAAGATCCTTTAAATACAATAATAAGCAAAATAAAAAACGGTGAAAGTAAAAATATAAAAGTAACTATTCCGGAAGGTTTTAACATAAAACAGATAGCAAAAGTTTTAGCGGAAAATAAAATTTGTGACGAAGAAAAATTCATTAATTTGGCTACCGAACAAAATATGGAAGGTTTTTTGTTTCCTAACACATATTTCCTTTTGCCTCAAATGGACGAACAAGAAATAATAAAAGTTATGAACGAAGAATTTAACAGATTTTGGACAATAGACAGAGAAGCAAGATTAAAACAAATAAATAAATCTAAAAAAGATATTATAATTCTTGCTTCAATAGTTGAAAAAGAAGCAATAGCAGACAGTGAAAGACCTATAATAGCGGGAGTATTTCTAAACAGATTATCTAAAGGTATGAGATTGGAATCTTGTTCGACGGTTTTATATGCTATGGGGATAAACAAGGCAAGATTATCTTTCGAAGATTTAAAGTTTGAATCTCCGTATAACACATACAGATATAAAGGATTACCACCCGGACCAATTTGTAATCCCGGAGCGGAAGCGATAGATGCTGTATTGTATCCTCAAGCAACGGACAGTTTATATTTCGTTTCCAAAGGTAACGGAACGCACTATTTTTCTTCAACATTCGAACAGCACATTAAAAACAAAATTGTTTCCAAGAAGAACAATAAATAAGCTGTAAGCAAAAAAATGCTCCGCATTTTTTTGTTGACACCAAACAAAGTTTTGTAGTAAAATTTTCTTATTATGAAAAAGATATATTTTATATTATTAAGTTTGTTTTTTGTTTTTGCTTGTTCGTCAGATAAAACTGTTGTTAACAAATCGGATCAAGTAAAAGATGATTATGATGTTGCCAAAGAAATAAAAAGAATGGAGAATAAACAAATGAAAGCAATTATTGAAACATCTATGGGAACAATCGAAGTTGAATTGTTTGCGGATAAAGCACCTGTAACGGTAGCAAATTTCGTAGGCCTTGCAGAAGGCAAAAAAGAATTTACGGATCCGAAAACAGGTAAAAAAACAAAAAGAAAATTTTATGACGGTTTAACTTTTCACAGAGTTATTCCCGAATTTATGATACAGGGCGGATGTCCTTTGGGAACAGGAACAGGCGGTCCCGGGTATACTTTTGAAGATGAAACGAACAACGGTTTAAAATTTAATCAACCCGGACTTCTTGCCATGGCAAATGCCGGTCCTAATACAAACGGTTCACAGTTTTTTATTACCGAAGTTACAACACCTTGGTTAAACGGTCATCATACTATATTCGGTCAAGTTATGAGCAATGAAGATTTGGAAATAGTAAAAAAAATCGCAAGAGTCGATTGCGGTTTCTCTAACGATCCTATAGAACCGGTATATATAAATAAAATAACAATAAAAGAGCAATAATTATGAAAAAAATTGTATTTGTGGTTGCTCCCGAAGTTTTCAGGGACGAGGAATATATTGAGCCTAAAACAATACTTGAACAAGCCGGTATTGAAGTTACTACGGCAAGCACTGTTATCGGCGAAATATACGGAAAAATAAAAATAAAGGCTCAAAGTCAAATGCTTGCAAAAGATATAAAAGTTGACGAATTCGACGGAATATTTTTTGTAGGCGGCGGCGGAGCAGCCGTTTATTTTGAAGATGAAACAGTTCACGATATAGCAAGACAATTTTATGCAAAAGGTAAAGTCGTAAGTGCTATATGTATAGCTCCCGTAATACTTGCAAATGCAGGATTGTTACAAAATAAAAAAGCAACGGTATTTCCGGACGGAGCAGATGCTTTGTTACAAAACGGAGCGATTTATACCGGTAATTCCGTTGAGGTTGACGGAAAAATCGTTACCGGTAACGGCCCTCAGGCAGCAACGGAATTTGCCGAAACATTATTAAAAGTAATATAACCCTTATGAAAAGAAATATAATAATTTTATCCGTATTATCATTTTTGTTTTCTGCAGTATTGATGTATTTGTTTGCAGAAATTCTCTATAAAGAAAGAATTTCCGTACAAATAAAATCGGCTCAAGAAAGTATAGTTTCGGGGATAGAACTTATAGCTCCGGAAATAAAAGCTTCCTTAACAAAAGTTGATGACATATCTTTACTTTATTCAATAGAAAAATTATCAAAAATAAAATCGGTTCAGGAAAGTTTTATTATAGATTCAGATTTGAATATTTTAATTCACGATAATTCCGAAAAGTGGAATAAAAAATATGATCAGGATTTTTATAGAGAACTTGTAAAAATAAAAGAGGTTGCCGTAAGAAATATTGATTCTTATACCATGGTTTATTCGTTACCTTTAAACGAAACATCTTCGCTTTGCGTAAAATTTTCATTACAATCAATTTATGACAGTTTGAAATTATGGAAAATAAAACTTTATGTGTATGGATTTATTGTTTCACTGTTGTTTGCTTTTGCGGTTTATTATTTGTCGAAATTTTTATTTTTGCGCCCTTTCAATAAGGCAAAAAAATATTTGTCGGTAAATAATACAACGAAAAAAACAATTTATTATGACATTGTTAAAATGGCATTGTCTTATAGCGGAAATGCAGATGAAAACGACGAAAACAGTCTTTTAAAATTGAAAAATTTTATGAATGTTTTATGTAAATCTTATTTAAGTTACAGTGATGAAATTTTCGTTGTTTTAGACAGTAATGCAAGACTTATTTATTGCTCGGATGATAACAATGTTGTATTGGATGAAAAAACAGTAGGGGAACATATAGTAAAACTTACAAGAAATTCCGAAATATTGAAATCAGTTTCAACTTTGTTGGAAAATCCTTCGGATGTTATCAATATTGATATATCCGCATATAAAATAAATCTCACTCCCGTAAAAGATGAACAAGACGATTTTGTCGGAATAATTATTTCCGGTAACACAAGAAAGGATACATTCTAATGTTGGATATAATCCTGATATTTAAAACAATTTTTTTGGGAATAGTAGAAGGTCTTACGGAATTTTTGCCGATATCTTCCACGGGACACTTGATTGTTTGTGCCGATATAATAAAATTTAATACCGAAATTACAACACTGTTTGAAATAGTAATTCAGCTCGGCGCAATACTTGCCGTTGTTTGGCTTTACAGAGAAAAAATTTTAAGTTTAATAAAAACAGCTTTTAAAGATAAAAAATCTTTAGATTTTATAGTGAACCTTTTTATAGCATTTGTTCCTGCTTCCGTTGTAGGTTTTTTCTTTCACGGAATAATAAAAAATTATTTGTTTAATCCCATAACAGTATCTTTTGCCCTTATTTTGGGCGGTTATGCGATAATTTATATAGAAAATAAAAAATTGCAGGTTAAAACACAAGAAGCGTTTGATATAACGAAAAAATCGGCACTTATAGTAGGACTTGCACAGATATTATCTCTTGTTCCGGGAGTATCAAGAGCCGGTGCAACCATAATGGGCGGCGTTTGTTCCGGACTTTCCAGAAAAGCCGCTGCGGAATTTTCTTTCTTCTTGGCTATACCGATAATGTTTGCGGCAACCTTGTACGATTTATACAAAAATTCTTCGGTTCTGAATTTTGATACATGTGTAATAATAACTATAGGTTTTATATCAGCCTTTATATCGGCAGTAATTGTAATAAAATGGTTTATCAAATATATTTCGGTAAATAATTTTAAAGTGTTCGGATGGTACAGAATTTTGTTTGGTGCACTCCTTTTAGGTTTTTATTATTTTAAAGGTTAGTAATGAATAAAATATTTGAATATCCTATGAACTTTATAAGAAAATGTTACGATTGGACAATAAATTGGTCTAAAACAAAGTATGCGAGTTGGGCTCTTTTTTTTATAGCTTTTGCCGAAAGTTCTTTTTTCCCCGTTCCGCCTGATGTTTTGCTTATTCCTATGGTTATTGCCGAAAGAAAAAAATGGTTTCAAATAGCTCTTATTTGTTCCGTAGGTTCCGTTTTAGGCGCTTTATTGGGATATTTTATCGGATATCAGTTTTATGAACTTATAGGTCAAAAAATCGTAGATTTGTATAATTTACAGGGTGCTGTGGATGTTGTAAGCGCAAAATACCATGAGCATGCCTTTCTTGCGATTTTTACGGCTGCATTTACACCTATACCGTTTAAAGTTTTCACAATAGTTGCAGGTCTTGTTAAAATTTCTTTAATGACTTTAATTGTTGCATCCGCAATAGGAAGATCTGCAAGATTTTTTATAGTTGCAATACTTATAAGAGTTTTCGGCGAAAAAATTCAATACTTTATAGAAAAATATTTTAACCTTCTTACAATTATTTTTACAATCCTTCTTATCGGGGGATTTTGTTGTGTTAAAATGTTTGCAAAATAATTGGCTTTTTGGCTTTTAATTTAGTATCCTATAAAAACATTTAAAATAACTTTTAAAATATTAGTTTTCGGGAGAAAGAAATGAATACACCAAACAATTTGTGTTATGCAAAAACTCATGAATGGGCAAGAAAAGAAGGTAACAAAGTTTATGTCGGAATTACCGACCATGCACAGCATGAAATTACGGATATAGTTCATGTTGAATTACCGGAAGTAGGTAAAAAATTCGATAAAGAACAACCGTGTGCTGTTGTTGAATCGGTAAAATCGGCATTTGATATTTATTGTCCTGTATCGGGAACAATAGTTGAAGTTAACGAAGAATTACTTTCCGCACCCGAACTTATAAATCAAGATCCTTACGGAAAAGGATATTTCTTCGTATTGGAAATATCAAATGAAGAAGATTTCAAAAGTTTAATGAATGCGGAACAATATACAAAATCAATTGAAGGTTAAAATAAATGAATTATATACCAGTAAGTGATAAAGATAAAAAAGAAATGTTTGAAAGTATCGGTGTAAAAGATACACAAGAGCTTTTGTCTCTGCAGATACCCGAAACATTGAGAGTAAAAAAATTGAATTTAGATAAAGGTATGTCCGAACAGGAATTGATATCTTTATTTAAAAAATATGCACATAAAAACAAATCAAATCTTGCATGTTTTAGAGGTGCGGGAATTTACGATCATTTTGTTCCGTCAATAGTTGACGAAATTATAGGAAGATCGGAATTTTGGACGGCATATACTCCTTATCAGGCAGAAGCAAGTCAGGGAACATTACAGGCAATATTCGAATACCAAAGTGTTATGTGTGAACTTACGGGAATGGAATGTTCCAATGCTTCAATGTACGACGGAGCAACGGCAGTTGCAGAAGCAATATTGCTTGCAATCAGAGCTTCAAGAAAAAATAAAGTTATTATATCGAATGCTTTAAATCCCGAATATATTTCCGTTGTCGAAACATATACTAAAAATTTAAATATCGAAATTGTAAAAATTGATGTTGATTCCAAGACAGGAGCTTTAAACAAAGATGCTTTAAATAATGTTTTAGATGAAAAAGTAGCTGCTGTGGTTGTTCAATCTCCGAACTTTTTCGGAACAGTTGAAGATATGCAGGAGTTATCAAAAGCATCAAAAGATAAAAAAGCTTTGTTTGTTGCGGTTGTTAATCCCGTATCTTTAGGTTTATTAAAAACTCCCGGTGAGTACGGTGCCGATATTGCCGTAGGAGAGGGACAAGTTTTCGGTAACCAAATGTATCTCGGCGGTTCAACATTCGGTTTTATGGTTGTAACAAAGGCATTGGAATGGAAAATGCCGGGAAGAATTGTAGGTCAAACCGTAGATAAAGACGGTAAAAGAGGTTTTGTTCTTACATTGCAATCCAGAGAACAACATATAAGAAGAGAAAAAGCAACATCAAATATTTGTACCAATGCCGCACTTAATTCTTTTGCTGCATGTGTTTATGCCGCTTATCTCGGCAGCCAGGGAATAAAAGAGTTGGCGGAAACAAATATTTCCAAGACAAGATATGCTTTTGAAAAAATAAAGAATATAAAAGGTTTTGTTCCGCTGTTTGAAAATTCCGTATTCTTTAACGAATTTGTTTTCAAAACGGATAAAAATATAGACAAAATAAACGAAGAGTTAATGAAAGAAAATATTTTAGGTCCGTTGGATTTAGGCAAAACAGATGCAAAATATAAAAACTGCATAATGTTTGCAGTTACGGAAAAAAGAACAAAACAGGAAATAGATAAATTAGCTGAAATTTTAACCAGAGTGTAAAACTATGATAAACAATAATAAAACATTAAACGAAATACAATCAAACAGAAGTACCGTAATAGTTGATAGTGATGTTGAATTAAATGCAAATATTGACGATAAATATAAAAGAACAACAGTTCCTGATATCCCGAATCTTTCGGAATCAACTTTATTGAGACATTACACAAATTTATCGAGAAAAAATTATGCTTTAAGTACAACAATGTATCCGTTGGGTTCGTGTACAATGAAACATAATCCGTTAGTAAATGAAAAAATCGCAAAATTCGACGGGTTTTCTACAATACATCCTTATCAGGATGAAGAAAGTATGCAGGGCAGTTTGGAAATAATGTACGAATTACAAAAAGATTTGTGCGAAATTTCAGGTATGGATTATTTTACTTTACAACCTGCAGCGGGTGCTCACGGAGAATATACCGGGCTTTTAATAATTGCTCAATATTTTAAAAATAAGAATGAAAAGAGAACCAAAATAATAGTTCCGGATTCCGCACACGGAACAAACCCGGCATCGGCGGCTTTGTCGGGATTTGAAATTATTTCTTTAAAATCCGACGAAAACGGTATTGTTTCTCCGGAAAAATTAAAAGAAGTTTTAAACAGTGATGTTGCCGCTATGATGATGACAAACCCGAATACTTTAGGTGTGTTTGAAAAGAATATTGAAGAAATATCAAAATTAATTCATGATAACGGTTCTTTGCTTTATTACGACGGTGCAAACCTTAATGCCGTTATGGGAATTATTCGTCCGGCGGATATCGGTTTTGATGTTATGCATATTAATTTGCATAAAACGTTTTCTACTCCGCATGGCGGAGGAGGACCGGGATCAGGACCTGTAGGTGTAAAAGCATTTTTGAAAGAATGCTTACCTTCTCCTGTTGTTGTAAAAGAAAATGAAAAATTTAAACTTTATTTTAACAATAAAGATAAATCTATAGGAACAATGAAAGCTTTTTACGGGAATTTTCCCGTTATATTAAAAGCTTGTGCTTATATAAAATCGCTTGGTGGGGAAGGTTTAACAGAGGCTTCCAAACAAGCTGTTATAAATGCAAACTATATATTGTCAAAATTAAAACACAAAGTTAAAATTCCTGCAGGAAATTCTTGCATGCATGAATTTGCAATGTCGTTAAAAGGTGTTTTGGGTAATGATATAAAAACATTGGATGTTGCAAAAAGACTTTTGGATAACGGTTATTATGCACCGACAATTTATTTCCCGTTAATAGTTGAAGAGGCAATGATGATAGAACCGACGGAAACCGAATCTAAGCAAACGTTAGATGAATTTACGGATACATTGTTGAATATAATAGAAGAATCCAATACTAATCCGGAAGTTGTTCATAATGCTCCGGTAAATACTTCCGTTAAAAGATTGAATGAAGTTGAGGCGGCAAGAAAACCTAAACTGCATTGGTAATTTATTTTCTTAAAGTTAAAGTATTAACTTTGGTAACTCTATGTAAAAGAGAACCTTTTGATGTTCCTTTTCCGATATTTAGATTTGATACTACAACTTTGTTTATAAAGCTTACAACTCTTTCTTTTTTGTTTATAAAGTGTTCGTTACCCCATATTGCATGAATTATGTATGGGGTATCGTTTTCATTCCCGATATAAAGCATTATATGTCCCGGTAAATATAATATAGATATTGCAGGTGTCGTTTTTGATATAATTTCTTTGCTCTTTTCCGAATCGGAAGTTTTTCTTTTTAAAGTTGTTTGTTTGTTTCCCGATTTTATTTGTGCTAAAGAATTTCTCGGAAGAATTAAACCGAAACTTCCGAAAACTTGTCGTATAAAAGTTGAACAATCGGGATCACCGTTATATCCTCCCCAAGAATAGGGGGAATTAAGATGTTTAAATGCTTGTTGCAGAACATTTCTTTGCGTATATTTTAAATAACCTACATTTATATCTTCACCGTTAAGATATACTTTTTCAAAAATTAAATTATCTTTATTTGTTTTTTTCGGTATTTTTACGCAAATAATATTGTTGTCAAATTTTTTTAATATCGGTAATTTTGTCGACATACGAATAAAATCATAGTATTTTGTCAGTTCTTTGTTTAAATAAATATCTGTGCCGGTATTTGTTACAACTATAAAGTTTTTTTCGTTTATCCAATCCGAGAAAGTTTGTTTTGAAGTGAAAGCGATATCTTTTGTTTTTACCCAACCTTCCGCACTGTAAGATACAACAAAAGTCCATTTGTTATCTTTGGTTGATAATAATGCAATCAAAGGTGTGCCGATATCAATACTTGAAACTTGTAGCCTGTCAATATCGTAAGTTATTTTGTCGTATAGAAAATTTGTATCCGACGGCATTAATCTTATATCCGTATAGGAAGTTGCAAGTGCATATTTTGTTTTGATTTTTTTTGAATTCGGAAATTTTATACTGTTATGAATATTGTTTACATAATTTTTATTTATGGTATTAAACGAACCGTCAATATATTTTCTGTAATAGAATAATTTAAAAATTTGTTTTTGTTGTCTTTTCAATGATGCGGTGCTTACATATTCGGGAAAAGTCTCAATGTTATTCAAATAAATTAAATCTTTAAATAATTCTTTGTTTTTTGCTTTTATTTGAATCTGTGTTAATATTTCTTTGTCCGGATTTTTTATTTTTGATATCCAATATCCGGCAGATTTCATTTTTCTGGAAACATCTTTTATTATTATCGGACCGTTGGGAATGAAATTGCTGTTTGAAAAAATATCGTTTTCGTCAACCGGTATATCATCCGAATAAGCTTCGTCAAAATCTTCGCCGTCAACAAAAAAAACATAATCTCTATCCGTAAAAGATTGTTCCTCCTGTGCGTATATTGACGAAATAAGCAATATTGGTAATAGAAAAACAAGTGCTTTTATGAATTTCATATACGGTTATTTTACAAAATTTAAAGTAAAATTTTAATTTTCTTTATGAGAATAAAATAACAAGAAACAAATTTATTTTATTATAGAATCATTAATGTCTTCATATTTTTTATTCTCTGAGTCTGAAATTGTTTGTGTCTGTTGATATTGCATAGATTGTCGGATTTGTTGAGTTGTCTTGGTTTCTTGTATATTGTTTTTTACTCTATTTGCTTTTGCAACGACAAACAGCATTAGTAACGGTATCGTAACAAATAAGGCACCGAAGAAAAGGAAAAAAGTTTGGCAAATTGTATGATTGAAATCAGTTCCGTTTTTTATTGCATTGTTTATTTGTGTTTGCAACGACAGTTTGGAATTATATCCGGAAGAATAGTATGTTGTAACAGGATAAAGATATCCGTTATATCCCTCCAATTCCACTCTGTAAGATGCTTGTCCCTTAGAACTTCTTGAAGATGTTATTACAGCTTGTTTTAAGTTCGGTATTATCAAATCAATGTTTTTAAAAGGGGGGATCATTGATTTTCTGTGTATCTGTGCTTCCGTGACCGATTGTAACTTTTTTATTTCTATTTTTACGGGAAAACTTCCGACTATACAGAAATAAAGTCCTATCAATATGAATAAAAGCAAAAATGTTTTCGGCGGTTGTTTTTTTATTTGTTTAGCCATATATTAATTATACAATTTTTAAACTCAAATATAAATAATTGAAAAAAACTGTTTAAATGAATAAAATATATTTCGTAAAATGAACAGAATAAGTATACAATTATTTTTTATTTGTCTCTTGATGGCGGTGATAGGTTATTTCGGACTTATATATGAGAAAGCTCCGCAATGGAGAGGTATTCTCGTAAAAAAAGAACCGATACAACGAATGATAAAAAAGCCTAAGCCTTTTAAATACAAAAAATTTTTTATCACACCGTTAGCCGATTATTCTATAACAGGCGTGGTTATAAGTACGGAAAGATATTTTTTTGATCCAACATCTTCGATATCGCCTATAGATGTTGCTTTGGCATGGAAAAAGATGTCTATGCCGGAAGTTATAACCGAATTCAAGTTTAAACACAGAAGAAGATGTTTGTTGTATTCCCCGAAAAAAGGATATTGGCCCATAATGGAACACGATATAAGAAATTCGATATCAAATAATCATTGTATTCCTGCAAACAAAGATATTAAAAAGAAATTGTTTAAAATAAAACAATATGATTTGGTAACAATTAAAGGTCAACTTGTAAAAACCGAAAAGCCCGGTATGATGCCTTGGACATCCTCTCTGTCCAGAAACGACACATCATCTTGGGGCGAAATGGTGGGTTGTGAAATTATTTATGTAACGGATGTTGAAATTTTGGAAAAACAATAAAGTTTTAAGGAGATAGTATATGGATTTTTTAGAGTTGGTAAATAAAAGATATTCCGAAAGATTTTTTGATAGTATACCCGTAGAACAAGAAAAACTCGATAAAATACTTGAATCCGGGAGACTTGTCCCTACGGCATGTAATTATCAGCCTCAAAAGTTTTATGTGTTAAAAAGCAAAAAAGCTTTGGAGCTTGCGGCAAAAGTTACACCGTTTACATACAATGCTCCGTTGATAATTTTAATTTGTTACGACAACAATGAGGTTTGGAAAAATAAAAGAGAGGAAGGTTACAATTCCGGAGAACAAGATACAGCTATTGCCGCAACAACAATGATGTATGAAGCTGAATCTTTAGGAATACATTCTTTATGGATAAGGGGCTTTAATTCAAAAGTTGCTTCGGAAACATTTAACCTTTCCGAAAATATTGTTCCATGTATGATGTTGGCTTTAGGATATCCGTCGGAAAAATCGAAGCCGAGTGACTGGCACTATAAAAGAAAAGAGATGAAAGATATGGTAATTGAACTGTAAAAAGGAGAAGAAATGAAAACTTTTAGAAAAGAACTTTTTTTTAACACAAAAAACAGAATAGATTTTATTAATATCACCGATGATGTTCAACAAGCAATAGATGAGAGCGGGATAAAGGAAGGATTATGTTTGGTAAATGCAATGCATATTACCGCAAGTGTTTTTATAAACGATAATGAGTATGGTTTGCACAATGATTTTAAAAAGTGGCTTGAAAAACTTGCTCCGCACGAACCGATAAATTTTTACAGACATAATGACACCGGTGAAGATAATGCGGACTCTCATTTAAAAAGACAAGTTATGGGCAGAGAAACGGTTGTCGCAATTACAAACGGAGAACTTGATTTCGGTCCGTGGGAACAAATTTTTTACGGAGAATTTGACGGACAAAGAAGGAAAAGAGTGCTTATAAAAATTATCGGTGAATAGATTTTTAATTGATAAAGACATAGCATAATTGGTATAATACAGAAATGAATAAATTTAAGAAAATAAACATTACGAAAAAAATAAGTTTGGCAAATAATTTGCCGTTAAGTATTATTGCGGGACCATGTGTTATCGAAAACAGAAAACAGGTTTTTGATTTGGCTAAAAAATTAAAAGATATTTGTTTGAAAGAAAAAATAAATTTTGTGTTTAAGGCATCTTACGATAAGGCAAACAGATCTTCTCTTGATTCTTTTAGAGGGCCAGGAATAGATGACGGATTAAAAATTTTGGCTGAAATAAAAAAAGAATTTAATGTTCCCGTTCTTACCGATGTTCATTGCACACATGATGTAGAAAAGGTGGCTCAGGTTGTAGATATAATACAAATACCGGCTTTTTTATGCAGACAAACAGATTTGGTTGTCGAATGTGCAAAAACAGGTTTGCCGGTAAATGTAAAGAAAGGTCAGTTCCTTGCACCGGAAGATATGTTTCAGGTAATAAATAAAATTGCAAAGTTTAACAATAAAATTTCCATTACGGAAAGAGGAGCAAGTTTCGGCTACAGAAACCTTGTAGTTGATTACAGATCTATAGAAATAATGAAACAATTCGGCTATCCTGTAATTTTTGATGCTACGCACAGTGTTCAAAAACCGGGAGGACTCGGAACTTCAAGCGGAGGAGACAGGCAGTTTGTGTTGCCTCTTGCAAAAGCCGCTTGTGCCGTAGGAGTTTCTGCTTTATTTATGGAAACTCATCAAAATCCGGATAAAGCTCTTTCCGACGGAGCAAATTCCGTAGATTTAAAAATGTTTAAGTCAATTTTAAATCAAACAAAAAAAATAGATACTTTGGTAAAGGATTTTTAATATGGCAGATAAAGATATTAAGACACAAGAAACTTGGATGCCGACATTTACATGGCTATGTAAATCTTTTCTTGTAATAACGGTTTTTCTTGTAATAACTTTTTTTTCTTTGAACTTTTTGTTAAAACCTTATATGAGAGATATCCCGTCGGAAATTACTCCATGGCTGGAAAAAAATCCTCAACAGACGGAAATTACCGTTGAAGATAATAACTTAAATAAATAATAACGGAAGAAATAATGAAAAAATATGCAAAACAGTTATTAAATGCAGCTTCAAAAATAAAATTGCTTGCTACCGATATTGACGGCGTTATGACTGCCGGAGAAATTATTTTACTTGAAAACGGTGAAGAAATAAAAATTTGGAATGTTAAAGACAGATTAGGAATGCATTTGTTGAAAGAATATTTACCCGATGTTAAAGTTGCTTGGATTACAGGAAGAAAATCAAAACAAATTGAGATAAGAGCTAAAGAACAAAAAGTGGATTTTTTAGTTCAAGAATGTAAAGATAAGTTAAAATCTCTTAATACGAT
Source organism: Candidatus Ruminimicrobiellum ovillum (assembly GCA_002448285.1). Classification (GTDB taxonomy): domain Bacteria; phylum Elusimicrobiota; class Endomicrobiia; order Endomicrobiales; family Endomicrobiaceae; genus Ruminimicrobiellum; species Ruminimicrobiellum ovillum. The sequence continues at coordinate 86,402 of DJWX01000011.1, read as the reverse complement.
TGCAAATAAAATGTCTATAGGAATATCCGAGATTGCGTATATAGGGGATGATATTATAGATTTGTGCGTGTTAAGAAAAGCAGGATTATCTGTTTGCCCGAGAGATGCAGTCATGGAAGCAAAAAAAATTTCAAAATATATTTCTCAATATGATGGCGGTAAAGGTGTATTCAGAGAAGTTTGTGAAATTTTGTTGAAAGCAAATAAAAAATGGGATGATATAATAAGTAAATAGTCATGAAAAAATATATAAGAAAATGTTATTTTTATGCAGCTTGGTTGTTTTCTAAAATAGTTTTGGTTTTGCCTTATAGATTTACCGTAGGTTTCTTGTCGAACTTTTTGGGCGGTCTTGCATATTATGTTGTAGGTGATGCACGAAAAAAAGCAAGAAAACATTTGACAATGTGTTTTCCCGAAAAATCTCAAGAAGAAATAACAAAGATAATTAAAACGATTTTTAAATATGAGGCAAAAAATTTTTTCGAATTGTTAAATTTTCCTAAAATGAGTGACAGCTTTTTTGATTCGGTTGCGATAATGGAACAGGAACAAAAAGATATTTTCAACAGACTTCTTGAAAGAAAAAAAGGAATTTTGGCTTTAAGCGGTCACATCGGAAATTGGGAAATGCTTGCCGCAGGTGTGGCAAAACATTATCCTTTAAATGTTATCGCAAGAAAAATTTATATTGAAGAATTAAATGATATGCTTGTAAAATACAGAAACATAAAGAATGTCAAAGTTATTTTAAGATCCGAACTTTCTTCTGCAAGAAAGATGCTTAAAGCTTTAAGAAACAATGAAATAATTGCAATGTTGATAGATCAAGACACTTCCGTTCAAAGTGTTTTTGTGGATTTTTTCGGAAGACCTGCATCAACACCGTTAGGTCTTGCTTCGATAGCATTAAAAGTTGGGACACCGGTAGTTTTAGCCGTAGATAAAAGATTATCTGACGGAAAACATAAATTTGTAATAAGCGATGAAATCGTTCCTCCGGAACCTACCGGAGATTTTGATACGGATGTAAAAAATTTTACGGCAAAACTTACAAAATGTCTTGAAGATTTTATAAGAGAAAATCCTGAACAGTGGGTATGGTTTCATGAAAGATGGAAAACAAAACAAAAGTAAAATTTTGTTTCTATCATTAAGCTTGATATTTTCACTAATGCTTTGTTCTTGTGTCGAGGAAGAAAATACGATAGAGGAGACTCCTCCCACTACGGAACAAACGATCGAAAAATTCGTTATTACGGAAACCAAGGACGGGCAAATAAAAACAATTCTTGAAGCCGAATCTGCAATAATAGATGAAGATAATAAAACAGCAAAATTGAAGTTGCCTAAAGTTAAATTTTATGATGACGGAAAATACAAATCCATACTTATTGCCGAATCAGGTGAAATAAACATGGAAAACAACAGTGTAAAAGCTTTTGGTAAATGTACCGTTGAAACCGTAGATAATGAATATCTTCAAACCAGAGATGTTTCTTACGATGCAAAAAAACAATTAATATATTCCGATAGTGATATAAAAATTACAAAAGATAAAGATGTTATGTATGGTAAAGGTTTTGAATCAGACATCAATTTGAAAAATATTGTTATAAAAAAACAAAGGATTATAATTGATTAAAAATATATTGTTTATCACGGCGTTGTTGTTTTCTTTTTCGTTTGTTTTTGCTTCGGAACAAAAACAGAAAACGGAAATTGTCGGCGATAAAATGATAATAAAGGACAAAGGTAAAATTGCCTATTTTAAAGGACATGCAAATGTTAAAAGAGGCAATTATAATATAACATCCAACGAAATGATATATTATAGAATGACTGACGATGTAGATGCGAAAGGAGATGTGAAATTTTCGGCGGTAAACGAAGACGGAAGCATTATAAAAGCAAAAGCCGGAAATGCAAAATATAATACCAAATTGTTAAACGGGATGATGTGGGGCGGTAATCCGGTTGTGGAATATGAACTCAAAAATTCTACGGATACGATTTATCTTTATATGGATAAACTTTATTTAAATGATAATTTCGAATCCGTAAAAGCCGTAGACAATGTTAAGATAATTTCTTCTTCAGGAACAATAACGGCAGATAATGCATTATTGAAAAAAGAAGATAATTCTTTATATATGAAAAAAGATACAAATAAACCTCAGGTAAATGTTTGGCAAGAAGATAAAAAAGCAGAATTTAAAGCCGATGAAATATCTTTACTGTATGATGAAAAAACTGTTAAAATGAGTAACAATGTTGAGGGGAAAATTATTTTTGAAAGTTTGGATAATTTAGAGGTAAAACAATGATACTTTCAGCACAATCTTTATATAAAAAATATAAACACAGAATGGTTGTAAATTCCATAAGTATAAAAGTCGAACAAGGGGAAATCGTAGGGCTTTTGGGACCAAACGGTGCCGGTAAAACAACAACTTTTTATATGACGGTAGGACTTATAGAACCTTACGACGGTAATGTTTATTTGGATAAAAAAGATATTACGAAAGCTCCTATGTATGAAAGAGCAAGAGCCGGTATAGGGTATTTACCGCAGGAGTCTTCAATATTCAGAGGATTAACCGTAGAAGAAAATTTAATGGCAATAGCACAAATGTTACCGATATCAAAAAAACAAAGAAAAGAAAAAGTTGATTCTTTGTTAGAAGATTTTGGTTTAACAAGACTTAGAAAACAATTAAGTACGACTCTTTCCGGAGGAGAAAAAAGAAGATGCGAAATTGCAAGAGCTCTTGTTAACGAACCTAAATTTTTGTTATTGGATGAACCTTTTGTTGGAATTGATCCGATAACTGTTGCCGATATTCAAAAAATTATCTATAAACTCAAAGACAGAGGTTTAGGCATACTGATAACCGACCATAATGTTAGAGAAACACTTGAAATTATCGATAGAGCTTATATTGTTTGCCAAGGGCAAATTCTTATTGAAGGAAGTGCCGACGATTTGATAAATAGCGAGGAAGCAAGAAAAGTTTATCTCGGCGATAATTTTAAAATGTAGTTTTTGTTGAACATCGCAAAATGAATAAAAATCAAACAATAATTATTTCCGGACCTACGGCTGTCGGTAAAACGGCAGTTGCGGTTGAATTGTGCAAAAAGCTGAACGGTTCCATTCTTTCCGCAGATTCAAGGCAGGTATACAAATATCTTGATATAGGAACAAACAAAGAGGGTGTTTTAAAAGGTGATATAAGAGAAGTAGAGGGGGTAAAACAATATCTTACCGATATTATTACCCCGAATCAAAAATATAGCGCCAAAATGTTTGAAGTTGATGCACAAAAGTATGAAGATATTATTTTAAAAGAAAATAAGGTTCCTGTAATTGTCGGGGGAACAGGTCTGTATTTAAAAGCTTTTTTATACGGTTTAGATGATTTACCTGATGCAAATGAAGAAATAAGGAAAGAAATCGAAGGAATGGTGTCTGAAAAGGGTTTAGATTATATTTATGAGCTTTTACTTAAAACAGATCCTGTAAGCGCTAAAAAAAATAAGGGAAATACTCAAAGACTTATAAGAGCATACGAAATATATAAAATTACCGGTAAACCTATGACAACATTGTTACAAAACAGCAAAAAAGCGGAAAAGAAAAAAAATTTTAAACATTTTGTATTACTGAGAGATAGGGGAGTTTTATACAAAAAAATAAACGAACGATGTGAAAAAATGATTAATTCCGGTATGTTGGAAGAAACAAAAAAAGTTTTGGATATGGGATATAAACAAGATTGTTACGGTCTTACGGGAGTCGGATACAAACATATAATAAAATATTTTAATAATGAAATATCCAAACAGAATCTTATTGAACAATTTTCACAAGATACAAGACAATATGCAAAACGACAAATCACTTGGTTTACAAAACAACCTGATATAAATATCATAAAAATCGACGATACCATGAATATTCATGATATCGTCAATAAAATAATGTTATAAGATAAATCTTATTGCTTCTTTATTTCTTTTTAACGGTTTTCTTAACCGGAGCTTTCTTCTTAGCTGCGGCTTTTTTCTTTGCGGCTGCAGCAGCTTTTTTCTTTGCGGAAATTTCAGCCTCTTTAGCGGCCTTTTCCGCCTCTAATGCTGCGGCAGCTTCCGCTGCTCTTGTTCCGTCTAAAATTTTTACAATCTCTTCGTGATCTTCATCTTTGTATGTCTTTGCAATATCCAAAGCCGTATATCCTTGTTTGTTTTGAATTTCTTTATCGGCACCCAAAGAATTTAATATATTTACAACAGGAATATTTCCGGATTTTACTGCATAAACCAAAGGCGTATTTCCTTTTGTATCGATATCGTTTATATCCGCCGAATATTTGGTTATTAAATCGGTTATTACCTTTATATAGCCGTTTTCACATGCATACATTAATGCACTTTTACCATTGTTATCCGATACTTTGATATTTGTTTTTTTGTTATCTAAAATTAAGTTTATCATATCAAAATTACCGGTTTCTATTGCATACATTAACGGTGTTTTTCCTTCATTGTTCGCCGAATTTACATCCAACCCGAGATCTAAAAGATAGGAGACTGCGTTGAGATTTGAAGATTGTGCTGCCAATAATAAAGCATTATTTCCGTTTGTATCTGTTTGATTTACATTGATACCTTGTTCCGCCAAATAATTTGCAGATTCTATATCATTTTCTTCTATTGCCAACATAAAAGTGTTCATACCTTTATTGTTTGCATTATTTAAATAAGCACCGTTTTCAACTAAATATTCCATTATTTCTTTACTGTTTGCTTTCATATTTTGAACATAATCACAATACTCCGATTCAGATAAAGCACTTAATTCTTTTAAATCGGTAAGCACATTTTGAATTACGTCAGAGTACATAAAAGCAACGGAAGCCATAAGAGCACTGTTTCCCTGTTTATCTTTTGAATTTATATCTATTTTCAGCATTTCAACCATATATTTTACCGCATCAAGATTACCGCAGGCAGCACAAGCAATGAAGGGGGTTACTCCGTTAATATTTGCATCGTTGATATTTGCTTTTGCAATTACCAGGTAGTTCATTATATCTCTGTCTCCGTTTCTTGCGGCAAGAAAAAATGCTGAAATTTTATTTCTGTCTTCTATATTAACGCTTGCTCCGTTTGATAATAAAAACTTAACGGCATCTATGTTTCTGTTTTTTACGGCGACCATAAGGGGGGTAGCTCCTATATTATTTGCTATATTCGGATTAGCTTTCTTTTCTACCAATAATGTCAAAATTTCGGCATTACCGTTCATTGCCGCATACATTAAAGCTGTTGAACCTGTTTTATCCTTCAAATTTACGTCTATTTTTTCTTTTAATAACATTTTGACTATATCCACGCTTCCGGCATAACAAGCAGCCATTAACGGGGAAACACCGTCTTTATTTACTATTTTTACATTGGCTTTTTTCTTTAAAAGAACTCTTACTACATCTACTTTACTCTTAGAACATGCATATATAAGGGGAGTATTTCCTAAATAATCTTGCTGGTTTATACTTTCTTTTTTGTTAATTGCTTCTTCTATTGTATAAACATCACCTTTCTTGGCTGCCGAAAATATATCAGTTGCTATGCTTACTTCTTCAAGCACCTCATCATCATCAATATCATATTCTTCAGCTGCCAAGTTACCTAAAAAGATTAAATTTAATGCAAATATTAGTAAAACCGAAAGCGTCTTTTTAAAAATATTCATTAAAGCTCCTTTTTATATAAAAATTTATTTTTAAAAATTATATAAATATTTTACTTGGTAGTCAAAATCTTTTCAAGGGTTTTTAAATAAAAAATTTCTTTAAAGGCTTTTTTCTAAAAAAAATTTTTTACCAAAAATTTGTTAAAATTTGAAAATTTTTGATAATTTTCGTATCTTTTATTGGTTCCGATAAGATATATTATGTTAAGTTGAATATATGAAAAATAAAAGAATTAACATTGAAGTAAAATATTAAGAAACGGTAAATTATTTATAATTATAAATAATAAATTAAATATGCTTTGTATTTTATTTTAAAAATTATACGTTAGCATTCACAGTTGTTTTTTTATAAGTTGTAAGGATTATGATAAGTAGTACTTTAAAATATGTAAAAGCGATATTTTTAATTTTAGGTATAAATATACCTTGTTTTTGCCTTTTGTTTGTTGATTGCTTGTTTTTCTTTATTTGATTTTGCGGATTGTGAACTGTTTTCTCTTATTTAGTTGTTAATGATGATAATTTTAGTTTTTATCTTGTTTAATGTATATTTAATAATACATTATATATTTTTGGCTGTATTTAGGCTTTTTCTGTTTCTTTCTTAATGAAAATTGCTTAAATTTGACATATAATGTTATAATTTTATAAAATTTCCGTAAGTTTATATTCGTTATATAAATTAAAATAAAAGGATCTTTTTTATGGGCACCAGAAGGCAATCCAGAGAATGTACTTTACAGATGTTATATGCTTTTGATAATTGTTCTATGGACGAAAAGTCTATATTTGAATGTTTTGATACATTTTTGCCGGTAGAAATTCCATACAGAGAATTTTCTGTTACTATTTTTAGAGGCGTTTGTAAAAATCAAAAGGAAATAGATTCTCTTATAGAAAAATATGCCGATAACTGGGAAATATCAAGAATGACTGTTATCGATAGAAATATAATAAGGCTTGCTGCCTATGAAATCCTTTACATGCCAAAAACCCCCATCAGTGTAATAATAGATGAAGCGGTTGAGATTTCAAAATCTTATTCAAACAAAGATTCAAGTAAGTTTGTTAACGGTATATTAGACAAATTGAAAAACGAAAGAAAAACCAAGTAATTATAAAATGGAACAATCAAATTCTATCGAAAAACAAATAGAAGATTTAAGAAATCAAATAAGGCATCACGATTACCTGTATTATTGTTTAGACAATCCCGAAATATCAGATTTTGAATATGACAAACTGTTTAAACAATTACAGAAATTAGAAAATGACAATCCGCTATTTATTACACCCGATTCTCCCACTCAAAGAGTTTCCGGTTCCGTGGTATCTTCTACATTTAAACAAGTAAAACATAATACCCCTATGCTGTCTTTGGATAATTCTTATTCCGTTGAAGATGTTTTTGCCTGGAACGAAAGAATCAAAAAGAATTTGGATACCGATATAGAATTTATAGTGGAACCTAAAATAGACGGATTAAGTGCCAGTCTTACATATATAAACGGTTCTTTTGTATCCGGCGCAACAAGAGGTGACGGAGAATATGGTGAAGATATTACCGAAAATTTAAAAACAATAAAGAATATCCCCCTTAAATTGCTTAAAAACGAAAGTATTTTATGTGAAATAAGAGGTGAAGTTTATATAAACAAAAAAGATTTTCAACAACTTAACGATAACTTGCTTGACGGCGGTATAGCTAAATTTGCTAATCCGAGGAATGCTGCTGCAGGTTCATTAAGACAAAAAAATCCTAAAATAACCGCAGAAAGAAAATTAAGTTTTTATGTACATTCTTTCGGACAGGTGCAAGGAATAAAACTAAACAAACACTCCGAATTTTTGGATTTTTGTTCTAAAATCGGCTTTCCTATACAAAAAGATATAAAAGTATGTAAAAATATTAAAGAAGTTACCGATTTTTTAATGTATTTACAGGAAAACAGAGACAATTTACCTTATGAAATCGACGGTGCCGTTGTAAAAGTTAACGACTATAATTTACAAAAAATTATAGGGTATACAAATAAAAGTCCGAAATGGGCTATTGCTTATAAATTTCCTGCAAGACAGGCTACCACAAGATTATTATCAATTGAATTACAGGTTGGAAGAACGGGAGTTATAACGCCTAAAGCAACTTTATCCCCCGTTCAATTGTCGGGAGTTACAATTTCAAATGCAACTTTACACAACTTTGATGAAATAGAAAGATTAAATGTGAATATCGGTGATGATGTTATAATTGAAAGAGCCGGTGAAGTAATTCCTAAAATTATAAAAGTTGCCAAAAAGAACAGTGACGGATATTTTCTTCCCCCGCTTCGTTGTCCGTCTTGTAACAGCCATATTGTAAAGGAAGAAGAAGATGTTTATTATATTTGTGTAAACCCCTCTTGCCCCGCACAGTTTAGAAGAAGTTTAATTCATTTTGTATCCAGAGATGCAATGAATATTGACGGTTTCGGAGAAGTTGTTGCGGATCAATTATTAAAACTAAACAAAATACATACTTTTGCCGATATATACAAACTTACTTTTGATGATTTAATGTTATTGGATTTGTTTAAAGAAAAGAAAGCGAATAATTTAATACAAGCAATAATCGATAGTAAAAAACAACCTTTGAGTAAACTTATTTTTGCATTGGGTATAAGACATATAGGAGATAAATCAGCAAAAATTTTGGCAGACAAATTTAAAAGTATAGATAATTTTATTTCAGCAAAAAAAGAAGAGTTGTTATCCGTTAATGAAATAGGGCCGGTTTTGGTTCAGTCTATTTTGGATTTTTTTGAAAATGAGCAAACTTTAAAAATGATAGAGGAATTAAAGTCATTGGGATTAAATACTACTGAACCGGAAAGAAATTCGTCTTTCTCCCCTCTTGTAAATAAAACTTTTGTTTTAACGGGAGAACTATCTACTCTTACGAGAAAAGATGCGGAAAACATTATATTATCCCTCGGCGGAAAAACAACCTCTTCCGTTAGCAAAAAAACAGATTATGTCGTTGTCGGAGAAAATCCCGGCAGCAAATATCAAAAGGCAATTACATTAGGTATAAAAATATTAAACGAGCGGGAATTTAAGGATTTGGTAAATGGAAAATAAAAAATTTAATATTCTGTTTGAAAATGATGATGTTATTGTTATAAACAAAGAACCTGAAATTTTTGTTATAAATAACGAGGAAAATAAAAGTAAAACAATAAAGGATATTTTACAAGAAAAATTAAAACAAGAAATTATTCCGGTAACCTCTCTTGATTATGAAGCAAGCGGTATAGTTATTTTTGCAAAAAATCAAAAAACTTATGATTTTATTTCGGAACAGTTTAAAAAAGAAAAAGTAAAAAAAATATATCATATATTGATAAACGGTATTATGGAAAACAGTGACGGAGAAATCGATAAAAATCTTTCGGTTAACGAACAAACGACATCCGTTAATGATAAGGGTATAAAATCCGTTACAAAATATAAAGTCCTTGAACAGTTTAAAAATTTTGCCTTTGTTGAAGTTTATCCCCTGACTACAAGAAAAAATCAAATAAGAGCACATTTCTGGTCAATAGGAAACACTCTTGCAATAGATAAAATTTACGGAAGCGAAGAACCGATATTGCTTTCTAATCTTAAAAGAAGATATAAAGGAATATCAAAAGAAAAACCATTGTTAAAGAGGTTGCCTATACATTTATCTCAAATAGAAGTGTTGTTACCTGAAAATAAAGATAAAAGTATATTTACTTCTCAATTACCGAATGATATTCAACTTACATTAAAGCAATTAAGAAAATATAACAAAAGAGGTTAATTATGTCCGGGAAAGTTTATTTTTTACCGTGGAATAAAAAAGACGAATTTTATAAATTTTTAAAATTCGCAAGAGCCTTTGACCATGTAAAAGCAAGACAGTTCGTTGCAATAAAAATGCATTTCGGCGAAGATGGCAATGAAGGTTATGTTAAACCCGAATATACAAAAGTTATATCGAGTATTATTAAAGAAAAAACAGCTTTTCCTTTTCTCACCGATGCAAGCACAATTTATGTAGGTAAAAGATCCGATGCATATCATCATTTATTATTGGCGAACAAACATGGGTTTTCAATAGAAAATTGCGGATGCCCTGTCGTTATTTCCGATGGTTTAAGAGGAAATGCAGCTGCTGAAGTTGAAATAAATCAAAAACATTTTAAAAATGTTTCCATAGCAAGAGATATTTATTATACGGATTCTTTTATTTTTTTAAATCATTTTAAAGGACATGAAATTGCGGGATTTGGCGGTGCATTGAAAAATATAGGTATGGGATGCGGAAGTAAAGCCGGTAAGTATGCTATGCATCACAATACAAACCCTGAAGTCGATACAACAAACTGTATCGGTTGCGGAAGTTGTGTAAAATGGTGTCCGCCTAAAGCACTTGAACTTCAAAATAAGAAAATTGTATTTAATAAAGAAAAATGTATCGGTTGCGGAGAATGTACCATAAGTTGTCCGAAAGGTGTGTTTGAACTTTCTTGGGACGATAGTTTAAAAAATGTGCAGGAAAAAATAGTGGAAGTTTGTTACGGAGTATTAAAAAATAAAAAAAGTTTTAGTATAAGTTTCTTAAATCACATAACTAAATATTGCGATTGTAACACAAGAAAAGATAAAGTATTGCTGGACGATATCGGAATTGTTGCAGGGGTTGATCCCGTTGCGGTAGATAAAGCAAGTATAGATATTGTAAACAAAATCTATGGTAAAGATTTTATAAAACATCTTTACCCAGATATAGACTATATGGTTCAATTAAAGTATGCACAAGAACTCGGTATAGGTTCTATGGAATACGAATTGGTTGAGTATTAAGGCATTTTGTATTGAACGATTCGTAAACTTTTAAGATTTGTTTTTAAATCTCTTATGACAGGATCGGTTGTATACTTATTTAATATAGTATCCCAATCGTTAAAATCGTTTATTTGAATATTTTTATCCTCGGAATAAGCTATATATTTCTTTAAATTATCCAAAGCTTTTTCAAAGTTTTCTATAAAAATATAAGCACCTGTCAATTTATAATAAGGATATTCATATTCAGGGTCAAGCCTTAAGATTTGAATGTAATTTCCTGCGGCATCATTATATTTCTTCAATGTATATTGCATATCAGCGGCTTTTAAATATAAAGGTATCGAAGGAATATTCGTTAAAGACAATGCTTTGTTGTAATCGGTAAGTGCTTCATTATACTTTTTTAAGAGAACATTTGTATCTGCTCGGGCTATATATCCTTCCGGATATTTCGGGTATGAAGATATAATATTCGAAAAATCCACTACGGCTTCATCATACATCTTATCGTTAAGTTTTTTGTTTACTTCATTTATTTTTTTTATCAGTTCGTTCCTTATTTTATCGTTTTGTTGTTTATTTCTTTTGTCCAATATCAGCATATATGTTTCATAGTCTTTCTTTGCACCCGTGTAATCCTGTAGTTTATCTTTTGCTAAGGCTCTTTCCTGATAAGCCTCTGCAAAAAGAGGTTCCATTTGAATTGCCTTTGAAAAGTAAGTTATTGCTAATTTGTATTTCCCGTTCTTCATACTCCTTTTTCCCATAGCAAAATAAGTTTTAGCCGTTACGGGACGAGCTCTTCCTTCTTTTCTTATTTTTTCGGCTTTAAGTTCTTTTTTTATGTATAACGAATCTTCACCGAAAAATTTTATGCCAACGGGATTAAATTCATTTACAAGGTATAAAAAACCGCCGAATACAAGTAATACAAATATTATTTTTTTCATTTTGTTTTTTTTCTCTTTTTTTATTTTTTTTGTTTAAATAATTATATCATATTTTGTTTGAATAATAGCAAGAGTATATTTTTATGCGGCAGATAAAATATTTTTTATTTTATCAATATTAATATCTGTCGTAAGACTGTCAATATCTGTCGAAGTCTGTAAATTCAAATCATACAACAAAGGTAATATACCGAAAGAATTTGTCAGTGCCTTTTGTAAACTATCTGCTACTGTTTTTTTGTTCTGTTCGAATGTTCCGTCAATATTTATATCGGTTAATATGTTTTTCGATGTTTTTATACCATGTTTTGCAAATTGTTTATTTTTTATCATATTAAAGATATATTTGTTGATTTCGGCTTTTATTTCTTCATCGGAAATAATGGAAGTTTTTTGATATTCGTATGATAAACAGTTTATTATTTTTCCGTTTCCTATTAATATTTTATTTAAGTAAACCGATACCTGCACAGGAATTCCCCTTATTTCAACGGAGGTTTCCGTAATTTTTTCTTCTTGAGAAAAAGTTTGAAGTCTGTTTTCAATAACGGGAATTACGGATATTCCGTTTAAATAAGCTTTTTCCACACTTGCTTTTAACTCATCTTCCGTTGTTACCGTTAATATTGTAGAGTTTGATGCTGTTATAATGTTTCCGCCCAAGTAGTCTTTAAATTTTCTTAACGACGAAATCATTTTAAAAAAGTTATCATATGCTTTTTCCGTCAATAATAATATTCTCTTTAATCCCGGGAAAATATTTAACACTATTGTAAATTTTGTATCTTGTTCCGACACATCAGGAGTATAATCACCCGAGAAAGTTTCCGAACTTCCGGTTAAAAAACCTCTGTATCTTACACCGAATAAAGTCATTTCTATACCTAATCCGGCACCGAAAGGTTTTTGATAACCGGAAGACATTTCTCCGTCGGCATTTAAAATTGTCAGTTTTTGTCTGTCTAATTCTCTGTTAAAGAATCTGAGCTTTTCCAGTTCGAATCTTGTTCCCATCTTGGATATCGGATTATGTCCTACAACCAAAGTAGAAATTCCCATCTTATTTAATATCGAGAAAAATCCGCCGAACTTTTCCTTCATTTGTTTTAAATTTGCAGGTTTTATTCTTGTTGTATTATCGGCATAAACTGCCGTTAACAATGTAAATGCTTCCATTACCTGCGATAAATCTTCCGAAGATATATCGTAATCTCTTATGTCTTCCGCAATTTGCCCCAACCCCTTTAATATAGATTTATTCTGATATCTTTTTTTATTATAAACAAATCCTTTTTCTCTTACACCTTGTTCATCCATTTCTATGAAAACACCTTCTTCGTCAACATGACCTATAGAAACTTCACCGTTATCATCTACGGGAAGAATCGAATGCATATAACAATTTCCGAAATGATCTTTTCTGTATAAATAAAAATTCTTATGATAAAATTTCAATAAATCCTGTATTAACGGATTATCAAAATATGTTACCGGTGTGACAAGTTCTTCCTGTAATTTTTTCTCGAATTCTCTTTCAAGCTTTTCTTTTTCTTCTTTTTTTCTTTCCTCCGATAAAGAGTAATTTCCTTCGATTAATTTTATTTTTGCCTGTTTTTCTTTTTCAAGTTCTCTTTTTATTTTTCTGTTTAATTGGTTTAAAAATCCGTTTGTTCCTCCGCCCCAATTATTATGAAAAACCCAATCTAAAGCATTCCATTCCGTGCTTTCGTAATTTCTGTACATTATGGAATCAATTACAAGCCATTCCCATTCATCGGATAAATATTTTTCTTCAAGTGTTCGTTGTTGCTCAGTTATTATTGTGTCTATTTCTTCTTGTAGCCTGTTCCAATAGTTTTCATATTGAGGATATTTGCTTTTTAAATTAGAAAGTTCCTTATTTCTGTCTTTCCACCAATTTAGTGACATTTTGTTTACCGCTCTTATACCTGTATAAACAACTACACCTACATTTCTTCCGAAAAATTTCTTGTGAAATCCGAGAAGCTCTTTATCTTGTGCGAAAATATCGGTAGGTGTATTTAAAACGTCTTTTCCTTTTTCATGCAGTTCAAACCCGAATGTTTCTTTGAATAGCTGTTGTAATTCTTGCTCTTTTGTTATACCGTTTTCATTTTTGTCTTTTGTCCACTTTCTTTGAACAGCATCTGCATGTTGCATATATTCATAAAGTTTTCTTGCCCAATGTTTTTTATTGTTGGCTTTTCTTTGTTCTCTTTCTCTGTCTTCTTCACTTATGGTTTTATCATCGACACCGATTCCGAGTTTTCTTTTGTTTTCAAGAAGTTGGTAAATATTTATTTGTGTTGTTCCGTCAAATAAATCAACTGTATAATCTTTTGAAATACCTTTATAGTTATCATAGAACGGAAGATGTAAGCCCAATAAATTCATAAATGCATATAAATCATGATTTCCGATAATATACTTTAATTTTCCTGTTTTCGATATTTGATTCATTAATTCAAAAGTTTCTACCTGTTTATCTCCTCTGTCTAACATATCTCCCAAAATATAAATGTTTTTCTTAATGGTTTTTATTCTGGATATGATATCTTTATTTAATTTTTTTCTTGTCTCTTCTATTTCATCCGTTTCTTCTTCGGTTAAAGAATCTTTATTTAGATCTCCGTTATTAAAAATTCTCATTATTTCATCAATATTGTAAGTCGAGTCCAACAGCTTTATAAGAATTTCGGAAAGTCTGTTATATCCTCCGTGCATATCTGACAAAATAATGTTCGAATGTGACGGTAAATTGAATAATATTCTGTATAATGTTGAAATTTTGGAAGATAAATTAAAAACAGACTCTTTTTTTACGGAACTGTCTACTTTTTCATCTGTTCTTACTCTTAATGTTTCTCTCAGTTCTTCAATCGTTATACTTTCGTATTTCGGTATTAAATTGTCCGTTGCAAAGGTCTCGTTTATAATTTCTATTGCATCGTTTATATCTTGTTCGGAAATATGTTCGGCTTCTAAAAGTTCTCTTATTTCGGGACTATCCAAAAATTTTATTAATGCATATTGATCTTGAAATGCGGCATCGGCAAATTCTCTGGCTCCTTTAGTAAAATAAAAATCCGGATTCCTTCTGTAGAATTGTCTCATCAAATCGTTTATGGCATCTCCGCCGTCCACCTTTAAATATAATCCTCTCTTTATTAATGAGATTCTGTCATTCTCATCACTTGTTTTATCTATTATCTTTGTTTTTAGATTTGGGTTAATAAACGGATCTCCTTGAGCCAACCAAACACCTAATACTCTTGCAAAATCCAATGTTGCCGCAAGTCCGTCCGCATCATGAAGTAAACAAGCTTCATATACATATCCGGGACCGTTAATATTGTGAGCAGGTCTTATTGCTTTTTCTTCCGGAAGAGGTTTTTTGTACTTTTTGTGGTTTGCACCGACTACACATATTTTATCTATTTCTTTTCTTGTTAAATTTGTGCCGTTTTGTAAAATTCTTCTTGCCCAGGTTGAAGAGTTTATTTCATGATTTTGTCTGAAAATCGTGCAACTTATATCATGTAACAAGGCTGAATAAATCATTGTTTTCATATCTACTTTATGATTGAAATCAAGCGCAATTAAATCCATGGCTGTGCTTAAAACTTCCATAGAGTGATTTAATGCATGGTCGGAAACCATACCTTGTTCGTTGTAATAGGCTTCAAACATCCATGTAGGCATTACTTTATACATTGCCTCTATACATGTGTCGAAGTTGTTTATAAAGTCACTCATCATTATTACTTTAATAATTTCCGTTTTTGAGAAATCTTTAAATTTTTTATTTGCATCAATTCCCAAAATTTCTTTTATTTGTTTTAATTCTGCGGCAGGCATGGTTCTTACTCTGCCTAAATCTTTTCTTGACAAAACAATTTTACTTTCAAGTTCATTCGGATATGATATAATAAGAATATTTCTGTATTTTATGTATAAAGCTAATTTTCTTCCTTCAACTTCTTCTGCTCTTTCTTCCGAAATATGCTCTTCTATAAATTCATCAAAGGAAAGAGCTTTTGGAACAGGATCAAACAAATTATAAAAAAATTCTCTTTGTCTTTCTCCTGCCGAACTTACCGATTCCGGATCATTAGGGTCTTCCGGGCTTAAACATTCTTCCAAATGTCTAAGCTCTACTTCTCTTCTTCTTTCATCCGAAATGTTTTTCTTAACAACAACACCAACCATATCGTTAACACTGTATTTATAATTCATTATTTTTTTCATGAAACGATTTTTTTCGGTGAATAAACATATAAGTTGTCCGTTTTGTTCTTTATAGAAAGCATTAAGTATCTGTTGTTTTATTTTTAGCACTTCATCTTTTTCCAATATTTGTTCTTTTTTCTTGTTGTAATCCGTTTTTGCTACAAAATCAATAAGATATTTTATGTCGTCATACATCATTTTACCTTCAAAATTACGATATTCTTTTGAAGATAATTTTCCTTTTAATTCATGAGATATTTCATGAATAATACCGGTTTTCAATAAAGCATGTTTTACCGTATTGTCTTCAACTTCAAAAATAGCCCTGTTTACACCTATAAAACCGTTGTTTAAATGATCTTCGAACAGGTTTGTTGATTTATCTAAAAAGCCTATAAACAAAGTATCTTTAAAAGTTGTTATAGGTTCCCTTACTCTTTTTATGGAGTCTTTTAATAATTCTTTTATATCATCTTCGGTTAAATATTCTTCCAAGCCTTTTTCAACCAATATGGTTATACTTTTTCCGATAAAAGGAGCAAATTCTTGTCTTGTTTTCATATCCTTAAAAAAGTCATCGTCAAAATTTATTGAATAGCTTACAATATTATCTTTATTGGTATATGTTGCATACCCCATCATTAAATCGTATGCAAGGCTATATCTTTTTATTGCACTGAAGAACATGGATAAAGTAAAGAAAAGATTTTTTCTTTTTCCTAATCTCTTTGAAAAGAATTTCGAAGAGTATTTCAATTCCGGATTTAACCTCATTGAGGTTGCTTGAAAGATATTGAAACGTTTTCTTAAAACAGATACGAATTGTTCTATTAAGCGTTTCTTTTCTTGTCTTTGTTGATAGTTATTATATTGTACCGAAGATTTTTCCCATATTATTTTTCCGTTCTCTATTGTAAAAATAAGTTCTTGCCCGTCTATGTCAATGGTAAAAGAAGAATCTGTCTTTTTTACTGATATCGGAATATTTCCGAATAATGGGTTGATGTTTTTAGCACTATCCGTTATTATGGAAGAGAGAATTTTTTCCACATTTTCGGCGGAATAGTTATTTGCAGAGGCTAATGCATCTATAAAATATTGGAAAAATACCGCAATAGTTTCTTCTTGCAGGAAACCGGTATTTGCCAACATTATTTTTATGGGAGCCAATGCATCCGTAGACGAAACTATTTCATTATAAAAAATATTTGTTGTTTGTCCGCTTATATTGGGTGTAATAAAAAGATACGAAATATTGTTATCTTTAAAATATTGAGAAATGGAACTATGGAAACCGCCGGCTACTACCACCGTAAGTTTATTTCTATCGGTTTTTTTATTCAAAGAATCAACGATATTCTTTATGAATATTGAATTTCTGTCTTTGTTTTCTTTATGGTATTCAAAAAGCAAATCATCAAATAACAAATCTTCGTAGTCATAGTATTCTTGTGACAGATAGTTAGGTAATAAGTTAATATATCTTTCGTAATTATCAATAAAAAAAGTATAATCCTCATCTGATATCGATAATTGTATGAAAAGTTTAAATAATTGTGTCATCTTCACCATAAAAAGATCTTGTTGCGTTTTATTGCTTGATATTGAAGAAAGATATTTATTAAAAAACTTGTTTTGTTGTGAGATTAAAGATACCAAATTTAATTGTGTTTTTTCCGACGTATATTTTAAAAAATGGAAAAGTTCGTTATATTTATTTAAATACTTTTCATTTGTTGCTGTTTTTTCATAAAGATTATTATAGTATTCCGTCAAATCGTCTTTGTTGGATAAATCAATTAATGTGTTATATTCTTTAAAACTTAAATCATTTTTTAAATCTTTTAATAAAGAAACGTATTCTTTTGTTACTTTTTTTTGCTTTATGTTTTTTATGTTTTTTGAAATTGAAACATATTTATGTAAATCGGTATACTGCAAAATCGGTTGATTCATCGTCTTTAGCAGATCTTCATTTACCAAATCAAGATTAATATATTGTTGTAATTTTTTTAAATTTTTAATTTTTGAATATAATGCTTTTTCAAAACCGAAATATGTTTCTGTTAAATATTCTTTATCTTTTAAAATTTGCGCATTTCTTTTAATGTTGTTTATATATTTATCCCAATCTTCAAGTCCGTAAATTTTTGCGTTTGTGGAATTATTCATAACAAAATATTCCGGACCGGTTAAAACATTTCTTTTTAATAACAGATCGTCGACATTATATTTTTTTAATTCTTGTAAAGCCGAAAGGTTTGCCTCTCCGCTTGGTATACCTTCGAGTAAAATTGTATCTATTTTATATTTAGTATCTAAGTCTTTGAGTATCTCCGAAATATTTTTTTGAACGGAAATATTTCCGTGTAAATCTTGTATAAAAATAACAAAGTTGTCGTCAAATTTCTTTTCGTTAATGAAAGTATCCGTTATTTTTGCATTGGGCATATTTATGCTTGTAATACCGCTTTGGTTTATAACGGGCATAAGCGGCTGTGTAAATGCAAAAAGACAATCATTTAACACAAAAGAATTGATTACAAACAAAGAAACAATAACTGATAAAAATTTCTTAAAGCGTGTGTTGTTTAGTTTAATATTCATGTAAGTTCTCCTTAAGATGCAGATAATATTGCATTAATGTTATCCATTTTTATAAATTCTTGAGAATCTATTATTAATCCTTTTTCTTTTCTGATGTCGTATAACAAAGGAATATCTCCCCATGCGGAAACCAATATTCTTGAAATATCTTGTGATAATGTTCTTGTTTCGGTTAACAGTTTGTAATCGGTTTTTGCTTGATCGAAATTTATCACGGCAATATTTTCTAAAGGTTTTATATATTCGGAATAATTTTCGTTATTCATTATTTGTTGACTGACAAATTTTATTATTTCCGGTTTCAATTCTTCCGGAATATTCGGAGCATCTATTGTTAAAATCTTCATATATTCGGAATAGGCCGAATTCAATTTTATGAAATTTAAATTTATAACAACATGATATGTTTGACCGTTTATTGTGATAGCCGTAGTTCCTGTTTTCGCAGTTTTGTCATCATTCATATTTATTATATTTGTTAAAGGTATATTAGATAAAATATTGTCATCCGAAAAAGAAACCGCAAGAGTGTTTAACCCTAATCTTTCGGCTTTTTCAAGTCTGTATAATTCCTCTTTTGTTCTTACTATATCAATAAGTAAAGTGTTATCCGTATCGATATTTCTGCTAAAATCAAAGATATCATCATGTGTATCTGTCTGTATATCTTTTTTCCCCGGAAGCCTTCCCAATATTTCATTGTATTTTGGGTTCTTAAACATTGTTTTTATTGTTTCCGTTGCCTGTTGAAACTCTTCCTCTGTTGTTCCGTAAGTTTCAATAAGTCTGTCTCTGTATTCGTTAATTATTGATATTAAAGAATCCTGCCCTTTATCCATTGCCGAACTTAAAATTTTTTTTGCACCCGTTGTTAAATATCTTGAAGGTTTCATTCTTACAAATTGCCTTAATAAATCATTTACGGCATCTCCTCCTTCGGTATATAAAAATCTGTCTCTTTCTATGAGGTCAAGTCTTTCTTCGATTGTTCTTTCCTTAAAAAAGAAAGGTTCTTTTGATTTTATCCATACACCCATTATTCTGCCCATGTCCATAACTGCCGAAAGTCCGTCCGCATCATGAATTAATCGTGCTTCATATATTTTATGTTCTACCCTTTCTCCCCTGTCTCCTACCTTTTCATGTGCTATACACGATGCTACAATCCTTCTTTGCAGGTTTGACGGTAAATCGCTGTTTTTCAATATTTCAGATGCCAATATTGCCGAATTTTTTTCGTGATTATCTCTAAATAATGTACAAGCCAAGTCGTGCATTAAAGCGGCATATACCACTATGGTGAAGTTTACTTCGCCAAAAGGCTTTTCTTCTGTTTTTACTATATCAATGACATTTTCTATCAATTTCATCGAATGGTTGAAATTATGATCTGCAACAACGCCTTTTTCATTTAGAAATTTTTCAAACATATGTCTTGGTAAGTTTCTGTACATAAGTTCCAAGCAATTATAAATATTTTGTTCCAAGTTGTTTGCCAATTCTTGTGCACGGCTTTTTTCTTTTTCCGAAACGGAATACGCTAAATGACCAGCAAGATATTTTATGTTTTCTTCCATTTTGTGTTGTCTTTCTATTGTTACTCTTTTATCTAAAAATTTTTGAAGAGGTTCTTCCAATGTATTATCGACAATAAGTTGAGAGAAAAATTGTTTTTCGAGAGCTTTTCTTCTTTTTAAAGATTTCTTCGATTCTCCTTTGCTGGAAGAAAAATACTGACTTACTATATGCTTCCAATGCGGCAGTCTGTATTCGTTTAAATAATCTTTTTCTAAAATAGACAGTACTAAAAATTCTATGTTCCCCGAATATCTTTTTAATTGTGAAAGGACTCTGACTTCTTTTCCGGAAAACTCAGTTTCAATTGCTTTTATAAGTTTTTCTATGTTTGGAAGACCGAAAGAATTTTTATCAATATTAAGATTAATAAAGTTAATATCTTCTTCCGTTAATAAATCTTTATCGAAAGCGGTTCTGTCGTAAAAAGAAAAAAGTATTGAATGTATTATTGATATTTCTAAAAATAAATCTCTGACGGAAGAGTCACTTTTTAATAAAGATTTATTAACAAAAAAAGTATTGCTTTGGGCTATATTGTCTATAAATAAATCACTTGAATTGGATTTTTCAAATGTTTTTATTGATATTTTTTTTGCGGTTGCACCTTTTGAATCTTGCTGTAAAAAGGAAACATTTTCTTTTCCCGTTCTGTAAGATATTTCATTTATAATTGTTTGTATAACTTCTTCGTTTAAATTATCGGCAATATCTTTTTCTATTTCGAAAATAATTGTTTGTCCGTCTATAACTATTGAATAATCAACAGTTTTTTTCTTGTTGTAATCTCTTATAAAAACAGTATCATCTTCTATCAAACCTTCTTCATATTTCGTAAAATCCACTCTGTTATTTATAATTTTGAAAGTAAGTCTTTGCTTACCGACATATATGTTAAAAGTATCTTCTTTTATACGTACACTTAAAGGTTCTGCCCATTCTCTTCTGGAAAAGTTGGTAATTCTTTCTCCTATTTTTTCCGGAGTTTCATCGTATACAACAACAAAAGCTTCAACGAGTTCTTCCATAAATAATGCTCTTGTATGTTCCGGTACCAAAGGACTGTTCGCTAAAAATAATGAAACCGGAGCTAACATTTGTTGTTCATATGTACTTGATACAATTTTTGAATACGCATCGGTTACTTTTCCGAATTTTGCATATGGGGTTAACATCAAGAATTGTAAGTTTTTTTCTTTTAAATTATCAAGTATGGAAGAATGGAAACCTCCTGCGACGACAATCGTAATATTTTTGCTTCCTTTTGAAGATAATGAAGATAAGATATTATTAGTGAAAGTTTCGTTTCTTTGAGAGTTTACTTTGTAGTAATCTAAAAATTTATTGTTTTCAAATAAAATATCGTAATATTTCTTTATATCTTCTATTGAAAGGTATTCTTCAAGTAATTGTTTGTATTTATCCAAATTGTTAACGAAAAATTTATATTCATATTCGCTAACGGATAAATTTATAATTTTCTCGAACAAACTTGTCATTTTTAAAATAAATATTTTTTCGGCAAAAACGACATCATCTTTCGTGTTCAAATCATCCAAAAAATCTTTAAAATATTCATTTTGTTGGTAAAGCAAAGAAACCATATTTAAACTGTTTAGTTTTAAGATAAAATTTAAATATGAAAATAAATTTTTGTATTGAGTTTGATATTCCTGATTTGTTTCGAATTGTTTGTATAACAGTTGCCAATATTCAATTAAATCCTCTTTTTTGGAAAAATCCGTTATATTTTTATAACTTTCATAATTTAGAGAAGTTTTTAAATTTTTTAATAACTTTTCATGTTCGGCATGTATTTCTTTTTTATTGAAATTATTTTTTATTTCCGACAGAAACATATAATTACTTAAAGTGTCATACTTTAATACCGGTTGATTTATCTTTGTCAATAATTTTGAATCGGTTATATCAAAATCTATATATTTTAATAATTTTTTTGTTTTTGTTTTTTCTATTACGGTTTTATAAAACTGTGAAAAAAATTCATTTGAACCGTTAAAATTTTTATTTATGCTTGCGAGTAATTGTACATTGTTTATATATGTTTCCCAATTTTCCAACCCGTATATCGGAACATCGGAATTACTTTTTATCAGGAAGTATTCGGTTCCGGTAAGCATACCTTTATTCAATAAATATTCCGATATCTTATTATTTTCGTTTTTTAAAGATGTAAGAATATTCGTGTTTAATTTCTCGTATGGAGCACCTTCAATCAAAATTTTATTTATGCCGTATTTTTTATCAAAGAAATCGATCGTTTTATATATGCTTTTTTGTACTTCGGGATTTGAGTGCATATCTTGAATAAAAACAACAATATCTTTGCCGTCGTTTAAGTATGCTTTAGAAACCGTTGCAAATAACGGATTTATGGTTGCGGGAATATTTGTGTATATAAAATCGGCCTGTAATAATTGAGGTAAAATCAAAATTACGGATAGGAAAGATACAAATAATTTTGTAATTTTTTGTTTCATAACATATCTCCTAATTAGTGATGTTATTAAATTCTTTTTCATAATATTTTTCTTTCTCTTCAAAAATTTCCGTGTTTTCCAACAATTCATTATAAAGTATTTCCAAATTTTCTTTTAACAATTTGCTTTGCTTGGGACCTTCCGCCATATAATTTAAATCATTTTCTTCGCAAGCTTTTACGAGAAGTTTTGTAATATTTTCTATTTCAGATTCTTTCTCTTGTATTTCTTTTTCCAATTCTTTAATTTTCAATTCCAAAGGTTTTAATGCTCTGGATTTTTCCTGTATCAATTTAGCTCTGATTTTTTTAACTTCTTCTTTTGTGTACAGTTTCTTTTCCGTATTTTTGTTTGCCGCTTTTATTTCGGAACTTTCGTCTTCCCAACCGCATCTTTCTAAAAAGTCGGCATATGTCCCGTCGAAGAAAGATACTTTATTCCTGTCGAAAATTATAAGTTTTTGTGCCACGGCATGCAAAAGCTCTTCGTTATGAGTTACTATTATAATTGAGCCGGAAAATTCGTTAATTGCATCTATTAATGATTCGGTAGATTCTAAGTCCAAATGGTTTGTCGGTTCATCAAGAAGTAACAAATGTGCCGGTTTAGCCAAAATCTTTCCCAACAAAACTCTGCTTTTTTCTCCGCCGGAAAGAACTTTTATTCTTTTCATCATATCGTTTCCGCCGAACATCATTGCACCGCAAATATTTCTTGCGTTTTGCGGTAATTTTGTGTTTGCGGATAAAATGGAATCGTAAATTGTATCTTCGTCATTCAGTTGTGCAACATCGGATTGAACAAAATATCCTATTTCCAATTCGGGATGTTTTTTTATGTTTCCGGATATCGGGTTTAATCTTCCGGCCAACAATTTCAATAAGGTTGATTTTCCTTTACCGTTTTTTCCTATTACACAAATTCTTTCTTTTTTCAAAACATCTAAATTTAAGTTATCAATTAATATGTCGTTATCCGTATATCCGAATTTTAAAGAATAAGTGCTAAGCATTTTATTTGCCGGAAAATCCAAATTGCTGAAAGAAAAATCCAATGTCTCGAGTTCGGTTAACTGTTTCAAATCTTCCTGCTTTTCTAAAGTTTTGATTCTCGATTGAACCATACCCGCAAGTCTTGCTTTTGCTCTGAATCTTCTTATAAAGAGTTCTGTTCTTTTTCTTCTTTTTTCTATATTTATTCTTGTCTTTTCATAAATTTCTTCTTCTTTTGCTATTTGTTCATATAACTTTTCGGTGTTTCCCTCAACTTTTCTTGCTTTATTTCTGTGAATTGCAACCGTATGCGTAACAACTTGATCCATAAATGATCTGTCATGAGTTATAAGTATAAGTTCACCTTTTAATGTTTTAAGAAATTTTATTAACCATCTTATTGCAACAATATCCAAGTAATTGTTCGGCTCGTCCAATAACAGCATATCCACATCGGACAGTAATATCTTTGCCAAGTTTAATCTTATTTTATATCCGCCCGAAAAAACGGACGGTTCTTTTTGTAAATCTTCTTTTGTAAAACCTAAACCGAACAAAACTTTTTCAGCTTTCCATGTATTATCTGTTTCTTCTTTTGGTAATACGGATGCAACTTCTTCGATTATCGTTTTATATTTAAAATCTAAATGTTGTTTTAAGTATCCTATTTTATAATTCTTGGGAATTTGTATTTCTCCGGAATCATATTCGGCTTCTCCCGTAATCATCTTAAGAAGAGTTGTTTTGCCGTAGCCGTTTCTTCCGACCAAACCTATCTTTTCTCCTTTACCTACGCTAAAAGACAGGTTGTCGAATAATACTCTTGTTCCGTAAGATTTTGATAAATTATTAATTGTAATCATTCTTTTTCCAAAATAAAAACTCTGTCTAAAAATTTAGACAGAGAAATAAATTCAATCCCCTATATTGTTTAATATTGGTATAGTCGTGAGCATTAAATAATTTTAGTAGTCCCACATACCTCAGTATATAAAAAATAAAAAGTATCGAAAAAAGTATAAGGAAAAAATTTTGATAATTACAAATCTTATCAAAGGTATAGGCTTTTTCGTATGTATAGTAAGTTTTTAGTCTTAATTGGTTTGTTAATGTCGCAAGAAAATCATTAAAGAAATAACTTATATCATTATTAAAAAATAAATTATTACTGTGCCTTACTTTGAATATCTTTAAATCGTCCTGTATTTTTACACAAATATCTACAAAATCTTTCGGAATGTTAAAAAACAATGAGTACTGGTCTTGAATATTTATTATATTCGATAAAGAGTGTATATTTTTATTTGCGACAAAAGAAAAAAGACTCATCATCCCGAAAGACAAGTTTGATGATAAAAGAAAAAATAAAAGCAAAACGCAAACAAGCTTCTTTCTCAAATCGCCCCCATATTTATTGATATATATTAATTTTAATATATACTTGCTTATTTTTCAATGATTTTTTTACTTTTTTGTTGCAAAAAAAATGTAAAAATTTTTTATATCTTTTTTTGTTTAATTTTGTTAAAATATTTACTCAAATTTTATTGTATAAACAATTGGAGAAAAAATGTCATATTATTACAAATTGTTTTGGATTTTAACGACGATAACTACATTTTTAAGACTTTCCGTTATAGGTAAATTGGGCTTAACCGTAGATGAAGCTCACTATTGGGTATATTCGAAATTTTTGGATTTATCCTATTATGATCATCCCCCTATGATAGGTTATATAATAAAGTTGTTTACGGATATTTTCGGAATAAACGAATTTGCCGTAAGACTTCCGTCCGTTATTATTTTTGTTATAACATCTTGGCTGTTTTTCTTATGTATCAAGAAATTATTTAATGAAAGAGTTGCTTTTATAGGTATAGTATTGATAAATATATTGCCTGTATTTTCTTTCTTGGGAGCGGTTGTTACAATTCCGGATTCTCCGCTGTCTTTGTTTTGGATATTATCTTTTTATCTTTTTATAAATATTATAGAAACGAAAGAGAAAAAATATTGGTATATTTTGGGACTTGTTGTCGGATTAGCTTTTTTAGCAAAATATACCGCTGTAATGATATATCCTTCCATTATTTTATTTTTAATTTGTTCCAAAGAAAACAGATTTTGGTTCTTAAAAAAAGAACCCTATCTTGCAATGATAATATCATTTATAATATTTTTACCCGTCGTCGTTTGGAATATACAAAATAATTGGGCAAGTTTCGGCTTTCAGTTACAACATGGTTTCGGTAAATCTTTACCGAGTTTTTCTTTTACTTTATTTGGAAGGTCTATCGGTGCTCAGGCCGGTTATGTTTCCCCGTTTCTTTTTATATTCTTTTGTTATGTAGCATACGTTCTTATAAAAGATGCTTTTTTTAAAAAACAAAAGGATGCTTTGTTTGTCGCTTCTTTTTCGTTGCCGGTTTTATTTTTCTTTAATGCAATTGCGACTTTTAACGAAATATTACCGCATTGGCCTGCAATGGGTTATTTGATTTTAACGATATATGCCGCATATATTATCAATAAATTTTGGGATAACAGCAAATTTAGAAAGATAATATATTTTTCTTGCGGTTTTGCTTTGTTTTTGGATTTAATTGTTCCCGTTCACTGTATATATAAATTTATACCTATAGAACCGTTTTTACCTAAAAAGGAAGCTCAAAAAGTTGAATACGGTATTCCTAAAGCCGAAATTGTTGATGTATCGAACGATTTATACGGATGGAAAGAATTGTCTTCGGAAATAAAAAAAGTATATGATTCTTATCCTGAAGATAAGAAACCTTTTTTATTCACACATAAGAGTTATTTGGCAAGCCAAATATACTTTTATACTCCGGATATAAGAGTTTATTGTTTTAGCGGTAAAATAGATGCCTATGATTTATGGCAAAGAGATATTTCCGTGCTAAAAAATAAAGACGGTTTATTTATTACAAGCAATATGTTTGATTTTAAAAATCCGGAAAAGGTTTATCCTTTTGCGGATTTTGAACAACCCATAGAAGTTCCCGTTTACAGAAATAATAAACTTGTTAAAAAGTTTTGGATAACCAAATGTAAAAATTTTAATCCTGATTCATTACCTGAAAAATATACGGCAAATATAATAGGGCAAAAAAAATCTTTAATGCAGGGCTTAATTGATACGGATCACAGATTGTTTAAATTTATCAATATAGATGTAAAAAATAAATTTTTTGATTTTATAATATCTAATGTTTCTTTTTACGATGATAAAGGTGTCAATCCGAGCGTAATAGTTATTGTTCTTGTAACATTAATAATTTTAAGAAAAGAAGAAAAAAATAAATTTTGGATTTTGTTGGCTTTTATTATATGTACGGTAATAGTTGCAAGTACATTAAATACTTTTATAAAAGGATTTTTGGATAGACCAAGACCGTTAGCTGTTTTCGGAGAAGGGAACATAAATATCTTTTATGAAGTTTTACATGCGCGATCTTTCCCGTCGGGACATACTCAATTTGCTTTTACTGTTATGACGACAATGCTTTTGCTTATTCCAAAATATTGGTATATTTATTTGACACTTGCATTTGCAACCGGCTTTGAAAGAATTTATGCCGGATGTCATTTTCCTATAGATGTTTGTTGCGGTGCTCTCGAAGGAATAATAATATCTTACATAATGGTAAAACTATTTAAGAAAATTTATAAATTATAAAATTTTGCAAAGCAAAATTTGGTGAATGGGTGATAAGGTGATGGGGTGATAGGGTTTAGAACAACAAAGACGAGATCCCGTATCAAGTACGGGATGATAACAATAAACTATGAACTATGAACTACAAACAAAAAGCGGGAAGAGTTCTCTTCCCGTTTTTTATTAATTATACATTGTACATTGCTTTTTTTCTGTCATTCTGAACTTGATTTAGAATCTATAAAACATTTTTGCCGTAGGCACTCCGAAATTATAAACTATAAATTGTA
>DJWX01000011.1:0-58890 GCA_002448285.1 Candidatus Ruminimicrobiellum ovillum | reverse complement strand
TATAAATTGTACATTGTCGTTCTAAATGCTCTTCAAATGTCTTATATCTTTGCCGTGAACCATAAATATTACATCTTCGGCGATATTTGTTGCATGGTCTCCCAACCTTTCAAGACTTTTTGCTATAAACATTAAATCTATTGCTCTTATAAGTGTTGTTTGGTCGGAAGTGTTTGTCATAAAAGCCAACAAATCTTTTATAATTATCCTTTTTAATTCATCAACTTCATCGTCTTTTGATAATACTTTGTCTGCAAGATCGGGATCGTTCAAATTAAAAGCCTGAATACTGTCTCTAACCATATCATTTACGGCTGTAGCCATTTTAGGAATATCGATTAACGGTTTTAAATCGGGATATTTTAAAAGTTCTTCCCCTATCTCGCAAATATTTACAGCTTCATCTCCCATTCTTTCCAAATCGCTGTTTATTCTCATTGCGGATGTTATAAATCTTAAATCTGTTCCTACCGGCTGATTTAATGCAATAAGTTTTAAACATGTATCGTCAACAACTATCTCCGTAAGGTTGGCTTCTCTTTCTCTGTTAAAAACTTCTTTAGACATGGCTAAATCTCTTTTAACTATCATGTCTACCGAAAATTTTATCATTTGCTGAACTATTTCAGCCATATCAACAAGTCTTTTCTTTAAATCGTTCATTTCCAAATCAAAGTGTCTCATATATACCTCCCCTAACTTTAATTTATAACTAACAACACTACTAACTACTTCTTTTAAAATTTTCATTTGAAAAGCATGATTAAAGCCGTCTATGAGTGCAGAAATTTTTAAAGCAAAAAGCTATAAATTTAAAAAGCTTTTTAGTGCGAACATGATTGAAGATTTTTCCGTTACATTAGGTCGTTAGGAAAAATCAAGTTGGAGCACGGCTTTAAAAATTTCAAGCGAATGGCTTTTTTGCTTGAAAATGTAAAATTTTAAAAGAACAAACTCTATCCAAATCTTCCCGAAACATAATCATCCGTTTCTTTTTTCGACGGATTAGTAAATATTGTAGATGTTTCGTCAAATTCTATCAAATTTCCCATAAACATATATGCGGTATCATCCGATAATCTTGCTGCCTGTTGCATATTATGTGTTACTATAACAAGTGTATATTTTTGTTTCATTTCCTGCATTAATTCTTCCAAGTTTGTTGTCGATTTCGGATCTAATGCCGAACATGGTTCATCCAATAATATTATTTGAGGCTTTATTGCTATAACTCTTGCAACACAAAGTCTTTGTTGTTGTTCGAGAGATAAATTTAATGCAGACATTTTTAAATTGTTTTTTAAGTCATCCCATAACAAAACATCTTCCAGGCTTTCCTGAACGATTTTTGCCGTTTCTTTTGAACTTTTTACCATTCTGTTTATTTCAAGGCCGAAAGCAATGTTATTATAAATTGATAAAGGAAAAGGATTCGGTCTTTGGAAAACCATACCGACTTCTTTTCTTACTCTGTCAACCTGCATATCTTCACCGTAAATATTTTTACCGTTAATAAGAATTTCTCCGGTAATTCTTACACCGTCAATCGTATCGTTTATTCTGTTTAGTGTTCTGAGTAAAGTGGATTTACCGCAACCGGAAGGACCTATTAAAGCGGTTATCCTGTTTGCTCTGATATCCATATTTATATTTTTCAATGCGTGAAAATCAGAATAATATAAATTTAAATCTTTAATTTGAATTTTTACTTCGCCTTTTTTCTTTACCATTCCTTTTCCTTTTAACCCTACCAACTTCTAACTTCTTTTAAAATTTTCATTTGAAAAGCATGATTAAAGCCGCCTATGAGTGCAGAAATTTTTAAAGTAAAAAGCTATAAATTTAAAAAGCTTTTTAGTGCGAACATGATTGAAGATTTTTCCGTTACATTAGTTCGTTAGGAAAAATCAAGTTGGAGCACGGCTTTAAAAATTTCAAGCGAATGGCTTTTTTGCTTGAAAATGAGAAATTTTAAAAGAACAATCCCCTATCCGAATCTTCCCGTAATATAATCTTCCGTCAATTTATTTTTCGGAGTCAAGAAAATATTTTGAGTTTTATCTATTTCTATCAATTCACCCATTAAAAAGAAAGCGGTTCTTGTTCCCACTCTCGATGCCTGTTTAACGTTATTTGTAACTAAAACTATCGTATATTTTTCTTTTAATTTTAACATTGCTTCTTCTACTTTTGCCGTAGATATGGGATCAAGCCCGGAACACGGCTCATCGAACAGAATTACTTCGGGTTCTATTGCTAAAATTCTTGCGATACATAATCTTTGCTGTTGTCCCCCGGACATTTTTATGGCCGAAGAATCCAATCTGTCTTTTACTTCATCCCATAACGATGCATCTCTTAAAGATTGTTCTACAACTTCGTCCATATTCTTTTTGTTCTTTAAACCTAAAACTTTTGGAGCATAGGCGATATTATCGTAGATTGACATCGGTAACGGTATAGGCATTGCAAAAAGCATGCCGATTCTTGTTCTTAATTTTTCCGGATTCATTTCGAAAATATTATCATCGTCAAGAAAAACATCTCCTTTTCTTGAAAACGATACATTCATATCGTTCATTCTGTTTAATGTTCTTAAAAAAGAAGTTTTTCCGCTGTTAGACGGTCCTATAATTGAAAGTATTTCATTTTTCTTAACGGTTAAGTTAAGATTTTTCAATACCTGTTTTCCGCTGTAAAAACAATTAAGATTTTCAACTTTTATTTTATCTACCATTTTCTGATTTTCCTAAAATAAAGTCTTGCAACTATTGCTATCAAACTCATTGATAATACCATCAATAATAATACCAATGCCGTTCCGAAAATTATATTTTTAGGCATATTAGGTATTTGCGTCGATATAATATACAAGTGATACGGCAAAGCCATAACCTGATCGAACATCGATTTCGGTAAATGCGGAACATAAAATGCGGCAGCCGTAAACAATATCGGAGCCGTTTCTCCGGATATTCTTGATATACTTAAAATTGCTCCTGTCATAATTCCGGGCAGAGCATTCGGCAAAACAACTCTTCTTATTGTTTGCCATTTGCTTACACCGAGAGACCAACTTGCTTCTCTGAAAGAATAAGGAACACTGCTTAAAGCTCCCCGAGCGGTTGTTATTATTACAGGTAATTCCATTATAGATAAAGTTAATGCTCCGGCAAGGATAGATACTCCGAAACCGAGTAACATAACAAATATTCCAAGTCCGAATAAACCGTAAACTACCGACGGAACTCCGGCTAAATTAACTATTGCAAGTTTTATTATTCTTGTTAAAAGATTATCTTTTGCATATTCGTTAAGATATATTGCGGCACAAACACCTACAGGCAAAGTAACACATATTGCACAAGATACTATTGCAAGTGTTCCCAATATTGCGGGAAGGATTCCTCCGGCTCTCATACCGTCTTTAGGCATAGTTGTTAAAAATTCCCAAGACAGTGCAGACCAACCGTTCTTAATAATAATAATAATAACGGTAAGAACGGGAACTATTACAATGATAGTTGATATAACCAGCAATGTATAAGCTATTTTTTGTGATAATTTAGGACTTAATTTAAAGTTCATCTCTTTTTATTCAAAAATAAATCCGCTACAAAATTTATTATAAATGTTATTGTAAATAATACTAAACCTATACCGAACAATGCTCTGTAATGAAGTCCGCCTCTTACTGTTTCTCCCATTTCGGCTGCAATGGTTGCCGTTAATGTTCTGACAGGATCAAATATTGAAGACGGAATCGCCGCGGCATTTCCCGTTACCATAAGAACTGCCATAGTTTCTCCTATAACTCTGCCGATTCCAAGCATTACGGCTGCTATTATTCCCGGCATGGCGGCTTTTAAAACAACTCTTCTTATCGTTTGCCATTTTGTTGCACCCAAAGCATAAGCACCTTCCTTATACTGCCATGGAACAGATCTTATTGCATCTTCCGATATTGAAACTATCGTAGGCATAGCCATAAAGCCCAACACTATAGAGCCTGAAAAAGCAGTTAAACCGGTAGGTATATCCAAAACCGAACGAACTAAAGGAACAAGTGTTACCATTCCTACAAAACCAAGCACAACACTCGGAATTGCTGCCATAAGCTCAACTATAGATTTTAAAACGTCTCTGATACCTTTCGGAGCAAGTTCCGCAATAAATAATGCCGTCATAATACCGAAAGGAACCGCAATTATTGCAGCACCTAAAGTAACAAGCAAAGATCCTATTATTAAAGAGAATACTCCGTAAGAGGCAGGATTTGATGTCGGGTACCAATATTTACCGAATATAAAATTAAATACTCCGTATTCTTTAAAAAAAGCAAAACCTTCTTTTAAAAGAAAACCGAATATCAATACAACAAAAACTATTGCAATGATACCGCACAAAAAAATTATTTTTTCTATAATGTAATCAGTTATTTTACTGTTCATTTTTACTGTTGTTGTTTTATTATTTTTGTTACAATTATTCTAATCTTCCAATCTTCTATCCTTCTGTCTTTATAGGTACGAAAGCTGTTTCAACCACAACTTTCTGTCCTTCTTCGGATAATGCGTAATCTATAAAATCTTTTACTATTCCTTTCGGTTCTCCGTTAGTATATAAATATAACGGTCTTGAAATAGGATATCTTCCATACATAACATTTTCTATTGTCGGGTAAAAATATTCTATTGAATTTTGTGCCGATACGGAAAGGGCCTTTGTTTGATCGTTCATAAAACCTATTCCCGCATACCCTATAGCATTTGGGTTTTGATAAATTTCATCAACTATTGCTTGAGAAGAAGGCATAAGTAATGCTTTAGGAGAAAATTCGTCTTTACTGTTAATATCATTTAATCTTATAACGGTTTCTTTAAAAAACATATGAGTTCCGGAATTACTTTCTCTCGATAGTAAAACTATAGGTCTGTCTTCTCCGCCTATTTCTTTCCAATTGGTAATTTTTGCCATAAAGATATCGCGAAGTTGATCGATTGAAATATAATTTATAGGATTATCTTTGTTAACCAAAACGGCTAATCCGTCAAGACCGACAATAAACTCTTTGTAAGTTATATTTTGTTTTTTAGCTAAATTGATTTCGTTTTCTTCAACCTGTCTTGAAGCCATTGCAATATCGCAAGTGTTATTCAACAAAGCGGCAAAACCCGTTCCCGTACCGCCACCGGTAACACCTACATTTTTTCCGTCGTTAATTTGACTGAATTTTTCTGCCCATACCTGAACTAAATTTACTATGGTATCCGAACCTTTTATTTGCATACCGGCATTAACATTCTTTCCCTGTTGATTGGAACAAGAAAAAAGAATGCAAAATACGGCAAGAAACGCAATATGAATTTTAGTATTATGCATATTGTATCTATTCTATTATTTTATGTATGTTTTTTCAACTGAAAACTGATGATATTTTCGTTAATTACTAATTGCTAATTACTAATTGCTAATTTTAGTTTTAAATTTTGGCTGTCGTTATCGCTTTCTGTGCCTGATATTTTCCCTTTTTGTCCGCATAAGAAGTTTCGCATATTTCGTCCGCGCCTAAAAACAAAAGTTGTCCTATGCCCTCGTTGGCATAAATTTTTACCGGCATGGAACTTATATTTGATATTGCGATTGTCGCATATCCTTCCCATTCCGGTTCAAAAGGTGTTATATTAACCATAATACCGCATCTTGCGTAAGTGGATTTACCGAAAGCTATTGTTATAATGTCTCTCGGAATTCTAAAATATTCTACGGTTTTTGCAAGGACTACGGTTTGCGGTTGTAAAATTATAAAATCATCAACTTTTACATCTTTGAATAAATTCGGATCTATTTTTTTTGGATCAATAAAAGAACCGTCGGTATTTTTCTGCATTATTTTAAATTCGTTGGAAATACGGAAATCGTATCCGTAAGAAGATGTCCCGTAAGAAATTCCTTTTCTGACCTGTTCCGGTTCGAACGGTTCTATCATTTTTTTCTCTATGGCCATTTTCTTTATCCATTTATCACTTTTTGCCATTTTGTTCCCCTCCGATAATATATAAATTTATTTGCTGAATACTCTTATCCTTTATAACATTAAGCATCACGACAGTGCTGTTTGTGTTATTCCATGAGATACCACATGGATATAGGTTACGGTTCTTAATACAAAACCGTAACCTATATAATTTATTTATAAAAATATTTTAGAAACATTTCGAATAACCGCAAGATTTGCAAACAACGCAACCTTCGGCAAATTCCAACATTTCTCCGCATTCGGGACATTGAGGACAAGTTCCTTCCGAGTTCCCCGTTCCTTTAGACTGATATACTTTTACTTCAGCTTTTTTCACTGATGTTTGTGCAACGGAATTTGCAGACTGCTCATTATTAAATAAGTTTGGCATTTCTCTTTCGGAAATATAAGATTCAAGCGCTTTTGCTATAGCATCCGGACAGGAAAGAATTGCTCCGCCTTCCGTAAGTGTAGGAGAAGGACATCTTATTCCTTTCAACTGTTCTATTATTTTTGCAGTATCAACTCTTGATCTTAAAGCTAAGGAAATAAGTCTTGCGATAGCTTCGGATTGTGTTGCCGTACATCCGCCGGATTTACCGAGCTGAGTGAATACTTCAAAAACACCTTCTTTATCTTCGTTTATCGTTACATACATTTTTCCGCAACCTGTATGCATTAACAACGTTGAGCCCATAACTCTCTTCGGTCTGATTCTGGCTTTCTTTACTTCCGCTTCGGCTGCAGCTATCGGTTTTTCTTCTTTCTTATCTTTATTCGTGTTTGCTGATATTAATACCTGATCCTGTCTTGAACCGTCTCTGTAAACGGTAACACCTTTACAACCTAATTTATAAGATAAAATATAAGCTTTACTTACATCTTCTTTTGTTGCATCGTGTGTAAAATTAACTGTTTTTGATACGGCATTATCTACATATTTTTGGAATGCAGCCTGCATTCTTATGTGATCTTCAGGTAAAATATCGTGAGCGGTAACAAACACTCTTTTTATTTCTTCGGGAATTTCTTTAATATGTTGAATTGTTCCTTCCTGTGCTATTTTTGTCATCAATTCTTCCGAATAAATTCCCGCATCTTTTATTGCTTTTTCAAAGTAAGGATTTACAATAAACATTTCTGCTTTATCCAAGCAATTTGCTCTCTTATAAACCAAAGCAAACAAAGGTTCTACACCGCCGGAAGCATTTGCTATAAGACCGATTGTTCCGGTAGGAGCAATTGTTGTGGTTGTTGCATTTCTTATAGGATTTCCGTCTTTATATACACTTTTTTCGAAATTAGGGAAAGCTCCTCTTTTTGATGCTATTTCTTCCGATTCTTTATGAGATACATCTTCAATAAAAGACATTACTTTTTCGGCTAACATTACGCCTTCTTTGGAATTATAAGGTATTTTAAGTTGGAACAACATATCTGCCCAACCCATAACACCTAAACCTATTTTTCTGTTGGATCTTGTAATTTCTCCGATTTTAGGTATAGGATAATTGTTCATATCGATAACATTATCCAAGAAATGAACGGCGGATTTTACCGTTTTTTCCAATCTTTTCCACTCGATTTTATCATTTTTAACAAAATGAGATAAGTTTATGGAACCTAAATTACACGCTTCGTAAGGAAGTAACGGTTGTTCTCCGCAAGGATTAGTGGATTCTATCATTCCTATTTCGGGAGTAGGATTTGCATCATTCATTCTGTCGATAAACACTATTCCGGGTTCACCGTTTTTCCATGCCTGAGTTACGATTTTATCGAATACTTCTCTTGCTTTTAATCTTCCGGAAACTTCTTTTGTTCTCGGATTATATAAATTATAATCTTTGTCCGCTTCAACTGCATCCATAAATTCTTTCGTCAATGCAACAGATATATTAAAGTTGGTAAGATTTGTCGTTATATCTTTACATGTAATAAATTGCATTATATCGGGGTGGTCTATTCTGAGCATACCCATGTTTGCTCCTCTTCTTGTTCCCCCTTGTTTGATAGCTTCCGTTGCGGCATTAAATACCTGCATAAAAGATACGGGACCTGAAGATACACCGTTTGTTGATTTTACACTATCGTTAGACGGTCTTAATCTTGAAAAAGAAAATCCTGTTCCTCCGCCGGATTTATGAATCAATGCTGTATTTTTTAAAGTTTCGAATATGGAATCCATTGAATCTTCAACAGGCAAAACGAAACATGCTGAAAGTTGTTGTAACGGTCTTCCCGCATTCATCAATGTAGGAGAATTGGGTAAAAAGTCCAAAGAAGACATCATTGTAAAAAATTCTTCTATTACGTCGTCAAGTTTTGCATTTTTATCATAAATTTTATCGGCTTGAGCAATATTTTCGGCAACTCTGAAAAACAAATCATTAGGTTCTTCTATAGGATTTCCGTCGTTATCTTTTTTTAGATATCTTTTCGATAAAACCTTCATTGCGTTTTCGTTTAGAGCCGGTTTACTTTTCTCTAACAGCTTTTCCTTTAGTGTAGGCATTTTCCCTCCAAAATTTTATATTATTTTTTCTTTGTTTTATTTTTGTCGTGTTCTTTTTTTAATTTTTTTAATTCCGTCATAAAATCGTTTATGTCGGCAAATTTATTGTATACCGATGCAAATCTTATATATGCGACTGTATCAATATCCAATAACTTTTGCAATGTTTTTTGTCCTATTACGGAAGACGGTACTTCCATAATATAATCACTTATCTCACTTTCAACTTCCGAAACAATTTTTTCTATTGTTTCGGTGGAAACAGGTCTTTTTACGCAAGCTCTTGATACTGCTGCCCAAAGTTTCTTTCTGTCGAAAGGTTCTCTTCTGCTGTCCGATTTGATAACCATAAGGGTTATATCTTCAGGTTTTTCATATGTAGTGTATCTTTTTTTACATTGATTACATTGTCTTCTTCTTCTGATAGCTGAAGTATGTTCTATGGGTCTTGAGTCCAATACTTGACCGTCAAAACTACCGCAAAAAGGACATTTCATTGTTTAAACCTCATTTTTGTAATGAAAGTATAAAATCGAATTTATACTATATGTTGTGTTTGTTGTAATAATATAACATACATATTGATTTTGTCAAGAAAAAATTTCTTGACATTTCGATTTTGTTTTGGTATAGATATCGGCTTTTTATAAACAAAAAAAATGCACCCCTGCTTGTGAGGAGTGCATTTTCTTTCGTAAATTGATTATGCTGCTCTAAGTATTGCTTTGATATTTTCAAGACTTTCTTCGCTCGTTAAGTTACCCATATCTATAATATCTTGTTTTGCGTATCCGAGCAATAACAATAATAATCCTTCAAGAATCATGGCTCTTTCTTGAGAGTTTAATTCCGGATTATCACTTAATGCGGATAAAGTATTTATCACCGTATCAACCTTATTTTCAAATCTTCCGTTTAAAATCTTATATACTTCATCTATTTTAGGTTGGTATTGTGCTCTGAATTTATTAATATCCAAGGCTTGTTCCAAATCTTTATTAATGTCACTTTCTTGGAAACTTGTTCCTTTTGCAATTCTATAATTCAATAAAGTTTGCATTAATAAATTGGAATATTCTTCTTTATCAAAAGAGATATCGGCTGCATTTATTTTCTTCAGTTCCGAAGCCTCCAATAAACCTTCTACAAAACCTTTCAATTCATATTTTGATATATTTTCTTTAAAGCTTGTTGCAAGTATTGCATTTATTTGTGTAACATCGATTTTGTCGTTGATATACATAGTACATAAGCTTTGAAGAATATCTTCGTTTATAACGGATTCTCTGTTTATAACAAAGTTTCTACCTTTGTTTATACCTCTCATATTTTGTCCTTCCGGAGTAGTTTCAAAAATTGATGTTATAAATTTTGTTATTGATAATCCGTTGAAAGAAAAACCATCGGATGTGTCTATAGCATCAAGTATCGGTGAATCGAAAGATAACATGGACACTTTATTGTTTTCAAAAATTGTCGATAGTTTAGGTATAGATATGAAACCGTTTTTATCTGCGGAAATATTTATTATCATATTTTCGGTTTTTAAATTGGAAAGTCCTACAGATACTAACGGAGAATCATAATCTACAACCAATTTTATACCTTCATTGTTACAAACTATTAAAAATTCGTTAGGATAAATGTTTGAAGGTATCTTTAACGATAAGAAAGAACCTACGTTTTGTTCGGTTACGATTTCGGAAAGTTCTGATAAAAGAGATAGAACATCGCTGTTGTTTGCAGATACTCCGCTTTGTGATAAATCAACTTGTAATCCGTCTATTCCGCCGTTTTCTTTAAACGGTTGGAAATTGTTATCAAATGACGATATCCAATTCTTTAATTCGGCTGTTGTCATGTTGTTAAGATTAAAAGTATAATTAAACATTACTTTTAAACCGTTATCATGTGCGGCTTGCAGTAAACTTTTTAAAGTTTGTGATTTATCTTGCAATAATTTATCATCGGCAGATACTATTATTGTGGTTACTCCCTGAGATACAAGTCTGTCAATATCTTCCTGATTAAAACTGTCAATTTGTTCTGCAGACAAATTCGATGCTACAAGTGAAGGCTTGATAAACATATCGTCTGTTTGTTTCTTTTTAGCCTTTAATGCATTCGTGAATAAACTTAATACGGTTTTTCCCACACCTACCGCAGAAAACATTTCTTTTGCCGATTCCTCAACATCGGTTGTTACAATATCTTTATTTAAATTTTCCGGTAAATCCAATATTTTAATTGTTTTTTGAGAATTATCGTTTATATGTTGCAGCATTGCTATTAATGCATCTTGTTCTGAAATATTGCTTATATTTACTGTTTGTCCGTAAGAATTATCATCATATCCGTAAACGGTTAAATTACTATTGGGCTTTGACATTAAACAGAATGCTAAATCTCCGTCCGCCGTAGAAATTCTTGAACCTGTTTCTTGTATTAATGAAGTTTCTCCTGTTAACACTAAATTAACTTTTATTCCGGAATTTGAAAGCAATTGTGCTTCTTTTATTCTTGCTAAATCCGTTGCATTTGCAACAATTGTATATTCCATATTATCCTTGAATAAAACAGAATATGTTAATCTTTGCAATGCTTTAATTGAATTTAGAACCGTTTTTTCAAACAGCTCAAAATTTGCTTGCAGGAATTTTGATTGCGTTTCAATTGCATTATTTATCGCATCGATAAGAGTTTGTCCTCCGTTTTCGGTAACAAAACCTACCAATTTAGATGAAAGTTCTTTATCTCCTTTTGTTTCATCGAATATTCTTACAATCGGTTCCGTTCCGGAAGGTCTTATCAATAACCAAGCTCCGTTTTCAAATATTATTTTTATTCCGTCGTTAGTTCTTATTTCTTGAATAACCAATCCTTTATCTATACCCGCAAATAAATTCTTTATGGTGTCGGAATTTGCATTTTGTTTTATCTTTAATAAGGTTGACATTAAATTTTCTTGTTTCTTTTTGGCTTCGGCACTTACTTTTTCCGGGGTATCGAATTTACTGTCATTTGCAACAATTTCTCTGAACTTAATGGTTGTTTCTATACCTTGAGGTGCATAAGAAATATCAGAATATATTTCGGATAAAACGTCACTGGGTTGTTTACTGTTTTCAACCAAAACAAATAGTAACATTATGTTTGCCAAGAATCCGCACTTATCATATATCCATTCCGCTATTGATATTCCGCCGGAAGATTCAACACCTAACAAGAATAAGTCTCCGTTATTTTCGGCATTATGTTTTGCTTGAGCAAAATATTTAAAACCTACGTTTACTTCTTTTACATCAACACAATTTTTAAATTGTTCCATTAGTTCCGAATCCAAATTGAAAGCTTTTAATTTGTCGAAATAGTCTGAAACTAATTTATCTGCTAAATCATCAAGCACATGTGTTGTTGCACAGTTTCTCGGAACAATCAATTTTCTTTCCAAGAATTTTTTTAATATTTCGTTTTGTCTTGTTTTGTTTTCTTGTGCGGCATTGATTTCAGAAATTAAATTGTCAAATAAAGTTTGTAATCTGAAATTCAAAAGAATCGTTCCGATTTCGTTTGCCGTTACAAAGTTGCCGTCTTTATCAACTACGGCAAATCTGTCTCCGTCAACATCGGTTGATATACCTAAAAGATTATCTTCTGTTATCGATTTTACTTTTTTTCTTAATTGTTTTGTGTTTTCAAAAGACGGTTCCGGTTTTTGTCCTCCGAATGTAGGATCAACCGTATCATTTATCATAACTATATTAAAGCCGAAGAATTTTAATATTTCATAATAATATTTTTTTGTAGCTCCGTTTTTAGGATCTACAACTATTGTCCATTCTTTTGCCTTCTGTCTGAAATTTTTGAGGTTTACATCTGTGTCTATTCCAAAAACACCGGTTATCATTTTCTTGAACGCTTCTATAAAAGTCGTTTTTACATCTATAGATGTTATTTTGTCGGACTCTTTTACTATATTTATTTCAGGGTCTGTGTTTGCCGCAAGTTGGTCTTGAATACTTTTTATTTCATTTTCAATCATTGTTGTAACATCGGTGCCGGCTTGTCCTCCGTCTCCCAATGTTATCTTATAACCGTTATGTTCTTTCGGATTATGACTTGCAGTAATATTTATCGATAAAGTAAATCCTTTTGCACGGGTATAATAAGAAATTGTCGGGCTTGGTATATCGTCACTGCTTATTACAACATTTATATCGTTTGCCGCAAGTATTTTTGAAACAATTTCGGCAAACTGTTTGGATAAAAATCTTGAATCTCCTCCTACAAGAATTTTGACATCTTTCGGTTCTATATTTTGTTTATCGGCAATAGCGGATATAACGTTTGATATAGCTTGTGTTATTATCACCATATCTAAGAAGTCTACTTCTTCCCCCATTATACCTCTTACACCGGCAGTTCCGAATTTTATTTGCTCTGTTTTTGAATATATAGCCTGCGGAATATTTCCGTTTCTCAATTCTAAATATTGAGAAAGTAATTTTTCTATATATTTTTCGTTAAAACCGGCTTTTGCCATAACTTCGACGGCAGAGATTAGTTCAACATCGTTTGGAGAATCCGTTAATTGTGAAAGTAATTTTTGTAAGTTTGTTTGTTCTTCTTGTATAGATGTTTTTGCTTTTTTTGTTGCGGAAATAATATTTGCTGCTGTATTTGCCGCCATAGTCGGAACAGTAGCACTTGCTAAAGTTTTTAATATGAAATTTACCATGTTACTTGTGGAACTGTCGGATTTAACATCTTCACCTTTTAAAGATTTAAAAGTTTCTTTCGCATTTACTTTTCCTAATTGAACACCCATTTGATCAAACGCATTTACATTCCAAATTATTCCCAATGTTGCAACCATATCTTCATATAAAGCTGTTAACGCTCCCAAAGTTCTCGGAGTAAGTTTGTCGAACATCATTATGGTAGAAGGTCTGTTACCGTCGAAAATTTTTGCTTTTGCATCTTCTCTTGCGGCTTGTTCATCAAGACCTTCTTCCATCAATTTTGCTACAGTCTCTTCATAAGTCCTTCCGAAAGCCATGGCACTTGCTTGAGCTAACATATTTGCAAGCAGTCTCTTATGAGATTCTTGCATTGTTTCGTCCGTTATTGTATCGCTTGTTTGTGCAAAACCTATAAAATCCACAGGAATAATGTCAGTTCCCTGATGATGTTCCTGTAAATAAGAATGCTGAGCATCCGTACCTGCAGTCCCGTAAATTTCCGAACCGGTAGAATAGTCCGTTATTCTGTTACCTTGTATATCAACGGATTTTCCTAAACTTTCCATATAAACTTGTTGAATATGAGAAGTGAATAATTTTAAATATCTGTTATAAGGTAATATGGCATATGCATTTCTGTTTAAGAAGTTTCTTTCCAATACATTAAGAATGGCCATTAAAACGGGTATATTTTGTGTAATATCATCGGTTTTAAAGTTTTCGTCTATTTCATTTGCACCGGATAGAAATTCTATAAAATTATCAAAACCTACGGAACACATTAAAGGAAGACCTACGGCAGACCAAACTGAAAATCTTCCGCCTACCCAATTCCAAAATTCAAACATGTTATTTGTATCTATACCGAATTCCGAAACTTTTTCTTTGTTTGTAGATACGGCAACAAAATGTTTAGCTATTACTTCCGGATTTGTTCCGAGATTATCCGTTATCCATTTCTTTGCCAAAGTCGCATTTGTGATTGTTTCTTCCGTAGTAAATGTTTTTGATTCTATAATAAATAATGTCGTCTCGGGATTTAATCCTAAAGCATTTAGTGTTGAATCTATATCATTAGGGTCAACATTGGAAACAAAATGAACATTTGGACCTTTCCTAAATGTGGACAAAGCTTCGGTTGCCATTCTCGGTCCCAAATCGGAACCTCCGATACCTATACTTACAACATCCGTTATTGTTTTTCCCGTAACACCTTTCCATTGTCCGGAAATAATCTTATCGGAAAATCCTTTCATCTGGTTTAAAACTCTTACTACATCGGGCATAACATCTTTTCCGTCAACATATATAGGAGCTTTTGCTTTTATTCTGCCGTTTTTGTCTGTGGTAATATTTCTTAAAGCACTGTGAAGAACGGATCTTTGTTCCGTAAGGTTATAAGTTTCTCCGGAAAGCATACTGTTTCTTCTTTGCTCGAATTGTGCTTCTTTTAATAATTCTTCAAAAAGTTTGAGCATGTCATCATCAATATTTGTTTTTGAAAAATCAAACAGTAAAGTTTGTCCTTTTCCTAAATCCAACGTTCTTGAAAAAGTTGTTCCTCTGTCTTTATCTTTAGAAAATAAGTCTCGTATAGACTTCATGTTCTTTTTTATGTATTTCGCTATTTTTCCGAATGATTCCGAGGAAGTAAGTCCCTTATATACTATTTCTTCTACAGTTGCAGTTCCGTTTTTTTCTAAAGATTCCAAAATATCGTTTTTGTTTTCTCTGTTAACAGCTCTGTAATTGTAATAGCCTCCTCTTATTTCATTTCTTTCTTTTGCTTTGATTATTGCAAGAACGGCTTGCTCTTTTGCTTTTTTCTCGTCGGCAGCATAAACATATTGATAAGCTTCCAATCCTTGTCTGTCATTAAAATCGGGGATTACAACTCTATAAGTTTTTTCGCCTTGTTTCGGTTGCCCGATTTGTTGAGGAACAACATTATCGTTTAAAACCGGTGCATTGTCGGCTTTTACATTTTTTATTATTTCCGGTAATTTAGAATCGTCATACATATCGGATATTGCCGCAGCAATAGTCGTTATATTGTCTTGTGAAAATTTTAAATTTTCAAACATTCCGCCTGCAAGAATTCCTTTTTCCGTAGCCATACATATTTGATAAATTAATTCAAACATAGCTTGTCTCGGAGATTTTGCATACACTGTTTGAAATGCCGCCAGTTCTGCAGTATCATTTATCCCCGGCATTATTATGTTAAATTTGTATTCCCCTCGCTTCGGTTGTCTCATTACAAAAGGTTTATTTTTTTTCTTTGAAACAACAGTATTTTTTACCGTTACTTCTTCCCGAGAAACTTCGGTTACAAGTTTATCCGTTGTAATTCCTCTTTCCTTTAAATTCTGTCTTATCAAAAACATTGCCAGGTTCATTTGACTTCTATCTAATTTGCAATCGGCTAAAATTTGTTCGGCTGCTTTTCTGACAGCATTATTAAAAGCTTTTGCTTTCGTGGGAGCGGTTGTAGTAAGAAAATTATTGTCACCATCTTTAGTGTTATAATTTACGAGCATGCCGTTTATTTTAAAATATACATTGAATTTAACCTGATATGTTTTTTGTTCGGCTTTTGTAAGCAAAGAATCAATGTTTTTAGATAAATTATATACATTAATATTATATTCTTTATGTCTTTTTGCTCCTGCAATTTTTGCTGCAAGTTGTGCTATTGAATGTATTCCGAAATATCCGAAAACTTTTTCGTAAGCTTCGTTCATCGCATCTATTACGGACGTTACGGCATTGTTTAAGCCTATTGTTACATCTTCCTGTTCGCCGTAATATTCATGTTCCTGTAAGAACTTTTCTCTTGCGGTTTCTTGTCTGTCATCTATTCTCCCGAGAATTTCTTCCATAAAAATATTGTCGAAATCTTTTTGTTCCGATATTGCAACCAAAGATTCTCTTATATTTATCAAACCTAATTTTGTCAGAAATTTATACCAAATTTTATTTCTAACACTTTCATTTGTTAAAGCTTGTCCGAGAATATCTTTTTCAACGGTTCCTTCTAAAGCATTTCTTAAATTTTCATTTTCTATTTTTTTGAGGTTTTCTCTGATTTTTTGTTTTGCTTCTATTGTCGATACCGGAGCCATATTTTCTGAAAGGGCTCTTATGTTTTCTCTGTTAAGTCTGTTTAATTCTTGTATATCAATAACAATATCTGCGGCTAAT
Source organism: Candidatus Ruminimicrobiellum ovillum (assembly GCA_002448285.1). GTDB lineage: Bacteria > Elusimicrobiota > Endomicrobiia > Endomicrobiales > Endomicrobiaceae > Ruminimicrobiellum > Ruminimicrobiellum ovillum. The sequence goes on along the minus strand of DJWX01000011.1, from coordinate 42,410 downwards.
TGTGCCTGTTGTTGGGACAAGGTTTCAACAGGTTCTTGTTGTTCTACTCTAAGTTCGTTTAAAGAAATAATTTCGCCGGAGATATATTCTATTTCAACTCCGTTACCTACCGGTCTTATTTCTCTTATAGAACCTTTATTTAACATATCTATTACTTCGGTAACAGGTCTGTTTGCAAAAGTTGTGTTTGTTATGTCATATTGTTCATTGAAAATATTTTCATATAAAAATTCGGCTTTAGTCGTTTCTTCGGTTATGTTAGGCGTTATTACTACATAATTTACATTTTCTTCTTCTAATAATTTATTAAATCCGTAAGTATGGAAACCGCCGGTTATAACAACATGAATTTTTCTTCCTTTTGCTATTGCATCTAAAATTTTATCTTTATGGTTAATTAATGAATTTCTTATTCTTAATCCCTTTGTTGCTTGATTAGGTGTTTTTCCCAATAAATTCTTTACGAATACTCTGTTTCTTTCAAGATTATTATTATAAAAATCATCAGCTAAATTAAAATATTGTGTTAAATCGGTTAAATTATCGATATCAATGTATTTTTCCCACAATAGTTTAAATTTTTTTGAATTTTCCGAAAATTCTTCATGTTCTTTTGACGTCATTTTGTTAGTCAAATAATGAGACAAACTTTCCAACTGATTTTTTAAGAAGAAAATATCCTTTTCGGCTTGAGTCGTTGTATATTTACCTTTTAATTCTTGAACAAATGTTTTTTCATCATTAGCTAAATTGATTGTGTTTATATTTTGGTTTAATATCAAATATTCAAAGAAAAGATTTGTGTTTGAATATTTTTTGTCGGACAAGATACCTAAATCTTTTGCTTTTTTCAATAAATCGAAATAGAATTCAACTTCAAACTCTTTTTTTGTTGATTTTTCCGCTAAGGTTTTATATTCGGCGAAATTTAATTTTTCTTTCAATTGTATCAATATTTCTTTTATTTCGTTATTTAACTTTTTTTGGTCGAATGTTTTTTGTTTTGATATAACTTTTGCAAAACTAATAATGCTTTTATATTTAGAAAGGTTTATATTCGTTTTTTGAGCTTTTTCCAATAAAAACTCAATATATTTATCTGTTTTTATTTTACCTTCTTTATAATTTTTAACAACCTTATTTATTTTTTTGTTTTCTTTGGAATAATATTGTTCGGCTTTTTTATCGAAGAGATTATTTAATATCGATAAATATTGTCTTATCTCGTTTCCTTTATTATAAATATCGTTTAATTTTTTAAAGTTTTCGGTATATAGAGATTTATCTTCCAATCCTTTCAATATTGTGTCTTTTTTCGATTGTACCGCAAATAATTCTCCTCCCGACAATCTTCCGTTCATTAACAAATTATCCAATACTTTTTGTTTCGTTTTAGCATCTTGTATATCGGATAACCATTTTGTATTTAATGTTTTGGATGCACCTTCAACATATATGTCTTTTAAATCGAAATTTTTATCCAATATGGATAAAATGGAACTTATATTTCTTTGTGTTTGTTCATGGGAATGAAGATCTTGAATATTTATTATAATGTCCCCGGAGCTGTTTGAATAATAAGCATCGGTTATTCTGCCCAAATTGAAAGGAATTAGTGTATTAGTCGGTAAATTTGTCGGCACGGATACATTCGATATCGGCATTGCCGCATAAACCGATTGTGCCGATATTATGGAAAATATAAAACATATCGATGTAAATATCGCAGTAACCTTTTTTAAAGAAAAGTTTTTAAATTTTTTCTTTACACTTTTTAAAATATTCATTTTTTTCTCCCCAATAAAAAATCCGTCTTGCATAAATATTATACAAGACGGACTTTTCCTGTTATATTAATAATGTTTATATCTTCTATGTTATCTCTTGCAAAATAACAAAAAAGTATTGTTATACACATTAACTTAAATGTATAAAATTTAAAAATAATCTTATTCAACAAAGGTGTGGAATAAGATTTTTCATTTAACAATGAAAAACCGCAATTATCAAAATTTTTTGATAATTTTAAATCGTTTTCTGTTGTTGTTTTCACGAAATATAAATCTTTTTGACCGCTGCTTTTTTTATCTTTGTTTTCGGCTTCATTTTTTTGAGAAGTTGTCGACACTAAATTAATGTTTGTAGATTCCAAAATTTTATTTATTATGCCGTAAGAAAAATTCGTTATGGAATTATAATATTCCGAAATTGAAGTCGATTTATACAACACACCGAACTCTTGTTTAACAGTTTCATCGATATTAAAAGAAAAAGATATTGATAATAAAGAAAATATTACCAATAAAGCAAGGCATTTATTGAAAAATGATACAAACAGATTATTGTTATACATACCTTAAAATAGTATAATCCATAAAATACATTTTTTCAATATTTATAATTTAACAAATTACTTCTTAAATTTAATGTAATGCTTTATCAATGAAGCCGTAGAACAATTATGTTCGTTTGTTTTTTCACCTTTTAATTCGGGTAAAATAACATTAGCTAATTTTTTACCGAGTTCAACACCCCATTGATCGTAGCTGTTAACTTGCCAAATTATTCCTTGAACAAATATTTTATGTTCATACATTGCAATTAATGCGCCTAAAGTTTTAGGTGTAAGTTCATCCAGCAAAATACTGTTTGTCGGTTTATTACCTTCAAAAACTTTATGAGGTGCCAACATTTCTATATCTTCTTTTGAAGCTCCGCTTTTTTCCAAAGCATCTATAGCTTGTTCTTTTGTAAGACCGAATGCCAATGCTTCGGGTTGTGCAAAGAAGTTAGACATTAATTTTTCGTGATGATCACCTATTCTTTCGGGCGGGTTAACTATACCTATAAAATCCGAAGGAATCAATTTTGTTCCCTGATGAATTAACTGATAGAAAGAATGTTGTCCGTTTGTTCCGGGTTCTCCCCATAATACCTGTCCTGTTTGATAGTCAACTTTTTCACCGTTTCTGTTTATTGTTTTGCCGTTACTTTCCATATCCGATTGTTGTAAGAATGCCGTAAATCTGTGTAAATATTGGCTGTAAGGTAAAACAGTATAACTTTGAGCATTAAAGAAATTGTTGTACCAAACACCGAGAACTGCCATTATAACCGGTATATTTTGTTCTATCGGAGCATTTATAAAATGTTGGTCCATTTCATAAGCACCTTCCAACAATTCTTTAAACTTATCAAAACCTACGGAACATGCTATAGGTAAACCTATTGCAGACCATAAAGAATATCTTCCGCCTACAAAGTTCCAAAATTCAAACATATTATTTGTATCTATACCGAATTCCGCAACTTTTTCTTTATTTGTAGATAAAGCAACAAAATGGTTTTTGATTGCACTTTCACCGAGTTTCTCAACCAACCATTTTCTTGCGGTATTTGCGTTTGTCATTGTTTCCTGGGTTGTAAATGTTTTTGAAGCAACAATAAATAACGATGTTTCCGAATCTAATTTTTTTAATACTTCATATATGTCCGCTCCGTCAACATTAGAAACGAAATATACCTGAGGTCCGTCCGCATAATATTTTAATGCTTCGCAAACCATTCTCGGTCCTAAATCGGAACCGCCGATACCTATATTTATAACTGCTTTAATTTCTTTTCCTGTTGCACCTTTCCATTTTCCGCTTCTTAACTGTTCGGTAAAATCTTTCATTTTGTTAAGAACTTTTTTTATGTCAACCATAACATCTTTTCCGTCAACATAAACAGGTTTGTCCGACATATTTCTTAATGCGGAATGAAGTACTGCTCTTTTTTCCGTCCAGTTGATTTTTACACCGGAAAATATTTTTTCTGTCCAAGATTTTAAATCGCTTGCAGTGACTAAGTCCAATAACAATTGTTTTGTTTTATCATCAATAATATTTTTTGAATAATCAAACAATATTCCTATATTGTCAAGTCTGATACTGTATTTGTTAAATCTGTCTTTATCTTTAAAAAGATCTCTCATATGAACATTTTTCATTTCTTGTTCATAGTAATTTTTCAAATTTTTCCATTCTTTGGATTGTGTTAACTTTTCTTGCATTTTTAAGAACTCCCCCGACTAAATTGTAAATTTATATCCGAATTTAAAAAGAATATCTTTATAGCTTACATCTGTATCGTTATCCGTTGCTTGATATCTTGTAGCATGTAATTCGAAAATATATCTTTCATACAGCTCAAAACCGAAACCGCCGCCTACATAATAACCGGGAGTTGTTCCGCTGCCGTTTGATATAGCACAGTATACATTGTATCCGCCGTCTATTCTAAGGTAAGGTTTATATTCTCCCAAATTACCGAAAGGAATCCATATTATACCTGCATATACAGGTACCATTGTAAATTTTGAGTTTGTATAATATTGGTCTGCTCCCCAATTTTCTCTGGAAGCTTTTAATCCCATGCTGATGTTTCTGTTTATCAACCAATCAACACCGAAGGCTACAGCAAAGTAATTATTTAAAAAATATTTGCCTTCAACACCGATATTAACCGCAACATCAACTTCATAATCGCTTCTGAATGTTCCCGGTATACATAGCGAAAGTTTGGGAATAATGTCTATATCAGCGGCAAAAGCGGAAACGGTTGAAATAAGTAACAATAAAACAACTAAATATTTTTTCATGTAATAAGCCCCCTGCGATAAAAAAACGACATATTTCATTTTAGCAAAATTTTGAGTTTACTCCAATTGCTAAAAATTATTATTTATGAAATTCTTTACATAACAGTATGCCATGGTGAAAGCATCGGTTGCACCATACAACCTGATTTCACAATTTTCTTTTTTCTCATCCGGAACAACTTCAAAGGCTGTGAAATATTTCGATTTAGCCAAATTTATTCCCAATGTATTGCTGTAACCGACTTTATTTAAATAATGAAATTTGCCGAATGTCCCGAAATATGTAGTTTCCGCATCGGAAATTTGTTTTGTTATTTTTTCCGATTCGGCATCTATTTCCGGTTTTGCAATATAAGCTATTGCTCCGCACAAAAGAACAAGAAGGAAAACAAGTGTAATAACGGAAACGATAAAATCGGAAAAGCCGTGCTCTTTATTTTTTTTAAATTTCTTATTTGCGGAATCTCTTTTTAAAGAACTATCTCTTACCTGATTTTTAAAACTGGAATACTGTTCCACAACATTTGCAATGTTTTCTTGAACAGATTTTCCTGTTTGTTCGTTATTTTGCACAATATTTTCTTGAGGATTATTTATTTTGTTTTCCGTTTCTTTAACTTCTTCTGACATAATGTTCTCCTCCGTTTATATCATTTTTTTTATTTTATTCTTTTTATATTTGCACCAAGTTTTCTGAATTTTTTCTCTAATGCTTCATATCCTCTGTCAAGATGATAAATTCTCGAAATTTCCGTTTTCCCTTTAGCACAAAGCCCCGCTAAAACAAGGGCAGCTCCCGCTCTTAAATCCGAAACCATAACAGGTGCTCCCGAAAGTTCTTTTACACCGTGAATAGAAACTTGTCTGCCTTCTATTTTTAAGTTTGCTCCCAATCTTTGTAATTCACAAACATGTAAAAATCTGTTTTCAAAAACAGTTTCTTCTATAATGGAATTTCCTTTGGCAAGAGACATAAGTGCCATCCATTGAGCTTGAATATCCGTAGGAAAGCCGGGATAAACTTCCGTTTTTATATTAATCGGTTTAATTTCTTTTTTCCACTTTACCGTTAAAGTGTCGTCTTTTATTTTTATATCGGCACCTGCTTCAATAAGTTTTTCTATTACAAGTTCCAAATGTTTCGGATTAACTTTTGTTAACTTAATTTCACCTTTAGTCATCAATGCGGCAATCATATAAGTGGCAGCTTCAATTCTGTCGGGAATAACATCATGTTCAAAACCATGCAACTTGTCAACACCTTCTATTGTTATTATTCTTGTTCCGGCACCGGAAATCTTTGCCCCCATCTTTACCAAGACATCTGCCAAATCTTGAATTTCGGGCTCTTTTGCTGCATTTATTATTCTTGTTGTACCTTTTGCCAAAACACTTGCAAGTAATACATTTTCCGTCGCACCTACACTTGCAAATCTGAATTCTATATCTGTTCCCGTAAGTCTGCCTTTACTGAATATTTTTATATAACCTTCTTTTAATTCAATTGTTGCTCCCATTTTTTTGAAAGCATCCAAATGAATATCTATAGGTCTTGCACCTATTGAACATCCGCCGGGCAAAGAAACATCCACTTTTCCGAGTCTTGCAAGTAACGGTCCCATAACCAAAACACTTGCTCTCATTTTTCTTACCAAATCGTAAGGAGCTATATGGTTTAATTTTGAAGATTTATCACAATTAACAATATTTCCTTTTCTTACCGTCTTTTTACCTATAAAATTTAAAAAATCTACCGTTGTTTTGATATCGGCAAGTATAGGAACATTTTTAATTTTACATTTATCGTCGGTTAAAAGTGTAGCAAAAAGTATCGGCAATGCAGAATTCTTTGCTCCGGAAATTTTTACTTCACCGTTTAATTTTTTACCGCCGTAAATTACTATTTTATCCATTTTGTGCTATTAATATCCTGTCTAAACCGGAATAATCCTTTATTATTTTTATAAAAAGAAAACTGTCAAATAAATCCGCAATCTGTAAAGAGATATTTGAGTTAAGCTCTAACAACAATATCCCTTTCGGATTTAAATATCGAGCAGAATTTTCCGCTATTATTCTGTAAAAATCCAATCCGTCCTCTCCGGCTACAAAAGCATTTTTCGGTTCAAAAAAAAGTTCTTTTTCCAAACCCTTATATTCTTTTTCGGTCACATAAGGCGGATTAGATATAATTATATCAAATTTTTTAGCAATAATATTATCAAACATATTACTTTCTAAAAATTCTATCCTGTTTGATACATTGTTTGTTACGGCATTTTCTTTTGCTACCTGCAAAGCTTTTGTGCTTATATCACTTGCCGTAACAGATACATTATCGTTATATTTTGCTACGGAAACGGCTATTGCTCCCGAACCGGTGCATAAATCCAAAACTTGTTTAAAGTTGTTTCCTTTTATGAAATTGTTAGCTTGTTCAACTATTAATTCCGTTTCCGGTCTCGGAATTAGAACATCAGGATTAACTTTAAATGTCAGTCCCATAAATTCCGAATTACCCAAAATATAATCTACCGGTTCCCCTTTTATTCTTTTATTTAAATAATCCTGATATTGCTGATATTGTTCCTGCGATATTGTTTCTTGTCGGAGAGTTGCTAATTTGTTTCTTTTTATTTTTAAAACACCACATAATAAAACTTCGGCATCAAGTTGCGCTTCCGTTATATTATGTGATGTTAAAAATTCCGTTGCCTGTTTTAAAATTGTAAAAATATTTTGTTCAGTTTGATACATTTTTTGAAGTTATCTAATCTTCCAATCTTCTGTCGTCCGTTGTTGCCGTTTCTGCCGTTGTCGTTAATTGCTAATTACTAATTACTAATTATATTAAATGTTCGCCGATTTCAACTTTTCTTCGTTTTCGCAAGATATAAGTTTTTCTATAAGTTCGTTTAAATCTCCGTCCATAACTTCGGTTATATTATAAACACTGAAACCTATTCTATGGTCGGTTATTCTGTTTTGAGGAAAATTATATGTCCTTATTTTTTCGGATCTGTCTCCCGAACCTACTTGTTGTTTTCTGTCGCTGGACATTTTTTGTTCTTGTTCTATCATCTTTTGTTCATATAATTTTGCTCTTAAAACTTTCATGGCTTTAGCTTTGTTTTTTATTTGGCTTCTTTCATCCTGACAAGCAACAACAAGTCCTGTAGGTAAATAAGTTATTCTTATTGCGGAATCGGTTTTGTTAACATGCTGTCCGCCCGCACCGCTTGCTCTGTATGTATCTATTCTTAAATCTTCCGGTTTTATTTCAACATCAACTTCTTCCGCTTCGGGAAGAACTGCAACCGTTATTGCTGATGTATGAACTCTGCCGGATGCTTCCGTTTCGGGAACTCTTTGTACTCTGTGAGTTCCTCTTTCAAATTTGAAATATTTCCAAACTTTATTTCCGGATATGGAAAATACAACTTCTTTGTATCCTCCGAGACCGGTAGGGTTGGAATCTATTATTTCGTGTTTCCAACCGTTTCTTTCCGCAAATCTTGTATACGCTCTGAACAAATCTCCCGCAAATAAAGCAGCTTCTTCTCCGCCTGTTCCTGCTCTTATTTCAACGATAATATCTTTATCTTCATGCGGATCCGGCGGAATTAACATAAGTCTTATTTCCGTTTCCATCTTTTCTTTGTTTGCAACGGCTTGGTCGTATTCTGCAAAAGCCATTTCTTTCATTTCTTTATCATCGGATTCTTTTAATTCGTTTAGATCGTCGATATCTTTTAACAATTTAAAATATTCTTTCGATTTTTCAACTATCGGAGATAAATAGGAATGTTCTTTTGATAAAGCTCTGTATTGTTCCTGATCTGCAATTATATTGCTGTCACTGAGCTTTTGTTCAACTTCTTTAAATTTAGAATTAATTTCTTCTAATTTTTCTTTAAACATATTTTTTACCTATAAAAAAATATGACAGGATTTCATGTTTTATAAAAATGATAATCCTGTCAATATTTAAAATTTTATTTATTTTTCTTTTTTAGCATCTTTCTTTGCTGCATCTTTTTTAACATCTTTTTTTACTCTCTTAGGTGTAGATGTTAAAAGTTTTGAAGTCTTTCTCGGTGAAGAAACCTTTTTCTCTTTTTTCTTTCTTACAACAGTCTTTCCTTCGGTAGCAACAAATCTCTTTTGGAACTTTTCAACTCTTCCGGCTGTATCTATAAGTTTTTGTTTTCCTGTAAAGAAAGGATGACAATTTGAACAAATTTCCAATTTTATTACCGGCTTTGTTGATCTTGTTTTAAATGTATAACCACAAGCACATGTTACTGTTGATTCTACATATTTTGGATGAATTCCTTCTTTCATTTTCTTTAATACTCCTCTAATTGTAAAATTTTATCTATTTATTATGCATTTTTATTAAATTTTAGTCAAGTGTGAACTACAATTTATAATTTACAATTTACAATTTATAATTAATGAGATTTTTAAAATTTTCATTTACAAGCATGATTAAAGCCGTCTATGAGTTTGGGAAACACTGAATAAATACCGGCACAAAATCTTGCGGTATATTTTGCCTATAAATTCGTCGTGTTTTCTTGAAATAGTTATCCAACTATTCCTGCAAAACTCCTCCTCTTTATAGACAAAATCTTCTCTCAATCTTTCACACCGTTATTTATTCAGTGTTTCCTAAAAAATTTAGAGCAAAAAACTATAAATCAAAAAAGTTTTTTAGTGCGAACATGATTGAAGAAAAATCCGTTACATTAGGCGGTTAGGATTTTTCAAGTTGGAGCACGGCTTTAAATTTTTCAAACGAATGGCTTTTTTGCTTGGAAATGAGAAATTTTAGTAATAGAACCTATTTATTTCCGCATGCGGGACATTCTTTATCTGCAGGCGGTAACTTTATTTTTCTGAATTCCGAAGTTAAAGCATTATATGTAAGTAAATGTCCGGTAAGAAGTTCCCCTGTACCTAATATATATTTTATTGCTTCCGTTGCTTGTAATGTGCCTATTGTTCCCACCGCTGCACCTAATACACCGTCCGTAGAACAAGAAGAAACACATTCTTTTTTCGGAGGTTCTTTAAATACACATCTGTAACAACAACCTTCGTTTGGAACATAAGTCATAAGTTGTCCTTCGAAACCTACGATTCCCGCATGAGAAAACGGCTTTTTAGATTTCACACAAGCATCATTTATTAAAAATTTTGTTTCAAAGTTGTCTGTTGCATCTATAATAAAATCATATTCGGAAATAATTTTGGAAATATTGTCAGGTGATATTTCGTTATAAATGTTCACTTTGATGTCCGGGTTTAAATCGTTTATTGTTTCTTGTGCGGACTTTATTTTATCTGCACCCAGTTTATTTGTTTTATGAAGAATTTGTCTGTTAAGATTTGAAAGTTCGACTTTATCTTTATCTGCTATACCTATAGTTCCCACACCTGCAGCAGCCAAATACATTGCCGCAGGAGAACCCAAGCCACCGGCACCGATAATAAGAACTTTGGAAGATAAAAGTTTTTCCTGACCTTTTATCCCGACACCTTTTAACAGGATGTTTCTTGAATATCGTTCAAGTTGCTCGTTAGATAAAGACATTTGCACCTTCTTCTATTTGTGTGCTTTTTTCTTTGCAGCTAAAACAAACCCTTGAAATATCGGATGCGGCCTTGTAGGTCTTGCACCGAATTCCGGATGGAATTGAACTGCTATATAAAAAGGATGATTTTTAATTTCGACTATTTCAGGTAATACTCCTTTATGATAGCCGGAAACATCAAAACCTACTTTTTTGAACATATCAATATATTTCGGGTTCATTTCATATCTGTGTCTGTGTCTTTCTACAATTTTATCCGTCTTATAAAGTTGATGAGCCAAAGAACCTTTTACCAAATCGGATTCATAGTTTCCTAATCTCATTGTTCCGCCCAAATATTTTACATCTTTTTGTTCGTCCAACATTTCTATTACGGGGTATATCGTTTTAGGATCTATTTCGGTAGAGTTTGCATTTTTAAATTTCAATAAATGTCTTGCGGCTTCAATTACACAACATTGCATACCCAAACATATTCCGAAGAACGGAACTTTGTTTTCTCTTGCAAATTTTATTGCTGCGATTTTTCCTTCAATTCCTCTCATACCGAATCCGCCCGGAACTAATATTCCGTCTAAAGCTTTTAATCTTTTAATTAAGTTTTTATCTTCGGAAGAAATGTATTGAATATCCAAATTAACTTTTGCTTCCATAGCGGATATCTTTAAAGATTCATCTATAGATTTATAAGCGTCTTTTAAATCCGCATATTTACCGATAACACCTATTTTTACCGTCTTATAATGTTTTGTGTCTTGTTTAACATATTTAAACCATTTGTTGCTGAATTTTATTTTGCTTTTTAAATTAAGTCTTTTTAAAATAAAAGCATCCACTCCCTGCTCGTGTAAAGATTCGGGAACATGGTAAATCGAAGAACATGTCCTTGCTTCTACAACAGCTTCTTTGGGAACATTACAGAACAATGAAATTTTACCTTTCATAGAATCGTTTATAGGATATTGTGTTCTGCATATAATCATGTCGGGAATAATTCCAACTTCTCTTAATTTGTTAACGGAATGTTGAGTAGGTTTTGTTTTAAGTTCTTTTGCTCCTTCAATATAAGGAATAAAAGTTAAATGAATACTCATTATATCTTCTCTTTTTTGTTCCAACATAAATTGTCTTGTTGCTTCAATAAAAGGAAGACCTTCTATATCACCTATCGTTCCGCCTATTTCTATTATTGTTATATCAACTTGCTTATCAAAAGCTACAAATCTTTTCTTTATTTCGTTTGTAATATGAGGAATTACTTGAACTGTTCCTCCGTTATATTCACCTCTTCTTTCTTTGTTTATAACGGTTTGATAAATATCTCCTGATGTGTTTGTGTTTGCTTTTTTTGTTACTATATCCAAAAATCTTTCATATGTCCCTAAATCCAAATCCGCTTCGGCACCGTCTGCTGTAACATAAACTTCTCCGTGTTGAAAAGGGTTCATTGTTCCCGGATCAACATTTATGTAAGGATCCATTTTTATCATATTTACTTTATATCCGTGCAATTGTAAAAGCCTTCCTATACTTGCACCGGTTATACCTTTACCTAAAGAACTTACTACTCCGCCCGTCATAAAAATATACTTCATAATATGTTTTTCTCCTTATAAGAGAGAAAGGGACTCAAAGAATATTGTAAAACAAATATCTTTTAAGTCCCCCTTCATTAAAATTTAATTTTAGATATATTATTATTTTTTTTTATAGTTGTCAAAAGAAAAATAACTTTTATATAATAAGTGTAATTAAAACAAATTTAATAAAAAAGAGAGGATAACAAAATGGTTAATTATAAAGTAATTAACATGAACGAGTATTACAGAAAAGATGTTTTCAGACATTTTGCTCAAACAAAGTGTTCCATTTCCACGACGGCAAGAATAGATGTTCAGACTTTATACGATTATTCCAAAAAAACAAACACGAAATTTTATATAAACTTTTTGTACTTGTTATCCAAAACTTTAAATTCAAGAGAAGATTACAGATTGGCTTGGTTGCACCAAACAAACCAGTTAATAGTTTACGATAAAATAAATCCCACACAATATATCTTTCACGAAGATACCGAAACCTGTACACCTGTTTATACGGTTTACGATCAAGACTATAAGAAATTCTATAAGAATGCAAGCAAAGATATTGAAATAGCAAAGAAAACTCACGGATACGGACTTGATATGTTGAATCATCCGAACTGGTTTGATGCTTCTTATATGTCGTGGATTTCTTACGACTCTTTAAATGTAGAGCTTCCCGACGGTTACTTATATTTTATGCCTATAGTTAATTGGGGCAGATACAGAGAAGAAAACGGAAAACTTGTTATGCCGTTAACGGTTAGATTAAATCATGCCTCTGCCGACGGATATCTTTTAGCGCAAGTATATAGAATATTGGAAAAAGAAATAAAAGAATTTTGTAAATAATTTATTGATTGTTGTAAAGATTTAGTTTTTGCATTTCCATAAGTTGTTTATATTTGTTACTTTTTTTCAATGCTTCTCTGAGGTTTGTTTTTGTTATTTGTAACAAATCACCGTCGTCTTGTTTTCTCAAAATTTGGAATTTAGGGTACAATGAAGCGTTGTTCTGCAAATGAACTACAAGGTTTTGTTCCGGAACATTTAACATACTGTGAGGAACACTTCCCACAATAATATCCGAATAGTTTCTTGTGTTTTGTAAAGCGGTAATATCAAAATGGTCCATATCTCTGTATGCTATCCATTTTATATCGGTATTATGTGAAAGACCTAATTCTTTTAATATACCGTAAGCTTCTTTTAATGAAATGGAACCTTCCCCTCCCAATATTAAGATGTCGGCTTTTTCTCTGAATTTAAAATCCGTAAATTTGTAAGGATCATAGTTTATGTTATGTTCCTGTAAACTGTACTGCAATTCTTTTATTTCATCAAGCTGTTGCTTTATTATTGTTTTATATCTTTCCAATTCTTTTTCTGTATGTTCGTAATATTTACTGAAACCGGATTTAACACTCGTTATTTGCCTGTTATGCTCGAATTTTAATGTTAACATCTGTCTTTCAAACTTTTCTTCAAGTTCTTTTTCTTTTTTCTTTATATCTTCTTCGGATAAATTGTCCTGTTGAGATATTTTTTTCATTTGCTCGTTAAATTGTTTTGTAATTCTTTTTAATTTTACCGTGTATCTGAGATTCTTATATCTTAAAATACTTAATGAATTGTATAACTCATAGAGATTCTTCAATGCAAAAGGAACAATCAACATTAATATTGCAAATATTATCCAGAAATTAAAAACCTGTTCCCATTTACCTACATTGAAAAAAGTTTCCTGAACCCATTTGTTCCAGGAAAACTCTTTGTTTTCGAAAATGTCCGGAATTGTATTTAAAGAGATGCTCCTTATCAATGCTATATACCAAAAAGGTTTGTACTTATAAACATAAGTATAAGTATAAAAACCGTCTTCGATAAATATCATCTTTTTTATTCTTTTTTCTTCATAGTATTTGTCGTCCCAAGGAACAATTTCGTTATACTTATATTTTGTTTGTATTAATATATTATTTTTACTGTCTCTTACTTCAAGCCAGTGCTTTGTATACAGGTTATGAAAATATTTAAGCCTTTGATTTGCATAATCATAAGAATATAAGTTTATAAAATTGTTTAAAGATAAAGGATTGTTTAACAACATGTTGTTTCTGTTCATGTTTGTTAAAAAACTGTTTGTGAAATCAAAATCGGAACTGTCCGTATCTTTTAATGACAAAATGTTTTCTTTCAATAATTTTTTATCATGCTTTATAATATCCGTTACGATATCGAAAATAATATCGGTTTCTATTGCTATTTCCTGTTCTCTTCCGCTGAAATAAGAAACCCAACCTATCGAAAGCCATATTATGCTTGATAGAATGAAAGATACTAAAAGAGATGTAACTATCAAATGTTGTTTAAAGAAAAATTTTATAAAGTTCATTTATAAGGAAATCTTAACATAAAATTAATATTTTATCAATGAATAAATTTATAAAAAAATCACTTTATTATTTGTTTTATTTTTTATAAAATATTTACCTAACAATTTACATAAGTAAATTTATTTATAAGGAGATTTAGACCAAAATGGAAAGAGTTTACAATTTTTCTGCAGGTCCTGCCGTATTACCGGTAGAAGTTTTGCAACAAGCAGCTGACGAAATGTTGAACTATAAAGGTTCGGGAATGTCTGTTATGGAAATGAGTCATCGTTCAAAAACATATCAGGCAATTATCGATGAAGCAGAAGCAGATTTAAGAGAGTTATTAAATATTCCTTCAACCTATAAAGTATTATTTGCACAAGGCGGTTGTTCATTACAATTCGCATCCGTTCCCATGAACTTGATGAGAAACGGAGTTGCAGATTATATAGTAACAGGTCAATGGGCAAAGAAAGCTTTCCAGGAAGCACAAAAATATGGAAAAGCAAACAAAATAGCAACATCGGAAGACAAAACATTTTCATATATTCCGGATTGCTCCGATTTACCTATAAGCGAAAATGCAGACTATGTTTATATCTGCGAAAACAACACAATTTACGGAACAAAATTTAAAAAACTTCCTAACACAAAAGGTAAACCGTTAGTTTCCGATGTTTCATCTTGTTTCTTATCGGAACCTGTAGATATTACAAAATATGGTGTAATGTACGGTGGAGTTCAGAAAAATGTTGGTCCTTCCGGAGTACAAATTTTAATTATAAGAGAAGATTTAATCGGTGATGGTCCTGCTTTGGCTTGCACACCTACAATGATGAACTGGAAAATTCAAACAGATAACGGCTCATTATACAACACACCTCCTACATACGGAATTTATATTTGCGGATTAGTATTTAAATGGATTAAGAAACTCGGCGGTCTTTCAAAAATGAAAGAAATGAACGAAGCAAAAGCAAAAATATTGTACGATTTCTTGGATTCAAGCAAATTGTTCAAAGGAACTGTTGTTAAAGAAGACAGATCATTGATGAACGTTCCTTTCGTTATCGGTAACGAAGAAATGGAAGCAAAATTCATAAAAGAAGCAACAGCAGAAGGTTTAATCAGTCTTAAAGGTCACAGAACCGTTGGCGGTATGAGAGCTTCTATTTATAATGCAATGCCGATAGAAGGTGTAAAGAAATTAGTTGCATTCATGAAAGATTTTGAAAGCAAAAATTCATTGTAATTTTCAGCTTACAAATATAAAAAAAAGAACTCGGGTATTGTATCCGGGTTCTTTTTTTTATTAAAATATACGAATATGAAGAAATTAAAAAAGATATTATTAGGTATTGCAATATTTTGTGTTATCTATTTTGGAGTATTATATTTTTTCCAAATTAATTTTTTATTTGGACCGGACACAAATTATAAAGCTCCTCAAGAAGCCGGATTTGACATGTTTGAGGAAAACCCCGTAACGGCTAAAGACGGAACTCAAGTAATGACTTGGTATTTTGAAGGTGATAAAGATAAACCTTTAATATTGTATTTCCACGGTAATACCGGTTTAATGGCAAGATTTGCCCCAGCCATAACGAAGCTCACAACCGAAGGCTATTCCGTTGCTATGATGGAATACAGAGGTTTCGGAAACACTAAAGGTAAAATATCGCAGGATGTAATTTTTTCCGATGCCGTTGCTTTTTACGATTATTATAAAAATAAAACAGATAATGACAAAATCATTTTTTACGGATATTCGTTCGGCTGTGCTTTTGCGATGGGCCTTACACAATACAGAGATCCGGACGGTATTATTTTAACGGCACCGTTTTCTTCTCTTTATCAGGAAGTAAAAGAATATCCCGTTCCGTTAGCTTTTTTGGTGCTAAAAGATAAGTATCCTTCGGACGAATATATTAAAAATATAAAATGTCCTATTTTACTTATACACGGAAATAAGGATATGTTAATACATCATTCACATTCTCAAAGACTTTTCGATTTAGCTCCGGTTAAAGAAAAACAAGTCGTTTTTGTAGATGGTATAAATCATCACGATATTTTCTTTAAAGAACATAATCTTCCCGTAATTTTAGATTGGTTAGAACAATTCAATTGATTTTTTCCGTAAATCGGCTAAACTATTGGTATGATTATCAGACAAGAAACAAAACAAGATTTTAAAGAAGTTTATAAGTTGGTTAAAGATGCTTTTGAAACGGCAAGAGTTTCAAACGGCAAAGAGCAGGATTTTGTTAATGAAATAAGAGCAGGTGAAAAATATATCCCAGAACTTTCTCTCGTCGCAGAAGAACAAAAAAAATTAATAGCACACATTATTTTATCGAAGTTCAATATAAAAGGTTGTGCCGATCCGAAAATAAAACCTTTACTTTTAGGTCCCGTCTGTGTAATGTTAGGGTACAGAAACGAAAAAATCGGTGAAACTCTTATAAGAAAAAGTTTTGAAATAGCCAAAGATTTGGGCTATAACTGTATATTCTTGGTAGGAGATCCAAACTATTATTACAGAATGGGTTTCAGACAAGCCATAGAATACGGAATCAAATGTGAAGACAAAATCGAAACGAAATATGTCTTGGCAATAGAACTTGTTCCAAATACATTAAAAAAAGTTAAAGGGACACTCTCTTTCCTGTAATATCAAAATAAGGTCAATTGGTCGTCGGATTTTTCGTAATTTGGATAAACAATTTCTTTTTCTTGTAACGGATACTTTTTTTCCAAAGTGTTTAAAATGTTGTATATGTGCTTTTTATATGTGGAATTTACATAAGCACCTTTATAATGGGATTTTATCTTGTTGTACAGGTGCGGTAATTTATTTTTAACAAAATTTAAAAAATTTATTTTTGTTTCTCCCCTTAAATTTAAAATAGTTGTGACTGCATAATTTACATTGTTTTCTTTTGCCGTTTTATACAACATACTTAAATTTTTATAAGAGTCGGTAAGTTCCGGAATTATCGGCATAATAAATATTCCGGTATTAACATTTGTTCTTGAAAATTCTTTTAAATTGTTAAACCTGTCTTGTGCAGGTGCGGCATTAGGTTCTATAAGCTTTCGTATATTTTCGTTTACCGTCGTAATAGTACAAGTAATATTTACGGGAACAAGGGTTGCAAGTTCGGCGAACAAATCGAAATCTCTCAATATAAGTTTGGATTTTGTCGATACACTTATCGGTATTTTATATTTTATGCATAACTTTAAAATTTCGGGCATTATTTTATATTTGTTTTCCGCAGGTTGGTAACTGTCCGTAACTCCGCCGATATTTATAACGGATTTTTTCCATCTTTTTGAAGATATTTGCTTTTCAAAACATTCCGCAATGTTTTTCTTTACATATATTTCGTCAAAGAAGTTTTTTGATTCCATATATTTATGAGAATACACGGCAAAGCAGTATTGGCATTTGTGTTCGCAACCTCTGTAAATATTCAAATCCCAATTAAAAGGCAAGAAATTGCTGTTTACTCTGTTACAAGCCGTTTTACAACTTATTTCAATATATTTTGTCATAAATTACCAATTCTTTTGTCATTGCGAACAAAGTGAAGTAATCCATTGTTGTTTGTCGTTTCCTTCCATCCATCCCTCAAATTTGTCGCTGTCGTTAAACTATATGCTATAAGCTTTAAGCTATCTTTAAAAATGTTAAAACATTTTTAAAGATATGGTGCCAACTTTGCCAATATTCCGTTGGTATAAGAATTTTCCCCTAAAAGAGTTTTCCTTATAGAAATCACTTCTTCGGTAGAAACAGGTTTTAAATGTGCAACTTTGTTTCTTAAACTTCTGCATTTTTGCAAACTCTTATAATCTTTGTTGCTTAACCCTGCTTTTTCTCTTACATCTCTTATCCCGTTATCCAATATCTTTTTCGGGTCTATTTTGTTTTGTATGTTTTGTTGCTCGTCCGGAACTTTTGTATCATCTTGCTTTTCAAATGTTTCCGCACCGTATGCACTAACCATAACTATTCTTTCAAAAGCTTTAACATAACAGTTTGCTATTGCGGACGGTTCCATAGCATTTGTATCCTTATATTTATTAAATAAAAATTCACCGGTTGCAACATACTTAACCATAACGGAATCTTCGGTAAACTTTGTATATTCTTTAAAAGCAACTTTTATTTCGTCTTCAAGTTTGGTTATTTTTGAATTGAAATCGTTTTCTTCTTCCAAATGTTCCAATAAATCATTATATTTGTCGTTTAACAATTTATGTTCCGTATGATATTTCTTTATTACGGTTCTTTTGAAAAATACGGAAACAAAAATGATAATCAGTGATGTAAACACTAAATAAGAAAGAGCAATATGCAATTTGTATTTTAAAATAAAGTTTAAAGTTTTAGGACTTCTTGTAACAAAACCCAGCACTCTGTCTACCGATATAAAATCTTTGTTTTCTATTATGTTCAATATCCTTACTTTTCTTCTTATTGAGTCATAATCTTTATCTCTTGCCGGTATAAAAGAAAGTTCTTTATTATCTTCAAACAATTCCAATATTAAATTTTTTACATCCGTTACCAATTGCGGGTTTTCTGTTTTTATTCTCTCGTCAGCCCATAACGGATCGTTGGGAATTTGCAGATTTATTTTAAAAGCTTTTAATAAGGGATTTTTTTCGAAAAAGGGATCATCTTCCAAAAGACCGTAAAAAGAACAACATGCATCCCATTTACCTTCCAAGACATAATTGTAAACATCTTTTGCGCTCGGTGAACGGTTATCGGCAAAATCTTTTTCCGTAATTACACCTTTTTCAATTAAAAATAATTTGGGGTATAAATATCCCGATGCGGAATTAGGGTTTGTGAAATGGAAATTTGTGTTTTCTAAATCTTTAACGGTATTTATATTCTTGTCTGTTCTTGCAAGTATAACAGGAGTATAATCCTGTTGAATTTCGCCGTCAATTCTGTAAGCGGATTTTAATATAACGGTATCCGATAACGAAAGAACATAAGTAAGCGGAGAACCTTTATAAAAGTCGCTGTTTCCCCTGTTCATATCAACTATGAACGTGTCGTAATCCAAAACTTTTATTTTTACCGTTTTGTTTAGTTTCTCTTTTATCGTTTTTGACAACAAATCTTTATATTCGGAAAGGTTATCCCCTTTTAGAATTGCTATTGTAATTTCGTTATGTTCTTTTCCTTGTGCAAAAATATTTACACTAACAAAACAACAAAATAAGAGTATAAAAGATAATAAAATTCTTATTGTTTTCATTGGAGATTATTTTACCAAATTTAGTAAAAATTATATATTTTTCTATATTTTATGAAATAGAAAATTGAAACAAGTATAGACAAAAATTCCGCGACAGGTATTGCAAGCCATATACCGTTAACTTTCAAAATTAACGGTAATAACAAAATTGCCGAACTTAAGAACAAAAATGTTCTCAGAAACATAATTGTTCCTGCAACTTTTCCGTTGGAAAAAGCGGTAAACATTGCTGCCGAAAAAATGTCTGTTCCTGTAAACAAGAATGAAATTGCAAAAATAAAAAAACCTTTTAGTGCAATATAAAACACATGAGAATTTTCTTTTGCGAAAAAAGCTATTATGTAAGGAGCGGCAGGTATCGACAACAAATATATCAGAATTGAAGATGTTATTATAAATATCATACTTATCTTAAAAATGTTTTTTAATTGATATGTGTTTTTGCTTCCGTAGTTATAACTGAATATCGGCGCAATACCTGAAGCATATCCGTAGAATATTGAAGTTAAAATAAATTCGGCATAAAGAACAATCGTTATGGCCGCAACACCGTCTACACCGATATATTTCATCATTTCTATATTAAATAGAAAAGTTGTTAAAGATACTGCCAAATTACCTATAAATTCGGCAAATCCGTTATAACAACTTTTTGCAACTGCCAATAAATTGTATGAGGGTTTAACAAAATACAAAGAACCTTTTCTTTTGAATGTAAAATAAAGAAATCCTATGGTATTTTGTGCAATAAAACCTGCAATTGTTCCGTAGGCAGCACCTGAAATTCCCATACCCGTTAGAACAATAAAAATATAATCGAAAATAATGTTGGTTGTTCCGCCTGTTAAAGATGCAATAAGTCCCATTTTAGGTTTGCCTGCTGCAATAAAAAACGAATGAAATATCATTTGTAGTATGCATAGCGGTGAAAATATCAAAATAGGGACTATATAATCGTAGCAATATTCATAAATGGAATCATTTGAGCCTAAAAGATAAATTACGGGCTTTATGAATATTAAACATATTAAACCCAAAATTAAGCCTATTACCGCTGAAGAAATAACGACTAAAGAAAAATATTGTTTTGCGGATTTATTCTTTTGTTCTCCCATCTTTTTTGCAACCAAAGCACTGCCTCCGGAAGCAAGCATACTTGAAATTGCAAAAAGAAGACTAAATAAAGGGTAAACAATGTTGATTGCCGCAAAAGCATCGGTGTTAACAAATTTGGAAACAAATACACCGTCAACCATAACATATAACGATACGAAAAATACCATTATCATTGTCGGCAGTGCAAACTTTATTAAACTGAAAAAATTAAAGTTTTGTGCTAATTTGTTTTCCATAATGTTAGTATAATATCAAGGCAAGAAAAATAAGTCAATAACAATACGAAAAGATAGATAAAAAATAAATATTTTATGATTGAAAAAGCGGAATAAATTTAATATAAAATAGAAATAATATTTTATATAAGGATTTTTTTAATGGATAAAATATCCGTAATAGTACCTGTATATAATGTAGAACCGTATATAAGACAAAGTTTAGATAGCATTGTTAATCAAACATACAAGAATTTGGAAATAATATTGACGGATGACGGTTCACCTGATAATTGCGGTAAAATATGTGATGAATATGCATTAAAAGATAACAGAATAAAAGTTTTGCATATTAAAAACAGCGGTCCTGCCGTAGCAAGAAATGCGGGACTTGATATTGCAACCGGTGATTTTATAGGTTTTATAGATCCGGATGATTATTTTGAACTTGATATGTATGAAACACTATACAATGCAATTACAAAAACAAATGCCGGATTAGTTGTTTGCAATTGGTATAAAGGAACCGAAAACAATTGGACTAAAAATACGGATTTTCCCAACAAAGAAATTTTAACTTCAAACGAAGCTTTCGAATGTTTTTATAACCATATGTATGTTTGGAACAAACTTTACAGAAAAGAAGTTGTTGGTAATCTTAGACAGATAGAAACTTATGCACAGGATGTTTATTATACTTTGAATACTTTTAAAAGAATAGAAAAAGTTGTTTGTATTGATAAATGTTTGTGCTATTACAGAATGAATCCTACATCAAGGCAACATACAAAAAAATTTAAGAAAAATTTTTTGGAGTTTTTAAAAGTTTCCGATATGGAAATGGAGTATGCACAAGAACAAGAATTGTTTGATTTGAAAAACAAACTGTGTAATTTTAGATTAAATATTGTATCCCAATGGCTAACTTTTATAGCATCGGAAGAAACTCCCGATATTGAAAGCGTAAAAATATTATTGGAAGATTTGAAAAAAAATAATTTCAGTTTTTTTAAGTCAAAATTAAGTTTTAAAATAAAACTTTTTATTGCCGGTTGTTTTTTCAATTTTGGTTTGGTAAGCAAAATTTATAAATTAATAAAAGGCAAAAAAACAACCGTAGTCAGATAATCTTTCCGAAAATTTCGTAACTTATAAAAAAGATAATAATAGTTTGACATTTTGAGTTATTAGGTATATAATAACCTAAAAATGAAACATTGCAACGGATTGGCTTGGTTAAAACCTTGAAAATCCCGGGGCTGGAAAATAAAACAAACTGTTCGGTATTTCCTAACAGTCGGTACAATGAATTTTATTTTGAGCCTCTTTTTGCAATGTGCAAAAAGAGATTTTTTTATTTCAGGGTAAAAGTATGGTAAAAAACGACGAAATAAGAATAGCGATTATAGCAATAGTTATTGAAGATAAATCTAAATCCAATACGGTAAATGCTATATTGCACGATTATTCGGACTTGTTTGTAGGCAGAATGGGTATTCCGTTTAAAGAGAAAAAGATGTCGGTTATTACACTTATTGCACAAGGTACTAACGACAATATTTCCGCTCTTACCGGAAAACTCGGAAGGGTGGAAGGCATTACGGTTAATTCGATGCTGACGAAAAAAGTTGCGAAGTAACTTTTTTCATCGTCGTTGGTTGTTGGTTGGCATTCAAAGGATTTACAGATTTTGTAGTTGTTAGTCGTTGTCGTTACTTGGCACACAAAGAGTTTTCAAGTTTTTGCTTAGTTACTAAAAAAATTAAAAATACAACAAATCGCGAAGCGATTTCAAAGACCGAAAGATTTGTTAGTGAGACGAAGAATTTTCAGAATGCAGTGTACTAAGATGTCAGCGAAGCGATAAAGTACATAAATTATGAAAATTCGAAGTTGTAACTAAAATATTTCGGTCGCTATAAACATAAAAAGGAGTTTGATATGAGTTCTTTAGAAAAATACAAGAAAGAATTAGAACAATACGATAAAATGGAAAAAGATTTCATCGACGATGATTTAATTTGGAAACAATTAAATGCGGCAGAAAATCCTACAAAAGAACAAGTCAGGAAAGTATTACAAAAGGCAGACAACTGTGTTCGTCTTGAACCGGAAGAAACTGCCATTTTGATACAAAATAAAGATCCTGAAACTATAGAAGAAATGTATCAACTTGCATATAAACTTAAACACGAGGTTTATGCAGACAGACTCGTTTTATTTGCTCCGTTATATTGCAGTGACGAATGTGAAAACAAATGCAGATATTGCGGATTCAGATGCGATAATACCGCAATGAAGAGAAAAACTTTAACGCAGGAAGAAGTTGCCGAAGAAGTTAAAGTTATGATTAACGAAGGTCAAAAAAGAACAGTTTTGGTTTATGGAGAGTCAGCCAACACTACCGTCGATTATATGGTGGATACTATAAGAACCGTATATTCAACAAAAACCGATAAAGGTGCAATAAGAAGAGCAAATATTAATGCTGCCCCTTTATCCGTGGAAGAATACAAGAAATTGAAAAAAGAAGGTATCGGAACAATACAGGTGTTCCAGGAAACTTACCATCATGAAACATATAAATATATGCATCCGCAAGATACAATAAAAGGTCATTACAGATGGAGACTTTATTGTATGGACAGAGCATACCGGGCAGGCTGCGACGATATGGGACTTGGTGTGTTGTTCGGTTTATACGATTGGAGATTTGAAGTTATGGGGCTTTTGTATCACACAATACATTTGGAAAAAACATTTAACGGTGTAGGACCTCACACAATATCGTTTCCGAGAGTAACACTTGCAAATTCCACCCCGTTAAGTCAGCACTTAAAATATAAAGTCAGCGATGAAGATTTTAAAAAGTTGGTAGCAATAATAAGACTTTCCGTTCCTTATACCGGAATGATATGTACGGCAAGAGAACCTAAAAAAATAAGAGACCAAGTTATAAAACTCGGTGTATCTCAAATGGATGCCGGTACAAGAATAGGAGTAGGTGCTTATGTAAAATCTAAAACAGCCAACCAATTGAAAGATGCCGAACAGTTTACCATAAACGATGAAATATCGTTAGATGCTTGTTTAAAATCTATTTGCGAAATCGGTGAAATCCCCTCTTTCTGTACTGCATGTTACAGAGCAGGCAGAACCGGTGAAGAATTTATGAAATACGCTAAAACACAATTTATACATAATTTTTGTATGCCGAATGCAATTCTTACATTTAAAGAATATATTGTAGATTATGCTTCAAAAGAAACTGCGGAAATCGGGAACAAAGTTATAGATAAATATCTTAAACAGCTTGAAGGAACAGAATATTACAATAAAATTCTCGACGGAATTAAACAGATTGAAAACGGAAAGAGAGACGTGAGATTTTAGAAGGTTAGAAGATTGGAAGATTTGATGCAAATATGTAAAAAACGATGGATAAAAATTATCCATCGTTTTTTTATTATAAATTTATATTATTATTGTCATTCCGCACTTGATGCGGAATCTCGGCTTATTGTCGTTTCCATGCATCTATACGTCAAAAAAAATCGTATTACGATTTTTTTATGCTTAATGTTATTCCTAAAGCAACTACTGCTAAAGCTATTAAAACTAAAAACGGAACCGTGTATCCGCCGGAAACAGCTAAAAGATAACTTTCAAGTGATGCTATAAGTGAAGCTATTAACAAATTCAAATTAAATACGGAATAATTTAAATTATAATTTTTCTTACCGAAAAAGTCTGCAATAAATGCCGCGGATATTGTCGGGCAACAACCGAAAGATAAACCTACTATACAAAGACCTGCAATACACAAAATAACGGAAGAATTCATTACGGCAACCAATATAACGATTCCCGCAATTATGGTTAACACATCCGCATATATCATTGTCTTTTTACAACCGAATTTATCAAATATCAAACCGCAAATAATTCTTCCCAACCCGTTACAAACCGATAATACGCCGACCATTGTTACGGCTAAAGTTTCTGCAAGTCCGCTTGCAAGAGAAATATCTTTTGCAATGGATATTACCGTGTTTCCGCAAGCTGCCAAAAATGTTATTACAAGCAATGCTTTCCAAAAAGAAATACTTTTGAGCATTTCTGCCAATGTATAATCTTTAACCTGTAATGCGGCTGTATCTGCTGTTTTGGCTGTATTATCAAATACTCTTGTTTTTAATATTAATGCACAAGCAAACAAAACTATAAACAAACAAATACCGATGGACAAATATGTGTTTCTCCAACCGAAATTTGCATTTGCTATAGTTTTAGCTGCAATAGAACCGATAATTAAAGAAGATGCTCCGTAACCCATAAGAAGCACACCGGAAGAAAAGCCTTTTTTATCCAAGAACCACTGATTTACCGTCGAAATGATGTTGTTGTATGCAATACCTATACCGAGACCGCATATTATTCCGTACCAAACATACAACATAGATATACTGCTGCCGGAAAGGAACGATGTAAAAATAAATCCCGCTCCGGAAAGAACAGCTGAAATTATTAATGTGTTTCTTAACCCTATTTTTTTGTTAAGCAAACTGCCTAAAATTCCGCCCAAGCAGAAAAAACTCATTGTAAGTGTAAAATTTACCGTAAGTTGCGGAACCGTCCAACCGAAATTTTGTGCCAAAGGAACTTTTAAAATAGACCAGGCATAAACCGTTCCGGCAAATAATAATGCGATTGTTCCGACGATTAAATACAAATACCTTTTAGAATTGTTCATTTTTCCCCTTCCTGTATGTTTTTAAAATATTGTCCTTATTATATAAAAGAAATGTTTTTTTATACAAACAAAATATATTTTTGATTCTTATACTTTTTATATATATTTTCCCGTTATACTGTTTTTGTTTTCTGCTATTTGTGTCGGTGTTCCGCAGGCAACAATTTTTCCTCCGTCTTCACCGCCGCCGGGCCCCATATCAATTATATAATCGGCATTTCTTATAACATCCAAATCGTGTTCTATAACAATAACTGTTGCACCGTTATCTATAAGAGATGCAAAAACTTTAAGTAAGGTTTGAACATCCAACGGATGCAGACCTATTGTCGGCTCATCAAACACAAAAACGGAATCCGATTGTGTTTTACCCATCTCGCTTGCAAGTTTTAATCTTTGTGCTTCTCCGCCGGAAAGACTCGGAGTTTCTTCCCCTAACGTAAGGTAACCCAACCCTAAATCCTGCAAAATTTTTAATCTTTGATAAACGGTTTTCATATCTTTACAAAACGGAAGTGCTCTGTTTATATCCATATCCATTAGTTGCGGAAGCGACAAACTTTCTCCCGATTTATTTATATGTTTTATGTTGTATGCTGTTTTTGCATATCTTGAACCGTGACAATCCGGGCAGGCAATATCCACATCCGGCAAGAACTGAACATCAAGGCTTATACTGCCTGTTCCGTCACAAACGGGACAACGAAGATTTCCTGTATTATAAGAAAAGTCGCCTGCTTTATACCCTGCTTTTTTAGCGTCCTGCGATCTTGCATATATTTTTCTGAGTTCGTCGTGAACATCGGCATAAGTTGCCACAGTCGAACGGACATTTATACCTATAGGTGTTGCATCTATAAGTTTTATATGTTCTATACCGTCTGCTTGTATCGATAAAATATGTTCCGGAAGTTTTTTGTTTGAAATTTTTGATTCTATTGCCGGAACAAGACTTTCCAACACCATGGTTGTTTTTCCCGAACCGGACACTCCGGTAACTACGGTAAGTTTTCCTTTGGGAATCTTTACTTCCAAAGGTTTTACCGTATGAATGTTTGTCGTGGATAAACAAATTTTTCCTTTGGAAAATATTTTGCCTGTATCCGAATTTTTATTTAAATTTATACTTTTTTCTTGTGAAAGGAACGGACCTATTAACGATTCTTTTTTCTTTTTTATGTCGTCAATTGTTCCTTCGGCAATAATTTGTCCGCCGTTGGATCCGGCATAAGGACCGAGTTCAATAAGCCAATCGGCTTCTTTTAAAATTTGCATATCGTGGTCAACCAATATTACCGAATTGCCGTCCGCAACCAAATCGTGCATAACACCTTTTAATCCCACTATATTTGACGGATGTAACCCTATTGACGGTTCATCAAGCACATACAAAACACCGGTAGTTCTGTTTCTTACGGCACGGGCAAGTTGCATTCTTTGTCTTTCTCCGGTGGAAAGAGTATATGCTGCTCTGTCAAGAGAAAGATAACCCAACCCTAAATCCATTAACCTTTTTGCAACCGTTTGAAACGATTCACATATACTTTTTGCCATAGGTTTCATTTCCGCAGGTACCCAAGAAGGAACTTCGTTTACCCAGTTCACAAGGTTTGATAAGGTCATTTTACAAACTTCATCAAGAGTTTTTTCCATAAGTTTAGGTGCTCGGGCAGCTTCGGATAACCTTGTCCCCAAACATTTGTCGCAGGGTTCTTCCTTTAAAAACTTTTCAACCCTTTTCATGCCTTTTTCATCTTTAACTTTTGCAAGAGCATTTTCCACGGTATAAACGGCATTATAGTATGTAAAATCGAGTTCTGTTGCAACATTTGTATTTTTTGCTTTATAAAATATATGTTTTTTTGTCGCGGGTCCGTTATAAACAATATCTTTTTCTTTATCGGTTAAATCTTTGAACGGAACATTTGTTCTTACGCCCATAGCTCTGCAAACATCCGTCATAAGACTCCACATAAGACTGTTCCACGGTGCAACGGCACCTTCATCTATTGTAAGTGTTTCGTCCGGTATAAGAGAAGCTTTATCCACTGTTCTTACGGTACCTGTTCCTTCACATTTTTTACAGGCCCCCTGACTGTTAAATGCCAACTCTTCCGCCGACGGTGCATAAAAATGTGCTCCGCATTGCGGACAAACAAGTTCTTTTTCCGCTGCAACGGCAAGTGTAGGTTGTAAATAGTGTCCGTTGGGGCATCTGTGACTTGCAAGTCTTGAAAACATTAAACGAATACTGTTTAAAAGTTCGGTTCCCGTTCCGAAAGTGGAACGAATTCCGGGAACTGCAGGTCTTTGATGTAATGCAAGGGACGCCGGAACATACAAAACTTCGTCAACATCCGCTTTTGAAGCCTGTGTCATTCTTCTTCTTGTATAAGTTGAAAGAGAATCTAAATATCGTCTTGAACCTTCGGCATACAAAACACCCAATGCAAGTGACGATTTTCCCGAACCGGATACTCCCGCAACGGCAACAATTTTGTTTAACGGTATATCGACATCCACATTTTTTAAGTTGTGAACTCTTGCACCGCGAATTTTAATTTGTTTAGGTTCTTGATGTATGTTCATACAGTATTCCTTTAATGTTTTAAGTATATCACTATTATTATATATTATTAGAACAGCAGTTTGAAAACGGCAGCACGGCAGAGGGATGGAGGTATAGAAGTATGGAAGGATGGAAACGGCAAGTTTAGAAGGTATAGCTTTTTCGGGAAATGTTGTAAAAATTGGTGAATTTTAATAAAATCATTTTATGAATAAAAAAACTTTTTATGTATTAGCAGGTGCAAACGGCAGCGGTAAAAGTACAATTGCAAAGGAATTATTACAAGAACAAAAATTAGAGTATATCAATGCAGATGATATAGCGAAAGAATTAAACCCTACAAATATTTCAAAAGTAAAAATTTCTGCAGGGAAAGAAACAAAAAGAAGAATAGAAAAATGCTTTAAAGAAAAATTGTCTTTTGCAGTAGAAACAACATTGTCAGGTAACAACTATATTAAAACATTTGAAAAAGCAAAAGAATTAGGATATAAAATTATTTTACTTTATACTTTTGTTGATAATTCAAAAATTTGTATTGAAAGAATTAAAGTGAGGGTTAAAAACGGCGGACATCCTGTTCCTGACGAAGATGTTATTAGAAGATATAAAAGAAGTATTTCAAATTTTTGGAACAAGTATAAAAATTTGGCAGATGAATGGAATTTGTATTATAATGGTAACGATAGTTCAACTATAGTAGCACAACAAACTAGTAAAGATGACATTGAAATATTGAATGAAAACTTATATACTTTGTTTAGGGAAAATTTATGACAAAAACAAGTATTAATCTTACCAGAATAGTTGCTAGAGCGGTTAAAAAAGCTCAAGAAGAAAATACCCGAAAAGGTATTCCTAATGTTTATTGCTTGAACGGAAAAATTGTGTATCAACTTCCGGACGGAACAATAACGGAAAAATCCCCTTTTGAAAACAAGTAGAAGATGACTAAATCATTGAAAAGTAAAATTTTTGATAACTGGAGTGCGGCAATACTTATTTTGCCGGTAAATGTTTTAATTGTAATACCGGCAGTTTTGCTTTATTTAACAAATTTTACTTTTAACCGTCCAAGTATACTTCAAATCATTTTCAGCTTAATTACGGGCATTATAGGCTTGTTTTTTGCCGGTTGGAGTATGTTAACCTTTAAATCTTGTTTTATATTCATTATGTGGAAGAACCGCAACTTAAGAAAAGGTTCGGAAAATCTTATGAAGAATATCTAGAAAAAATACCCAAATTTTAAATTTTTTCAAAATTTGGAGCGAAACGGATTTATCTTTTAAATTCTAACTTCGTATTTGGCTCAATCGAGTACCAATCGCTACCGCTTTCTTTTACGTACACTTCATTCACCAAATATTTCGTTATAGCTTAAAATCTTGAAATCCTTTGAGAGCAAACAAGGTAACTCAAAATCTTAAGGTCTTTAACGACAAAGACAAAACGGCAACTGTAAAAACTTGAAAACTCTTTAAGAGCAACCAACGACAACGACGAAACAGTCAGCTTAAAGTTTAAATATTAGAGCTTATTCTTGAGGAACTTGTTTCTTATTAAGCAAGGTGATTATCCAACCGAATATTACAAATGCCAAATCAACAACATTTAAAAAGGTTATGTTGCTTAGCGCATCAAAGTAATCAAACCATTGATCCACCTCTGTATTAATAAATTTTCTGTCGAGCAAAAACAAAGAAATGTAAACAAAACCCCCTATAATTATTTCTTCTGCATAACTAAGAGGACGAATAAAAGAATCAATTAAATTACTAAACAAGAATGCAAGGAATAACATAATTAAATAAATATTCATTCCTATATTCGGGAAAGTATTCGGAAAAGTCAAAAGAAACAATATGGTAGCAACAAGTATAGATAACATCCGTACTTTTTTAGTAAAAATGCTAACTAAAACTAAAGCTATAATTAAAATTTGAACTAACAACAACATTATTTCCCCGCCCTAACTTTATGGTTAGAATATAATATTTTTGTTGTCGTTTGTAAATGCGAAATTTTAGCTTACAGCTTAAAGCTTATGGATTAGAGTTTAACGAATCGCCCTGAAGAGAAGTTGAACATCCCCACCTTATCCCTAGTACGGATATGTAAGAATTAACTTTGTTTTAAATCTTTTTACTCATAAAAGATTTTAAGATATTCTTATAAAATCAAAAATAGTTATTCTATACAGACTTTAGTATTCTTAATATTATAAATATTTAAGAATTTTAGAATTAAATTTAATACCATGTTTAATAAAAAAAATATATAATGTGTGCAAAATAATATAAATAGGAAATAGAATATGTTAAAAATACCAATTTTACAAAATTTGAACAGAAATGAAGTATCATTGAAAAATTATCAAAACAGAGAAGTTGAATTAAATAAATTAACGATTGTGACGGGTTTAAATGGTTGTGGAAAAACACATTTATTAAATTATTTAAATAGGATTAAATTGAATTATCAAAATGAAGAAATAAATTATATTCAATATAACTGGAATGCAGAGATAAGACAAGAAACTGTAAGAAATAATCAACAAATTACTGAATTAGATATAGAACAAAGATATGATAATGAATTAAATATTTTAAATAATGAAATAACAAATTACAAACAACTAATACTTCAAGGAAAAAAGGAAGATGAAATTTTAATAAATCATCCAAATTTAAGAAAGGTAAAAAAAATTTGTGGCAATGATAAATTTCGTGAAATTATAGAAAAAGGACATACAGATTATTGCCCTCCCGAAATAAATGAAAATATAAAAGAATGGAATAATTTTATAAAGTTTTTCTTCAAATGGAAAAGAGCTAAAGATAAAAATGCATTAGAAATATTAAAAGAAAATCCTATAGAAGCTCAGAAAATTTATAATCAAAAAACGCCTAAAGATATTATAAATGAATTACTTGAAAAATATAACTTTAAATATAGATTAGATACTTTAAGAGTAAATCCAATGAGTATATATTTTAAAGATTTGTCTAGTAATAATATTCAATTACAAGAACTTTCTTCTGGTGAAAAAATGATTGTTTCATTAATAATGTGGGTACATAATACAAATTCATTAAAAAAAGTAAAATGTTTATTACTAGATGAACCTGATGCCCATTTGCATCCATCATTAAGCAAAATGTTTATGGATATAGTATATGAAAATTTTGTTAAAGAATATGGAATACAAGTCATCATAGCAACTCATTCCCCATCAACAATAGCTTATACACCAGAAAATGAAGATGTTGATATTTTATTTATGGATAAAGAAAAAAATATTATTGAAAAAGTAGAGAAAGAAATAGCAATAGAAAAACTATCATCTGGTTTAATGTTGGTAAAACAAGATACCATTGAATTATCTTTAGAAGACACGATATCAAATACTACAAAGCCAATATTATGTGTTGAGGGAATTACTGACAAAATGATTATAACTACGGCATGGAATAAATTAAAGGAGCAACAAGAAATGCCTTTTATATTATGTCCTATGTTTGATTGTTATTTTATATTAAATCTTTTTAAAAGAGAAGAGATATTTAATAATTATCCACACACATTATTTATTGGACTGTTAGATTATGATGAAGCTTTAAAAAATTTAAAGGAAAGACTTCCGAATTCGAATTATGAAAAAAAAGATTGTCTTTGGAAACATAAAAGTGGCAAAGGATACATTTTCCCTCTACCTGTTCCAGAATTAAGGAAAGCCGAAGCAGGAGAAGATATTAAAGATTCTTATTTATCCATAGAAAAATATTTTTCAAATGATATTATTGAAAGATTTTGTAAGAAACAAAAAATTGCAATGGGTGGTGAAATATTGATATTTAAAAAAGATAAAAAAACTGAATTTGCAAAACTAACAAAAACTTTTGATAAAGATAAATTTTATAATTTTCAATTATTATTTGATATGATAGATTATGTACTTAAAGATTATCAAATTTCTAAGAAAAAAAATTAATGTTATACTAAGTATAAAAATTATTGTAGGGTTTTAGTTCTAGTCGTTTAGATATTGTTGAGTAGTATAGGTCATAAAAGTTACAAGGTTTTACATTGTTTTCCATGCAATATTTATTTATAATCCACACAACTTTTCTCTTATCTTCTATAGATACTTTTCTTCCGAAAATGATTGCATCTAAATCTTCAAATTTATAGTTTGCAAGTCTATTTTGTTTTTCTTCATATGCAGGATATAATAATTCTCTAAGAATAATTCTATATTCTTGCTCGTATTCCCAATTTTTTGATTTTGTGCAAATGTATTCTGTAGCTTTTTTATGATAATTATAATACCATTCATTATGATTATCATACTTTTTTAAACAAGAACTAAATTCTGTTCTGTCGTAGTTAGTAAGCCAAAAATCTTCTAATATTTTTTTTGGCAAACATCCTAATGAAGTAAAGAAATCAATTTCCGGATAAACATCAGAATAATTAACAGCAAAAATTTCATGATTTCTATAAATTTTTTCTATTTTATCACTTCTATTATCCCCATAAGCAGAATTCAAATTAATAAAACTTTTATTATTCTCGTTTTTGATTTTATATCTTAAACAAATACCATTTTCATTATTAGCATAGTGTGCCCACATCGGTTCATTTTGAAAAGTTGCAGAAAAACATGCAACACAAAAACTGTTATATAATAATTTCTTAATGTTTTTTATATACAAATCAGGAAAATCAAAAGATAAAATATTTATATTATAGGTATCTTTATCTTGGTGTAAATTATTTACCATAGCTTTATTAATTTGATATTGAGTACTAAAATTGCTAAATTGATTTACAATTTGTTCCCTATAATATAATCCTCCAATTAATAAATTAATTGTTTTTGAACAACCATCCCAATTCTTTACTTCTCTATAACTCTCACTATACTCTTTGCTTTGAAATGGATTTATTCTATAAAAAATTTTTTTAATGTTTGAATCTATTATATAGTAAGCATATAGATGTATGCTTTTTAAAATTAATAATATTTCACCTGCTGTAAATTTTTTATTTGATTGTGCTAACTTTTTTGGAATTTCAGCAATAGATTGAGAACTAAAAAATTCAAAATATATTTCTTTAAAAAAAGTTTTAATTTCCGGTGCATTCAAAATATCTATTGCTAAAAAAACAGGTAAATGCTCAATATCTAACCTTTTATCTCGATTTCTTATACTTGCTTCATAATATAAATGTGTAAGCAAATACAAATAATGTTTAAACAAACATTGAAAAGCTATTTCATCCCCTTGCCAAACAATGTTCATATAATCTTCCATTTGGTCGTTTAATTCATCCGGCTTGGCAAAATATATTTCAAGATTTTCAAGTTCTTTGTATTCAAATAATTTATCTATTGAACGATAACGATATAAAAAATCCATATTATACAACCTTTTT
Source organism: Candidatus Ruminimicrobiellum ovillum (assembly GCA_002448285.1). Taxonomy (GTDB): domain Bacteria; phylum Elusimicrobiota; class Endomicrobiia; order Endomicrobiales; family Endomicrobiaceae; genus Ruminimicrobiellum; species Ruminimicrobiellum ovillum. The sequence goes on along the minus strand of DJWX01000011.1, from coordinate 8,827 downwards.
ATTTTTCTTATATTATAAAATATTGTTATTTAATAGTCAGGTGTTTTATGAAATTAAGAATGAATATTTGTCTTGTAGGTTTAAAAAAAGTTTTTATGAAATATTCATAATCTTTTGATAAAATATCACTAATCGAATTACTGTTAAAATACAAATGAGCTATGATTAAACTTATTTGTATTTACAAAAAATAAAAATATTTAAAAATTTTGATAGAACGTAGATATTACTCTATAAATAAACATAAGCAGGTAATATAATTATGATAGAAAAGAATTTATCGGAAGAATATAACAAACATGAAATTTTTATTGAACTATTAGAAATGTCAAAATTTTATAATGAATTTTCTTTTTCAATAATGAGATTTTGCTCGTTAGGCACAAAAAATATTATTAATATTGATACTTATATAATGACTTCTATTAGTGGAACATTAGAGTCTATAAATGATGTTTTAAAAAAGGGCAGAATTAGCGATGCTTATGCTCTGTTAAGGAAATATTATGATATGTGTATTATAAATATTTATGTGAATCTCTATTTAAAAGATAATTTTAGTATTGAAAAATATGTCGTGGAAAAAATTGATAACTGGTTAAAAGGGAAAGAAAAAATTCCTGAATTTAAAGAAATATTAAAATATATATTAAAATCCGATAGATTAAAACTAATAATAAGTGTTTTAGATAAAAATAATATTTATAAAGCAATAAGAAATAGGTGTAATGATTATATGCATTATAACTATTACAAAAACATAATTATTAATGACAATACTGTTGTTATTAATAATCGCATTAAATATTTAGATTTATTTTTTATGGATTTAATAAATATTTTTATTTTACATTTATCCTTATTATTTTTTTTGGAAGATATTTATATGTCATCCAGTGATTATATAGACTATTTAGATTGTGGACTTACACCAGAGGAAGGCTCTCAATATTGGGTTGCTCCATTTATTCAAGAAATTTTTGATAAATGGATAAAAAAATACCGTCCGGATATAGCAAAAATCATTAAAAATAATACTAATATGAATTTAGAGTAAAAATCTAATCTTTATTTAAATATTTTTAATAAATTTATTTCAATGCATCTGAAATTTCTTCAGATTTAATTTTGGGATAAGTGCGAAACCAACTATAATTTGTTATGTAGTTATATCTGTTTATCAACCACATTATTTTTTGCTTTATCTTTTCATTGTCTTTGTTTATTTTTAAATTCTCTAAAATTTTAATTTTATAATTTATAAGACCACCATAACCAATAACACATGTATATATAAAATTATTTAAATAATAACATCCGTCACTATCCAAAATGAAATGAACTTCATCCATATTAACAATTTCTTTTTTTGCAATAATTCTGGGATATATTGCAACTTCTCGTTCCATTTGCTCTGCTTCTACCAAAGCTTTACCATAAACAAAAATTTCATTATGGAAAAAAACTCCTTTAGTTATTGCTCCTCTAATCAAGTATCCTTCTTTTAAAGCAATATTTTGTATAGTTGCACACAAACTAAATAAATTTTTTATATTCTCTATGTTTGTTTCTGTATCATCACATACTTTTTCTGCTAATAAGATATTGTCTGAAAATATTTTTATGAAAGGTTTATGTTTATCAAATTTAAGATAACTAATAGAATCTTCATATATCAAATTTATATCATTTAAATATTTATTATCTTTATCTTTTTCAATAAAACTTTTAGTTCCTAAAAAATCTAAATATGCAACATAGTATTCTTCTGTTTTATAATTAGTTCTATAGTTACTAAACTCACCTGTTCTTATTACCAACGAAAACTCCTTTAAACTATTTTTTAGGAATCAAAATTCCTCGTTTAGGGTCTTCTTGGTCAATAAATCTAACTTTTGTCATAACTTCTTCTTCACCAATAATTTCAGTAATATTATTTATTAATCTTTTGTGTGCATCAGGATTGTGATAGTAGATATTTATTTTACTTTTTTCTCTTACTTTAAATATAAGCCTTAATATGTTATGGTCTGTTCTGTCTAAAGAATGTCCTATTATATGAAAAGTAGGAGTTATTATTCTTCGCCTGTCATCTAATTCATTTAATAATTTCTGATAGCCTTCAATTGTTCCAAACATTTGTCTTTGATTGTGTTTTTTGAATACATTAAATTCAACATTAATTTCTTCATTTGAAAAAGACTGTGTTCCTAACACCAAATTACAATCATTTGAATCACAAACTTTTCCATGTATATAAATATATTTAGGATTTGCATCTGCATATATACTATGTGGATCATATAACTCCTCATAAGTATTTGTATAATTAAAATTTAGAACTCTTATTGTTTTATCTTGAGATAGATTAAAGTTCAATTTTTTATTACCGATATTAGGTAAAACATCTGTTGATAAATATTTATTAAACTTGTTTGTAAAATCTCGTAATTGGTCATATAAAAAATTTATTAAACCTTTATATGTTTTGAAATAATAATATAATCCATCAACTCTTTCTACAATAGTATATTCTTTTTCATCTGTTTCATAAATTCTTGGTGATATTTTAAACTTACTATTTATTTTTCTTAAATCAAGAGAATTATCATAACCTTTTTGAAAAGGATATAATTTGGAAAGTAAATCATCTTTATAATAGTTTGTTATCAATACTAGATTTTTATTTATTTCTTTAATAACATTGTAGATTTCTTTTTCTAGATCTATCCATTTATCACCAAGTTTTTGTTGTCTGTTTATAAAATGTCTTAACCAAACATTTTCTACTTTTTTATCTTTTTTCCAATAGTTTAAAAAATCTGTGTATCTCGTTTTTAAACCATGAGCCAAATCAAAACCGTTTCCTAAAATTAATATATCCATCTCTTTTTCCTGTTCTTGTTTTATTCTTCTTTCTTTTTATAATCTTCAATATCAAAGCTACATTCATTAAAAATCTCATCAACAGTTTTACATTTTATATTAAATTGCACCCCACAACATATTTTTATCTGATAAATATTATTTAAAATTTCTAATTGTTTTAATATATTGTTGTCACTTTCTATGAATTTTTTATCTTCTTCATTATCACAAATATAATAAAGAGTATAATAAATTTTTCGAGGTCTTTTGATTCCTGGTTCCATCATAACATCAAGCATAGAATTTCTTACAGCTTCAAAAATATCTTTACTATTAAACTTAGTATTAATATCTTGTATATATTCTACTTTTAGTAATTTAATTTCTTTGTTATCTTTTATAGATATAAGATTTGGTCTTATATGTGAATAATTAGTATTCTTAAAATAAGCATAAATATTAAATTCGTCATTATAGTCTTGTTCTCTATTTATTAATATATTTTCAATAGCCAATTTTTCTATAAAATTTTTATCTTTTTTCAAATCGGATAATAATTCTATCCATTCATCATTTAATAAAATTTTTGCTCCTTTTTCTAAATTATTAAATCCCCATAGCTGTATTTGAAATATAATACTTATTGATTCAATAATATTCATATCTTTATTATTATAATCAATATAATCTTTGAGATTATCAAAAAAAGTATCCAAAACAAAAAATTTAAACCAATCTATATTTTCATTGAAATAATACATAACAATAAAAACTCTTCTTTTTAATTCTTTGAATTCTTTTTCTTTTAGTGTTTTTATATTTAAAGCATTTTGTTTTTGTTTATATGTTTCAAAATGTTGTTTTCCAAATAACCATGATAGGATACAAATATTAAATAATATAGTTATTTTTTGAACATAAAGACACCTTAAAAAAATTTCAATATATTTTTCTATTTTTAGACAAATATTATTAAATAACTGATCAAAATTATTTTCTATACTTCTATAACATCTATGCATCAAAAAAAGAGCTAAAACAGCAGAAGACGATTCTTCGATAATTTTTGTAAAATCATATTGTTGATTTCCATTTAATATACTTATGATTGTATTAGAAACATCTACATAATCCAATAATTTTGTTTCTTTTTTATCTACAATATCTAATGAATTTCGAGCAAAAACGAAGCATATTTGTTCAGATATCTCACTATACTTATTATTATTTAAATGATTTTTTATATACTTAAAAAGCTCTTCTATTTGATTAACTTCCATTCTTTGTAATATAAAATCATTAATTAATTTATATCTTTGATCAAAGTCTTTCTCTTGCTTCCATAATTCTAAATTTGAAATTATAGTATTAAAAGAATTATATTGAACAAAGTACGAATTTAAAAATCTAATATCTACAAAATAGCTCATATTTTCGGAATGAGCCGTTTTACTATTTGACATTTGTTTCTTGTTAGCCTCATTATAAGGTTTGCTTATTAAAAAGATTAATTCCTTTAATTTTTGTTGATCTTTTTCATTATATTGCTCTATTAATTTTTTAAAAAAAGCATTGATGTTTTTATTTCTTTCTTCTTCACGATTTTGTATCGAAAAATGATTAGTTATGCTTTTCCAATCATCAAAATCAAACCATTGTCTTTTATTGTAATAAGCATTATCATATAATTCCGGGTAAAAAGTACATAATATAGAAATATTTATAAAATTGTAAATATCTAATTTTTTATCAAAAAATTCATATGCTACTATAAAATAGTTATAAAATCTTTTCACATCTCTGATTGTTTCAAATGGTTCTGTAGATATATAATATAAAGATGAATCGTCTATTATAATTTGTCCTTGAAAAATATTGTTTAATTTTTTTATTAGCTCCCCAGTTATAAAAAAACGTCCTATCTTAAACAATTTAATTGGAACAGAAACTATTTTATTAATATAATCTTCATAATATAAAGCAGTTTTTATTATTTTATTATCATCATTTATTTTGTTACAAGGTTCTGATATTTCACATAATATCTGCTTTAACTTTTCATCATCATAACTTAAAATAAAAACAATATTTGTATTTTCTCTAAACATTTGAACAATTTGAAGTATAAACAAAATATTGTTTTTATTTAATCTATCCAAATCATCTAAAACAATGACTATTCTTTTTGAATACTTTTTTAAAATATTTCCTACTTCAAGTACTTTATTTTGGACATTTTTATCAGCAGTAAATTTATTCAAATCTATTTCAATAGGTGTTTCTGGAACCTTTATAGTTGATAATTTCACAATATCATTAAATTCAGATTCTAAAGATTTATATGGGTAATTCTTTTTTGCGAAACTATTTATTTCTCCGAAAATAGCATTTAACATTTTTTCTTTTGTGTCATTAAACCATGGGTTTACAAATATAAATTCAAAATTATTTTTATTTATAATTTGTTTTAACAAATATATTACACTACTTTTGCCTTCTCCCCACTTTCCAAATAAACCAATAACATTGCCTTTTTCAGTTTCTAATTTGTTTTCAAAAACTGTTTTTAATTTTTTAATAAAGTCTTCTCTTCCTATGCTATCTTCAGCCATATTTTTTATTGGTTCATCATTTTCAAAAAAATATTTATCTTTACTTGTTACAATAGAAATAATATCAGTATAATGTAAGAATAGATATCCAATAAAATCCATTACTGCTATGAACATAAAAGATTTTATAAAAAAATCTTGAATAGAATATAAATCCGTATATATAAATAAAAACGATATTATTATTATTGCAAAATAATTTTTAATAAAATAACCAACAAAATAAAATTTAGTTTTGGTTTGTATAAATTTTATTATAAAACATGCTATTAATATCAGTAAAAGAATTTGTAAATATGGATTAAAAAAGACATTTCTAAGTTCTAATTGATTGTCATAGAGCAAATAAAGTATTCCAAAATAAATGCTGTATCTTAATAGAAAATCTTGAATAAAATTAAAAAAATCTTTTTTCATGTTATAACTCTCATTTCAATTTTTTGTATATCCTCATATCATTTCATTTGTTGCATTACATATTAATAGTACATCATATACTCATTAATCAAGTATAAAAATTAATATAGAACCTTTAATTCAAGTTGTTTATATATTGGTGAGTAGTGTAAATCGCAAATTTTAAAATTAGTTTTATAAACAGTATACATCTTTTTAGTTACTAGTGGTTATGAATGTATCCAAATCTTTTTGTCAAATTTAGTATTCATTAATTTTTCTGCATTAATAATTGCTATAATTTTTCCTGTGTGTGTTGTAATATAATCACCATCTAATTCTTTAAATGTATCTGGGACTATTTTTTTCACATCGTTTAGACCTAATTTATATAAAGAACTGTATGTCTCTGCGATATCTACAATGCCTATTTGTAAACAAGATAAGGATACTAAATAATTTTGAGAAGATTGACTAACATTGGGAAAAGTATTATTTAATAATTCAAAGTGTTTCTTTAATTCTTCAATATTATTTATATTTGTAAATCTCACTTCTTTAAGTAAAAATAATAATGATAAGTAATTTAATTCTTTTTGAGATAATAAAGGTACTATTTTTATTGCATTATCTGTTGCAACTTTTAAAATAGTATCATCGTCATTACATTCAATTCTATTTACTATTAATTCTGCCAATAGATCAATAGAATTATTAAACCTAGAATAATTTTTTTGAGCTTCTATTAGAGTATATTGAACATCAGGATCTTTAAAAGGAGATAAATCTTTTATGTTTTTTTTATAAATATTTTCAACTACTTTATGCATCAACTTATCTACTCTTTCTTTTATAATTTTAGAAGCTTCTTCTTGAAGTTTTGGAAAATTTTCAAGGAACAAATTAGTAGCAAGTTTACAAGCTTCTTCCGGAGATAATCCAATATAATTATTATTTTGTATTCCTACCTGAGTAACAGTTTCACTATTTTTTAACTTTTGTTTAATATTTATATTAGGATTATTCATCACTTTTATCCCCTTGTTTCTCTTTGTAATTATTTTGTATTCCTATTTGAGTAACATTATTACTTTTATTTGTTTTTTGATTAATCTTTGTTGAACTCTTTTTTTTGTTCTTAATAAATGTAATTCCTCCAAATAAAGCAATTATAGCTAAAATAATAGTAATTATTCCTTCTATAATTTTTTCTTTCATTTCTTTTCCTCCAATCAATTTACTTATGAATAAAGCATAATATTTTTATTCTTATTTGTAAACATAATAATTTTTTGTAAATTGAAAAAATGTAATTTAATAGGCTATTATTAAAATTTTTGAGAATTTTTTATTTATAAAATATTATTAAATTTATATAATTGTTCAATGGAAATTACAAAAGAAACTATCAGCATATTAAATATAACTTTACCAATAATAGGAACTCTCTTTGGAACAATACTAGGTGGTATTATATCTTATAGAGCTAGTAAAAAAACATTAGAAAAACAGTTATATCATGATTCTATTGAAAAAGATAAAGAAAGAAAACAGATAACAAAAAAAGAAATTTATTTACAAGCAGTTGATAATTTATCAAAAGCAAATTCATATTTAGGTTCTATTATTAATATAAATCTTCAAAATACAAATCTATATGATGGGTTTAAAGATTTTTTTATGTCTGTTTCAAAAATAAGTTTGATTAGTAAAGAAGAAACAATAAAAACAATTACAGAATTGTCAACAAAATATCAAACATTAATATTAAGATTAATGCCTAAACTTTTTTCATTAAATAAGATAAAAATTGATATTGATATTCAAAATAATTTTTATAATGAAAGTCAGAAAGAAATAAAAAGAGTTCTAATGCTAATGAGAGAAAATAGCGAAAGTGTAAACATAAGTTCTGAAAGATTCAATCATTTAAATGAAACTTTCAAATTCGAACAAGGACAATCAGACACATACAATGAAAAAAGAAAAGACTTCAACAAACAATATCTTCAAGGACAAATTATTTTTATCAAAGAATTAATAGAAGAAATGAAAGAAATATCACCTCTAATAAATTCTACATTTTATAATCTACGACAGGAACTGGAAATAGATACAGATATAAAATATTTAAATCCAATATTTGAGGCACAAGAAAAAGCTATTAATTCTGAATTAGGAAAATTCATTGACTACTTATCAAATTTAATTGAGGAATTAGATAAACAAAATAAAAATTAATATAAAAACAAATAGTTTTACATATTATAAATTATTGTTATTTAATAGTCATGTTTTTTATAAAATTGCTGACGGTTATTCGGTGGACTTTTAGGATTCTTGCTATTGCTGATTTAGATACCTTATTCCGTAGTAATTCCCTTATTTTATGTTCTTTACCTGTTAGCTTTAATACTTTATTCTTACTACCTATAGGTCTACCTAATACTTTACCCTCGGCTTTTAATCTTGCTAAAGCTTCTTTTGTTCTTTGCGATATTAAGTTTCTTTCTATTTCTGCAGATAAGCCAAAAGCAAAAGCCAATACTTTACTTTGAATATCTGCACCTAATCTGTAATTATCTTTAATAGTCCATACTTGAACTTCTTTATTCATACATTGATGTAAAATACTCATTACCTGTAATAAGTTTCTACCTAACCTTGATAGTTCGGAAGATATAACAATATCTCCTTTCTTTATGTGTTTTAATAACTTCCCTAATTTCCTTTTATCTAATTGTTTTGTAGAACTAATTGTTTCTTTTACCCAATAATCAATATTGATGTTGTTTCTTTTGGAAAATTCCTCAATTTCAAATTTTTGATTTTCTGTTGTTTGTTTGTCTGTGCTTACCCTGATATAACCATAAATCATTTTTAATCTCCTTCTTTTTGTAAAATTTTACTCATTTATTTTTAACAACAGATTTTATCTAAATTTATTGACC
>DJWX01000024.1:13272-24299 GCA_002448285.1 Candidatus Ruminimicrobiellum ovillum | reverse complement strand
GCACGGTAAAGAACTTTCTTATAACAATTATTTGGATTTGGAAGCTTCCTGGAGACTTGTTCACGAATTTGACAATCCGGCTTGTGCAATAATTAAGCATAACAATCCTTGCGGATGTGCGGAAGGAACAGATGTTAAAGATGCATATTTGAAAGCTCTTGCATGCGACCCTGTAAGCGCTTTCGGCGGAATACTTGCTTTTAATATGGTTGTAGATAAGGCTGTAGCTGAAGAAATAGCGAAACTTTTTGTTGAATGTGTTATTGCTCCCGATTATTGTCAGGATGCCTTGGATGTTCTTATGACAAAGAAGAATATAAGAATTTTAAGACAACCTAACAAATATGTAAAGAAACCGTCAACCGAATACAGAATGATGGCAGACGGTATGCTTGTTCAAGACAGAGATGAACAGTTGTTAAACGAAACAAAAACAATAACAAAGAGAGAACCTACTAAAGAAGAAAGAGAATCTTTGGAATTTGCATGGAAGATTTGTAAGCATGTAAAATCCAATGCAATAATTCTTGTCAGAGGCAAACAAACCGTTGGTGTCGGTGCAGGACAAATGAGCAGAATAGATTCTTTAAATATAGCAATAAAGAAAATGAAAGAAGCAAAATTCGAAATAGATGAAAATAAATATCCTTTGGTACTTGCTTCCGATGCATTTTTCCCGTTCCCTGATGTTGTAGAAGGTGCGGCAAAAGAAAATGTTACCGCAATTATTCAACCGGGAGGCTCTATAAGAGATAATCTTTCTATAGATTTGGCAAACGAGAAAAACATTGCAATGATATTTACATCTATGAGACACTTTAAACATTAAAATTTGTAAAAGAAATTTTAATAAATTAGTAATTAGAAATGAGAAATTAGGAATTAACGACAAAGATATATGGCTAACATTGCTTTACTTTGTTTGCAATAATGCAAATAAGGGGATGTCATTTCGAACTTGATTCGGAATCTATCAAATATTTGTCCGAAAGACACAGAAATTGCTAATTACTAATTGCTAATTACTAATTCTTATGCTCAAATATTTCTTATCATTACTTTTTACTGTCTTGTTTGTATCTGTATGCTTTTGTTCTCAGAAAGAACAAATTGATTTGTCCGCTATTGCTAACTATTCAATAATCCCTTCAAATGTTTTTGTGATAAAAAACAAACTTTTTTTGGATTTTGGTGCAAAAAATCTTTATCTTACACTAAGAATTCCCAAACAATACAAAAATAATTCCGTTAAAAGATTGAAATTGGATGCCGAAAAAACAAAAAAGAAAGAAAACGATATGGAATCGGTAGAAATAATATCAAATGAAAAATATCAACAAATAATCAACGAAATGGTTATTGAAAACGGTATAAAAAAGAAATTGGCAATATTAAAATATGAATACGAAACGGATTTAGGAACAACCAAAGAGTTAGAAGCGGAAATACAATTGGATAATGTTTATAATGTTGACGGCAACATATCCGCTCCTTCATTAAGTAAAGAGTTAAAAGAAGAAAAGAAATACAATAAACAAAAAACAAAAGAAGCAATAGAAAGTGTTGTAAATATTATAAAGAAAAAATTTCCCGATGAAACAAAATTTTTGGCTTTAACAAAAAACATTTCCGATATAGTTTATTTCTATGTGGATACCGAAAAAAATTATGTTATGCCTTTGATTTTGCCGCCTTATCAAAAGAAAGAAAATGACAGCAATATATTGGTTTCAAGCGGTAAATTTTTATATTCGTTTATAGTGAAAAACCATATCGTTCCCATAATAAAATCCCCCTTTACATCGGGATACAGATTGTTTTCTACGGCATCGTCGTCTCTCATGTCGTTTGCTCCCATTTTAACGGAAGATTTTTATTTGGATAATGACTGTAATCAATGTATGATGGATTTGGATGATTTTAATAGATTTTTAGACGAAGATTTGGGGACAAAAGAATATAAAGCCGATATAAAACTTCTTATAGACGGAGAAAGTTTTTTTAATGATTTTATAGAAACCGCAAAACAGGCAACTCATTCCGTTTTTATACAGATGTACATTTTTAAAACAGATACTTTTGCTATGGAAATAATAAGTCTTTTGAAAGAACTTTCGAAAAAAGTTGATGTAAGAGTATTGATAGATTATATCGGAAGTCTTACAAATTCCAAATCAAATCAAGACCCCATAATAAAAGATTATAAAGAGCCGAAAGATATTGTTGATACTTTAAAAGAAGATTCCGATATTAAAGTAAGAATGCATCCGGATACTTGGCTTATTTCCGACCACAGAAAAATATTTTTGGTGGATAGAAAGAAAGCGTATATAGGCGGTATGAATATTGCAAGCGAATACAGATATAATTGGCACGATTTAATGGTATCTTTGGAAGGACCTGTTGTTTCACCCATAGTAAAACTTTTTTACAAATCCTGGTCGTTTGCGGGGCTTGGCGGCGATTTTGCCGTAGCATACAGAAGCTTATTTACAAAAGTAAAAAGAAAAGAAAACAAACCTGCAGACGATATGATAAATGTAAGGTTGTTGTATACGGATTCAACGGATTACCAAATATATGAAGCACAACTTGAAGCTATAAGACGAGCAAAAAAAAGAATATATATAGAAAATCCTTACTTTACGGAAAAAGTGTTGGCAGAAGAACTTGTTCTTGCCAAACAAAGGGGCGTGGATGTAAAAATTATATTGCCGGGTGTAAATGATTTGGTTATATACGATAAAACGAATTTAAAAATAGCAAACTATTTTATAGAAAACGGTATAGATGTTTATTTTTATCCTAAAATGACACATGTTAAAGCTGCGGTTTATGATAACTGGGCTTGTGTGGGCAGTGCGAATTTTAATAAACTCAGTATGTTTAAGAACAGAGAAATTAATGTTGCTTTTTATGACGAAAAGTTGGTAAATGAATTGATAGAAACTTTATTCGAACCTGATTTTGAAGTGTCGGATAAGTTCGAAAAAGAAGTAGATGTCCCGTTTATTTACTATTTGATTTAATTTTTTAAAAACAAAAATTAAATCTGTTTATAGCTTATAGCTGAAAGCTTAAAGTTTGTTGTAAAAATTCACAAAGTGAATTTTTGTTGTTTGTTAGAAAATTTTGTGAGACAAAATTTTACCAAAAACTATAAGCTATAAGCTTTAAGCTTAAAAAATCCGGAGGATTTTTTTTGTGGAAAAGAAGAGAATAAGTTTGGCGGATTTGGATTTATTGAAAAAAAACTTTAAACAAAGCGGACTTCATACCGTATGTCAAGCCGCTAAATGTCCGAATATAGGTGAATGTTTCAAACATAAAACGGCAACTTTTATGATATTGGGTGATGTTTGTTCAAGAAATTGTGCTTTTTGTGCTACAACACACGGCAAGCCGTTGGATATAGATAAAGACGAACCTTTAAAATTGGCAAACACAATAAGGAATTTGGGCTTAAAATATGTCGTTATAACTTCGGTAACAAGAGATGATTTGCCCGACGGCGGAGCGGAACACTTTAAAAATGTGGTTAATGTTATAAGAAAAGAAATAAGTGATATAAAAATAGAATTGTTGGTTCCGGATTTTAAAGGTGATACAAAAAGTATAGATGTTGTATTATCTTCAAAACCGGATGTTTTAGGTCATAATGTGGAAACTGTCCCCTCTTTATATAAGTTCAGAAAATGGGCTGATTATAACAGATCTTTGGATGTTTTAAGTTATGCAAAGAAAAAAGGATTTATTACAAAAACCGGAATAATGTTGGGACTCGGTGAAACGGAAACACAACTCCTTGAACTTTTTAAAGATTTAAAAAGAATAGATTGTGATATTTTAACAATAGGTCAATATTTGAAACCGTTAAAAGATAATGCCGAAATGGTAAAAGAATATACCGACGAAGAATTTGAAAGTTTGAAACAAAAAGCTTTGGATGTCGGTATAAAAACCTGTGTATCGGGAAAATATGTAAGAAGCTCATATTTTGCGGAAAACACCTATCAATTTTTGCAAAACAAAAATTAGCTTATAGTTTGCTGTTTGTTGTTTGTCGTTGGTTGCTTTCAAAGAATTTAAAAGATAAATTCGTTTTAGCTAAAAAGAAAAAAGAGACTATTTTGAAGAAAACAGATTTGATTATCGACAACAAAGAATACAAAGATGTTTATGTTGCCGAATCTTTTTTTGAAAGATTCAAAGGGTTAATGTTTGTGCCTGAACAAAAATCTTTTAATTTGCTTATTAAAAAATGTAATTCCATACACACTTGTTTTATGAAATTCAACATAGATGTTTATTGTTTGGATAAAGATTTTAATGTAGTAAAAAAATATACAAATCTAAAACCTTTCAGATTTATATTGCCCGTTAAAAACACATACCATATATTGGAAATACCAAACGACAATGTATAATGTACAATTTACAATGTATAATGAATAAAAAAAGCAGGAAGAAAAATCTTCCTGCTTTTTGTTTTTTTTATAGATTCCGGATCAAGTCCGGAATGACAGACTAAACGACTATCCGTTAATGATATATTTTTCCACCAACGAGTTAAGTTCTTCTTTTGTTAAAGGATTTCTTCTGTCTCCTTTAAAAAGTTCGTCGATATACTCTTTTATCTTTACAACTCCCGGATGTGTCTTATCTATTTTTTTGTCATCATCTTTAAAGTTCGGATGTTGAGTATTTATCCAATAAGCAATACCGGCAAGACCTGCTCTGTCGGTAATTGCAACTTCCGGCGGTCTGTTCAATATTGCTTTAGTATCAAACACATTGTATATTTCCTGTTCTTTTAATAATCCGTCTGCATGAATACCTGCTCTTGTGGAATTAAAATGTGCACCCACAAACGGCTGCATATTCGGAATATCATATTTTAATTCCGTCTTAAAATATTTTGCAATTTCGGTTATTGCGGATAAGTCCATACCGTTATGGTCGCCTCTGAAAGCAACATATTCTATGGCTAAAGCTTCTATAGGAGTATTTCCGGTTCTTTCCCCTATTCCGAGCAATGTTCCGTTAATTCCGGAACAACCGTAAAGCCAAGCAAATGTAGAATTTGTTAATGCTCTGTAAAAATCGTTATGTCCGTGCCATTCGAGCCATTCGGAAGGAACACCGGCATGGTGAGTTAAACCATACATTATTCCGTTAACATTTCTCGGTAAAGCAACACCGGGATATGCAACTCCGAAACCCAATGTATCGCATGCTCTTATTTTTACCGGCATATTTGCTTGTTTCGAAAGTTTCATTAACTCTTTTGCAAAAGGTATAACAAAACCGTAAAAATCCGCTCTTGTAATATCTTCAAAGTGACATCTCGGAACAATACCTTCTTCTAAAGCGGCTCTAACAATATCTAAATACATATCCAAAGCTTGTCTTCTGTTTTTCTTCAGTTTTAAGAATATATGGTAATCGGAACAAGATGTTAAAATACCTGTTTCTTTTATTCCCATTTCCTTAACTAACTTAAAATCATTTTTGTTGGCTCTTATCCAAGAAGTAATTTGCGGAAATTCATAACCTTTTTCCTGACATTTTCTTACAGCTTCTTTGTCTTTATCGGAATATAAGAAAAATTCCGTTTGTCTTATCATACCGTTAGGACCGCCCAAACGGTGCATTAAGTCGAATAAATGAGAAATTTGATCTGCGGTAAAAGGCGGAAAAGCCTGTTGACCGTCTCTAAAAGTGGTGTCGGTCATCCAAATATTTTCAGGCGGATTCATAGGAACAACAGTATTATTAAAAGCTATTTTAGGAATATCCGAATAAGAAAAAGTTTCTCTTAACAAGTTGGGCTCTTTAACATCCTGCAGTTCAAATGTGTATTCTTCAGGTTCAAGCATTTTTCTGTTTTTATTGTAAACTAACATTTATCCCTCCCGTATTAAGATGAAACTACATTATATTAAAAAAAGAGTATTAAAACAATATATATTGGCAATTTATAATTTATAATTTACAATTTATAATTAGTAATTAACGGCAATGACAGAATTGAGGTATGGAAACGACAACAGATGGATTGCCGCGGCGGTTACACCTCCTCGCAATAACAAACTAAACGACAATTAGTAAAATGCATAACGGAAACCGATTTTCGGTGCGAAAGTGTTTGTTTCCGGTTTGTTTATGTAGTAGTAGTCAAAACCTAAATCTATAAAGAAAACTTCTTTTATTATAAAAGTAAGACCGGTATAAGCGCCCAAAATACAAGAATATCCGCTGTCTTCATAAAAATCCGACCATGTTTTCATCGTTAAATCATAATAAGCCAAACCAACACCTGTGCCTACATACATTGCAAAATGTTTGGTTGTAAGATAATCGTAAAAAACATTTGCCATACCTGCTCTAACGGTTAAAGTGCTTACAAGTCCCAACATTGTTTGTAACATTTCGGAAACTTCCGCTCTTTCCTGATAGGAAATTTCATATCTGAACCTGTTAAGTTGAAATCCGAAGGCGGCATTTGCCATAAAACCGATACTTACCATACTTCTTTCTCTGTCTTCTTTATCGTAAGTTTCCGTTGAACCTGCCGATAAACAAAAATCTAATTTGGCATACTTGTACAAAGTATCGTTTCCAAGTGCGAAAATATTTGTGCTGCAAAAAAGAATAAACAATATTAATAATGATGTTTTTTTCATTTATTTTTTCTCTTCTTTATCATATTTTATTTTTAATATAATTTGTGTAAGGGCTAAACAGAATATAACCGCATTTGCTATCAGTACCGGATATGTGCTTGTTAAAATACCGTAAACTATCCACAAAAAAACTCCCGTGGTAAACAATACAAACATTCCCATAGAAACATCTTTAGCGGATTTGGATTTAACCGTTTTTATTATTTGCGGTAAGAAAGCTATTGTCGTGATAGTTGCAGCTATATATCCTAAAAAATCTATAATTATTTTTTCCATAACATATCCTTTAAATTTACGGCTCTGTAAGTTTTTAAAAGTATTTTGTTGCTTAATGCTTGTTGAGGACAATAAGATGCGCACCTTAAACAAAAAATACATTTGTCCTTAAATTGCGGAATATCTTTAATTTCAATGTTTTCCGTCGGGCAAAGAGTTGCGCATGTTCCGCATCCGTTACATTTTTTTGTATCGACTTTAAATTTCATTATCTTTTTCGCAAGTTTTGTTTTCCATAATTTCGTGGTAACAAAACTTGAAATACAAAAAGCTAAAGAAGAAAAAATGTTAGTTCTTTTTATATATCCGTTACCGTTAATAATACCTTTTGCATATTCTTCTGCTTTTAATAAATTTTTTTCTATTCTTGCTATGTTTTTAGCATCGTTTAATACAAGCAAAAAATTGTTCGGCATTATAAAACCTTTTGCACCGATAATTTTATAATTTTTCTTTTCCAAGATTTTTGCAATGTGAGCTATCATTGCACAGGAACTGTCTCCCATTGTGGTAAAGAGAAAAGTTTCGGCACCGTTGCCGTCGGGAAGAGAATCTATCCAAGTTCTTACAAACGGAAAAGTGTTCCAGAATGCGGTAGTAAACCCTATACCGATAGTGGAATTTAAGTTTATATCCTGCGGTTTTACCGATTCCATTTTGTGAACGGTTGAATCGTAAGAATTTTTGTTAAATGTTTCCGAAATTTTGTTTGCAACTAAAAGAGTGTTGCCCGTTCCCGAAAAGACATAAACATTTACGTTTTTATGCATAAAAACTCCAATACTTTTTTTCTCTCTAATCTTCTATTCTTCCAGACTTCTATCCCTCTATACCTCAAACAACTCACTTTGTGAGTTGTTTGGCTTTCTCAATCGCTATATTTAAAAATAAAATATCACTCGGTTTTATTCCCGGTATTCTGTTAGCTTGTCCCAATGTTAACGGTAAAACTTTTTTCAACTTTTCTTTAGTTTCCGCCGACAAAGTTGAAATGGAATCATAATCAAAATCTTTCGGTATCTGTTTGTTTTCGTATTTAGCTAACTTTTTTGCCGACTGTTCCTGTATATGAATATAACCTTCGTATTTTTTTGTTATTTCAAGTTCTTCGTTAACCTTTTCAATAGACCATGGACTGAGCTCTTCGTCCGTAGGTAACGGAGCCCCCGTTCCTTCATACAAATCTACCAATGTTTGTCTGTATAATGTAAATTTTTTATACATTGCATCGGATATTAAACCTATATGATGTCCTAATTCCATAAGTCTTAAATCCGCATTATCGTTTCTTATGCTTAATCTGTATTCGGCTCGCGAAGTGAACATTCTGTAAGGCTCATCGACATTTTTCGTTACTAAATCGTCTATTAAAATACCGATATAAGATTCTTGTCTGTGTAATATTAAAGGATCTCTTTGCAATATTTTCAGTGCGGCATTTATTCCGGCAACTATTCCTTGTCCCGCGGCTTCTTCATATCCGGTTGTTCCGTTAATTTGTCCCGCAAGGTAAAGATTTTCTATGTTTTTTGTTTCAAGAGTATGTTTCGTTTGTGTAGGCGGAATATAATCGTATTCAATGGCATAACCGTATCTTATTATTTTTACATTTTCCAAACCTTCAATGGAATGTAATATTTCCTGTTGAACTTTTTCCCCTAATCCCGTGAAAAGGCCGTTAATATAAATTTCCTGTGTGCTTAAACTTTCCGGTTCCAAAAATAATTGGTGTCTTGTTCTTTGCGGGAATCTGACGATTTTATCTTCTATCGACGGACAATATCTCGGGCCGTGAGCATTTGCAAGACCGTTATATAAAGAAGATTCTTTTATGTTGTCTTGAATAATTTTGTGTGTTGTTTCGTTTGAATATACCAAAAAGCACGGAACTTGTTTTTTTGTTTGTTGCCAAACTTTAGTGTTTGTAAAATGCGAAAACGGTATCGGCGGATTATCTCCCGGTTGCGGAGTCATTTTGGAATAATCCACCGTGCTTCCGTTAACTCTCGGCGGAGTACATGTTGTAAATCTTGATATTTCAAGCCCGCAATCTTTTTTCAAAGATTCCGACAAATCCGTGGAAGATGCTTCGCTGAATCTTCCCCCGTTAAATACAGTTTTGCCTACAAAAATTTTACCGTTTAAAAATGTTCCCGTGGTAACAATAACGGCTTGTGCATATATCGTTTCATCCAAATTTGTTTTTACTCCCACAACTTTACCGTTTTCTATTATAAGTTGTGTGGCGGTTGCCTGTAACAAATCCAAATTTTTTTGTGATATTATCGAATTTTGCATAAATGTGGAATAAAGTTTTTTATCGCATTGAGCTCTCGGCGACCATACGGCAGGGCCTCTTGATTTGTTTAACATTTTGAACTGGATACCGGCCATATCGGTAATCCAACCCATTTCTCCGCCCAAAGCATCAACTTCCCTTACAATTTGACCTTTTGCAATACCGCCGATAGCAGGATTGCAGGGCATATTTGCTATTAAATCCACACTTTGTGTTATTAATAATGTTTTTAATCCCATTCTTGCGGGAGCAAGAGCGGCTTCACAACCCGCATTACCGCCGCCTATAACAACAACATCATATTTGTTCATATACATGTCCTTAAATTTATTAAAACTTAATTTACAATAAATAAGATATTTTTTCAAGAAAAAAATGTTATTTAAAAAGTAAAAAAAATTTATTAGAATATACATGTGAATATGTAAGGATTTTTATGAATTTTTTAAAAACGGCATTTTTAATAGCAGTTTTACTTTTAAATATAAAATATTCTTATGCTTACGAGAAATTAGAATTTTTCGATAATTTCTATATTTACACTCCGTATATATACATAATGCAAGATGAACCCGTTATAGAAAAAATCAAAATATTGGTGTTGTTTCACGATATAGATAATCCCAAAAAGAAAAAACTTGAGGTCGGCGGTTTTGTTAAAGAAGCTCTCAGATGGGAATATAAATCCGAAAAAGAAAGACTTTTTATTATGGGCTACGATTTCGGCGATTACAAAAAATTAATTGGAAAAAAAGAAAATTTAGACAGTGTAAACGACAGAATTTTAAGAGAAATAAGCAGACTGAAAAGAACTTGTAACCCGAAAGAAATACAGGTTTATGTTGCCGGAACGGGTTTCGGCGGAGATTTGGCATTGTTGTTTAATTTGATGTATGATACTTTCGACGGTGCTTTTTGTATGAATATGTTAAAACCGGTTAAAGATACGGAAAAATATTTAGATAATTGTGACAGCAAAAACTTCTATTTTTATATTCCGCTGAAAAATAAAAGTATGGATATTGATAAAATGATTGCTTTAAAAAGTAAATTGTTAAAAGGCGGTGCGACCGCTGCGGAAATAAAAGTATACAAAAAGCCTAAAAAAACTCTTCATTATAAAGCTTACCTTGATGCTATCGATAAAATAGGAAAAAAATAATTTTTATTGAATACTTTGTGACGGATTAATATCTTTTATCAGAGATATTATTACACAATTATAAATAAGTTCTTCGTTTTTTTCCAAGCCTCTGCCGATTGCGGCCATTGTGTTTTTTATTTTATATACATCTTTAAAAACGGAAGCAACAAACAAAGCATGTTCTTTGGATAATGCAATGTTTTCCCGTTCTGTCATTTCTGTATTTCTAAAACCCTCTATAATGATAATGGTGTTTGGATGTTTCTTTAGTTCTTTTGCCGTTTCCCGCATCCTTTCCACCCAAACATCGGTATATTTAAGCCCGGTAGTGTTTATTTCTTTGGTTAATATTTTTTTATATTTTTGAAGATTTTTGAAACTCTTTTTGTCTATTATGTTTATTTCGTTTCTTGAAAGAGCCGTTCTTGAATCCAAAGCTAAAACTTCAGGAATAATAATTTCATAGTTTTTTACTTTTGGGACTTTGTTTAGTTTTTTGTTTAAAACCTGTTTTTCGGCAAAACAAAAATCGCCAATTGTTAATAAAGAAACAAAAATAATAAAAATTTTCAATATCTTATTCATAAATATATTATACAATTTACAATTTATAATTTACAAT
>DJWX01000024.1:0-13219 GCA_002448285.1 Candidatus Ruminimicrobiellum ovillum | reverse complement strand
ATAATTTACAATTTATAATTTATAAATTATAATTAAAACAATAAATTTAAAATTTGTACGGAGTATTTTTTCCTATGAATAAGAAAATTTTTGTAATACTTATATTAACATTGTTTTGTTTCGTAAATGTTTCTTTTGCAAAAAGCAAAAAAGTAAAAATAAAAGAAACGGGAATCAATTATATCACTGTAAAAATATCAAAAAAAAGAGCCGTTATAAAAAATCCGGTTTCTTTAATATACAGAAAAACTTCCGATAAAGTTGTGTTTGAAGATAATACTCCCAAACAATTAAAAACGGAAGGTTATTGGATATCCAAACTTGCCGAACCGGATAAGATAATATTAGACAAAAAACAAATAGCTCAGCTCAATAAAGATATTTTTAATTTACATCTGGGTATTTCAAATATGAAAGGATATCCGAATTTCATATCTAAAGAAAGATTGGAAAAAACATTCAACCAAACTTCTTCTTTCATATCGAAAAAGAATTATCTTAACGAATACGGAGAACATTTGTTCCCCGATTTTTTTGTTACTTTAGATGAAAAAATTAATCTTCCCGAAAACGATATGGTTGAAGTGAGATTTGCCGTAACCACAAAATATAACGAAGTAAGACTTTTGCCTACTTCTCAAAAAATTATATCAAGTTTAAATTCAAAAGATATAGACAGATTACAGGAAGAAAGTATAGATTTGGGAACCCCGGTATTGGTATTATGTCAAACAAAAGATAAATCGTGGTGCTATGTAGCAACACCTACAGAAGAAGGTTGGATACAAACGGGAAACCTTGCTTTTACCGACAGAAAAACTTTTAACAAATGGGTGGAAATGAAAAAGCCCGTAGTAATTACGGAAGACAAAGCCGATATTTTTACGGATAAAGAAAGAACAAAGTTTTTGGAATATGCAAGAATGGGTGCAAAGTTTCCTTATGTCGGCAAAAAAGGAACAAAATATATATGTGTAAATATTCCTTCATCGGATTCCGAAGGAAATTTGGTTATTCAAAAAGGTTATATAAACTTCAAAGAAGCAAATATAGGTTATGTTCCTTACACACAAAGAAATGCTCTGAATTTGGCTTTTAATCACTTACATTCCCCTTACGGATGGGGCGGAGCAAACGGAGAACAAGATTGTTCCGGATATTTGGGACAGATATTTAATTGTTTCGGAATATTACTTCCCGAAACATCGGTTCAAAAAATAAAGTGCGGACAAGTTTTTAAATTAAATAAAAAAGATGATGATACCGTAAAAAATAATTCTATAATAGAAAGTGCGGTTGCCGGAATATCTTTTATTTATTTATCCGGTCATATAATGTTATATATCGGGCAAGAAGATAATAAACCTTATGTTATACAATGTATTTGGGGTGTAACTTCTTATACCGAAAAGAATGAAAAAACGGTAAACTATATCAATAAAACCATCGTTTCAGACTTGGAAATCGGTTCCGAAGTTGCCGGAAATTCTCTTATAGACAGAGTATCAAAATTTAATGTTATCAAATAACATCAAACTTTAAACTTGAGCAATGACAGAAAACAGGTCGTCATTACGAACGAAGTGAAGTAATCTATAAAATATTTGTCCGTAGGACACCAAAATTACTAATTACTAATTGTTTTAAGCTCTTGTCAACATATCGTTAATACGATTGCCTGTATTTTCGTCGATAAATGTATCTTCGATTTGTAATTGTGTATCGATTTCCGGTAATACGGGTTCTGTTTCTTTTGTTTTATATGCCATTAACAAACCTTTCATTAATACTCTTGCTTCATACAATGTTTCTTCTCTGTTCGGCAAATATCCGTTAACATTTTTTACCAATATTGGAAAGCCTTTTTCGAATACTGTCATTCCGTTATAGATACGCTCTCTGGATTGCAACTCTCTCATAAGAGCATTTAAATAATTTTCTTTGTAGTTTTTACCTTCATAGAATTTAAATTCATCGGCAGATAAAGAAAAAACATCTTTAATGTTTTTTGTATCTTTATACAAATAAATTTGTGCCAAAGTTTTATAGAATAATGTTTGTCTGCGGTTTGCGTTTTCTTGTGTATCAAAAGAAACGCTGTCATCAATTATAAACTCCAATACTTTTCCGAAAAAGCCTTCTTTATATTTTCTTATAACATTTGCCTCATATACACCGAACAAAAAGCTGTCGCTTATTTCTATTCTTGTCTGTCTTGATTCCACAAAATAGTCAAAGACATAAGGAAAATTTTTTCTTACATAACTGCCGGCGGAAGTCTTACTTTCTCCTCTTAAAATTTCCGCAATTTCCTGTTCTTGCTCTTCCGTTAATTTTACTTGTTGTTGTAAACCGTATTCGTAGGCAAAACGCCTTCTTTCGTTCATACCTTTGGATTCTTTGAATAATCTTATTAAATTCGATACAGCTTGTATAACATTTGAATTTTCATTATCTTTCAATCTCTGTGCATAAAGCATGTTAACAGGCAAAATTAATCTTCCTATTGAATCGTTAAGAACTACTTTTTGAAAGATATTTTCCAACCTGTTATCTATTATTTGGTCGGCAAACTTTTCTTCCCCTAATTCAAGTAAAGGCATTAATGAGGGAGAAATCTTTTCGGGATCTTTATCCAATAATCTGTCTCTTTGGTTGGATAAGCTAAACACTTTTTGTTCGTATTCCTGCTGATTCTTATATATTGATATTTCATAATTTACATCCGACATTGCGGTTAAATCGTGTTCGCCGATAAGAAGTTCTTCTTTGCTCGATACCGTTCTTGTAATATTTAATTCTTCAAAAAAAGACGAGAATTGTTCCCACACCGCATTCGATACCTGTACGGATATTGTTAAATCGGGAAGATTTTTTCTTATAGTTTTTAAGTCTTCTACGGCTTTGCTTATATCTTCTGCGGAACAATCCGCCAAATCAAGCTTGATGCCGTCCAAATCCATATCTTTGCAATCTTCCTGTATGGTTCTTACAAAAGTTTTGAAAAATTCGTCTATAAATCTAAAAGTATATTCCAATATTATTTCTTTGTTTTCTTTATGTAATTGTTGAGATAATTTTATTAAATTTTCTTTTACGGTGGTTTCTCTGTTTAACACATGCACACCCAAATCGTTATCTCTTATAACAACCGTAACGGAATCTATATCGGTTCCTTTTAATATTTCTATAAACTCGTTTTCTTCCGCTTCATTATTGAAAATATGTTCGTCCGAGGCTATTTTTACCCCTACATAAGAAGTTTTATCTTTGGAAAATTGTCCCAAGAAAGATTTCTTTTTTAAAGCTTTTATTACAGTTATTGCTTCCGATATTTCTTTCATATCACTTGCAACATGAGGATACTTTAATTGAGTGTTTCCTATTCTTGCAACGATATCGGATGTATCGATTATATCATCGTATCCCAAAGATTCTATCATCGGGTTTATTTTTATATCCGAATTCAATACTACCGGAACAAAACCCAACGGAAACAAAAATTTTGCTCTTACTGCGGATATCTGAGGTAACCCGTCGAAGGAAATTATGCTGTTTTTATAATCTCTTAAATAGTCTTTAACATAATTCAAAACACAATCCTGCCAAAGAATATCGTTTCTTGTCACCCCTACGAGATAAACTTTGGCACCTTCAAAATCCAAAGTATATACGGAAATCTTTTTTCCGTCCTGTTCCAAAATAACAGGCGTTCCGTAATCGGTTTCATTTAAAAGGTTTGCTTTTACGGGAATAACTTCAAAAGAATCGAAACCCAATTTTGCTTTCGCCGTTGCGGATTCTTTTATTTGTGTAATATCTATTGTTTCCAATACGCTTTCCTCAACATGAACCCAATTACCTTTTATGAATTTCGGCAGTATTGTTCTGAAAAATCTGTTCATATTGGAATAAAGATCTATAAAGACTCTTTTTAAATTGTCGTATACATAAGACACTTTACCTGTTTTTATCGAAGGATTTTTTAACAGTTGTGCTTCCATATCCAAATTTTCCATTTCTTTACCTTCATAAACATAAACGGTATTCGCCTTCCATGTATAACCGGCTTGTGTCAACATTCCGTCGAAACTTTCTTTGCCGAAGGTATATGTTGCCATAAGTGTTTTTAAATATGCCTGTTCGTTGTGTCCTCTGTTTCCTTCCGGATACATAACTATCGTTAAATTATCTAACTTTAAAACTTCTATTTTTTCAATATCTTTTGCATCTTGCTTTTTATACCAAACATTGAAATGATTTATATCAGTAGATTCTCCGTAAGTGATATCCGCAAATTCGTCGCCGATATCGGGATTTTGCAAATACATTGCAAGCTCCGATATTAAATATCCGGGAATAAACACAATAGAATCTTTCCCCGTTGAACTGTATTCTCTTGCTTTATCCATAAATTGTTTAAACGGCTCGAAAGCTGATATTCTTTGTTCGGGAGCACCGCCGTCTGCAAACTTAGGTGTAAAATATGTGTATTTAACAGATTCCACGGGCCAAACAAAAACAAATGTTTTTTCTTTAAAACTCGGAAAATATTGTTGTAATATGCTTCTTAACCAATTACGGTCTTTATAAGGATACCTTTTGTATGTTCCGTCGGAATTCAAATAAAAATGTTTGTTTGCTCTGCTAAACGAAAAAGTGGATTTTGCCGCAAACAAAGATATTGGGACTTCCGTATTTATAAAAGTTGTTGATTTTGTTTGTTCGCTCCAAACGTCGGTTAAAGCAGCCAACGGTTTTGCAAATCGTTCTTCTATTAAAGAAAGATCCATACAAATATTTTTTTCTTTTAAGTTGTTTTTTTCTAAAAATCCGATTAATTGATTTTTGTTTAATTCTCCGCTCATTGAAGTATAATCGGATACATTAATGTAAATTACTTCTTTACCTTTATATATTAATTCCGTTCTTTTTTCTATATCTTCTTCTCTTGTCCAAGAACCGTATCTGCCGTAAAAAACTATAACGGGACCTTCATTTTGACTGTCCCAGTTTGCTTCGTTCGGCAAAAATAAATTTCCTTTTTTTATAACGGAAACAAGCTCGGCTCTTTTTTTTGCGGAAGAAGAAAAATCCGTGTGTAATATTTTATAAACTTTTACTATGCCGTCTTCTGAAACGATTTCGTATTCTCCGTTATCTTCTATTGTTATATCAAGTTCACCTATTGTGCTCATATCTACATCTTTAATCGTTATAACCGTATTTTGACCGGCCTTTAAAGAAAGTTTATTGTTGTTACCTACAAAAACATTATTCAATTTAATTTTACCGTTTAAAGAAACATTTGCATTTTCTTCAATAACGGTATCCGTATATTCAATTTGTTCCGGATCGGTTGCTTTTATTTGAGAACCGTTGTTTGTAAGCCCTTTTTTAGGTTGAGATTCCCGCTCGTCTTTAGAAAAAGCAATTCCTCCGCCTCCGCCCATAACAACCATTAACGGTAAAACAAAAATAAAAGTCATAAATCGTGCAAGTCTTTTCAATAATTTATTTTTTGAAGTTTTTGTTTTAGGTTGTTCGGTTGCCGTTTCAATTTCTCTTTCTATTGCCGGAACATCTTTTTTGTTTTTAATTTCTCCGGAAACATCTTCCGAAATATAGAAAAATCTCTCTTTGTTGTTTTCGGAAACGGTTATTACAAAAGATTTATCGCCTACGGATTCTATATTTGTTACTTTTGCATTAATATTTATGCCTTTTTGTTTTAAAATATCCGCAAAATGTTGCTGTATAATTTGTAAAATTTCCGTTACTTCTTCGGGATTTTTTAAGTTGTTTGAAAGTTCCTGCAAAACGGTATAATCAAAAAATGTTCCCGTTATAACTTTTACGGGATCGTTCCACTGTGTATTCATAACGGAACTTCGTATGAATTTTTGGTATGTGTTTGAAAGCACGGAATATTGTTTTAAATAATCTTTATAAAACTTTTCTTCACTGCTTTTTGTGTTTGCCAAGCGAACATTCGGCATAATGACGGCGTAATTTATGTTCATTTTTGCCATTAAACTTTTTAAACCTTGGCTGTGATATCCGCCGGTTATCATAATATCAACAGGCTGTTTTACGGAATACAATATTTCTTCAAAAGATTTTCTGTCGCTGTTTTTTACTACAAGACTGTTTACAAAATCTTCTTCCGATATCCTCTTTTTCAACATGCTTTCCAAAAAAGAAAAATTTCTTTTTTCGTTGTTGGAATAGAATTTTTCAACGGTTTTATACCATTGTTTTATTTCGGTTATATCCGTATTGGAAACATAATTTTCAAGTAAAATACAATATCTGTCAAAGTTGTTTTTTATATATTCATATTCTAAAGAAGGAAGCCTGTTTGTAAAAAACAGCTGCAACCAGTTTGTATAAGAGTTTAAAAACACCAAATCTTTTTCAATAACCGTTTTTGCAATATTATCGTATAAAGTATCGGATAAGCTTTTTTCTTCCCTTAAAAGGTTCATTACATCCAGAGAATTTTTTTGTTTTATGAAATTTGTAAATTTTATAAACTCACCATACTTTTTTTGTAAATCGTTGTTCGACACATATTTTGCCAGTTCGTTATAATACATATTCGGATAATTTGTAAATGTTTTTTGAAGTTTTGAATATTTTTCGTAAGGCAAACTTTTCTTTAGTTCGTTATTGATTTGTAAGACTTCTTTTTCTAATTTTGTTAAATTTAAATCGGAAAATACTTTTTCCGTATTTAAGAATTCGTTAACAGTAACAAAGTCCGATGTTGAAATCGAATTCATTTTTAACAGTTTAAATAAATACGAATAATATTGTGCCTGAGATATTTCTTTATTGTTGTAATCGTCAACTAAATCATTAAGAACGGAAAGTTTATAATTGTATACCTTTTCCCCCGCACTTTTTAATATATCGGATATGTTTTCTATCTTTTCGGTTATCAGTTTTCTGTTTTCATACATTTTTTCCAAAATAACAAAATTTTCTTTATATATTTTTTCTTCTTCCAAACCTACAAAAGAAATATTTTGCTTTTCGTTGAACAATCCAAAGTATTCCGCACCGGTAATTTTGCCTTCGGATAAAAGTTTTTCGGCAATAGTTTTCTTTAAAGAATTGTCTTTTATGGAATTTAGCCAGGCAAAATCCAAATTGCCGATGGCACCTTCAAAATATATGTTTTTGACATCGTAGTTATCCGTAAGAAATTCCAATATTGAAATTATATTTTTTTGAGTGTTTTCATCGGAATGTAAATCTTGAATATTTATTACGGTTCTGTTACCCAAAACATACATATCTTGAACTATTTTACCCACATCTTCCGGAAGAACGGGATAATCGGCAACTACGGCAGCACCGTTAACGGCAACGGCGGCGGTTTCAGGCAAAAGAACGGCATAAATATCGGTTATTGTTAAGTTGATAAAACACAAAGAAACAACTATGCTTAGTATTTTTTTCATATGTTTTCCCTGACTGTATAATATATATTATTTAATAATATAATAGTTTAATATCTTTTTTTTTAAGTTTCAAGCCGATAATTTTAATTTGCCTGCGGTTGTGTATCTATTTAAGTAAAAAAATTGTATAATATTTAAGATTTAATTTGTTTAATAAAACATAGCTTATTGAGGTAAATAAAAATGATGGTAACATCTGTCAGTAACAAAAAAGGATTACCTGAAGGATTATGGACAAAATGTAAGAAGTGTGAACAAATAATCTTTCAAAAAGATTTTGAAGAAAACTTTATGGTATGTCCGAAATGCGGATATTATTTAAGATTAAATTCCAAAGAAAGAATAGAATATTTAACCGATAAAGGTTCTTTTAAAGAAATAAATGCGGATTTAAAACCTGTTGATGTAATAGGTTTTCCAGGATATAAAGTAAAAAAAGATTCTTATAAAACAAAAGATGCTATTCGTACCGGCGAAGCTAAAATGGGCGGATATCCGGTTGCGATAGGTGTAATGGATTTTGAATATATGGGCGGAAGTATGGGCTCTGTGGTAGGCGAAAAAATTGTTCGTCTTATAGAAAAAGCTATAGAGAAAAAAATGCCGGTAATTTTGGTGGCTGCTTCCGGCGGAGCAAGAATGCAGGAAGGTATTATTTCTTTAATGCAAATGGCAAAAACTTCTGCCGCACTTGCTAAATTAAGCAAAAAAAGATTACCTTTTATTTCAGTGTTAACCGATCCTACTACCGGCGGTGTTGCCGCATCTTTTGCGATGCTCGGCGATGTTATAATAGCGGAACCGAACGCATTAATAGGTTTTGCAGGTCCCAGAGTTATAGAGCAAACAATAAGGCAACAATTACCTAAAGGTTTCCAATTATCCGAATTTTTGTTAAAACACGGAATGGTTGATATGGTAGTTGAAAGAAAAAATTTGAAAGATACCATAATAAAAATAATAAAGTTCTTTGTATTTAAAGCAAAATAAAATGATTTCCGTTGAATCAGGAAAAGAATATAAAACAATGGTGCTCGGGTTGGACAGAATAAAAAAATTCTTGTCCGATATCGGTGTTGATTACAACAAAATAAAATATATACATATTGCAGGAACTAACGGTAAAGGTTCTGCGGCAAAAACAATTTCGGAAATTTTAATAAATTCGGGATACAAAACGGGATTATATACTTCTCCCCACCTTATTAAAATAAACGAAAGAATACAAATAAATTCTTTCCCTGTAACGGATAACCAACTGAAATCGTTGGACAAAAAATACTCAAATATATCGAAAAAGTATAAACTTACATATTTCGAATATATTACGGCACTTGCTTTTATATATTTCGTTAAAAACAAAGTTGATATTGCGGTGCTTGAAACCGGACTCGGAGGACGGCTTGATGCTACAAATATTGTTACCCCTTTAGTTTCGGTTATTACAAGTATAGATTTCGATCATACCGAAATTTTGGGAAATACATTAAAAAAAATAGCTTTTGAAAAAGCCGGTATAATAAAAAAAGATGTTCCCGTAGTATGCGGTAATATAAAAAAAGAAGCTCTTGCAGTAATAAAAAAAGTTGCCAAAGAGAAAAATTCAAAAATTTTTGTTTACAATAAAGATTTTAAAGCCGAACATATAAGTTATAATTGGAATAAAATTGCTCAAGAAATACGATATTGCGGTTTAAACAAAAATTTAGTAACAGGTTTTTCTTTATTGGGCGACTCGCAAGTGTACAATTTGGCAACAGCTTTAGCTGTTTGCGAGATACTGAAAAAAGATTTACCTGAAATAAAGTTTAGCACCGTAAAAAAAGTTTGTAAAAATATAAAATGGCCGGCACGGTTTGATTACAGAAAATATAAGACAGACGGCAAAAAATATTCTTTTGTTATCGACGGGGCACATAATATACAGGCAATAGATAATTTTATTGCATTATATAAAAAATCCCCTTTTTATAAAAAAGGTACAAAACTTGTTTTTGCGGTTATGCAGGAAAAAGATGTTAAAGCGGTAATAAAGAAGTTATCGAAAGTTTTCGGTAATGTAAGTTTATTAAAAGTGGAAAATTCCAGAGCCGCCGATACTAATGTTTTGAAAAAAGAATTTTCTAAATATATCGATAAAAAAGAAATTTATACTTACGATACGGTAAAACAATTTTTTGAAAATATGAGAAATAACGATGTTTATATATGTTTAGGTTCCTTTTATTTAGCGGGAACGATACTAAAATTTATAGAGGAAACAAATGACTAATTATTATCTTGGTGCAGATATGGGCGGAACATTAATAAAGATAGCAATAGTTGATGATAAAGCTAATGTTATAGAAGAAGCCGTCGTTAATACGGATATAAATGCAAGTCCGAAATCGGTCATTGAAAATATAGTGGAAGTATTTAAAAAATTTAAAAACTACAACAAGGTAAAAACTATCGGTATAGGTATTGCCGGCGATATAGATTTTAAGCAGGGAATAGTAAGATTTTCCCCTAACCTTCCGAAATGGAACAAAGTTCAATTAAAAAAAGATATTGAAAAATTAACGGGCAAAACTGTTTTTGTGGATAACGATGCCAACACTGCCGCAATAGGTGCTTATTGGCTCGATGTCAAAGCCAAAGCGGACAATATGGTTTGCGTAACATTGGGAACAGGTGTAGGCGGCGGAATAATAATAAACAAAAAACTTTTCAGAGGTAACAGCGGAACGGCGGGCGAAATAGGACATATTACGGTTGTTCCCGACGGCAGAAAGTGTAATTGCGGAAATTACGGCTGTGCCGAAACATATATCGGTGTAAGACATATAGTAAAAGAAACAATAGATTTGCTTAAAACAAAAAAATCTAAATATATAGTGAAGTTGGCAAATAACGATATAGAACAAATTACTCCGAAACTCTTGTCTCAAGCGGCAGAAAAAGGCGATGTTGTTGCGAAAAAAGTTTGGAACAATGCCGGAGAAAAATTAGGAATATTGTTAGCTGATATTATAGACTTTTTTAATCCCGATTGTATTGTTTTATGCGGCGGGATAAGCAATGCGGGCGACTTAATTATTAAACCTGCTAAAGAACAAATAAAAAAGAGAGCATTTAAAACCGCTGCAAAAGCTTGCAGGATTATAGTATCCAAATATACAAGTAAGCTCGGTGTTGTAGGTGCGGCAATGCTTGTAAAAAACTAACAAATGCTTCGTAAAAAAATAATCTTCTTATTATCCGTATTATGTTTATCTTTTATTTTTACTTCACAAGCTTATTGTGCTTATGAAGTGACAATAAAAGCCGATTCTTTAACATACCAACAAGACGACGAAGTTATTACAGCTTCGGGGAACATAGAACTTGAATGGACAGGCAAAATAATAAAAGCCGATAATATTGAAATGAGAATAAAAGATCAGCATCTTACCGCCGAAGGAAATGTTGAAATTACCGAAGAGAAGAATCTTCTCGTTTCCGACAAAGTTCAATACGATATGGCAAAAGAACAAGGCGACCTTGAAAATACTTTCGGAACATCGTCATCAATTTTTTTTAAAGCAGAAAAGATGGTAAAAGTTTCTTCCGATACTTACGAAATAGAAAATGTAAAACTTTCCAACTGCGATTTGGATAATCCCCACCACTATGCTTTTGCAAAAAAAGGTGTGTTTGTTGCAGATAAAAGAATAACAATTTACAAAGCAACTTATTATGTAGGTAAAGTTCCCGTATTTTATTTTCCGAAATATACCAGAAATTTAGCAGGTTCAGACAGTAAATTCAGTTACGAAATAGAGCCGGGTTACACTAACGACGGCGGTCTTTCCGCAAAGGCTAAATTAAAGTATAAATTTACGGATAAATTGAATTCCGCACTTTTATTGGATTATTTAGGTACAAAAGGCGAAGGTATAGGGCTTGAAACGAACTATTACGATAAAGATAACCTAAAAGCAACATTATACGCTTACGGAACACAAGACAGAGAAGAAGATTCTCAAAGGTGGATGATAAAACCGTCTTATTGGCAAAAGATAAACGATTTGTGGACTATACAATCTCATGCGGAATTTGTTAGTGATTCTTATTTCAATAACAGATATTCGCTCGACGATTGGGACAGAGTATTGAACAAAAGAAGATCGTATGCTTCAATTACAAGGCAGGGCAGGAAATCGAATTTAAGAGTAATGTCGGAATTATATCAAATATATAATCCCATAACGGATAAAATTCAGAACGGTTCTTACTTAATATTACCGCAGGTTTATTATTCTTTATATCCTACAAAAACTTTAGGAGCATACAGCAGCTTTACTTTTAATTTCGAAAATAAAACAAATTATGAAATGGAATACTCTTCCGCTACTTACGATTACAGAAGAATAAGCGCTTATGCCGACTACAACATAACAAAAGATTACAGAATATCAAAAAAAATGACCGTTAAACCTACTTTAGGCGTAAACGGAACTTTTTACGACAGTATAAACCCGGAAGATGACGATAAAAACTTTACAACAAGATATTACGGCTCTTTAAATACAAGATACAGACCTACATGGTGGATGGATTGGAACTTATCGTATAATGCGAAAGTAAGGTCCGATATTAACAGATTAAATATAGATACCGATTCTTTTGATAAAGGTGTGGAACAAAATGCTATTTTGTTTAATAATTATATTTACACAAATTCCAATTTAACCGTAAGAAACACTACCGGTTACGATTTTAGAGATTTGGAAGGATTGGGTTACATAGATTGGTATCCGTTTATAACGGAATTAACCTATGTTCCGTCGTCTAAAATAACATTATATTTAAAACAAACACAAGATTTGCATCCGTTTAAATTCAATTCTTTACAGTTTGATTCTATGTTCGGAAGGCTTGAAAGATTTTATTTTAAACTTTCCGCTTTTTATTATCAATTAAGGCCGGAAGAAGTTGATTTGGTTTCAGGTATAGGTTTTTGGTTAAATTCCAAATGGAGACTTGATTATCTTATAAGAATAACAAGTCACTATACCGAAAATAAGTGGTCTAAAAGAGATCAGGAGTTAAAAGTATACAGAGATTTGCATTGTTTCAATTTAGGGGCAAGTTTCAGGCTCAGAGAAGAATATTTTGAGTTTTATTTAAAGTTTGAAATGAAATCAAATGTCCCCACACTCACCAAAAAAGACGGTACCAAAGAAATTGATGAAGAATTCTATCCTTGGAGATAAAATTTGCGAAGCAGTGTCATAAAAATGTTTCTTGCTAAGGATTTACATATTTTAAATTAGTTTTTTTTTGTCATCCCGCACTCGATGCGGGATCTCGCTGTTTGTCGTTCTTGGCTTTCTAAGAGTTTTCAAGTTTTTGCTTAGAATAAAGCATTTGCCGACTGCGGTGTACATAAATGGAAGTGAAACGGATGGTACATAAAAAAGGCAAATGCGAAATTATAAGTAAAAAAATAAAACTCGCTTCGCCCAATAACGAGGAGCATTATCGTTTAGAATCTAAACGATAATGAGAGGAAGTGTGAACCATAAGACTCTTCTATTTCAAACGGCAACTCAAACGCATAATCTATTGCTAATGTTGAATCGTTCAAGAATGTGAACTCATATCCGAAACCGATATCAAATGCTTCTTCTCTGCCGCCGAGTCTTATTCCCAACTTATCATCTAATATATAACTTTCCAAACCTATTCTGAACTTTGTTTCACCGTCTATAAATATCAAATCCAAA